>NZ_CP018870.1:1705000-2305000 GCF_001941845.1 Streptomyces sp. TN58 | reverse complement strand
CGTAGAACGCCGCCGCGGCGGCATCCTTGGCCGCCTGCGCATCCGCCCGCCGACTCTCGTCCCGCCCACCGAACCACCGCCGGGATGCCGTCGTCACAGTCCCTCTCCCGTACGTGTCCGCCATGCCCCGGTCCATTCTCTCCCACGGGAACCGGTTTGCGTGGGGGGCCTGCCCGGCATGTAGGCTGTCCACTCATCCACGGGTGCGTAGCTCAGGGGTAGAGCGCTGCTCTTACAAAGCAGATGTCGGCGGTTCGAAACCGTCCGCGCCCACCGGTCAAAAGGCCCCCCGCCGATCATGGCGGGGGGCCTTTTGCATCCACATCTGACGGCAACGGGGACAGTCGGTCACGACCGGGGACGACTCCTCAGTAGCTGATCCCAGTGCCTCCCGGCCTCGTGCGCGATCGGGTCCTTAGTATCGCACCGGGACAAAGCGACGTGGCCTGTGCCTCTGTAGGGGCGTTCAGAGCATTGCCGGACGGAGTGTCGAGGGGGGCGGGTTCGGTATCAAGTGCCGGGCCGCATCGGTGGCTTCTGTGCCGCCTAGGACTGGAAGATCGCGGCTACGAGCGTCAGTACCTGGGCCAACAGAATGAGGACAGCCGCCCGGTACGCCCGGGCACGCCTACCCAGCTCCTTGCTGTTCTGGGTCTGGGCATCGACCATCGCCCCTGTCAGGAGTACCAACGCATCCGTGCGAGCCACCCCGTCAGCCCACTTCTCCATGATGATCCGAGCTGATGGCCCATGCATCCACTGACGCGTGGGCAGCAGGATCATGAAGGCGCACCATCCCACAGAAAGGAGTAGTCCCATCAGGGTCCAAGGGGCCCAAGCGGGAAGCAGCCTTCCCTTGTACGGGTCTACGTTGATCAGCCCCAGTCCGGCGGAGAATGAAGTCACAAGAGTGGCCACGCCGAGGATGCCCGATGCGCGTGTTCTGAGGCTCTCGAATGCGCTTGTCTGGCTCGCCAGCCTCGCCTTCGCCGCTTCGTATCCCAGTTCGACAAGGTCACCCCCGCCCTCCACCCGACGTTGCCACTTGGCGCCTGGCAAGTGCGACGGGGCCGGCTCAGGGCTCGGGGCTGAAGGGGGAGCGCGCCACGGTGAAGGCGGAGGCGGCGGAGGTGCGGGCAGCGGCTCCTCCGTGTGCTGCCAGTCCGGATCTACCATCTCGGTCTCCTTCGCGCGCCCATACCGAGCCTAGAACGGCCGTAACAGGGCGACCACTTGAAAGGCTCTGCGGTTCGACCGTCTGCGCCCACACGGCGGAGGGCCCCCCAGCCGATCTTGGTTGGGGGCTTTCGAGTGCTCTTGCGGCGTGCCGTGGTCGGGGGTTTCAGCAGGTCGGGTGGGAGCCGTCCAGGACTGCGTTCACCGTGACCGCGTACTCGTGCCGGCCGGACTGGGTGACGCTCAGCAGCGTCGGGTGGCCGTCCACCTCCTTGCGGAAACAGACGTCATCCAGCAGCAGGCCGGGGATGGTCTTCGGGCGGCTCTCGGGGGGTTGCCAGCCGGCGGTGCGGGCCGCGGTCCCGTAGTGGTCGACAACCTGCTCGGGGGTGCCGTCGTACGCGTAGGACGTCCAGGCGGTCAGCCAGACCTCGGTGCCGCTGTCGTCCAGGCACTCGGCGCCGCTCCCGCCCGGTACGACGGTCGCCCCGGGCGGTGCGGGCGGGGTGGGGACGGCCGAGACCTGCGCCAGGCGGTGCACGCCCTCGGGCTCTTCGCACGTCCCCTCGACGCCGATGAGCTCCGACGCGAGCACGTAGACCACGGTGCCGAGCAGGGCGAGGGGCAGTGCGCACGCCGCGCCGACGAGCGTCTTCGTAAGGCCCGTCATGGTCACGGAGCAGCGACCTCACTCGGTTTCGCCGGTCGGATGGTGTGCAGCACAAGGTAGTGCACGCCGTCGGGCGGGTCAGGCGCCGGTCGCGGGCGCGGGCGCGGGCTCGGGGCCGCCCAGGTCCAGGCGGAACGGCGGGTACACGTCGGTCAGGAGGAAGGCGTAGGCGAGTACCCGCAGGGTCCAGCGGACCAGCCCCATGAGGAGGTCGAACAGGCCCTGGGGGTAGCGCCCCGTGCACGCCAGGATCACCACCGCGACCAGGGACAGCAGGCCGATGAGGCCGGAGAACGGGCTGTACTCCTCCACGTAGCGGTAGGCGCTCCAGCCGCTGGTGACCAGCATGCCGACCACCAGCAGTTGCGGGACGACCAGGAGCCACTTGACGAGGACCAGCCAGCGGGAAAGCCGTTGCGGATATACGACGTCCACGCGGACCGGGTACTCCGGAACGTCCCTGAGGGTGAACGGCGGGTATCTGTCGGTGGCGAGCACCATGGAGCAGTAGTAGTGGACGCGCGTGTGCCAGCGGATGACGCCGACGCTGAAATCGAAGAGCGGCTGCGGATACCGGCCGCGGACGAGGATGCAGAAGAACGCGCCGACGCTCACCAGCAGGAAACCGACCTGCAGGAAGAACAGGACGACGTAGTGCGGGATCGCGAAGATCCATTTCACCAGCCACATCCATCGTGTGAGCCGGGGGTCCGGTGTGGCCTGGACGCGCAGGGGATAGGAGGGGGTGGAAAGCATGGCTGTCACATCGTTTCTCGCACGGGGGCGGGGAAGGGGACTGCTTGTCCGCCATTGCGCCCCAGGACCCGGATGCGCGTCATGCCACGGGATCACGTGACACGCGGTCTCGTGACGCGGGCGTCCGTGACATGCGAAGACCCCCGACCCGGTGGGGGTCGGGGGTCTTTCGGACGGCTCAGGCGTTGGGACGCTTGCCGTGGTTGGCCTTCTTCTTCTTGCGGGCCCGCTTCTTGTTGCCTCGCTTGGCCATGGTGACAGTCTCCCTACTCTCGGTGACCTTCACGACGCCGCCAGTCTAGGCGCGGGCCGGGGCGGCCGCATCAGGGCCTCTTGGCCGGTGCGGCCCGGCGTGGGATCGTCGGGGGATGGGCGACTGGCTCGCATGGGGCGCGGTGGGCGCGGCGGTGGTCGGGGCCGTGGTGCTCCTGGCGATGACGGAGCGTTTCCTGGGGGCGGGCT
Source organism: Streptomyces sp. TN58 (assembly GCF_001941845.1). NCBI lineage: Bacteria > Bacillati > Actinomycetota > Actinomycetes > Kitasatosporales > Streptomycetaceae > Streptomyces > Streptomyces sp. TN58. Next base: position 2,301,936 of record NZ_CP018870.1, on the reverse strand, counting down.
TCGAGCGGAGGCGGGACGCGGAGCGGGCTCGGCTGCTCGACCGGCTCGCCGACACGGCCGAAGGCGACCCGCAGCCGACCGCCGTGCCGGGGCAGCGGAAGTTCGAGGACGTCGGGGGCGGCAGGAGCGCACACACGCAACTCGGCGGCAGCCGGGACGACTTCACCCCCATCCTCGTGGAGTACTACGCCTACGGGCTCGCGCAGGCGCGCAGCAGCTTCGGGACGAGCCAGCGGTTCGCCGGCGCCGGGGCGGCGATCCTGCTCGTCGGGCTCGGGCTCGCCGTCCGCAAGGCCGAAACCGGCGGGGAGCTCTACCTCGGCGTCGTCATGGCCGCGACGGGCCTGGTCACGACCCTGATCGGGCAGCTCTTCCACCGACGGGCCGACATCGCACTGCGGCACATGGCCGACCAGAGCGCCGCGCTGCGCGACGACCGCCGGGCCGCCGAGACGACCCGGCAGGCCATCGGGCTGCTGGAGACGGTCGACGACCCGGAGCTGCGGGCCCGCCTCCAGGCCGGACTGATCATGAAGCTTTCCGGGGCCGAGCTGCCCCGGTAAGCGGGATAGTGGAGACATGTGCCGATCGATTAAGACCCTGCGTCCGCCCGCCATCCCCGAGAAGGCGACCGAGGAGGAGATCCGGGCCGCCGCGCTGCAGTACGTGCGGAAGGTCTCCGGCTTCCGGGTGCCCGCCGCGCACAACCGCGAGGTGTTCGACGAGGCGGTGGACGCCGTCGCCGAGGCGACCGCGGCCCTGCTCGACGGCGTGCACGTAAGGGGGCAGGCCGCCCCGGCGTGACCCCGGGACCGCCCTACCCCGCCTACCCGCTTACGCGGCCGCGCGCCGGCGCAGTACCCACACGCCGCCGATCAGGGCGCACGCGGCGAGGGTGCCGCCGACGGCGATCTGGGTCGTGCTCATCGAGCCGACGCTGCCGCCCGTACCGCCGCGCGCAGCGCCGGGCGTGACCTGGAGGGAGACGGTGACGCGCTGGCCGCCCGGGCCGCCGCACTCGAAGAGGACCCGGTGCGTGCCCGGGACGGCGTCGTTGAAGACGGTGGCGTTGCCGGAGAGGTTGTCGGCCGCGAGGTTTCCGGGGGCCAGGCGGACCTCGCTGAACGCGGTCGACGTGACCCTGGCGACCTTGGTGCCGCATCCCGCGATGTTCAGGGCCACCCGGCCGCCCGGCGCGACCGTGGTCGGGGAGACGGTGGCGGAAGGGGCGGCGTGGGCGAGCGTGGCAGGTGTGGCGGCGACGATGAGGGCGGCGGCCGCGGCGGTCATCAGACGGCGCGGAGCGGCGGACCGCGAGCGGGGCACGGTGGCCGGCGGCTGGGCGAGCGGCGTGGCGGGCATGGAGACAACTCCTCGACTCCTCGAAACGGCGCGGCCAGGCCACGGATGTGACGCGGATTCGGTTGCACGCCGTCCTTGGACGCTAGGACCGCGTCCCGGAGGCGGCGATCGGGGCCGGGCGAACGGGTGAGCCACTGCTCCACCCGGGGGAGCCCACGGCCCACGGCCCGCAGTCCGCAGTCCGCCGTCCGCAGTCCGCAGTCCGCCGCCCGGACCCCGCAGCCCGGCCCCGGACCCCGCTGCGGGCTTACGCCGCCGGGCTACCGGACGCGGCCGGGGGCGGCCGGCGCACCAGGAACGCCGCGAGGGCGCCCGCGGCGAAGAGCGCGACGATCGACACGGCCGTGCCGAGCCACTGGGTACCCAGCCACTGGGTGCCGAAGTAGCCCAGAGCCACGCTGTACCCGGCCCACGCCATGCCCGCCAGGACCGACCAGGGCAGGAACTCCGCCGCCTTGCGCTGCGTCTTGCCCGCGCCCAGGGACACCACGGAGCGCCCCGCCGGGGCGAAGCGGGCGATCACCACCAGGGCGCCGCCACCGCGCGCGAGGGCCGCACCCAGGCGTTCCTGGGCGCGCGTCAGGCGACGCGAGCGGGCGATGGCCCGGTCCAGCCGGGCCCCGCCGTTCCGGGCAAGCCGGAACGCGGCCATGTCGCCCAGCACCGACGCCGTCGTCGCGATCACCAGCAGGAGCAGGATGTCCGGCACCTGCTCGGGCACCCGGACCGGCACGGGGCCGGCCGTCCCGGCGGCTGCCGCCGCTGCCGCCGCCGCGGTGATCACCAGAACCCCGCTCGGCAGCACCGGAAGGAAGACGTCGAGCACGACGGACACCGCCACCAGGGCGTAGATCCATGGGCTCGCGGTCAGCGACCCCAAAGTCTCAAACAAAGCGGGACTCCCCAGTCCGGTTGACGTGCTGCGGCATGAAGCGCCGCGACGTCGCGGGGGAGCGGCAGGGGCGGCTGACAGCCATACAGCGTACGCCCGGCGCTCCCGCCCCGGGAGCCCGGGGCGGACCGCGCACCTCATGGGGCGGCCGGTGCGCCGCACTGTGTCCGCTTCACCGCCACTCACCCGGCCGACGAGCCCCCCAACCTGCCGCCGAGCCAGAGGGATCCCCCTACTCCGCCGCCGTGAGGTCCCGGTCCAGCACCGTCACCAGGCGGGCCCCCTCCCGCTTCTTGCGTGCCTGCTCCAGCCGCAGCCGCGCCGTCCGCCCGGACAGCGCCAGCGTCATCAGCTGGTTCCCGAACCAGGGGCCGTCCGTACGCCGCCAGTTCAGCGGCGGCCGCCCCGTCCGCCCGTGGAGGGAGAAGCCGCGCCCCAGCCACCGGCCCAGGCGCGACCAGCCCAGCCGGAAGCCCCACTTCACCACGGTGTGGATGGAATTGTGAACAGGTGAGCAGGTCAGCTGGAACACCCGCGCCGTGCTCGGTATCAGAGGCTCGGCCACATACGCATGGTGCACGTCCCCGGACAGTACGCACACGGTCGCCGGCGCCCGCGGCCCCGTACCCACCTCCTCGATCAGATCCGTCAGCGCGGCGAACGACGCCGGGAACGCCGCCCAGTGCTCCAGATCGCTGCGCCGCCGCAGGTTCTCACCGATCCGCGCCCACCGGGGCCCGCGCTCCCCGCGGCACAGCGCCGCATTCCACGTCTCCGCGTCATGGATCAGCTGCGGCATCAGCCAGGGGAGTGAGGACCCGATCAGCAGGTGGTCATAGCCCCCGTGCCCGGCGAGGGCGTTTTCGCGCAGCCACTGCTGCTCCGCCGGATCGAGCATCGCGCGGCCGTCCTCGGCCAGTACGCGCGCGGCGCGTGTGTCCACCATCAGCAGCCGGGTGCGCCCGAAGTCGCGCCGGTAGCTCCAGCGCACCGTGGCCGGGTCGGCGTCGGCGGCGGACGCGAACGCCCGTAGCGCGTCGGTGCCGTCGGGATCCGCGCGGACCGCCCCGTACAGCGCGTCGGCTGCCAGCTCGGCGGGCGAGAGGTTGCCCAGGTGCTGGTACACCCAGTACGACATCAGGCCGCTGAGCACACGCTCCCGCCACCACGGGGTCGCCCGCATCTCCGCGAGCCACGCCGCGCTCGTGTTCCAGTCGTCGATGACGTCGTGGTCGTCGAATATGTGCAGGCTCGGCACGGTCGAGAGCAGCCAGCGGATCTCCGGGTCGAGCCACGATTCGTAGTAGAGCCGGGTGTACTCCTCGTAGTCCGCGACCTGGGCGCCGGGCGCTTCCCGCAGGTCCCGGCGGGCGGCGAGCCACTGCCGGGTCTCCTGCGACAGGGCGTCGGCGTACACCTGGTCGCCCAGCAGGAGCAGCAGGTCGGGACGCTCCGACTCCGGATCCGCGGCCAGCCGCGCCGCGAGGGTGTCCAGCGCGTCCGCGCCGTGCGGCCCGTGTCTGCCGGCGGGCGGCGCGGCCTGACGGCAGGAACCGAAGGTGACGCGTAGCCGGGGGGCGGGCCGGCCCGCTGCGGCCACGGCCGGTGTGGTGATCGTGCTCGGCGGGAAGCCGCTGTCGGCCGGCGGCCACACCTGCCGTCCGTCGAGCAGCACCTCATACGGCGTCGTGGCACCAGGGGTCAGGCCGGTCACCGTCACCAGCGCGTAGTGGTGTCCGGCTATCTGGAAGGTACGCGTGCTGCCGCCGGCACCGCCCGTGCACCGCACTTCCGCCGTGCACGGGCGGTCCGCCTCGACCCATATGGTGGCCGCTCCGCCCGTTTCCCAGTCGACGTGGCGCAGCAGCGGCCCCAGACGCAACCCGGCCATGCAACTCCCCCTCCTCCATAGCCCCTTCGATCACGGTACGACGGGGAGGGGGAGCGCCGCCTCCCCCTGGCGGGGGAGAGATCCACGGCGGCGCCCGCTGCGGGCGGTCGGTGGGCGGTCAGCGGGCGGGTCGTCGGGCGGCCAGGCTGTCGGCCGGCAGGCCGGAGCGGTCCGTCAGCAGCCGTTCAGGACGTTCACCAGCGCCGTCTTCTCGCCGGAGTCCATGCTCAGGCCCCAGTACTGCTTCACGTTGACCCACATCCGCGCGTACGTACAGCGGTAGGCGGTCCGCGGCGGCATCCACTTGCCGGGGTCGAGGTCGCCCTTGGCCTGGTTGACGTTGTCGGTGACCGCGATGAGCTGGGGGCGGGTGAGGTCGTTGGCGAACTGCTGTCGCTTGGACGTGGTCCAGGAGGAGGCGCCGGAACGCCAGGCCTCGGCGAGCGGGACGACATGGTCGATGTCGAGGTCGGAGGCGGCCGTCCAGGTGGCGCCGTCATACGCCGAGTACCAGCTTCCGCTCACAGCGGCGCAGGCGGAGTCCTGGACGACGTTCACGCCGTCGCGCTTCAGCACGGTCTCGCGGGTGTTGCAGGTGCCCGAGACGGTGCTCCAGTGCGGGAAGAGGTCGCGGCTGTACCCGCTGGTGGATCCTTCCGTCCTCGGTGTGACCGTGGCCAGGTACGCGCGGGCGGCCGAGGCGCTCATGGGCGTGGGCGGGGCGGCCGCGGCGGTCGGGGCGTTGAGGAGGGAGGTCAGCGCGGCCAGCGCGGCTGCTGACGCGAGCACGCCAATTCGACGCGCGTAGACGGTGGGTATGAGTGCCATGAGGGGGCTCCCTGGGTGCGGGGGGTTCGGCCGGGTCGCCCCGGCGGGGCGTGGCCATGCTGGCGCCATCGGGTTGCCGGGGGATGGGCGCCAGGTGACAGCGTGTCGACATGGGCACGTCACATCAAGCCACTCAAGGGCCCCGGTTTAAGTGGAAGTTGAGATTCCGCTGCGACGGGGTGCCTCAAGCGGTACACGGCAGCGGGCAAGACCGGGGCAGGCCGGGGCGCGGCGGGACCAAAGCCCCATTCCGGCTCGCCCCACGCGTCGCGTACTCTGGTCCGAGCAGAAGGGGAGTAGCTCTTCGCCGGAACGTCGACATACTGCTGGGTCACCCAGCCGGCGCCCGGAGGCGGACCACGCACAGCGGCCCGCCAGCGAGACCTTCGGCCGCAGTGTCCTGTCCCGGCGTGGGCGCGTTCCGTACGCGCACGCGCAAGCCAGGGTGCCGCCGAGCCGAAGCGACCCCTGACTCACCCCAGGTCTCTCGGTACCGATGGCGCCCTGCCCGACCGATTGAGGTTCCACCCCCGTGTTCAGCTTCAGCATCACGGCGATCGCCTTCGGCGTCGTCTTCCTTGCCGAACTCCCCGACAAGACGGCCCTCGCCGGCCTGATGCTCGGCACGCGCTACCGCGCCTCCTACGTCTTCGCGGGCGTCGCCGCCGCCTTCGCCGTACACGTCGCCCTGGCCATCGCCGCGGGCAGCGTGCTCACCCTCCTCCCGCACCGCCTCGTCCAGGCCGTCGTCGGCGTCCTCTTCCTCCTGGGCGCGGCCATGCTGCTCCTGAAGAAGGACGACGGCGACGAGGAGATCAAGCCGCCCGCCGACCAGTCCTTCTGGAAGGTCTCGGGGGCCGGCTTCATGCTGATCCTGGTCGCGGAGTTCGGCGATCTGACCCAGATCATGACCGCCAACCTGGCGGCACGCTACGACGACCCCGTCTCCGTCGGCATCGGAGCCGTACTGGCCCTGTGGGCGGTCGCGGGCATCGGCATCCTGGGCGGGCGCACGCTGATGAAGTACGTGCCACTGTGCCTGATCACCAAGATCGCGGCAGCCGTGATGGCGGCGCTGGCCGTGTTCTCGCTGTACGAGGCGATCGCGGGCTGACGCACCCCGGTCCGGGCCAGGGGGCCAGGGGCCGGATGCCGGGCGCCGGGTGCCGGCGGTGGAAAACCGCGTTGCGGAAGCCGGGGCGGGTGGGCACGCTCGGCGGGTGAGCGACCCGACCTCCCCCTCCGGCCCCGCCTCCGGCCCGGCTCCCGTGCCCGCACAGGACCGCCGTTTCGGCTGGTCCAACATGTTCGTCCCGCCAGACGAGGACACTCGCACCGACGGAGGGTTCCGGGGCGAGCGGGACGTACTCGCCGGCTACCTGCGCGACCAGCGGATCACGCTGGAGCTCAAGTGCGCGGGCCTTGACGCGGAAGCCATGGCCCGGCGGTCGGTGGCACCCTCCGACCTGTCCCTGCTGGGACTCGTACGCCACCTCGCGGGCGTCGAGCAGTACTGGTTCCGGCAGGTCATGGCGGGCCAGGACATACGCCGCCACTACCGCTCGGACGCGGAACCGGCCGGCGAGTTCACCGGAGCGGCCGCCGACCCGGCGCTGGTCGCGGACGCGTGGGCGACCTGGCGGGCCGAGGTCGCCTTCGCGGAACGGCTCGTCGCGCAGGCTCCCGGGATGGACGTCACCGGCGAGGGCGGTGGTGAGCCGACAGAGCTCCGCGAGGTACTGGTCCACATGATCGAGGAGTACGCGCGCCACAACGGCCACGCGGACCTCCTGCGGGAGTGCATCGACGGCCGCGTGGGGCAGTAGTGCGGCGCGGCCGCGTTCCCGCGCGGAGCGGCGCCGCTACCGCGCGGGCGAGTCCTCGGGCTCCGGCTGCACCGTGATGCGGATCGAGCCGGCGGGGCCGGTCGTGACGGCGAGGGACGCGAGGTCCGCAACGTGCACCGTCGGGCCGTGCGCGGCGGCGCGGGGGCCCACGCCGATCACGCGCATGCCGGCCGCCCGGCCGGCGGCGATACCCGCGGCCGAGTCCTCGAAGACGATGCAGTCGGCCGGGTCCACGCCCAGGGCGGCGGCACCCTTGAGGAAGCCCTCGGGGTCCGGCTTGCTGGCCGCGACGGACTCGGCCGTGACCCGTACCGCGGGCATGGGGAGCGCGGCGGCCGCCATCCGGGCGGTGGCGAGAGCGGCGTCGGCGGACGTGACCAGGGCGTGCGGCAGGCCGGCGATGGCGGCCATGAAGGCCGGGGCGCCGACGACGGGGACCACGCCCTCGGTGTCGGCCGTCTCGCGCGCCAGCATCTCGGCGTTCTCGGCGAGATTGACCTCCATGGGGCGGTCCGGCAGCAGGACGGCCATGGTGGCGTAGCCCTGGCGGCCGTGGACCACCTTCAGGGCCTCCTGTGGGTCCAGCCCGTGGGACACCGCCCAGTCACGCCAGCAGCGTTCCACCACCGCGTCGGAATTGACGATCGTGCCGTCCATGTCGAGGAGCAGGGCCTTGGCGGTGAGGACTGCGGGTGCGGTGGTGGTGATGGTGCTGGCCGGCATCGACGGGGCTCCAGACGGACGGGAGAAAAAGAACAAGTGGTTCCGTCCACCGGTCAGGGAATGAGGACGGAACCACTTTGTTCCCTCACGATACAAAACTCGGGGCGGTCTGTGCCACTCATGGGTGTGTGACCCCTGTCGCCTCGATCCGGGCAGGCCGCCTGCCGCACGCCCGGCCCCGTCTGCCGGCCTACCCCTCCATCGCCTTGCGGGTCAGGGGTCCGTAGACGCCCCACTCCTGCGGGTCGATCCCACGGTCGTACTGGAAGTCCAGCAGTGCGTCCTCGACCCTCCAGTCGAACCGCCCGTGGAATTTGCCCCGGTACAGGCCCTGCGCCGCCAGCAGCCGCTGGAGCCTTTCCACCTCCGGGCCGGAATCCCCGTAGCGCAGGGTGGGCGCCTGTGCCGGCGGCGGCGGGCTGGAGGAACGGCTGGGCTTGGGCGAAGCACTCGGCGACGGGGGCGCGGAGGACGCGGAACGGGACGGGCTCGGCGACGCGGACGGTGACGGCGACTTCGAGGCGGTCGGCGACTTGGAGGCCGACGGGGACGCGCTGCCCGGGGTCGGACTACCGGACGGCGCGACCGGAGCAGCGCTCACGGACGGCGCCGACGCCTTCGCGTCCAGCAGCGCCGCATCGCCGTCCGGGGAAGCCGGCAGCACCCACACCGCCACAGCCGTACCGCTGAGAGCCACTGTCGCCGCGGCCCCGATCAGCAGCGCCAGGGGCCGCCGGCGGGAAGCGGAACCGGACCGCCCCTCCCGGCCCCCGCCCCCTCCCCCTGCCGGTCGTTCTCCGCCGTGCGCGAAACCGGATGCCGGACCCGACGTCAGGCCGTGGGCCGGGTCGGACGCGGGGCCCGCACCCGGGACCGCGCGGAGCTGCATCGTCTCCGCCGGTTGCGGCGCGTGCGCCGGGTCCGCCTGCCAGGGGCCGTCCTGCGCCGCCTGCGGCCCGGCCGCAGGCGTCACGGGTATCCCGTACGCCGGAGTGTCCGCCTCCGACGCCGCCTCCGCCGCCCGCTGCGGTGCGGGGGCAGGCGGGGGAGCCACCACACCCGCCACGGGCTGCGGCGGCAGCGGCTCGGCCGCCCCGGAAAGCTCGCCGGGGTCGGACAACGTCACATACGGACGGATGCGCAGTGGATTGAACCCCACACCCGGCGCACACCGGCAGGCGGCGCCGGCAGCGTCGCAATCTGGACAGCGCTCACCGTTCACTGGGACTCCCTCCCTGGCTGTTGCCTGCGATTATGCAGACCCACAGCACCCCTCCCAACCGCCCGAGAGGCCATATCCGGACACACCGCTCAGGATGGAGATGTTGATCCGGCCGGAGGAGGAATCGATGGCTCAGGATGCGACCAAAGGAGCAGGGGCCCCCGTTCAAGGCCCGCAGAAGGCGGGCCCCGCCGGCGAGCACAGCGCCCGCGAGGTGCTCGTCCCCATCGGCGCACTGCTTCTGGGCCTGCTGATCGCGGCACTCGACCAGACCATCGTCTCCACCGCCCTGCCGACCATCGTCAGCGACCTCGGCGGCATGGCCCACCTGGCCTGGGTGGTCACCGCCTACATGCTCGCCGCCACCGCCGCCACCCCCCTGTGGGGCAAGCTCGGCGACCAGTACGGACGCAAGAAGCTCTTCCAGTACGCCATCGTCCTCTTCCTGATCGGATCGGCGCTGTGCGGCCTGGCACAGGACATGCCCCAGCTCATCGGCTTCCGCGCCCTGCAGGGCCTGGGCGGTGGCGGACTGATCGTGCTGTCGATGGCGATCGTCGGTGACATCGTCCCGCCGCGCGAACGCGGCAGATACCAGGGCCTTTTCGGCGGCGTCTTCGGCGCGACCAGCGTGCTGGGCCCGCTGCTGGGCGGCCTGTTCGTCGACAACCTCTCCTGGCGCTGGGTCTTCTACATCAACCTCCCCATCGGTCTCGTCGCCCTCGTCGTCATCGCCGCCGCGCTCCACATTCCGGCACGCCCCTCGAAGCACACCATCGACTACCTCGGAACCTTCCTCATCGCCTGCGTCGCCACCTGCCTCGTCCTCGTCGCGTCCCTCGGCGCCACCTGGGGCTGGGGCTCGACCCGGATCATCGGCGTCGCCGTCCTCGGCGTCCTGCTCCTCGCCGCCTTCCTGCTCGTCGAACGCAAGGCCGCCGAACCCGTACTGCCGCTGGGACTCTTCCGCATCCGCACCTTCACCCTCTGCTCGGCGATCAGCTTCGTCGTCGGCTTCGCGATGTTCGGGGCGATGGTCTACCTGCCGACCTTCCTCCAGATCGTCCAGGGCGTCTCACCGACCATGTCCGGCGTCCACATGCTGCCGATGGTCATCGGCATGCTGATCTCCTCCACCGCCTCCGGCCAGATCGTCAGCCGGACCGGCCGCTGGAAGGTCTTCCCCATCGCCGGAACCGCCGTCACCGCCATCGGCCTGCTCCTCCTCCACCAACTGCACCGCACCAGCTCCACCTGGGAGATGAGCGTCTACTTCTTCGTGTTCGGCGCCGGACTCGGCCTGGTCATGCAGGTGCTCGTCCTCGTCGTGCAGAACGCCGTCAGCTACGCCGACCTCGGCGTCGCCACCTCCGGTGCCACCTTCTTCCGCTCCATCGGAGCCGCCTTCGGCGTCGCGATCTTCGGCACGGTCTTCACCAACCAGCTCGACGACGAACTGGCCACCTCCCTCGCCGGCGTCACCCTGCCCGCAGACGCCGGCACAGCCCAGCTGGAGGCGGACCCCCGGGCCATCGGTGCCCTTCCCCCCGATCTCCGCCCGCGTGTCCTGGACGCCTACGCCACCGCCATCACCGACGTGTTCCTCTACGCCGTCCCCGTCGTCCTGATCGCCTTCCTGCTCTCCTGGTTCCTGAGGGAGGACAAGCTGCGCGCCTCCGTCACCGCACCCGACGTCACCGAGACACTCGCCTCCAACCCCGTCCACCGCTCCTCCCACGAGGAGGTCGCCCGCGCGCTGACCGTCCTCGGCACCCGCGAGGGCCGACGCCACGTCTACGAGAAGATCACCGAGAAGGCCGGCTACGACCTGCTGCCCGCCTCCAGCTGGCTGCTGCTGCGGATCAACAAATACGGCTCGGCCGAACCGGCCCTGCTCGCCGAGCGCGTCAACGTGCCGCTGAAGGTCATCACGGACGCCGGCCGGCAGATCGAGGAGCGCGGACTCGCCGTCCGGGAGGGCCTCCCACTGGTCCTGACCGATCGCGGCCGCGAGGCCGCGGCCAGGCTCAGCAAGGCCCGGCAGGATTCCCTCGCCGAACTGCTGGGCGACTGGTGGGGCCCCGACCGGCCGACCGACCTGGTCAAACTGGTCGAGGAGATCAACGCGGAACTGTGCGGATCCGACACCGAGGAGCCCTACGACGCCGAGCCCCGGCGCGACCACGCCGCTCCGTGAACCGGCGCGAGCGCGCCGCTCCGTGAACCGCGCGACCCGGCAGCACCCGCGGCCTCAGACCAGGCGCTTCTCGAACCAGTGCTCCGCATACGGGCCGGAGTTGTACGCCGGTATCTCGGCGTAGCCGTGGCGCGCATACAGTGCGCGGGCCTCCACGAGGTCCGACCGGGTGTCCAGCCGGATCCGCTCGGCGCCCAGCGCCCGGCTCTGCGCCTCCAGGGCGCCGAGCAGGGCCGCCCCGCCGCCGGTACCGCGGGCGCGCCGGTCGACGTACACCCTGGTGAGCTCGGCGGTGACCGCGTCGAGCAGGCGGATGCCGCCGCAGGCCAGGGCCTCGCCGTCCAGGCGGCCGACGACGAACCGGCCCGTCGGCGGTTCCAGCCCGTCGTCGGGGAAGTCCAGCAACCCCTGGTCGATCTCGGCCTCGGTGACCTCGCGTTTCCAGTACCGGCCGGCGACCTCGGCGTAATAGGCGCGGCGCAGCCTGGTGGCATCGCTCGTGCCGAACGGTTCGGGGGAGACGGTCCAGGTGGGTGACGGGGACGGGGACGGGGACGGGGACGGTGACGAGGTGCGGTGTCCGTGTTCGCTGTGAGTGTTCATGACGTCATTGTGGAGTTCGTGCGCGAACTCCCGCGTGGAATATCCACAATGGCGGGCTGATGATAGGAAAAACGGCAATTCCGCTGACCCGGAGGGTGTGAAACGCCATGGCAGAGCATCCGGACTGTGCCCTGATCCGCCGCGGCTACGAGGCCTTCGGCAACGGCGACATGGACGCGCTGGGCGCGCTCATGACCGCCGACGTCATCCACCACGTGCCGGGCAACAACCCCATGTCCGGACACCACAAGGGCCGGGAGCAGGTCCTCGACTTCTACCGCCGCCTCGGCGAGGAGACCAAGGGCACCTTCCAGGTGCACCTGGAATCGGTGCTCGCGGACGGCCGAGGGCACGTGATGAGCTTCCACACGGCGCGCGGTGACCGAGGCGACCGCGGTATCGAGATCCGCGAAGGGCTCTTCTTCACGATCGTCGGCCACAAGATCACCGACATCGACCAGTGCACCGCGGACATCGACGAGGAAGACGCCTTCTGGAGCTGACCGCCTGACCGCCTGACCGCCTGACGGCCGTGCCTCGACGCCCGGCCTCGACGGCCCGCGCCCCGACCGGCTCGCCCTGACGGCCTGCGCCCCGACGTACCAGGACCCCGGGGGGCCCGCACCCCCGGGGACCCTGGCACGCGCCGTAGGCGTCAGGCCTTCTTCGGAGCCGCCTGCTGCACGACCTCGAACGACCACACCGTCGAAGCCGAGGCCGCCGGCTTCGGCCGCTCCGCGCCCGCCGCCCCGCCCTCGCCGCCGCCACCCTGGTGCGCGGCCTTCATCGGCCCCTCCATCCACGCCTGGAAGTCCTCCTCCGAACGCCAGCGCGTGTAGACGAGGTACTGGTCGGTGCCCTCCACCGGCCGCAGCAGCTCGAACCACTCGAAGCCGTCCGAGCTCTCCACCGTCCCGGCGCGCGAGGCGAAGCGCCGCTCCAGGACCTCCCGCTGCTCCGCGGGAACCGTCAGTGCGTTGATCTTCACGATGCTCATGGGAGCCATCCTAGGGAGCCCCGCGGGGGATATCGTCGTGCGCGTAATGGAGCGCGGCAGCCAGGTGCGGTCGGGGCTGCGGTCAACACGGCGGGAGGCCGGCGAGGCGTGGCTAACGCGGCAGAGCACAGCACAGCGGACGGACATGCCGGGGTCATAGACGGTGCCGGCAGGCTCGGTGCGGCGCGCCTCCTCCTGTGGGCCCTGGCCGGAGCCCTCGCCGTCAGACAGGCCGCCGCGGTGCTGCGCGTGCCGCCCGCGGAGTGGCTGGGCGGCCTGCACCTGCCCGGCTCCGGCGGATTCGGCGGTTCAGGCGGCGGTTACGGCGGTTTCGGCGGTGCGGTCGCCTCGCTCTACGACACCGGGCAGTTCGCCGGCACGCCCTTCGCCGGACTGGTTCTCAAGCCGCTCGCCGGCCTCGCCTCCCCCTCCCTGGAGGTCGCCTGGACCTGCGTGACGCTGCTGTCCGTCGCCGCGATCGGACTCGTTGCCGCCCGCGCCCTGCCCGACCCCGTGCCACGCCGCACCGCGCTGCTCGCCGCGCCCGCCCTGACGGCCCTGATGATGGTCTCGCTGCCCGTCCGGGAGGCCGCCTCGCCCGGCCGGACCGCCCTCGTTCCCGTCCTTTTGGTGCTCCTGGCGGCCCTCCGCGTACCCGGCGACCGGCCCGCGGGCCTCCTCGTCGGCCTCGCCGCCGCGCTCCAGCCGGCCCTGCTGCTCTTCGCCCCGCTGCTGTGGCTCACCGGACGCCGCCCCGCCGCGCGGACCGCCGCCGCGGCCTTCGCCGCCGTCACCGCGCTGTCGTGGGCGGCCAAGCCCCGCGACTCCTGGACGTACTGGGTCCACCACCTGGCCGGCACCGGCCTCGGCGGCGCCCCTGACGGCCTCGCCAACCAGTCCGTGCACGGCGCCCTGCTCCGCCTCGGCCTGACCGGCCCGGTGGAGGTCCTGCTCTACGCCGCCCTCGCGGGGCTCATCGTCTGGCTCGGCCTGCGCCGCGCGGTCCGCTACGCCCGCGACGGCCAACTCCTGCTCGCCGTCGCCCTCACCGGCTGCGTGGCCGTCGCCGTGTCCCCGGTCGGCTGGCGCCACCAGCTGCTGTGGGTGCTGCTCGCCGTCGCCGGGAAGACCGGCAAGCGCGCCGCCGACCGGCGCGTGTGGCCGGTCGCCGTCATCCTCGCCGTGACCCTGCCGAGCGCGGTCCTCCTGCCGAACCTGGGCGCGCTGGCCCCCGTACGCGACAACGTGCTGCTGCTCACCGCCGTCGCGGCGGCCTGCGCGGTGCCGTTCCTGGCGCGCTCGTCCCCGTACTGGCGTGATCCCGTACCCACCGACTACGGACGGCCGGCGCAGGCCCGCTGGACGCGTGTGCCGCTGCTGCCGTTCTGGCGGCGCGTGCTGTCCCGCCCGAACCTCCTGCTGGAACTGCTGCTGATACGGGTCGGCTACTCGCTCTACTCCCACATCCGGGCCGCCGCCCCCGCCAGCCGCTCCCTCGCCGAGGGCAACGGCGGTCAGATCCTGGGGATCGAGCGGGCGCTGGGCCTCGACATCGAACACGCGGTGAACCACGCCGTGGTGGCCACGCCCTGGCTGGAGGCCTTCTTCGACTTCTACTACACCTCCTTCCACTTCGTGGTCCCGCTGACGATCCTGGCGGTCCTGTACTGGAGGCGCCCCGGCGACTACCGCTGGGCCCGCGCCTCCCTCGGCCTGGCCACGGTGCTGGCCCTCGCCGGTTTCTGGCTGTACCCGCTCGCCCCGCCGCGCCTGATGCCGGGCCTCGGCTTCGTCGACACCGTGCACGGACCGCAGGACCTGGCCAACCCGTCGTACGGGGCCATGACCGCGATCTCCAACCAGTACGCGGCGATGCCCTCGCTGCACTTCGGCTGGTCGCTGTGGTGCGGGATCGTGATCGTGGTGCTGGCCCCGAAGGGCTGGCAGAAACTGCTGGGGGCGCTGCACCCGCTGATCACCGTGTGCGCGATCGTCGCCACCGCCAACCATTGGGTGCTGGACGCGGTGGGCGGAGCGGCCGTCGTCACCGCCGGCTTCGGGCTCGTCCACGTGCTGTCCGGCCCGCGCGGCCTGCGCACGAGCCTCCCGGCACAGCGCGCCGACGCCGACGGCACGGAAGCGGAGGCGGCCTCCGCCGCACCCGCACCCGGTGCGCCCCCCGCGGCCCTACCCGTACCGGCACGCCACAGCTGAGGCTGGGATGGTCGGGCGGGACCGAAGGGGCGTCGGGGCGTGTCGTGCCCCGGCGCCCCTTCGGCCGGATCGCCGCTGTCAGCAAGGATCACCCGGTTCGGGCGGGTCCGCCACTCGAACGGCGGAACGCGGCGGCCGGGGGGCGGCAGGGGCCGGGGCGTGGGATGAGCGGCCCCAGCCGCCCTGGGCCACGGGTCAGCCGTGGCTGACCCGGAGCTCCTTGATGCCGTTGAGCCACGCCGCCCTCAGGCGGCGCGGAGCCTCCCCTGCCATCCGCAGGTCGGGCAGCGCGTCGGCCAGGGCGTTGAAGATCAGGTCGATCTCCATCACGGCGAGGGACTTGCCGAGGCAGAAGTGCGGGCCGCCGCCGCCGAATCCCAGGTGCGGGTTCGGGTCGCGGGTGATGTCGAAGACGTCCGGGTTCTCGAAGACCTCGGGGTCGTGGTTGGCGGAGGAGTAGAACAGCCCCACCCGGTCGCCTGCCTTGATCTTCTGGCCGCCCAGCTCGGTGTCCTGGGTGGCGGTCCGCTGGAAGGACACCACCGGGGTGGCCCAGCGGACGATCTCCTCCGCGGCGGTCGACGGGCGGGTCGCCTTGTACAACTCCCACTGCTCGGGGTGGGTGAGGAAGGCGTGCATGCCGTGGCTGATGGCGTTGCGGGTGGTCTCGTTGCCCGCGACGGCCAGCAGCAGCACGAAGAAGCCGAACTCGTCGGAGCCGAGGTTGCCCTGGCCCTCGGCCGCCACCAGTTGGGTGACGATGTCCTGGGCCGGGCACTCCTTGCGCTGCGCGGCCAGGGTCATCGCGTAGCCGATGAGCTCCATGGCGGCGTCGGAGCCGACCTCGGCCGTGATCGCGTACTCGGGGTCGTCGTAGGCGACCATCTTGTTCGACCAGTCGAAGATCCTGGCGCGGTCCTTCTGCGGTACGCCGATCAGCTCGGCGATGGCCTGCAGCGGAAGCTCGCACGCCACCTGCGTGACGAAGTCGAAGCTGCCGTCGGCCGCCGCCGCCGAGGCCTCCTCGACGATGTTCCGGGCCCGGTCGCGCAGGGCGTGCTCCAGACCGCGGATGGCCCGCGGGGTGAAGCCGCGCTGCACGATCTGGCGTACGCGGGAGTGTTCCGGCGGGTCCATGTTCAGCATGATCAGGCGCTGGGCGTCTATGGCGTCGCGCTGGATGTGCTCGTTGAAGCGGATGATCGCGGTGTTGGTCGTCGAGGAGAACAACTCGGGGTGCGTGGAGACGTACTTGACGTCCGCGTGCCGGGTCACGGCCCAGTAGCCCTCGTCGTCGAAGCCGGTGACCCCCCGCCGCTGCGGGCACCACCACACGGGCGCGGTCTGCCGCAGCAGCGCGAACTCCGGGTACGGGACCCGGCTTTGCAGCAGGTCGGGGTCGGTGGCGTCGAAGCCGTCGGGGAGCGCGGGGCAGGACATCGGGCGACTCCAAAGTCTGACGGACCATCAGAAGTTGGCTCGAAGGTAGTAACGAGTTCCAGAAGTGACAAGAGCCGGAGCGCCAACTGTTGCGTGTGGAATCCGTGCAGGCCGCGTGCAAGACCCTTGCGTGCCGGGGGCCCAGGTCATAAGACTGCGGATGGAACTAGAACGCGTACTAGTTCGGGCGGGGCGCCGGGACGGCCCGCCGCGCCGGCACTGCGCAGGAGAGGACGAGCTCATGGCCGCGGAACCCGTCATCGTCGAAGCCGTACGCACCCCCATCGGCAAGCGCGGAGGCGCGCTCGCCAACCTCCACCCCGCCTACCTGCTCGGCGAGACCTACCGCGAACTCCTCGCCCGTACCGGAATCCAGCCCGACTGCGTCGAGCAGATCGTCGGCGGCACCGTCACCCACGCCGGCGAGCAGTCCATGAACCCCGCCCGCAACGCCTGGCTCGCCATGGGGCTCCCGTACGAGACCGCCGCGACCACCGTGGACTGCCAGTGCGGCAGCTCCCAGCAGGCCAACCACATGGTCGCCAACATGATCTCCGGCGGCGTCATGGACATCGGCATCGCCTGCGGCGTCGAGGCCATGAGCCGGGTGCCGCTGGGCTCGGGCTCCAAACACGGCCCGGGCAAGCCCTTCCCCGACGAGTGGAACGTCGACCTCCCCAACCAGTTCGAGGCCGCCGAACGCATCGCCCGCAACCGCGGCCTGACCCGCGAGGACGTCGACCGCCTGGGGCTGCAGTCCCAGGAGCGGGCCCGGACCGCCTGGGCCGAGGAGCGGTTCAAGCGCGAGACCTTCGCCGTGCAGGTGCCCACCACCGAGGAGGAACAGGCCGCGGGCCAGGGCATGTGGCGCCTGGTCGACCGGGACGAGGGGCTGCGCGACACCAGCATGGACGCCCTGGCCCGGCTCAAGCCGGTCATGCCCACCGCCGTGCACACCGCGGGCAACTCCTCGCAGATATCCGACGGCGCCGCCGCGGTGATGTGGGCCTCACGGAAGATGGCCCGCGCCCTCAAGCTCAAGCCGCGCGCCAGGATCGTCGCCCAGGCACTCGTCGGCGCCGACCCCCACTACCACCTCGACGGGCCGATCGACGCGACACGGGCCGTGCTCGGCAAGGCCGGGATGTCGCTCAAGGACATCGACCTCGTCGAGATCAACGAGGCCTTCGCCTCCGTCGTCCTCAGCTGGGCCAAGGTCTTCGACCAGGACCTGGAGAAGGTCAACGTCAACGGCGGCGGCATCGCCCTCGGCCACCCCGTCGGCGCCACCGGTGCCCGCCTGATCACCACGGCACTGCACGAGCTGGAACGCCGCGACAAGGAGTTCGCCCTGATCACGATGTGCGCCGGCGGCGCACAGGCGACCGGGACGATCATCCAGCGCCTCTGACCGCGCCCGCGCGCACACCCCCGCGCGCAGGCGCCCGCGATCCCGTGGGATGGGATGCAGAAGGCCCCGGCGGCCGGACCTGGGGAGGCCGGCCACCGGGGCCTTCGAATGCGCTGCGCCGCGGGCGGCTCAGTGCCGGTGGTTCGGTATCAGCAGCTCGGTACCAGCGGCTTAGTACCAGTGGTTGGCCTGCCAGAAGTTCCAGGCCTCGACCGGGCTGCCGTAGCGGGAGTTCATGTAGTCCAGGCCCCACTTGATCTGGGTGGCCGGGTTCGTCTTCCAGTCGGCGCCCGCGGAAGCCATCTTCGACCCCGGCAGGGCCTGGACCAGGCCGTACGCGCCGGAGGAGGCGTTCGTCGCGGACGGGTTCCAGCCGCTCTCGTGCGAGACGATCTTGTCGAAGGCCGCGAACTGCGCCGGGTCCTTGATCATCTGCTGTGCGATCGCCTTCGCACCCGTCGGAGCGGCCTGCGCGGGAACCGCGGCCAGCATGGAACCGGCGACGCCCAGGGCGAGGACGGAACCGACGAGGGTCTTCTTGGAGGCGGCGATGCGGCGGATGACGGCGTTGGACACGGATGAACCTTCCGAAGGGGACAAGGGCGGTCGCGGGCATGCCGAGGACATGCGTGAGCCACTCACGCGAGGGAGAGGGGTTCGTCGGCGGCGGGCGAGGTGCCCCTGCCGCCTTGCGACTCATCCAGTTCTACAGACGCCCCGACGCCCTGGCAAAGGCCCCGCCTACTAGCCCGCCTCGCACACCGGGACGCACCGATCACCGCCCGAACCGGAAAAACGCGGCCTTTCCAGTCGCTACGAGGTCTACTAGCCGGCCTCGTATGTGACCTGCGTCCTGTGGGCCGCCTCACCGGCCAGGCCCGGGAAACTCACCCTCCGTGGCCGGGCGCACACCGCTGTGTGGCAGTTCCACGGGCGTCCGCGGCCTCCGGAGCGAAGGACGCCTGCGCGTCGAACGCCGCCCTGCGGGTCGCCCGCCGCAGTGCCCGCAGCAGCGTGCCGCCGAGCGCGAGGGTCAGTACGACCGTCAGCGACGCCCGCCCCAGGTCCCAGCCCAGCGACGTCGCCAGGTAGTACGCGCCGAACCGCACCAGGTTCGCGGCCAGCGGCTCCCCGGGGTGGAAGGAGATGCCCTGAGCCATGCCCTGGATGATCACCCAGCCCTGCAGGTTCATCACCAGCCCGTACGCGAAAGCGGCCGCGAAGCCGTACGCCGCCAGCATCGCCAGTTCCGCCCGGCCCCGGATCCGCTCCGGGCCGGGCAGCAGCCCCGCCCCCAGCGCGAACCAGCCCATCGCCAGCATCTGGAACGGCATCCACGGCCCGACCCCGCCCGTCAGCAGCGCGGAGGCGAACATCGTCACCGAGCCCAGGACGAAACCGAAGCCCGGGCCGAGCACCCGCCCGGCCAGGACCATCAGGAAGAACATCGGCTCCAGCCCGGCCGTGCCCGCACCCAGCGGTCTCAGCGCCGCCCCGACCGCCGCGAGCACACCGAGCATCGCCACCGCCTTCGCGTCCATGCCGTTGTCCGCGATCGTCGCCACGACCACGGCGACGAGGAGCGGCAGCAGCGCCGCGAACAGCCACGGGGCGTCCTGGGAGTGGGCGAGCCCCGACTGCCGGTCGGCGAGCAGCGGCCACCCGAAGGCCGCGACGCCGATGAGGGATACGAGGATCAGGGCGGCGGCGGCCCGGGGGCCGATCCGGACCGGGCGGTTCACCGGGCGGTTCGCCGGGCGGCTCGTCGTGCGGCTCATCGCGTGCCCTCCGCGGCGAGGGCTTCGGCGACCTGGCCCACCGTGAGCCAGTGGCCCGGCGCCAGCACCTTCGCCACCTGCGGCGCGAACGCCGGCGAGGACACCACGACCTCGGCCGTCGGGCCGTCCGCGACGACCTCCCCGCCCGCCAGGATCACCACACGGTCGGCCAGCTCGGCGGCGAGCTCCACGTCGTGGGTGGCCAGGACGACGGCATGCCCGTCCGCTGCCAGGCCGCGCAGTATCTCGACCAGGCGGGCCTTGGCGGCGTAGTCCAGACCGCGGGTGGGCTCGTCCAGGAGCACCAGGGCGGGCCGGGCCGTGAGGACGAGTGCCAGGGCCAGCGCCAGGCGCTGCCCCTCGGACAGGTCCCGGGGGTGGACGTCGTCGGGCACCCCCGGCAGGAGGCTCGCGACCAGTTCGCGGCAGGTGCCGGGGGGCGCGCCGGCGTCGGAGTCGGCGGCGGCGCACTCGGCGGCCACGGTGTCGGCGTAGAGCAGGTCGCGCGGCTCCTGTGGGACGAGGCCGACGTGGCGCACCATCTCGGGCGGCGGCGTGCGGTGCGGGGTCCGGCCACCGACGGTCACCTCGCCGGTGGCGGGGGCGAGCGTACCGACGAGGGCGGCGAGCAGGGTGGACTTGCCGGCGCCGTTGCGGCCCATCAGGGCGATGGTCTCGCCGGGCGCCACCGCGAGGTCGACGGCGCGGAGCACGTCGGCGCGGGCGCGGCGCACGCCGAGGTTTCGGGTGCGGGCGGGCTCGCCTGCGGCGGGCTCGGCGGACTCGGCGGGCCGGGCCGGGGTCGGCTTGCCGGCGCGGCGGAGCAGGCGGGCGATCCAGCCGGCGGGTGCGGCACCGTTGCCGGGGGCGCTGCCCCCGGACCCCCGCGCCTCAAACGCCGGCGGGGCTGAAAGATCGGGGCTCCGCCCCGTGCCCCGCGCCTCAAACGCCGGCGGGGCTGGGTTGGCCGGCGGGGCTGGGGGGTGCGGCGGGGTTGGGTTGGCCGGCGGGGTTGGGGGGTGCGGCGGGGTTGGGTTGGGTGCGGGGTGGGTTGGTGCGGGGATCGCCGCGGGGGCGAGGCGGGCGCGGAGGGGGGCGGACTGGCGGCGGGCGTCGCGGATGGACAGGGGGAGGGGGGACCAGCCCGCCAGGCGGCCCAGGGAGACCACCGGCGGGTGGACCGGGGAGACGGCCATCGCCTCCGCCGGGGAGGCGAGGACCGGGGCCGCGCCGCGGGCGGGCAGCAGCAGGACGCGGTCGGCGTACTGCACCACCCGCTCCAGCCGGTGCTCCGCCATCAGCACGGTGGTGCCCAGGTCGTGGACCAGGCGCTGGAGGACCGCCAGGACCTCCTCGGCCGCCGCCGGGTCCAGCGCGGACGTCGGCTCGTCCAGGACCAGCACCTTCGGGTGTGTGGTCAGGACCGAGCCGATCGCGACCCGCTGCTGCTGGCCGCCGGACAGTGTCGCGATCGGCCGGTCGCGCAGCTCGTTCAGGCCCAGCAGGTCGAGGGTCTCCTCCACCCGGCGCCGCATCACCGCCGGCGGCAGGCCGAGGGACTCCATCCCGTAGGCCAGCTCGTCCTCCACCACGTCCGTCACGAAGTGCGCGAGGGGATCCTGCCCCACCGTGCCGACCACGTCCGCCAGCTCGCGCGGCCGGTGCGTACGCGTGTCACGGCCGGCGACCGTCACCCGGCCGCGCAGGGTGCCGCCCGTGAAGTGCGGGACCAGTCCGGAGGCCGTCCCCAGCAGGGTGGACTTGCCGACCCCGGACGGGCCGACCAGCAGCGTCAGCTCACCCTCCGGGACCACCAGGTCGACGCCCTGCACCGACGGGCCGGCCGCACCGTCATAGGTGACCGACACCTGCTCGAAACGGATCACTGCGACGCCTCCTTCGGCGGTACGGGGGCCACGAAGGCGGGCAGCAGGCCGATCAGGACCGCGGCCGCCGGCCACAACGGCAGTTCGGGGGCCACCAGCGGCACCACACCCGGGTGCAGACCGGCCGGGTCGACCGCGCCCGCCCGGATCAGCAGGGCCGCGACCGCCGCCCCGGAGCCGGCGACCAGCCAGGCGCGCACACCCCACCGGTCGGGCCGGTAGCGGGTGCGCACCGACCGGCGCCCGCCCAGCCGCAGGCCCGCCAGGGCCGACGCCGCGCCGATGCCGAGCACGGGCAGCCCGTACGCGGCGCCCTGCGCGGCCAGCAGACCGTACGTCCCCGCGCACATGCCGATCAGGCCGCCCAGGGTGAGGACGGCGGTGGTGCGCCGCACGGCCGGCGGGACCTGCGCCGTACGGCCGTAGCCGCGCGCGTCCATCGACGCCGCGACGGCGACGGAGCGCTCCAGGGCGCCCTCCAGCACCGGCAGGCCGATCTGGAGGACGGCCCGGACGCCGCCGGTGGGGCGGCCGCGCAGCCGGCGGGCGGTGCGCAGGCGTACGACGTCGGCGACCATGTTCGGCGCGAAGGTCATGGCGACGACGACGGCGACCCCGGCCTCGTACAGGGCGGCCGGCAGGGACTTCAGGAGCCGGGCCGGATTGGCGAGGGCGTTCGCCGCGCCGACGCAGACCAGCAGCGCGGCCAGCTTCGCACCGTCGTAGAAGGCGAAGACGAGCTGTTCGGCGGTGACCCTGCCGCCGAACCGGATGCCCTGCGCCCAGGCGGGCAGTGGCACCTCGGGCAGGGTGAAGAGGACGTGCGTGCCGGGGATGGGCGAGCCCAGGAGCATGGAGAAGAGCAGGCGCAGGGCCACGACGAAGAGGCCGAGCTTGAGGAAGGCCCCGTAGGAGCGGGCCCAGGGCGCGTCCGTGCGGCGGGCCGCGACCACGAAACCGGCGACGCCGACGATCAGCCCGAGCAGCAGCGGGTTGGTGGTGCGCGACGCGGCGGTGGCCAGGCCGAGGGCCCACAGCCACCAGGCACCCGCGTGCAGGGCGGTGGCACGGCTGCCGAGCGGCGCCCTGAATCGTTCGTACGTCGACCGGCGCGGGAAGCCCGCCGCCCCGGGCCCGCTCCGGCGGGCCGGGGGCACCGGGGCGGGTGCGGCTTCGGTGGTCGCTCCCGTGGACGACACGGAGCGGGGTGCCGCGGAGGGGCGGCCGGTCACGGGGTGCGTCATCGGCCCCGGCGGCGGGACTGCCAGACCGCCGCGGCGGCCAGGACGGCGACCGCGGCGAGACCCACCAGCAGGCCCCCGGACGGGCCGCCGCCCCCGCCGCCCGGCGCGGACCCGGACGGCTCGGCCGACGCCTGCGCCGCGCCGGTCTCCGCCATCTGCTCCCCGCAGCCGTGCTGCGGATAGCCCGAGATCGCGCACAGCAGCGCCGCACTGTTGTAGCGCAGCGGCTTCGCGACCGCCGCCAGCGCCTCCGCGGTGGTCGCTTCCGGCGCCACCTGCGCGCAGGCGGTGCGCGGAGCCTCCTGCGGGACCACCTCGCCCGACGGGGCGTCCGCCTGCACACCGAAGTCGATGACGAGGGCGACCCGCTTGCGGCCCTCCACCGCGGCGGTGGCTCCGCACACGGCGTCGAAGTCGGCCGCGGCCCGCGGCTTGGCCGCCTCGACCGCGGCGTCCTTGCTCACCGCGAAGCGGAACCCCTGCACGGAGCCGTCAGCGGGGCGGGCCAGCGACGGCCCCTGCGTGGCGTACGACCACTGGCCGCCTGCCGAGCCGTCCCAGAACGACCAGTAGCGGTAGCCGGCCGCCAGCGCCGGAGCGGCGGCCAGCAGGGCCAGGACGGCGCCGAGGGCGAGGGCGAGAGCCGCGGCGGGCAGGCGGCGGCGCATCAGAGCTGGTTCTTCTTCCGGCGGCCGCTCAGCAGGATGCCGATGCCGGCTCCGGCCGCGACGCCCGCACCGATGATCCACCAGAGGTTCTGGCCGCCGGAGGGCTCGTCCTTCTCGCTCTCCACCTCGGTCGCGTCGGTGGCCGCGCCCTGCGGGGCCGGGCCCGTCGCGTTCAGCGCGGCCACGAGGTCGGTCCCGCCGAAGGACTTCGGGTCGGTGCCCGTGGCGTGCGCGGCCAGGACCAGAGTGCCCAGGCCCGCCGGGGAGTCCTTGGCCCACTCGGCGGAGTTCGCCTTCAGCCACTCCAGCGCACCCGCCGCCGACTGCTTGTGCCCGGCCGCGGCCAGGGCGATCACCGCGTCGACGGTGTTGCCGGTGTCCGGGGTCGGCTGGTCCGCGCCCGGGGTGACGGCCGTCAGGTGGCCGTCCTTCTTGAGGGCCTCGGCCAGGTAGCCCGCGGCGCCCTGGGCGGCGGCCCCGGCGGCGGCCGCCGGGTCGGCGGGCTTCGCGGGCGGGCAGGTCAGCGGGGCGGCGGGGGTGTCCGTACCGGACGGGACGACGGCCGTGCCCGTGCCGAGGCCGGCCAGCGTCGCCGCGGCCGTGGCGTCGGCGTTCGCGAGCAGCTTGCCCTCGACCGGCTGGAACGCGAAGGCACCCCGGTCGGCGGCCGGCTCGGCGTCGCAGCCCAGCTGGAAGGAGAGCAGCGCCTCGTACGGGGAGCTGCCGGTCTTCGACTTCGTCTCGGCCGGCTTCTCGCCGGCCGCGGTCAGGGCGCTGATGACGATGGCGGTCGAGTTGGCGTCGGTGCCGCTGTCCATGGCGCCGCCGGGGTTGGAGCTCCAGCCGCCGTCCTCTTTCTGGACGGACTTCAGCCAGCCGACGGCCTTCTTCACGCTCTCGTCGTGGCCGCCGAGCGCGGCCAGCGCCTGCACGGCAGCGGCGGTCGCGTTCGAGTCGATGTACGCCGTCGCGTCGCAGTCCTTGCCGGTGTCGGCGCGGAAGGCGGGGAAGGAGCCGTTCGCGCACTGCTGGCCGACCAGCCAGTCCACGGCCTGCGCGGCGGGCTTCACGCCGACGGTGTCCTGGGCGAGCAGCGCGAAGGACTGCCGCCACACGCCGTCGTAGGTGGGGTCCTTCTTGCCGTAGAGCCCCGAGGGGATGACCGGCGGTGCGGCGGGGGAGGGCGGCGCGGTGTCGGCGAGGGCTGCGGGGGCGACACCCACGCAGAGCACGGCGGAGGCGGCGAGCGCTGCGGCGCTGCGGCGGACGGTCATGGGGAGGGTGCCTCTCCTGCTGGGGAAACCGGGGCAGGCACGCACAGGCACCGGGCTCCGGCTCCGTGTTTCCTCGACGGTGCCGGCCGCCGGAAGTACCGGCGGCACGAGCCGCGCACTCCGGTACGGGGCATTCCGGCTCCCCGCCCGGATGGTGCCGGGGGCGGGTCACGGTTGCGGGTCAGCGCCGGAATCGCACCGGCTTCCCCCCGTACGGGGTGTGGACGACCGCCTCACTGTACCGGCCCGTAGCCGCCGGGCCCGGGGGGTGTCGGCTGGATCACGCCCGGCCCCGCGGGGAGGGCCGGAGCGGGGAGCCCGCCCGGGCGTCGGGCGGCCCGCGCCCGGTCGCGCCGGGCGGCCGGGGCCCGCACGGCCCGGCGGGGCCGCCGCTCAGACCGCCCGGTACGCCACCGGGTCCGTGCCCGGGACCGCCTCGGCCCGGCCCTGCTTCACCAGCCGCCGCAGGTGCGCCTCCGCCTCCGAGACGGCGATGTTGCGGGAGCCGTAGGGGATCTGCGCCCAGGGCCGGTTCCACTCCATGCGCTCCGCGAGCCCCCACGGGGTCAGCGGCTCGGCCAGCAGCGCCCACAGCCCGGCCAGGCGTTCCTCGTGGTGGTCGAGCAGTTCCCGTACGCGGGCGGGCGCGTCGGTGAAGGCGTGCTGGTGGGCGGGGAGGACTTCGGCGGGCGCGAGGCGGCCGACGCGTTCGAGGGAGTCGAGGTAGTCGCCGAGGGGGTCGGTGACACGGGTGTCCTCGGGGTCCTCGTACAGGCCGATGTGCGGGGAGATCCCGGGCAGCAGGTGGTCGCCGGAGAAGAGGCGGCCGTTGCCGGGGAGGTTCGCCGGATGCTCCTCCTCCAGGTGCAGGCAGACGTGGCCGGGGGTGTGGCCCGGGGTCCAGATCGCCCGCAGTCGGCGGCCGGCGAGGGGCAGCAGCTCGGCGGGGACGATCTCCCGGTCGGGGACGGCGGCGCGCAGCCCGGGCAGGGTCCGGGCGCGGTCGCCCGCACGGGCGGCGCGCAGCGGGGCGATGTGCTCATCCGGCGCTCCGGCGGCGGCGAGCTTCGCGCTCATGTAGTCGAACCACACGCCGGGCTCGGAGGAGCGGGTGCGGACGACGACCTCGGTGTCGGCGGCGTGCATGGCGATCCACGCGCCGGACGCCTCGCGGACCCGGCCGGACAGGCCGTGGTGGTCGGGGTGGTGGTGGGTGATGACCACGCCGTGGACGTCGCCGATCGCGATGCCGAGTACGGCGAGGCCGGCGACGAGGGTGTCCCAGGACTCCGGGTCGTCCCAGCCGGTGTCGACGAGGACCGGGCCGCGGCCGGTGTCGAGGACGTGGACGAGGGTGTGTCCGAGGGGGTTGTCGGGGATGGGCACCTTGATCCCCCACACGCCTCCGCCGTGATCGGTGACCTGTGACGCGTCCTGCGGCATGAGCCCTCCGCCTGTCGACCGCCCCGCCGCCCTCCGACGAGAACCCGTTCCAGTAGTAGCCCAAGTCGACCATCTTCGCAGCCTTCTGACCAGTCGTCGGGTCTTCCCCGCTCTTCCGTCCTGGCCGTGGACTCCTGGAACTAGAACTGGTATCAGTTCGGCAACGCCAAGCCGCAGGAGGCCTCAGCCATGACGGAGCTCGTGCAACACGGAAAGCTGTTCATCGGCGGTGAGTGGACGGATCCGCTGGGCACCGACACGATCCGGATCGTCTCCCCCCACACCGAGCAGGTCATCGGCTCCGTCCCGCACGCGTCGAAGGCGGACGTCGACCGCGCCGTCGCCGTCGCCCGCAAGGCCTTCGACGAAGGGCCCTGGCCGCGCATGACCCTGGAGGAGCGCATCGCGGTCGTCTCCCGCATCAAGGACGCCATCGCCGTCCGCCACGAGGAGATCGCCCGCTCGATCAGCTCCCAGAACGGCTCCCCCTACTCCTGGAGCGTCCTGGCACAGGCCCTCGGCCCGATGATGGTCTACGACGCCGCGATCACCGTCGCCCGCGACTACCCCTACGAGGAGCACCGACAGGGCGTACTCGGCCCGATCCTGGTGCGCCGCGAGCCCGTGGGCGTCGTCGCCGCCGTCATCCCCTGGAACGTCCCGCAGTTCGTCGCCGCCGCCAAGCTGGCGCCCGCGCTGCTCTCCGGCTCCACGGTCATCCTCAAGCCCTCCCCGGAGGCGCCCCTGGACTCCTACATCCTCGCCGACATCGCCCGCGAGGCCGGGGTGCCCGAGGGCGTCCTGTCGATCCTGCCCGCCGACCGCGAGGTCAGCGAGTACCTCGTCGGCCACCCCGGCATCGACAAGGTCGCCTTCACCGGCTCGGTCGCCGCCGGGAAGCGCGTGATGGAGGTCGCCGCCCGCAACCTCACCCGGGTCACCCTCGAACTGGGCGGCAAGTCCGCCGCCGTCGTCCTCCCGGACGCCGACATCGAGACCGCCGTCGCCGGGATCGCTCCCGCAGCCTGGATGAACAACGGCCAGGCCTGCGTGGCCCAGACCCGGATCCTCGCCCCCCGCAGCCGGTACGAGGAGGTGGCCGACGCCCTCGCGGCCGCGGCCGGCGCGCTCGTCGTCGGCGACCCGCTCGACCCGGCGACGCAGCTCGGCCCGCTCGTCGCGCAACGCCAGCAGCAGCGCTCCCTGGACTACATCCGCATAGGCCAGGAGGAGGGCGCGAAGGTCCTGGCAGGCGGCGGCCGCCCGGCCGGCCTCGACCAGGGCTGGTACGTGGAGCCCACGCTCTTCGGCGACGTCGACAACAGCATGCGCATCGCCCGCGAGGAGATCTTCGGCCCGGTCGTCTGCCTCATCCCGTACGGCGACGAGGCCGAGGCCGTACGCGTCGCCAACGACTCCGACTTCGGCCTCAGCGGCAGCGTCTGGACCGGCGACGTCGAGCACGGCATCGACTTCGCCCGCCGCATCCGCACCGGCACCTTCAACGTGAACACCTTCAGCCTCGACATGCTGGGGCCGTTCGGCGGCTACAAGAACAGCGGGCTGGGACGGGAGTTCGGCCCGGAGGGCCTGAGCGAGTACCTGGAGCACAAGATGATCCACCTGCCCGCGGGCTACGAGGCGGGCGCCTGATGGGCGACCGCTGGCAGGTCGAGGTCGACCGGGCGGTGTGCATCGGCTCGGGCATGTGCGTCAACCACGCCCCGGACGGCTTCGTCCTGGACTCGGCCCGCCAGTCCCACCCCCGCAGCCCGCAGTCGGACGCGAACGAACCGGTCCTCACGGCGGCGGAGGGCTGCCCGGTCGAAGCCATCATGATCACCCTGGCCGCCACCGGCGAACCGGTCTTCCCGCCGGAGGAGTAGCGGTCCGAGGGGGCGGGGCCACCGGCCCCGCCCCCGCCGGGCGTCACTTCCGCTCGGCGGCGCTCCGCTCGACGCAGAACTCGTTGCCCTCGGGGTCGGCGAGGGTCACCCACCCGGTGCCGTCGGGCCGGCGGTGGTCGCCGACCACCGTCGCACCCAGGGCGACGATGCGCTCCACCTCCTCGTCGCGCGTGCGGTCCTGCGGCTGCAGGTCCACGTGCACGCGGTTCTTGACGCTCTTGGCGTCGGGAACGGTCACGAAGAGCAGCGCCGATCCGGGAGCCGTGACGAGCGCCTCGGGGTCCCCGGGCAGGTCGTCGTCGGCGAGCGAGCCGTCCAGCACGGCGGCCCAGAACCGGCCGAGTGAATAGGCGTCGGAACAGTCAACTGTGATGTGTCGTACGAGAGAAGCCATGGCCCGCACTATCGAACAGTCCGACGACCCCCGTCCACCGAGATAGCGGGCCGGCGCCCGAAGCCACGGGCCCTCCCGGCGGACCGGGGGTCACAGGTGCCGTATGGGTGCGGCGGATTCCGGCGGTCCGTCGGCTCGGCCACGCCGAACGCGCCAGCTCCACACCGTGTGTCCGACGAGAGCCACGGCGGCGACGCATGCCGCGACGCGAGTGACGTTCCAGGTCAGAGCGAAAACGGCCCCCTCGGAGTCCGCTTCCACGCTCAATCGCTGAGTCGCCTCGAAGAAGGCGGTGAAAGGGACAATGAGACGGAACAGAAGGCCGCCGACTCCGGGCGTTCGGGCTACGTTCCCCATGATCCCCACGGGCGCGCCGAGGACGAAAGCCGCTGTTCCCCACAGAAGAATCTGCCCTTGGCCGGACGTGTCGGGCTCCATTCCGGCCGGCACGGCGGTGGCTTCTTCCATTCCCGCGGGAATGGTGGGATTCATGTCCTTGAATACGTAGTAAGTGACGACGCCGATGGCCAAGCCCAAAGATGCCAGCAAAGCCGAATCGATCTTGGAACGACGGAAGTAGCCCACCATGAATGCGTAGCAGGCCCACGGCCAGCCGCTGGAGAAAACAATGCTCACGGCGACGCAGAATGGATTGTCCCATTTCCCGGCGATGGGGCCCACGAGGCCGAGTGGAAGGCCCGCTCCGAGAGCCGCGGCGACCGGTGCGAGGCGAGCACGAGTGAAGCGGGTGATTGTCTTCCCCCGTTCGATGGGTGGGCCCGACGTGGAGGTGGCGCCGCTCCGGGGCTGCACGGACAGCCGAACGGTCCCGGAGCGGGCTCACCAACCTACCGCACCCTCTGAGGAGTTGCTGCTCGGTGCGCGATCTGAACCTAGTCCACGCTGTAGTAGGTGGAGCAGGTGTAGGCGAGACCTGCAGTGAGGTTGGCGTTGGAGGTGCCACCGGCTGCGGCCCAGGCGCGACGTGTGTTGCCCGCGAGCTTCACCGTGGACGAGTGCCCCTTCGTCTGGTGCTGATAATTCGAGTAGCAGTACTTGTTGATCACCCCGGGGCTAACCTCTCGGGCGTACCAGCCGTAACACCAGGTGCCGCCGCTTGATGGGCTGATGCATGTCCGCGACAGCGGGCTGAAGGAGCCCGTCGAAGCGTCCGTCTTGAACGTCACCACTCCCCATTCCGAGGGGTTGCCCAGCTCTGCCGGCGGCTGGGTGCCGTCGCCGCGGTGGTGGACGGTGACGGTGGCTGCGGAGGCGCTGGCGGTTGCAGCCGCATCAGCGGTGGCAGGCGTCGTGAGGCCTAAAGTCGCAATGGCTGCGCCAGCGACGGCGAAACTGGCGGATCTACCGGCAATCTTCATGGAATTCCCTCCCCTGATTCCCCGTGTTGGGAACGGGAGAGATCCTTCACGGGCCCGCTTCGGCCGACAAAGGAATATTGAGCATCTGGCTCAAAATGTTCCCGACCGGTTCGTGTGTCATCGTCCAGGTGCGCCAGCATTTGTAGCCACCTGATTTAAGGTGATTAATGCGACAAGAGTGCCGATTTCAGTTGCCCGATCATCCATCGCCTTCAGTGTCGATCGGTGGCCGACACGACGCACGACGCCCGGCCCATGGGGAAGGGCGCCGGTGGGCTTGCCTTCAGGAGTCGCGGCGGCCGCGGCGGACCGGACATGGACCCTGGCGGAAAGATCAGTACCGCAGCCACGCCATCGACGGCTGCCCCGCTGCCGCAGCGGGGCAGCTGCTTCAGGACTTTTCCGGGGACGTCAGGTCGATCAGGCGGCAGACCGTCTCGATGTCGATCTTCACCTGGGCGATCGAGGCGCGCCCCGACAGCCAGGTGATCAGCGCCGAGTGCCACGTGTGCTCGATGACGCGCACCGCCGACAGCTGCTCCGCGGTGGGCGCGTGCTCCAGGCCCATCGCGTCCAGGATGATCGCCGTGGTCAGGCGGGACACGGTGTCCACCTCGGGGCTCACGCTGCGGTCCGCGAAGGTCAGCGCCCGCACCATGGCGTCGGCCAGCTGCGGCTCCCGCTGGAGCGCGCGGAAGGCGCCCATCAGGGTCTCCGCGACCCGGGCCGCCGGTTCCTCCCCGGCGGGCGGACGCTTGCGCAGCGTCGTGTGCATGTGCTGGAGCTGGTCCTGCATGGTGGCGACCAGCAGGTGCACCTTGGACGGGAAATAGCGGTAGAGCGTGCCCAACGCCACGCCGGCCGCCTCCGCGACCTCGCGCATCTGGACGGCGTCGAAGCCTCCGCGGCTGGCCAGCTGGGCACTCGCGTGCAGGATCCGGCGGCGGCGGGCCTCCTGGCGCTCCGTCAGGGGAGGCGACGCCGGTGTGGTGACGGCCTTCACTTCCGCACTCATGTGTCCCGTTCCGTGTCGTTGCGCGGGCTGGCTCCGGGGTGATCCGCGACCAGCATCGCAGGTGCCGCGTCGTGGCGTGAATCACCTGCTCCACCTCTTACGGTGGGGTTTCCGGCCGGTAGATTCAATGCTCTTGGACGGATCAAGTCTGAAACTTGTTCTACATTATGCGAGCGGTTACGCTCCGGCGAAAGTGCAGCGAGAAGGGGGCCGAGAGTGACCGCTGAGGCCGTGGTGACGAGCCCTTTCGCGGGTTCCGCCGACGACGGCGGGCGTCCGCTGCGCATCGCCCTCCTCACCTATAAGGGGAACCCGTTCTGCGGAGGCCAGGGCGTCTACGTCCGGCACCTCTCGCGCGAGCTGGTCCGCCTCGGGCACTCCGTCGAGGTCATCGGCGCCCAGCCCTACCCGGTGCTCGACACGGGCGCCACGCTCACCGAGCTGCCCAGCCTCGACCTGTACCGCAGCCCCGACCCCTTCCGCACGCCGAAGCGCGACGAGTACCGGGACTGGATCGACGCTCTCGAAGTCGCCACGATGTGGACCGGCGGCTTCCCCGAGCCGCTGACCTTCTCCCTGCGCGCCCGCCGCCATCTGCGGGAGCGGGCGGGCGAGTTCGACGTCATCCACGACAACCAGACCCTCGGCTACGGCCTGCTCGGCGACCTCGGCGCGCCGCTGGTGACGACGATCCACCACCCCATCACCGTCGACCGCAAGCTCGACCTCGACGCCGCGCAGGGCCGCGTCAAGCGCGCCTCCGTACGCCGCTGGTACGCCTTCACCCGCATGCAGGGCCGCGTCGCCCGCAAGCTGCCGTCCGTGCTCACCGTCTCCGGCTCCTCCAAGCAGGAGATCGCCGACCACCTCGGCGTCCAGGGCGACCGCATCCACGTCGTGCACATCGGCGCCGACACCGACCTGTGGTCGCCCGACGCGTCCGTGGCCGAGGTCCCCGGCCGGATCGTGACCACCTCCAGCGCCGACGTCCCCCTCAAGGGCCTCGTCTTCCTCGTCGAGGCGCTGGCGAAGCTGCGCACCGAGCAGCCCGACGCCCACCTCGTCGTGGTCGGCAAGCGCGCCGAACAGGGCCCCGTCGCCCGCGCCATCGAGACGTACGGCCTCCAGGACGCCGTCCGCTTCGTCAAGGGCATCACCGACGCCGAGCTCGTCGACCTGGTGCGCAGCGCGCAGGTGGCGTGCGTGCCGTCGCTGTACGAGGGCTTCTCGCTCCCGGCAGCCGAGGCCATGGCCACCGGCACCCCGCTGGTCGCCACCACCGGCGGGGCGATCCCCGAGGTCGCCGGCACCGACGGTGAGACCTGCCTGGCCGTGCCGCCCGGCGACGCCGGCGCCCTGGCGGCCGCGCTGGGCCGGATGCTCGGCGACCAGCAGCTGCGGGCCCGCCTCGGCGCAGCCGGCCGCGAACGGGTCCTGACCCGTTTCACCTGGGCCGCGGCGGCCAAGGGCACCGCCGCGCACTACCGCGCCGCCGTCGAGCAGGCCGCCCGCGCCCGCCGCACCCGGTGACCTTCCGCCCCGCCCACACCCCCGTACAGCCCGTCCACACCCCCGTACACCCCCGCGACCGCGAAGGCAGGACCCCGTGCTGACCGTCGATTTCTCCCGGTTCCCGCTCGCCGCAGGCGACCGCGTACTCGACCTTGGCTGCGGCGCAGGCCGGCACGCCTTCGAGTGCTACCGGAGAGGCGCCCAGGTGGTCGCCGTCGACCGCAACGGCGAGGAGATCCGCGAGGTCGCCAAGTGGTTCGCCGCGATGAAGGAGGCCGGTGAGGCCCCGGTCGGCGCCACCGCCACCGCGATGGAGGGCGACGCGCTGGCGCTGCCCTTCCCCGACGAGTCCTTCGACGTCGTCATCATCTCCGAGGTGATGGAACACATCCCCGACGACAAGGGCGTACTGGCGGAGATGGTCCGCGTCCTCAAGCCCGGCGGCCGCATCGCCGTGACCGTGCCGCGCTACGGCCCGGAGAAGATCTGCTGGGCACTGTCCGACGCCTACCACGAGGTCGAGGGCGGCCACATCCGCATCTACAAGGCGGACGAGCTGCTGGGCAAGATGCGGGCCGCGGGCCTCAAGCCGTACGGCACGCACCACGCGCACGGCCTGCACTCGCCGTACTGGTGGCTCAAGTGCGCCTTCGGCGTGGACAACGACAAGGCGCTGCCGGTGAAGGCGTACCACAAGCTCCTGGTCTGGGACATCATGAAGAAGCCGCTGGCGACGCGCGTGGCGGAGCAGGCCCTCAACCCGCTCATCGGCAAGAGCTTCGTGGCGTACGCGACGAAGCCCCACCTTCCCGTCGGCGCGACCCAGTGAGCTCGCCGGGACGTACCGAACACCTCGTCCTGGACGGCGTACTGACCGCGGAGCAGGCGGCCCAGACGGTCGCCGGGATCCTGGCGGTGCAGCGCGCCGACGGCGCCATCCCGTGGTTCCGCGGCCACCACCTCGACCCGTGGGACCACACCGAGGCGGCGATGGCGCTGGACGCGGCCGGGGAGCACGAGGCCGCCGAGCGGGCGTACGCGTGGCTGGCCCGGCACCAGAACGAGGACGGTTCCTGGTACGCGGCCTACGCCGACCGGCCCGACGGTGTGGACACCGCCGAGCCGCAGGACGCGAGCCGCGAGAGCAACTTCACCGCGTACATAGCGGTCGGGGTGTGGCACCACTACCTGTCGACTGGTGACGACACCTTCCTCGACCGGATGTGGCCGTGCGTGTACGCGGCCGTGGAATGCGTCCTGTCGCTCCAGCAGCCCGGCGGCGAGATCGGCTGGAAGCGCGAGGCGGACGGCACGGCCGTCACCGACGCGCTGCTGACCGGGTCGTCCTCCATCCACCAGGCGCTGCGCTGTGCGCTGGCCATCGCCGAGCACCGCGAGGAGCCGCAGCCGGACTGGGAACTCGCCGCGGGCGCGCTGCGGCACGCCATCCGCCGTCACCCGGAGCGGTTCCTGGACAAGGACCGCTACTCGATGGACTGGTACTACCCGGTCCTCGGGGGCGCGCTGACGGGTGCGGAGGCGACGGCGCGGATCGAGGCCCGCTGGGACGAGTTCGTGGTACCCGACCTGGGGGTGCGCTGCGTGCTGCCGAACCCGTGGGTGACGGGCGGCGAGTCCTGCGAGCTGGCGCTGGCGCTGTGGGCGACGGGGGAGTCGGACCGGGCGCTGGAGATCCTGCGGTCGATCGGGCACCTGCGCGCCGACAACGGCATGTACTGGACGGGATACGTCTTCCAGGACCGGGCGGTGTGGCCGGTGGAGCAGACGACGTGGACCGCCGGGTCGCTGCTGCTGGCCGTCGCGGCGCTCGGCGGGGACGAGGCCACCACCGAGGTGTTCGGCGGGGGTTCGCTCCCGGTCGGCCTGGAACCGGACTGCTGCGGCTGAGCCGCACCCCGGGACGCGAACGAACGGGCCCCTCCCGCCGGCGGCGGGAGGGGCCCCGTGTCTTCGCCGCGCGTGTCAGCGGCGGTAGAGCCGGCCGGCCACGGCATGGCCGACCAGGACGTAGACGACGGCGGCCAGGCCGTAGCCGACGACGACCTGGACCCACTCGCGACTGAAGGTGAACAGGTCGTAGGACCAGCCCGCCAGCCACGTCGCGGCGTCGTGCACGAAGGCGACGAGTTCGTTGCCCTGGTTGGCGTCCAGGAAGTAGAGCAGGATCCACAGGACGATCACGAAGGCAAGCACGTCCGCCACCAGAGCGACGGCCCGGCCTGCCTGACTGCTTCCTCGGGTGCGTACTCGCGTGTGTGAGGTCATGCCGCGCGTGTTGCCGCCCGGGCGCGCCGCAAACCCGAACGGGTCTGCCGGGTGGCGGCTCTCCGGGGGCGGGGTGAGGCTGCGGGGGACGCCTGAGTCCCCGGAGGAAACCGTGTCCGTACCCACGACCGTCCGATTCCGTCGCGCCCTCACGGCGGTGGTCCTGTCGACCGCGCTGCTCGCCGGTGCCACCGCCTGCGGCAGCGGTGGCGGCGGCAGTCCGCGGGAGGAACTGTCCGCCGCCTCCATGGGCGAGCTGGCCGCGCTCGCCGCGGCGGAGCCGGCGGCGGCGGAGGCGGACGAGCTGGCGGCCGCGACGCCGTCGCCGAGCACGTCCGCCGAGAAGCAGAAGTTCGCCAAGACGCGCTTCGTCGCCAACGCGGGCCTCGCGGCGGGTGCGACGTACCAGTGGATCGTCAAGCCGTACCGGGAGGGCAAGTTCAAGAAGGGCGCGAAGGGACGTACGTTCGCGCTCATCAAGGCCGGCCTGGCGGGCGCGTTCGCGTACAACCGGCTGAAGGCGGCCGCCGAGAACGCCAAGGGCGACCCGCTGCTGTCGAAGGCGATGGCCCCGCTGACGGCGGGCATCGAGTCGCTGAAGGGGCTGGGCACCAAGCTGCGCAAGGGCCAGGCGGGTGACGCCGACATCTCCTCCTTCGACGACGTCATCAGCAGCGTGAAGGAGGCCGGCAAGAGCGCCGGCGCCACGGTGACCGACAAGGTCCCCAGCACCTCCCAGCTCGGCGGCTAGGGGGTGTCGTCGAAGTAGCGTCGGCCGCCCGTGAGGGCGTGCGTGCCGGGCCCCGCCACCCAGACGGGACTCTGACGGCCGACGTTCTTCGGCAGCCCCGCGGTCGGGGCGGGCGTCACGGCCCGCTCGGCCGCGGGGCTGTTTCAATGGGGCACGTGATCGAGTACGTGTTGCTTGCCGGCGGGGTCGCCGGGGTCGGGTGGCTGGTGCGGCGCAAGCACCTGGCGCGGGCGGGGGCCGCGCCGGTGCCGGGCATCCCCGGTATGGCGCGGATGCCGGCCGGGCAGGGCCGGTGGCGGCCGGGCCGGGTGTACGCCGACGGGGGCGCGGCCCGCTGGGTTCCGGCACGCGGGGAGACCGTGGCACTGCCCGGAGGGCGGGCCACGGGGCTGCGGGTCCCGTCGATGAAGGAGGGGATCTCCATCAACCCCGGATCGCGGATCGTGACCTGCTCCTACGAAGGCGGCGGCAGCATCGAGATCGCGGTGATGCCGCTGGACGTCCGCGAACTGCTGGAGGCACTGCCGCAGGCGGAGTGACCGGCCCGCGGGCGCACGGCCGCGGTGCGGTGACCGGCCTCGCGGGGCGCGGCGCCGCCCGCCGCGCTCAGGTGTTGAGTTCCGCCAGGACGCGCAGGGTGTGCGGGTCGGGGGCGGTGACGAGGAGGTCCGTGACAGGGCCCTTGCGCCACAGGTCGAGCCGTTCCGCGATCCGTTCGCGGGGGCCGGTCAGGGAGATCTCGTCGGCGAAGGCGTCGGGGACGGCGAGGACCGCCTCCTCCTTGCGGCCCGCGAGGAAGAGCTGCTGGATACGGCGGGCCTCCTCCTCGTAGCCCATGCGGGCCATCAGGTCGGCGTGGAAGTTGCGGGCGGCGTGGCCCATACCGCCGATGTAGAAGCCCAGCATGGCCTTGACGGGGAGCAGCCCCTCGGCGACGTCGTCGCAGACCTTCGCGCGGGCCATCGGGGCGATCATGAATCCGTCGGGGAGGTCCGCGAGCGAGGCCTGGTAGACGTCGGTGCGGGTCGGCGACCAGTACAGCGGCAGCCAGCCGTCCGCGATCCGCGTGGTCTGGGCGATGTTCTTCGGGCCTTCGGCGCCGAGCAGGAGCGGCAGGTCGGCGCGGAGCGGGTGGGTGATCGGCTTCAGGGGTTTGCCGATGCCGGTTCCGTCCCCGCCCCGGTACGGGTGGCTGTGGAAGCGGCCGTCCAGGGTGACCGGGCTCTCGCGGCGCAGCACCTGGCGGATGACGTCGACGTACTCGCGGGTGGCGGTCAGCGGGCTCGCCGGGAAGGGGCGCCCGTACCAGCCCTCGACCACCTGCGGGCCGGACAGGCCCAGGCCGAGCATCATCCGGCCGCCGGAGAGGTGGTCCAGGGTCAGGGCGTGCATGGCGGTCGCGGTCGGGGTGCGGGCGGCCATCTGCGCGATGGCGGTGCCGAGGCGGATCCGCGAGGTGTGGGCGGCGATCCAGGTGAGGGGGGTGAAGGCGTCGGAGCCCCAGGCTTCGGCGGTCCACACGGAGTCGTAGCCGAGCCTCTCGGCCTCGGTGGCGAGGTCCAGGTGGTCGGAGGAGGGGCCGCGGCCCCAGTAGCCGAGTGCGAGTCCGAGGCGCATGAACGGATCCCTCCAACCGGAACTGACGATGCGTCAGGCGACTGTAGGGCAACGGCCCCCCGCCGGGAAGGGCGGGGGGCCGGAGCCGTCACGACCGACGCCGTAGGGGCCGGGGGCCGCGTCTACTTGCTGAAGTAGCCGGTGATGTCGGCGATCAGGTCGACGCTGCCCGCGTTGTTGTAGAAGCTGACCTTGCCGTCCACGACCGGGACGACGACCAGGTTGGGGATGGTCTGGCCGGCGGTGAAGTTGAGGTTCGACGCGCTGGTGCGCGTCGTGCCGCTCGGGAAGACCGACACGTAGCTCGACGTGGTCGGGTTGGTCGCCGTCACGTTCAGGATCACCGCGGTGACACCGGTGGCCGGCACCCCCTCGACACCCGCGACGGCCAGGGTGACGACGCCGCCCTCGCCGACCGGAGCCTTGGCCGCGCCGAGCCCGGAACGGGTGTCCATCAGGCGCTTGGGACCGAGGTTGGAGTGCTTGGCGCCCGCGCTCGACGTGGTGAAGTAGCCGGTGATGTCGGCGATCAGGTCGACGCTGCCCGCGTTGTTGTAGAAGCTGACCCTGCCGTTCACCACGGGGACGACGACCAGGTTGGGGATGGTCTGGCCGGCGGTGAAGTTGAGGTTCGATGCGCTGGTGCGCGTCGTGCCGCTCGGGAAGACCGACACGTGGCTGGACGTGGTCGGGTTGGTCGCCGTCACGTTGAGCACCACCGCGGTGAGGCCGTCCGACGTGGGGAGCCCGTCGACGGCCGAGAGGTCGAGGTCCAGCACCCCGCCCTGGCCGACCGGGGCGGTCGGCACGCCGCCCGTGCCGTCACGGGTGTCCAGGACCCGCTTCGGGCCGAGGTTCATGTGGGTGGAGCCCTCGCCGCTCGCGAGGAAGTAGCCGGTGATGTCGGCGATCAGGTCGACACTGCCCGCGCTGTTGTAGAACTGGATGATCCCGTCGTGGACGGGCACGACGACCAGGTTCGGGATGGTCTGCCCGGGAGTGAAGTTGAGGTTCGAGGCGCTGGTGCGCACCGTGCCGTTCGGGTAGACCGACACGTGGCCGGCCTCCGTCGGGTTGGTCGCCGTCACGTTCAGCACCACGGAGGTGACCCCGTACGCCGGGACGCCCTGGACGCCCGCGACCTTCAGGGGCACCACACCGCCCGGTCCGACCTTGGCCTGCGGCACGCCCACACCCGTACGCGTGTCCATCAGGCGCTTGGGGAGGACCGGGACGTACTTGACGTCCGAGACGTCCGCCACCACGGTGACCGGCAGGCTCGTGGACACCTTGCCGTTCTTCGCGGTCGCCCGGATCTGGATCCGGTGGCTGCCCAGGCCCAGCATCGTCGCGACGCTCGTGGCGTCACCGGCGACCGTCGCGACCGGGGCGCCGTCCACCAGCAGCTCGAAGGAGCTCACCAGCTGGGCGGCCGTGCTGGTGGAGAAGCCGACCACCAGCTGACCCGGGGTCTTCGCGGTCCCGCCCGGCGCGACGGGCTCGCCGTTCACGGAGACGACCTTCAGCCGGGCCGCGGGACCCGCCTTGCGGATCGTGTCCAGCTGCGGATACAGCTGGTGGCCCGGGCACTCGGTGTTGAAGCCGTCCCGGTGGCCGGAGACCGTCCTGAACGGGTACGCCTGGCCGGCGGTGAAGCTGGTGCCGGCGTAGTTCTTCTGCGTGGCGCCCGCCGTCAGCGTCGTCGAGCCGTCCATGTCGACGTCGTACTGGCCCAGCTTGTACGCCGCCATCTTCGAGATGCCTTCGAGCGCGGCGGGCGAGGCCCCGGCGTTCGTGTAGTCGCCGAGGACCGCGACGCTCGTCGACTCCGAGTTGAAGCCGTAGGTGTGGGCGCCCATCACCGGCTGGTCCACACCGCCCTGGCGGCCCTCGAAAAGGGTGCCGCACTTGTCGACGAGGAAGTTGTAGCCGAGGTCGCGCCAGCCGTTGGTCTTCACGTGGTAGACGTGCAGACCGCGGACGATGGCCGCCGAGTCGGTGCACTCGTACGGGGCGGTCGCCGCCGTGTGGTGCACGAACAGGGCCTTGATCTTCCCGCCCGCGAGGTAGATCGGGCCCTCGTCGTTCAGGGACTCGTCCGCGCCCCACTGGGCGCGCGAGACGACGTCCGGGCGCGGAGCCGTCGACTCCGGGCCGGGCGCCGCCGCCCCGACGGCCGCCCCGGCCGTCGTCCGCGCGCCCGGGGCCGGCGCGGACTTCGCCGCTCCGCCGCGGCCGGCCGTACCCGGGTCCACCAGGTCCAGCTCCAGGCCGGCGGGCAGCGCGGCCGAGCCGCCGCTCACCCGTACCTCGGCGCCGTCCGCGGCGCCGACCCACACCGGCTCGGTGGCACCGCGCGCTCCCGGCCGGTCGCCGTCGAGTCCCGCCTTGAGCGGCTCCAGCGTCACCCACGGCGTCCACGCCCCGGTCGCGGCGTTCCGGCTGCGGGCCTCGATCTTCCCGTGTACCTCGGCGGCGGCGTCCTTCCAGGACACGCCCATGAGGCCGAACCGCTCGGTGCCGCGCGCGGAGACGGACGCCTCCGTGGCGCTCTTCGGCTCCAGCGCGAGCCTGCGGACGCTGCCCTCGACCGGACCGCTCGTGCCGGCGGACGCAGTGCTGCCGGCCCGGTCCGGACCGGGCCCGGCGGCCACGGCCGCCCCCGGCAGGCACAGCGTCGCGACGACGCCGAGCGCGGCGGCAAGTGCCGTCCCGCGCATGCGACTTGCTATCACGTAGTTCCCCACCCGTTCGCAACTCATCGAATATGAGTACTGGTTGGGCCGATGCTACTGACCCGCACCGACAGGTCCGAACGCGGTTCGAACGCACGACGCCCCACCGGCGGCAGCCGGTGGGGCGTCGTGGTGGAACAGGAGGGGACGTATGCGGATCAGCCGCGCTGGATCCCCGAGGTGTCGCTCAGGACGCCGCGCCGGCCGTCCTGGGTCTGCGCGACGAGCGCCGTCGCGCCGCGCTGCTCGACCGCCAGGTACCAGGTACCCGGCGCCAGCTCGGCGATCTGCGTCGGCGAGCCGTCCTCCGCGAAGAGGGGCCGGGCCACCGGCACCGCGAACCAGAAGGGGCTGAAGTCCCCCGCCGGAGCGGGCGCCGCGGCCCCCTGGTGGCCGCCGACGGAATCCTGCGGACCGGGCGCCGGGGTCGGCGTACCGCCGTACGGCGGGACCGGCTGCGGCGTGGAACCGTAGGGCTGCTGCCCGCCCGGGTAGCCGTACCCGGCACCCGGCTGCGGCTGGCCGCCGTACGGCTGCGGGGCGGCGGGCCGCGCCTCCGGCACCAGCGAACCGGCGAGCGCCGGCACCTTCGCGCCGAAGACGGCCACGCCGGCCAGGGCCAGGGTGGCGAGGAACGCGATGACGGCGCCCGCGCCCAGGTCGAGCGTGCTCGGGCAGGTGATCAGCGCCCACAGCGCGGACCAGGCGGCCGAGACGGCGAGCACGGTGCCCCACGCCGACAGCGGCATGCCGATGACCTTGCGGCTCTCCGGCAGGAAGCGGCCGGCGACGAGCAGACCCGCGGCGATGAACCCGAGCAGGAAGACACTGGGCAGCACCAGGCGGTAGGCGTCGGTGTCCCAGGCGCTCGGCAGGTCGCCACCCGTGGTGGAGTAGAAATCGAGGAACGAGGCGATGAACAGCAGCGCCGCTGCTCCGATCACCACGCCGTCGCCTCGAGTGAGGGAGCGGATGTTCACGTCTTAGGTGTCCTTCTCGGTCTCGGTCGTCTCGTGGTGCCGCGGTCGCAGCGCAGATCGTGCCTGCAGCAAGGCGGGCGGCACCATGGTACGGACGTTCTCCGCGGCCGAGAGGATCGGGGCGGCGGGGCGTCCCGGCGGGACGCCCGAGAGGGACTACCCGCCGAGGAAGCCCACGATGCCGTCGGCGATGCCCTGGGCCGCCTTCTGACGCCACTCCGGACTCGTCAACTGCGCCGCGTCCTTGGCGTCACGCATGTTGCCGCATTCGATGAACACCTTGGGGCGAGTTGACAGGTTCAGTCCGCCCAGATCGTCGCGGACCACCAAACCGGTGCCGCCTCCCAGGTAGTTGGCGGGCGCCGAGCCGGTGGTGCGGGCGAAGTTCCCGGCGATCCGTTCGCCCAGTTCGCGCGAGGGTTCGACGATCTTCGCCGTGTCGGCGGCGCCGCTCCTGACCTTGGCGGGGAGGATGACGTGGAAGCCGCGGTTGCCCGCCGAGACCCCGTCGGCGTGGACGGACACGACGGCGTCGGCGTTCGCCTCGTTGCCGATACGGGCCCGCTCGGTGATGCACGGACCCCAGGCGCGGGCGCCCGTCTCGTGGGTGAGGACCACCTTCGCGCCCTGCGCCTCCAGGGCGGCTCGCAGGCGCTTCGACACGTCCATCGTGAACTCGGCCTCCATGTAGCCGGAGTTCGTGGTGGTCCCGGTGGTGTCGCATTCCTTGCGGTTCGTCCCGATGTCGACCTGTTGGTCGATCTCGTCGGTGTGCTTGAAGTTGCCGGTGTTGTGCCCGGGGTCGACGACCACGGTCTTCCCGGTCAGCGGGCCCTTCACGGGCGCCGCCGGTACGGGGGCCGCGGCGGGCGTACCGGCCTCCGTACTCGGGCTGCCGCTCGGGGTGGCTCCCGGCTTCGCGTCCCGCTGGCCCGGCGGGACGGTCGAGTGGGAGGCGGGCTGCGGGGCCGAGCCGGGCCGGTTCGCGTCCGGCCCGGCGCCGGACAGGGCCTGCGTCAGGACCCAGCCGGCGAGGCAGGCCGGGGCGAGCGCGGCGATCCCGACCACGAGCGTGGAGCGTCGGGTGAACCAGTGCCGGTCCGGATTCACCGAGGAACCGGACTCGGGGGGCGGGGGGCTGTCGTCGTAGCGCACGTCCGCGATGCTAGACCGCCGCCTGCCCGCCCGACCGGGACTGCGCCATCCGGGGGCGTGGTGCGCTTATATGAACGGCGGGTCTGTCGTCCGGTGGGGCGGCGTCAGATGCCCGGGCCGGTGCGGCGCAGCACGCGCAGCGAGTCGGTGACCGAGACCTCCTCGAAGGCGCCCGAGGCGAGGGCGCGCAGGTAGATCCGGTACGGGGCCTGCCCGCCGTCCGCCGGGTCCGGGAACACGTCGTGGATGACGAGCGTGCCGCCCTCCGCGACGTGCGGCGCCCAGCCCTCGTAGTCGCCGGTGGCGTGCTCGTCGGTGTGGCCGCCGTCGATGAAGACGAAGCCGAGCTTGCCGCCCCAGGTGGCCGCGACCTGCGGGGACCGCCCCACGATCGCGATCACGTGCTCCTCCAGACCGGCCCGGTGCAGGGTCCGGCGGAACGTGGGGAGGGTGTCCATCAGGCCGATCTCCGGGTCCACCACCGTCGGGTCGTGGTACTCCCAGCCAGGCTGCTGTTCCTCGCTGCCCCGGTGGTGGTCCACGGTGATCGCGGCCACCCCGGCCTCGCGGGCGGCGTCGGCCAGCAGGATCGTCGAGCGCCCGCAGTACGTGCCGACCTCCAGCAGCGGCAGCCCGAGCGCCCCCGCCGCGGCGGCCGCCTCGTACAGGGCGAGGCCCTCCCGTACGGGCATGAACCCCTTGGCCGTCTCGAAGGCGGCAAGGGTCTCCGGCTTGGGCGTGGCCATGGTGT
The DNA here is from genome assembly GCF_001941845.1 of Streptomyces sp. TN58. Classification (NCBI taxonomy): domain Bacteria; kingdom Bacillati; phylum Actinomycetota; class Actinomycetes; order Kitasatosporales; family Streptomycetaceae; genus Streptomyces; species Streptomyces sp. TN58. Next base: position 2,259,534 of record NZ_CP018870.1, on the reverse strand, counting down.
TCCTCCTGCTGAGCTGCGTGTGGCGGCCCATGCTGCCCTACCGGCCGGTAGGACGCCACGGCCGGGGTCGCCGCAGGCGCCCGGCGGGTGAGCGGCGGCGGAGGCTCAGCGGCCGAACAGCCGGGACAGGCCGCCGCCCGCCCCACCGGAGCCGTCCGCGCGCCGGCGCTCCCGTACATCCCGCCGGAAGGCGGCGCGGGTATCGGAGACCTCCTGTGCCAGCCGCTGGCCGCCGCTGAAGAAGGGCAGCCGGTGCAGCAGCAGGTCCATGTGCGCGAGCGCACTCACGGGATCCCCCGCCTCACCGATACTGCGCAGGACGCGGTGGGCCACCTCGGGATCGCCGTACTCGGCCAGTTCCGCCAGGTCGGGGAAGAGTCGCCAGTACAGCTGCGCGGCCCCCGCGAAGTCGCCGACCAGCCAGGCATCGTGGGCCAGCCGGCGCCGGACGTCGAGCAGGACGGGGCTGTCGGCGGTCAGCGCCCACTCCAGGTCGGGCAGCAGCGGCCCCAGCCATGCCCGTTCGCTCTCCGCCCGCTCCCGCGTGCGCGCGTCCCACTGGCCGTCGCGGTCGCGGGCGCCCCGATGCATGGCCGAGGCCAGGTGGTACCGGGCGGTCAGCGTGACGACGCCGTGGGCGCCGAACACCCGCCCGGCCTGCCCGATGAGCTCGCGCAGCTCCTCCTCGTGGCGGCGGCCGTCACCGGGCCCGAACGCGGCGGCTTCGCCGACGCAGGTGGCGCGGGCGGTGATCGTGTCCGGATGCTCCAGGCCCAGCACCCGCACCAAGCGCGGCAGGATGCGTTCCAGGTCGGTCGTGGACTGCCGGCGAACCCGCACCGCACGGTGATAGGCGGCGCGGACCGTGAGCGCGTCCTGTGCGCCCAGTTCGTCGGTGAGATCGTCGACCAGCATGGCGAGCCGTTCGACGACATCGGCCGGGGAGTCCTCCAACACCTGCGTCAGCCGACGCTCCAGCATCCGGCGGACCGCGTCGTCGGCGGCGGTGTGCACGGTGGGGGCGTACGCAGGCGGAGGCGGGAACGACGCGGCCGCCGACGGGGCGGAGCCCACCCCGCGGGCGACGTCGGCGAGGCGGCGCGAGACCTCCGCCGCCTCCGAGGGCCGCTGGCGAGGGTCCTTCGCGAGCAGGTCCCGTACGAGGGTGTCCAGCGCGGTCGGCAGCCCCGCCCGCAGCGAACTCGGCGAGGGCGGCTCGGCGGTGAGGTGCTGAGCGAGCAGTTCGTGCATCTCGCGGGCGGTGAACGGCCGGTCTCCGGTGAGGAGTTCCATCAGGACGCAGCCCAGCGCGTACAGGTCGGCTCGGCCGTCGACCGGAACTCCATTCGACCCGCCGGTCCAGCGCTCGGGGGCCATGTACGGGAACGAGCCGATGACCATGCCGGTGCCGGTCAGATCCGTGGCAGCCCCGGCTCCGGCCCGGGCCCCCGCCCCAGACCAGGCCTTGGCGATCCCGAAGTCGAGGACCTTCACAGCACCGCTCTCGGTGACCATCACGTTGGCGGGCTTGACGTCCCGGTGGACGATTCCGGCTGCGTGGGCGGCGCCGAGCGCGTCCGCGATTTGCCGGGCCCACTCCAGGGCGTCCGTGAGGGGTGGCACACCGTCGGCGAGGACATCGGCGAGGGTGAGGCCTCCCAGCAGCTCCATCACGAGGAAGACCGCATCGCGCCCGTGGCGTTCGACACGGCCGAAGTCGTGAATGGTGGCGATGCCGGGGTGGGCGAGGTTTCCGGCGAGGCTGGCCTCCCGCTCGAAGCGGCGGGTCTCCTCGGACGTCTGCGGATAGCCGATCTTGACGGCGACCTGCCGCCCCACGCGGTTGTCCCCGGCCCGCCACACTTCCCCGAAGCCGCCCCGCCCGAGCAACTCCTCCAGTGCGTACCGGTTTTCGATCAGTTCCCCCACGCGTGCATTATCGCCGAAAGCCTCACCGGCACAGCGAATCGGTCACCGGGCGCGAATCGGATGGCTACGCTCGGCTACGGAAGTGGCAACTGGCATGGGGGTGACCGTCCATGGTCGGCGTGCGCGATCTCGATCCCAGCGCCTCACCGCTGGACTACTACGGCTCCGAACTGCGCCGCCTGAGAGAGGACGCGGGCCTCAACCAGGCGCAGCTCGGCAGCATCGTCTTCTGCACGGGCTCGTTGATCGGCCAGGTCGAGACCACGCGGAGGGTCCCGACGCGGGACTTCTCGGAACGGGTGGACGCGGCGCTGGGGACGGGCGGGGTCTTCTCCCGCCTGGTGGGGCTGGTGCTGCGGCATCAGTTGCCGACGTGGTTCCAGGCGTACGCGGAGATGGAGGCGCGGGCGGCGTACATCTCCTCCTTCCAGGCGCAGTTGGTAGACGGCTTGCTGCAGACCGAGGCTTACGCGCGGTCGGTGCTCGCGGCGTGGAGCGAGGAGAACCTCGACGCGAAGGTGGCGGCCCGGATGGAACGGCAACGGATCCTGGACCGCGAAAACCCGCCACTGAGCTGGGCGGTGCTGAGTGAGGCTGTGCTGCACCAGGAGATCGGTGGTCGCGAGGTCATGAGGGAACAGCTTGCGCACTTGCTGGCCATGCAGAGGCGACGGTGGGTGCAGGTGCAGATCCTTCCGTTCGAGGCGGGTGCTCACGCGGGGCAGATGGGCTCGTTCACGCTCCTGCGACTCGAAGACGAGCATGACCTCGTCTATACCGAGGACTTCGTGCAGGGCCATATGACGGCCAATCCGCAAGCTCTCAGGGAGGGTTCGCTCCGATACGATCATTTGCAGGCCGCTGCGCTCTCCCTGGAGGACTCGGCGGCGCTGATCGCCCGCGTATTGGAGGAGCGCTATGGAGACCAACCAGCACCTGACGGGCGCGAAGTGGCGTAAGTCCTCGTACAGCGGTGACACCGGCGGTCAGTGCGTCGAGTGCGCCCCGCTCGGGTCCCTGACCTGGCAGAAGGCCTCGTACAGCGGTGACACCGGCGGCGATTGCGTCGAAGTCGCCGCGCAGCTCTGCCTCGTCGCCGTGCGGGACTCCAAGAATGCGGAAGGGCCCGTCTTCACCGTCCGACCCGCCGCGTTCGCCGCGTTCGTGAAGGCCGTCTCTGTATGATCCGCTCCCGACTGGGGGAGTAGGGGGCGGGGGACATGGAGCAGGTGGAGCCGGGGGGCCCGACGCGGGTGGGGCCGTTCGAGGTCGTCGGTGTGCTCGGGCGGGGCGGGATGGGCCGGGTGCTGTTGGGGGCCGGGCCGGACGGGCGGCTCGTCGCCGTCAAGCAGGTACTCGCCCAGTTCGCTGACGACGAGGGCTTCCGGGCCCGTTTCCGCCGTGAGGTCACCGCCTCGCGCAAGGTGTCCGGTGCGTACACGGCGGCCGTGATCGACGCCGACCCGGACGCCCCGACGCCCTGGCTGGCCTCGGTCTTCGTCCCCGGCCCCTCCCTCGGCGCCGTGGTCAAAGCGGTCGGGGTGCTGCCCGAGGAGGTCGTACGCCGCCTCGCCGCCGGTCTGACGTCGGCGCTGGCCGAGATCCACCGGGCCGGGCTCGTGCACCGCGATCTGAAGCCCGACAACGTGCTTCTCGCCGAGGACGGCGTACGCGTCATCGACCTCGGTATCGCCCGGGCCACCGAGGGTGAGGCGGAGGGCGAGACCGGGCTGACGCGTACGGGGTGGGTCGCCGGATCGCCGGCGTACATGTCGCCCGAGCAGGCCGAGGGCCATGTGCTCACGCCCGCGAGCGACGTCTTCTCCCTCGGCTCCGTGCTGGTCATGGCGCTGACCGGCCGCAGCCCCTTCGCCGGGACCTCCACCCTCAAGACGCTGTACGACGTCGTGCACACCGAACCGGACCTCGCCGGGGTCCCGGCCGGGCTGCGCGACCTCGTCGCGCGCTGCCTGGCCAAGGACCCGGCGGCCAGGCCGTCCCCGGCGGAGCTGCGCGAGCTGATCGGCCCGGTGACCCCGGCGGGCCGGCAGTGGCCGTCGGCCGTGTACGGGATGCTCGCCGCGCAGCGGGCGCAGATCGACGGCCTGCTGGCCGGCCGTCCGGTAGGCGTCGACCCGGAGCCCAAGCCCGCCCCCGTGCCCGAGGCTGAGCCGCCTGCTGCTCCCGCGCACGGCACGCCGGCGCCCGCTCCGAAGGTGCCGCCGTCACCGGCCGTGCCGCCGCAGGACACCCGTCCCGGCGGTCCGCGGCGCCCACGGCGGCGCAGGGTCACCGCGCTGGTCGCGGCGGGCGTTCTCCTCGTGGCAGGCACCGGCACCGCCCTGTACGTACGCGACCGCATGAACGCCCCCATCGCCTACACGTCCGTCCCCAGCTGCCGGGAGGCGCGCGAGAGGCTGCCGCTGGACCTGCGGTCGTCGAGCGCGGACACGTTGTCCGGGACGGCCGACGGCGTCCAGACGACGTGCGGCGGCGGGGGTGGTACAGCTGCCTCGCCGACCGCGACGGTCCGTTGGGACCTGAGCCTCGGCGGGAGCGCGGAGACCGACATGGTCACGCGGAGGCGGCACTTCCAGTCGGAGGCGGCCGGTCAGCGCTCCGCGTCCCGCATCGGTTTCGGCACCGAGGCCTACTGGCAGTCCTCCGGCGGCGACTGGACCTGCGTCCTCGCCGTACGGGAGGGCAACCTCTCGGTCCGGGTGAGCCTCAGGGCGACGCCGTACGCCAAGGGTGCCTGCGAGACGAAGGCGAAGGAAGCCGCCCGCGCCGCGCTCAAGGCCGCGTCGCACTGACGGTCACCTCAGCGGACCCCCAGCGGACCCCCAGCGGACCCCAGCCGACCCTCAGCGGCGTCGGAGCAGGGCGCCCCACATCGTCCGCGTGCGAACGAGCCGGTAGTGGAGCTTCGGGAACGCGGAGTAGCGCCAGGGCAAGGCGGCGCCGATGTAGCCGTCGACGTGGCGGAACTGGGCCACGGCTGCCCTGTAGCGGCCCTGGCGGTAGAGGAAGTAGCCGAGCACGTGGCGCATCCACGGCAGTTCCGGGTGGCCGTCGGCGGCTTCCGCGTCCTCGATCGCGGCGTCGACCAGGGCGATCAGGTGCGGGGTGCGGAAGACCTCCGGGTGGAGGCGCTCCTCCGCGAAGCATGCGAACTCCTCGTACCAGGCGGCCAGCGGCAGCACCGTGAGCAGGCTGCCCGGCGGGGCGTCCTGCGCGGCCCGGGCGGCGAACTCCCTCGCCTCGGTGTGGGACCCGCGCCACTTCCTCGACCGGTACTGCAGCATGCCGTGGTGCGCCGCCATGAGGTGGGGGGCCCGCTCGGTCACCCGGTCCCACAGGGCGCGCGTCATGTCCGGGGAGTAGCCCAGCCCGAGTGCCACCCAGATCTCCTTCGAGTGGGGAGTGGGGTCCTCGGGGTTCAGGTCCGCGGCGTGGGCCAGGTCGTACCGGGCGTCGCCCAGGGCCTGGTGGAACGCCTCGAACTGCGCCTCGGACGTCGCGCTCGCACGGCGGGCGCCACGCGCCTTCCATGCCAGCTCCACCTGCGTGCACGCGCGTATGAGGGCCACGTCCGGGTCCTGGGGGCGGGCCGTGTCCCAGGTGTCCAGCCAGGCGGCGCCGTCCCATGCGGCCGACCGGGACAGGTGCTGGACGTAGTAGTCGCGTCGGTCCCAGTCCTTGCCCGCATCGGTCAGGAGCTGCGCCGCGGGCTTCCACTCGCCGGCGACGGCCGCCTTCAGGGTGCGCTCCAGCAGCGGGTCGGGCCCAGCCAGTCGGGAGTTCAACGGCCGCAGGGGCAGGAGGCCGTAGCGGATCCAGACCAAGGCCGCGAGTGAGCCCAGGGCGATGAGTACGAGCACGTTGTCCGTTGTTCCTGTCGCTTCTTGCACGTGGCTGGGCGCCCTGCGGGCGCAGCGGAGTATGCACCGCCGACGGGGAGAGCGGCAACGGAGTTCGCCGGGACGGCTCCGCCCCGCCGGGTCCTCGCCGTCCGCGCGGGTCGGGGAAAACACCTCGATCTGACCTTCCGTCAGATTGGAACGTGTTCTAGTCTGCCGCGCATGGGCATCGGAATCACGCAGGAGCAGCGGGAGTTGGCCGAGGCCGTGCGCGGCTGGGTGGCGCGGGTCTCGCCCCCCGAAGAGGTGCGCAAGCTGCTCGACTCCCCGCCGCGGACCGGGGTGCGGCCCGGGTACTGGGACGCGCTGACCGCGTCGGGGCTCCTGGAGCCGCACCTGGAGGGCGGGACCCTCCTCGATCTGGCCGTCGTCGTCGAGGAGGCTGCCCGGGGGGCGCTGCCCGGCGCGTACCTGCCGAGCGCGCTGGCCTCCGTACTGCTGGACCGGGCCGGGGCCGAGCCGCTGGCGGGGCGGGTCGGGGCGGTCGCCCTCGGGCCCGGGACCCTGACCGCCGTGGCCACCGAGGGCGGCGGGCACCTGCTGGACGGGCTCGCGCCGCCCGTCCTCGGCGCAGGCGAGGCCGACCTCGTGCTGCTCGCCGCCGAGGCCGCGCACGGGACCCGCTGGTTCGCCGTGGACGCCGCCGCGCTGGACATCCGTACGCACGAGAGCGCCGACCCGACCCGCCCCACCGCCGAGGTACGGGCGCGCGGTGCGGTCGTCCCCGCCGGGCGGCTGCTGGAGCTCGACGTGGTGCTCGTACGCGACCTCGCCTGTACGCTGTTCGCCGCCGACGCCTGCGGTACCGCCGCCTGGGCGCTGCACACGGCCGCCGAGTACGCCAAGGTGCGCGAGCAGTTCGGCCGGCCCATCGGGCGGTTCCAGGGCGTCAAGCACCTCTGTGCCGACATGCTCGTACGGCTGGAACAGGCCCGGGCGCTGGCCTGGGACGCCGCCCGGGCCATGGACGAGCCCCCCGACGTGCGCTCGCTCGTGGCGGCCCTGGCCGCCGGGACCGCCCTGGACGCCGCGTACTCCTGCGCCAAGGACTGCATCCAGATCCTCGGCGGGATCGGCTTCACCTGGGAGCACGACGCGCACATCCACCTGCGGCGGGCGATCGTCGCCCGCCAGCTGCTCGGACCCGGCGACGGCCACCGCTTACGGGCCGTGCGGTGCGCGGCGGGCGGGGCGCGGCGCGGGCTGCGTGTGGAGCTGCCGGCTCGGGCCGAGGAGTACCGCGCGAAGGCCCGGGCCGCCATCGAGGACGCGCGCGGACTCGACCCGGCCGCCGCCCGGCGGATCCTGGCCCCCACCGGCTACGCCGCCCCCCACCTGCCGCCGCCCTACGGACTCGGCGCCGGGCCCGTCGAACAGCTCGTCGTCCAGCAGGAACTCGCGGCCGCCGGGGTCACGCTCTGCGACCTGGGCATCGCCACCTGGATCGTGCCCTCCCTGCTGGCCTACGGGACGCGGGCGCAGCGCGACACCTACGTGCTCCCCACCCTGCGAGGCGAGATCACCTGGTGCCAGCTCTTCTCCGAACCGGGCGCCGGTTCCGACCTGGCCTCGCTGCGGACGCGGGCGGAGCGGCGGGCGGACGGCTCCTGGATCGTCAACGGGCAGAAGGTGTGGACGAGTTCCGCGCACAGCGCCGACTTCGGGATCCTGCTCGCCCGCACCGACCCGGACGCGCCCAAGCACAAGGGGCTCGGCTACTTCGTCGTCGACATGAAGAACACCCCCGGCATCGACGTCCGGCCGCTGAAGGAGATCACGGGGGAGGCCCTGTTCAACGAGGTGTACCTCGACGACGTCGAACTCCCGGCGGACGCACTGGTCGGCACGGCAGACGGCGGCTGGCAGGTGGCCCGCAACACCCTCGGCAACGAACGCGTGCACATGGCCGACCGGATGACCTTCGACACCGGCCTGGAGGCGCTGCTCGCGCGCGCCGCCGACCTTGACGGCGCCCACCGGGTGCGATTGGGCGCGCTGGCCGCCGAGGCGCACGCCCTGGCCTGCATCGGGCTGCGCACCACGCTCCAGCAGGTGTCGGGGCTGGAGCCGGGCGCGGGTGCGTCCGTACGCAAACTCGTCCAGACCCCGCACCAGCAGCGGACCGCCGAGCTGGCGCTCGAACTGCTGGGGCCGGCGGGCGCGGTGCGGGAGGGGGCGGGGGAGCGGGCGGTGCACGGGATGCTCATGTCCCGCTGCCTGACCATCGCCGGGGGCACCACGCAGGTCCAGCTCAACGTCGTCGCCGAGCGGATTCTCGGCCTCCCGAGGGACTGAAGGGACACCAGGGGCATGAAGTCGTACATCGTGGGCGTCGGCATGACGAAGTTCGAGAAGCCCGAGTCGCGGGACTGGCAGTACTGGGACATGGCGAAGGAGGCCGGGTCGGCGGCGCTCGCGGACGCGGGCGTGGACTACGGCCTGGTGCAGCAGGTGCCGGTGGGCTACTGCTTCCAGGCCTCCACCGCCGGTCAGCGCGCGGCGTACGAGCTGGGGCTGAGCGGAGTGCCGGTCTACAACGTCAACAACAACTGCGCGACCGGGTCGACGGCGCTGATGATGGCGCGGCAGTTCGTGGAGGGCGGGCTGAGCGACTGCGTGCTGGCGCTGGGCTTCGAGAAGATGAAGCGCGGCGCGCTCGGGGGCGGTGCCGACGGCGGTGACTTCTCCACGTCCCCGGTGGCCCGGCACTACGGGATCATGGCGGCGGGCCACGGCTTCGAGATGTCCCCGCCCACGGCGCAGATCTTCGGCAACGCGGCGCGCGAGCACATGGAGCGCTACGGGACCACCCCCGCGCAGCTGGCGGCGGTCGGCGCGAAGAACCACCGGCACTCGGCGGACAACCCGAACGCGCAGTTCCAGGACGTGTACTCGGTCGAGGAGGTCCTGGCGGCGAAGGAGATCCACGCGCCACTGACGAAGCTCCAGTGCTCGCCGACCTCCGACGGCGCGGCGGCGGCGCTGGTGGTGTCCGAGCGGTTCCTCGTGGCGCACGGGCTGCACGACAAGGCGGTGGAGATCGTCGCGCAGGCGATGACGACGGACACGGAGGAGTCCTTCGCGTCGGGCTCCTGCGTCGATGTCGTCGGCAAGCCGATGACGGCGGCCGCGGCGCGGCAGGTCTACGAGGCGTCCGGGCTCGGCATCGAGGACGTGGACGTGGTGGAGCTGCACGACTGCTTCTCGATCAACGAGCTGCTGACGTACGAGGCGCTGGGCATGTGCGAGGACGGGGCCGCGGGCAAGCTGGTGGAGAGCGGGGCCACGACGTACGGCGGGCGGTGGGTCGTCAACCCCTCTGGGGGGCTGATCTCCAAGGGGCATCCGCTGGGCGCGACGGGGCTGGCGCAGGCGGCGGAACTGGTCTGGCAGCTCCGGGGCGCGGCGGGTCCGCGGCAGGTGCCGGGAGCCCGCGTCGGCCTGGCCCACAACATCGGCCTGGGCGGCGCGGCGGTGGTGACCCTGCTGCGCCGCTGACCGCACGCCGCCGGGCGCGGCGCCGCTGCGGGGGCCCGCCACCGACCCCCGCGCCTCAAACGCCGGCGGGGCTGAAAGTGCCGGGCGCCGGCCGTCGGGTGCCGGGTGCGGCGCCGTGGGCCGGGCTGTGCCAGGCGGCTGCCACGGTGCCTCGAACCCAGACGGGGCTGGATCCGGCAGCGGAGAATCACAACCGGAAGGTGCCGCGCCAGGTCCAGCCGGCGGTCAGCACCGCTTCGCGGAGCGGGGCCTTCACCGCATCGGAGCTGAAGCCGGTCTCCGGTACCAGGCGCCGCCGGCCCTCGGAGTCCCGCCCGAACTTCCACTGTTTGGAGGTGTGGTCGACCGGCCCGCGGATGTACTTGAGCCCCGAGCCGTCGAAGGACCTCTCCCCGCGTTCCAGCCGCTCCCACCGCTCGTCGAGGGTGCGGACCTCGCGGGCACTGGCGTCCAGGCGCAGCAGCGTGCGGCCGCGCTCGGGGTGCCAGGGGCCCGGCGGGATCCGCCACACCGCCACCAGGGTTGCGCCCTCCCGGGCGGTGCCCTCCCGCAGGACGAACGGAGCGTCCGGGCCGTCGAGCGCCAGCAGTGCGGCGCGGAGCTCCGCGGCGGAGCGGGCCGGCGTACCGGGTTCGGGGTGCCGGGTGCCGGTCAGTCGGTCGAAGAGGCCCATCGGGTCAGCCTACGAGACCCCCTCCCCGACGCCGGACTGCTTTCCGGCTGCCTTGAGTTCGCAGCTGCCGTTCGTGCACTCGCGGCGGAGCCGGCCGCGGGAGACGGTCTCGGCCAGGCCGATCGCCCAGCACATCGGGCAGCCGCGCAGGGCGATCACGCCGACCGGGGCGAGGAGCAGGGTGACCGGGCCGAGGAACGGGATGAGGGCGAAGGACGCGATCAGCGCGCCGAAGCCCACCGCGCCGCGCGCCAGGTGCCGTGGCACGGACGCGCTCGCGAAACCGGAGCCGGAGCCGGGTGCCAAGCCGGAGACGGTGTCAGTGGTGGGCACGGGTGTCTCCCAGGGTGAGCTGGAGGGCCGCGCGGGCCCGGTGGAGGCGCGACTTCATCGCGGCGGTGCTCAGGCCCAGGGCCTCGGCGGCGGCCCGGCCGCTGTGGCCCTGCACGTCCCGCATGATCAGTACGCGCCGCTGGTCCGCCGGCAGGTCGGCGATGGCCTCCGCCACCCGGCCCGCCTCCAGGCGCCGCAGTACCTCGTCCTCCGCCGACATGACGGCCGTGTCCGGCAGCGGCGGCCGCTCCCTCGGCATCAGCCGGGCCCGGCGCAGGCACTCGTTGCGGACGATGCGGAACATCCACGACGCCAGCGCCCCGGACGCCCTGAGCATGCCGATCCTGCGGTACAGGATGATCAGCGCCTCCTGCGCCGCGTCCTCGGCGTCCTCGCGCGACGCGCACAGGGAGTGCGCGAAGCGCCGTACGTTCGGATGCGACCCGGCGACCAGCGCGGTGAGGGAATCGAGGTCACCGGCCTGCGCCGCGACGATCAGCGCCTCGTCCGGCCAGTCCGTACGGTCAGCCACGGGCCCGGCCCCGGCGGCGCAGGACGGCGACGGTGCACGCGCAGAGCAGGACGGCCGCGCCGGCCACCGCGATGACTGTGATCATGTCGAAAACCTCCGGGTCAGGTGCCGACCTCTGCGTCGGCAACATACACAGGAGGCGCGGGAGCCCCGAAAGGATTCACCCAGGCCGGGATTCGCCCCGGCCGGGACTCACCCCAGGGCCGGATCGACCACCGTCTCGCCCGTCGAGGCGCGCCGGACCGCTTCCGCCAAATCCTCCACGCGGTCGTCCCGCAGGACCAGGCCGGCCGCGCCGGCGGCGAGCGCCGCCTCCCGCAGACCCGGGTGCGCCGAGCCGGTCAGGACGAGGATCCGGCACTCCGGATCGTCTGCCAGCAGGGCGGTCACCGTCGCGAGTTCCTCCACCAGGGCCACTTCCGGGCGGGCCATCGGGTCCCGGACGACCTCGATGCCGGGCTGGAGGCCGAGCTGGAGCGCCAGGGCCGGATTGTGCGGGTCCAGCAGCACCCGCAGGGCGCGGGCCTGGCGGTGTTCCACGGGCATTTCGTCCACGCGCCCAGCCTATCTGACGGAGAGTCAAGAGTCTTCCCAAGTGCGGGGGCGTGCGTTATACATTCCCTCACCGGCCGAGCCTAGAACGCGTTCTAGAACCGGCCGTCCCGCATACGACCTCGGTGCGGCCGACGGTGCGGACGACCGCGCCGAGGTCTTCCAGGCAGCGCATTTCCGATCTCCGACGACAGGGAGCCGCGTCCTCATGCCGATCGATGCCGCCAGGGCCCTCGCCGCAGACCCCCGCCAGGGGGACATCGGCTGGGACCACAAGGACATCCAGCTCTACCACCTCGGCCTCGGCGCGGGCCTGCCGGCGACGGACCCGGACGAGCTGCGCTACACCCTCGAATCCAAGCTCCACGTCCTGCCCAGCTTCGCGACCGTCGCCGGAGCGGGCATGGCCATGCTCGGCGGCCTCGGCCAGCCCGGCATCGACGTCAACCTCGCCCACGTCCTGCACGGCGGCCACTCCATCGAGCTGCACCGGCCCATCCCCGTCAAGGGGCGCGCCACCTCCAGCTCCAAGGTCGCCGCCGTCTACGACAAGGGCAAGGCGGCCGTCATCGTGCTGCGCTCCGAGGTCGCCGACGCCGACGGGCCGCTGTGGACCAGCGACGCGCAGATCTTCGTACGGGGAGAAGGCGGCTTCGGCGGCGAGCGCGGACCCTCCGCCCGGGAGGAGCTGCCCGGGCGCGCACCCGACCGGGTCGAGGAGCGGCACATCCGCGAGGACCAGGCACTCCTCTACCGCCTGTCCGGCGACTGGAACCCGCTCCACGCCGACCCGGAGTTCGCCAAGCTGGCCGGCTTCGACCAGCCGATCCTGCACGGCCTGTGCTCGTACGGGATGACCCTCAAGGCCGTCGTCGACACGGCCCTCGCCGGGGACGTCTCCCGGGTCCGCGCCTACCGCACGCGCTTCGCAGGGATCGTCTTCCCGGGCGAGACGCTGCGCATCCGGATGTGGCAGGAGACCGGCCGCGTCCTGGTGTCGGTGACCGCCGTCGAACGCGGCGACGCGCCGGTCCTCGCCGACACCGTCGTCGAACACGCATGAACCTCCGCCCCCTGACAGCACCGACAGGAGCCGCACCGTGCGCGCAGCACTGCAGAGCGAGATCGGCCAGGACAAGCTGGAAGTCGTCGACGACATGGAGGCCGTGGGCTTCGGTCCCGGCAAGGTGAAAATCCGGATCAAGGCCACCGGCCTGTGCCACTCGGACCTGTCCGCGATGAGCGGCGTGCTGCCGCAGCCCGCCCCCTTCGTACCGGGCCACGAGGGCTCCGGAGTGATCACCGACGTCGGCGACGGCGTCACCGGCCACGCCGTCGGCGACCGCGTCCTGGTCTGCTGGCTGCCGCCGTGCGGCCACTGCCCGTCCTGCGTACGCGGACAGGGCCATCTGTGCCTGGAGGCCTTCGGGAACGTCGCCACCCCCAACTTCAGGCGGGGCGACGGCGGCGTCTTCGGCTTCGCCGGCACCGGCACCTTCGCCGAGGAGATGGTGGTCCCCGCCGCCTGCGCCGTCCCGATCCCCGACGACCTCCCCTTCGACATCGCGGCGCTGATCGGCTGCGGCGTCACCACCGGCCTCGGCGCGGCCGTCAACACCGCCAAGGTGGAAGCCGGTTCCTCGGTGGCCGTCATCGGCTGCGGCGGCGTCGGCATATCCGTCGTCCAGGGCGCCAAGGTGCAGGGCGCGGCCCAGATCGTCGCCGTCGACCCCGTCGCGTCCCGCCGCGAGGCGGCCCTGCGGTTCGGGGCCACCGAGGCGGTCTCCCCGGAGGAGTTCGCCGACGCCAGGAACCGGATCACCGCCGGCGAGGGCTTCGACTACGTCTTCGAGGTCGTCGGCAGGTCCGCGACCGTGCAGAAGGCGTACGAGATGACGCGGCGCGGCGGCTCCGTCGTCGTGGTCGGGGCGGGCGCCCTCGACGACAACTTCCAGATCAACATGTTCTCGCTGTTCTTCGACGAGAAGAGGATCCTGCCCTCGATGTACGGAGGCGGGGACGTGCTCCGCTCCTACGAGCGCACCATCGCGCTGTGGCGGGCCGGCCGGATCGACCTGGCGAACCTGATCACACACCGGGTGAGCCTGGCCGAGGTCAACGACGCCCTCGACCAGATGCGCACGGGCGTCGCCCTGCGCACCTGCATCGAGCTCTGACCTCCGCGACCTCCGCGACCTCCGCGACCGTCTCCGACCGTCTCCGACCTGCTCTGAGAGGAACGCCACCGATGTCACTCCCACTTGAGGGGCTCTGCGCCGTCGTCACCGGCGCGGGCCGCGGACTCGGCCGGGCCGAGGCGATCGAGCTCGCGCGGCTGGGCGCGAGCGTGGTCGTCAACGACTTCGGCCAGCCCGGCCGGGACGGCTCGGGCGAGGCCTCGGCCGCCCCGGCGCAGGAGGTCGCCGAGGAGATCCGCGCCGCGGGCGGGCAGGCCGTCGCGCACCTCGGCGACGTGGCCGACTTCGAGCAGGCGCGCGAGCTGGTCGAGTTGGCGGTGAGCACTTACGGGAAGCTCGACGTCCTGGTGAACAACGCGGGCATCCTCCGCGACCGGATGGTCTTCTCGATGTCGGAGGAGGAGTGGGACTCGGTGATCCGAGTCCACCTCAAGGGCCACTTCAACACCACCCGTTTCGCCTCGGCGCACTGGCGCGAACGGTCCAAGGCCGCGGGCGGGCCGGTGTACGGCCGGATCGTCAACACCTCCTCGGAGGCATTCCTCGGCGGTTCGGCCGGCCAGCCCAACTACGCCGCGGCCAAGGGCGGCATCGTGGGTCTGACGACCTCGACCGCCCTGGCCCTGGCGAAGTACGGGGTGACGGCGAACGCCATCTGCCCGCGCGCCCGCACCCGTATGACGGAGGACGTCTTCGCCGGCTTCGAGGTCCCGGAGGACGGCCGGCTGGACGCCCTCGCCCCCGAGCACGTCGCCCCGCTCGTCGGCTACCTGGCGTCACCCGCCTCCGCCAGGGCCAACGGGCAGCTCTTCGTCGTCCACGGCGGCATCGTGGTCGTCATGGAACGCCCGAAGGTCGCCGCCAAGTTCGACACGGGCAAGGAGTCCTTCTCCTACGAGGAGCTCGACGCGGTCCTCACCCCGCACTACGACTCCCGCCCGGCGAACGAGACCTTCGCCGCGCCGGAGGTCCTGGGCCTCAGGCACGGCTGACCGGCGGGGCCCTGCCCTACCGCCCGGCCAGCGGAGCCTGCTGCAGGGGGACCGGCCGCGGCGAGGGCGGCGGCCCCGGATCCCTACGGGCCGACGCATCCGTACGGGCCGACGGATGAGCCGGCGGATGGCCCGACGGGCGGGCCGGCGGGGCCATGGCCGGCGGGTCCACCCGCACCGGCGGGGGAGGGGCGGCGGGGAGGGTCATCCCGGCGATCCCGCAGGGCACGTCCGGGAGCGCGTACGGGAGGTGCAGGCGGCCCTGCGGGCTCCACAGGCCCGCCCCGCCGAGCCACCCCGCCGGGGCGGCCAGCCGGAAGACGTACCGGTCGGCGGGGCGCCACAGGCCGATGTCCCCCTCGGGCAGCCGCAGCGCCACCCCGCAGGTCTCCGGCATCAGGGCCTGGCCCGGCTGGACGGCGAAGGGCGCGGCGTCCCCCAACCGCAGGCACTCGGGGAAGCGGACCGGACGCGAGCTGCCCAGCACGCCCCAGCCCAGGCGGGCTTCGCCCGGGGCGTCGGAGCGGATCAGCAGCAGTCCGCTGTCCGGGTCGGCCAGCAGCAGCCGGTCGTCGCTGTCCTCGGTGATCTGCAGCAGCGGGGTGATCCCGGCGTCGCCGCCCAGATCCACGGTGACGGCCTTGGCGGTGCCCTCCAGCTCGCGGTCCAGGGCCAGCAGCCGGCCCGTCCGGTCCAGCCACACCCCGCCCGAGCAGCGACCGGGGATCCGGGCCACCCGCTGCGGCCCGAACGCGCCTCCGGCCACCTGCCACAACGTGGTCACGGAGTCCGACGCCGCCACGGCGAAGGCCCCGCAGCCGTCCGGGGCCGGCGGCAGCAGGAAGACCCGTACGCCCTCCTCCGCGTCCACGCCGCCCAGCTGGAGCTCCCCGGTGCGCGGCCCGGCCGCGGCGCCCGTCGGGTAGAGCAGGGCGAAGGCGTGCCGGTCCGCGACCCGGCGGTGGATCAGCACGCGCCCGTCGGCCAGCGGGAGGAGCTCGCTGTCCGCCTCCTCGGGCTGTGCGAGGGGCAGCGGCACCGCGTAGGGCTCGGGACCGGCGAGGGTCCAGCGCTCCGCGAAGCGCGCCTCACCGTCCCCGGCGAGCCGGGCGGCGTAGGACCCGTCCGCGGAGATCGTGAACGGGGCCGTGGTCGTCATCTCGATGGCACAGACAGTCATCCGGGCCGTCACCTCCGGTGAGGAAGCTAGTTTTCGGGATTCCCGCCGAACAACACGACCAAGGCGGCTTCACACGTAAGGGTGTCCGGGCGGCGATTCGTCTGTGACGGGCGGTGCGACTGTGCTGTGCGGCATCGAAAGGCAGGCCCCGCGGGCCGGCGGCGGGCCGCTTCGCAGGTACCGGCGCTGACCGGACCGGGCGCCACGGACGGTAGCCTTGGCCCGTGCCCCGTCTCTCTGAAGTCATCGCCGCGCTGGACGCTCTCTGGCCCCCCTCGCGGGCCGAGCAGTGGGACGCGGTCGGAACCGTATGCGGCGACCCCGAAGCCGAGGTCGGCCGGGTCCTCTTCGCGGTGGACCCCGTCCAGGAGATCGCCGACGAAGCCGTGGAACTGGGTGCCGACCTGATCGTCACCCACCACCCCCTCTACCTGAGGGGCACCACCACGGTCGAGGCCGGCACGTTCAAGGGCCGCGTCGTGCACACCCTGATCAAGAACGACATCGCGCTGCACGTCGCCCACACCAACGCCGACACGGCCGACCCCGGCGTCTCCGACGCCCTCGCCGGCGCCCTGGACCTGCGGATCACCGGCCCGCTGGTGCCGGACCCGAGCGACCCCGAAGGCCGCCGCGGCCTCGGCCGGATCTGCGAGCTGGACAGCTCCGAGCCGCTGCGGGAGTTCGCCGCCCGCTGCGCGGCCTGGCTGCCGCCGACCGCCCAGGGCATCCGCGTCGCGGGCGACCCCGACGCGATGATCCGGCGGGTGGCCGTCAGCGGCGGCTCCGGCGACAGCCTCCTCGCGGAGGTCCGCGCCGCCGGCGTGGACGCGTTCGTCACCGCCGACCTGCGCCACCACCCGGTCTCCGAGGCCCGCGAGCAGAGCCCGCTGGCCCTCGTCGACGCCGCCCACTGGGCCACCGAATGGCCCTGGTGCGAACAGGCCGCAGCGCAGCTCGACGCGATCTCCGAGCGGCACGGCTGGGGTCTGCGCACCCACGTCTCGCGCACCGTCACCGACCCGTGGACGGTGCACGCGCCGTCCGTACCCTCCCCTTCTATCTCTGGAGCCCCCAACTGAACGCCGAGCCCGCCGACCAGATCCGACTTCTCGACGTCCAGGCGCTGGACGTCCGGCTGTCTCAGCTCGCCCACAAGCGCAAGTCGCTGCCCGAGCACGCCGAGCTCGACACGCTGACCAAGGACCTGGCGCAGCAGCGTGACCTGCTGGTCGCCGCCCAGACCCAGGCGAGCGACACGGCGCGAGAGCAGACCAAGGCGGAGCAGGACGTCGACCAGGTGCGCCAGCGCGCGGTCCGCGACCAGCAGCGGCTCGACTCCGGCGTGGGCATCTCGGCCCGGGACCTGGCGAACCTGCAGAGCGAGGTCGTCTCCCTCGCCAAGCGCCAGGGCGACCTGGAGGACGTGGTCCTGGAGGTCATGGAGCGCCTGGAGGCCGCGCAGGAGCGCGTCTCCGAGCTGACCGAGCGCGTCTCCGCCCTGGAGGCCAAGGTCGCGGACGCCACCGCCCGCCGTGACGCGGCCACCGCCGAGATCGACGCCGAGGTCGCGACGGTCACCAAGGACCGCGAGGTGATCGTCGCCTCCATGCCGGCCGACCTGATGGCCCTGTACGAGAAGATCCGCGTCAAGCAGGGCGGCGTCGGCGCGGCGCGCCTCTACCAGCGCCGCTGCGAGGGCTGCCGACTGGAGCTCGACATGGCCGAGGTCAACGAGATCAAGGCCGCGGCCCGCGACCAGGTCGTCCGCCACGAGAACTGCGGCCGCATCCTCGTCCGTACGGCCGACTCGGGCATCTGATGCAGCGACTCGTCCGGGTCGTCGTGGAGGCGGACGGCGGATCCCGGGGCAACCCGGGGCCCGCCGGCTACGGCGCGGTCGTCCTCGACCCGGCCTCGGGCGAGACGCTGGTCGAACGCGCCGAGTACATCGGCGTCGCGACGAACAACGTGGCGGAATACAAGGGCCTGATCGCGGGGCTCACGGCGGCCCGTGACCTCGCGCCGGACGCGGAGGTCCTGGTCCGGATGGACTCCAAGCTCGTCGTCGAGCAGATGTCGGGCCGCTGGAAGATCAAGCACCCGGACATGAAGCCGCTCGCGGCCGAGGCCGCGCGGATCCTGCCGCGCGCGCAGGTGACGTACGAGTGGATCCCGCGCGAGCGCAACAAGCACGCGGACCGGCTCGCCAACGAGGCGATGGACGCGGGCAGGCGCGGCGGGCAGTGGGAGCCGTCGGCCTCCTCGGCCGCCTTCACGACCCCGTCGGCCGCGCCGGCCCCGTCGGGTCCGCCCGGTGACGCCGCCGCGGGTGCGGCGGCGGCGCGGGCGGCCCTGGCCGCCGCCCGGTCCGGCCCCGACGCCGCGGCCGCCCGCGGCATCGGCGGCGCCGAAGAGGCCCGGGCCGGCCGCGCGGCGACGGGCGAGGCCGTGTCCGCCCGTACGCCGGCCACCGCGCCGGTGTCCGCGGAGGCAGGGGCCGACACGCTCTTCGCGGAGCCCGCCTCCGCTACGGGCGGAGCCGTCCCGCCGGCGGCGCCGGCGCCCGGCCGGGCAGATCGGGACCGGACGGCCACCGCCCCCGCGGGCGGGCAGGGCTGGGCCCCCGACATGGGCGCCCCGGCCACCTTCGTGCTGCTGCGCCACGGCGAGACCGCGCTCACCCCGCAGAAGCGGTTCTCCGGCAGCGGCGGAAGCGACCCCGAGCTGTCCCCGGCGGGCCGCCGCCAGGCGGCGGCGGTCGCCGAGGCCCTTGCGGCCCGCGGCACCGTCCAGACGGTCGTCAGTTCCCCGCTGCTGCGCTGCCGCGAGACCGCGCAGGTCGTCGCCGACCGCCTCGGCCTCGACGTGACCGTCGAACAGGGCCTGCGCGAGGTGGACTTCGGCGCCTGGGAGGGTCTGACCTTCGCCGAGGTGCGGGAGCGCTTCCCGGACGACCTGCAGGCCTGGCTGGACTCCCCGAAGGCCGCCCCCACCGGCGGCGGCGAGAGCTTCGCTGCCGCCACCCGCCGGATCTCGGCCACCCGCGACCGGCTGCTGGCCGAGCACGCGGGCCGCACGGTCCTGCTGGTCACTCACGTGACCCCGGTCAAGATCCTGGTCCGCCTCGCCCTCGGGGCCCCGCCGGAGTCCCTGTTCCGCATGGAACTCTCGGCGGCGTCCCTGTCGGCCGTGGCCTACTACGCGGACGGCAACGCCTCGGTCCGCCTGCTGAACGACACCTCCCACCTGCGGTAGGGGCGGTACGGTCGGTAAGGCCGTAAGGGCAGCCTCAGGGCGCGGACTTGAGCCGGCCGAGGGCCTCGACGGCCCGGGCGAGGGCGCGGGACATGTTCCGCGCCTCGGCCCGGGCGGACTGGACGGCGTGCTCGGCCCGGCGGGGTGCCCCACCGTCCGCAGCGGCCCAGTCGCCGTCCCCGGTGTGCCGGACACCGCGCTCCAGGTGGTCCAACGCGTCTTCGAGGTGGCGGGCGAGGTCGAGCAGGCTCCCGGTCACGGAAGCGAGCTGGGCGGGGTCGGCGTAGGCGCTGCGGGGGTCGGTCGTCGCCTGGGCGAGGTCGCGTATGTGCGCGGCAGCCGCGGCCGCGCGTGCGGGGTGGTCGCTCATGAACCTGAGAGTGCCGCATCCTCCGGCCCACCGACAGGCATCGGCACCGGCCGCGCCTCGATTCGTGGCGCGGGGACCGGGCGCCTGCCCGGCGTCCCGCAGGGCAGGCGCCGCCCGTCAGGCGCGCCGCGCCCAGTCCGGGTCCAGGCGGTCGGCCAGGCCCGCGGCGGTGAAGGCGGCCTCCAACTCCTCGCGGCCCTCGGTGAAATGGGCCCAGCCGTCGTGGTGGACCGGGACGACACGGCGTGCGCCGAGGATCCGGGCTGCCTCGGCGGCCTGCACGCTGTCCAGGACGAGCGGTTCGCCGCCGAAGAGCATGGGGAACCGCGGCGCGCCGGCGAACAGGACGGCGGTGTCCACGGGGGCGAAGCGCTCGGCGATCGCTCCGACGGCGTCGAGGGAGGCGTTGTCGCCGCTGACGTAGACCGTCGGCAGGCCCTCGCCGGTCAGGACGAAGCCGACGACCTGGCCGGTGTAGGGCTCGACCTCCTCGCGCCGGCCCGGGCCGTGGACGGCGGGGACGCCGGTGACGGTGACGGTGCCGCCGCCCGGGCGCTCGATCTCGACCGTCTCCCAGTCGGCCAGGCCCCTGGCCTTCCCGCCGAGGCGGTCTCCGCCGCCGGGGGTGGTCAGGGTGAGCGGCACCTCCGCGAGCAGGGCGCGGCCGGCGACGTCGAGGTTGTCGGCGTGCTCGTCGTGGGAGAGCAGGACCACGTCGACGAGGCCCAGGTCGGCGGGGGCGGCCGCGGCGGGGGCGGTCTTGGTCAGCGTCGGACCCTGCGAGGGGTAGTCACCGGGGCCGTCGAAGGTCGGGTCGGTCAGGAAACGCAGGCCGCCGTACTCGAACAGGGCGGTCGGACCGCCGAACGTGCGGACCGGGAACTGGCCGGCGTGGAGCTGGGACATCGCGTCTCCCTTGATTCTCACGAAAAACCGCCGCTTTTGGCGTGATGGAAGGCTAGGCAGGTGTCACGGAAAAACGCAAGCGCTAACATGAGGGCATGGATGAGAAGCCGGCCGCCCCCGACACCGGGCAGACCCCGCTGCCCCCGCCGCCGGGTGCCGACCGGTACCGGTCCCTGGACTTCGCCGACACCACCGCGAACCTCCCCGCAGGCCACGGCTACGACCTGCTCGCCGCACCCGAGTCCGCCATGCGCTGGCTCGCCGCCCACGAGCTGACCACCCCCGACGTGCAGCTCTACGAGATGTGCGCGCAGCGGATGCGTACCCTCCGCGGACACGTGCGCGCCCTGTTCGCCGCCCGCGTCGACGGCACCACCCCGCCCGAGGCGTCCCTGCGCGCGGTGAACGAAGCCCTCACGGCGGTCCCCACCGCGCCCCTCCTCGCCTGGGACGAAGCCCGGGGCCCGCGCCGCGTCCAGGCGCACCCCACGGACCGGGCCGTCAACCACGCGCTGGCGATCCTCGCCGCCGACGCCGCCGACCTGCTCACCGGCCCGGACGCCGACATCCTCGCCGCCTGCGGCGCCGCCCCCTGCGACCGGTTCCTCATGCGCACCCACGGCCGGCGCCACTGGTGCTCCACCCGCTGCGGCGACCGCGTCCGCGCAGCCCGCGCCTACGCCCGCCGCACGGGCGCCACGGACTGACGGCACAGGGCATTCGGGACGCCCCGGTGATGTCAGACTCCCCAGAAACTCCCCGGAACGGGGAACGGTCGACCTGATCGGGGCTCCGCCCAAGACGGGGCGGATGGGGGCAGACGAGTCGGCCTGTACGCCGGGTTCTGTCACCCGGTGACCTCGCGGTCGCCGGGGAGACGGCCATCCATCTAGGACCGGCGTTGCCGCCGGCCTCGTGCGGTCTACCCGCGAACTCGGGCGGGCAGCCCTCAGGCGTTCGCGCAGACCCGTCCGGGGACGGATCCTCTTGACCTTGCTCCAGGTGGGGTTTACCTAGCCGCCTGGGTCACCCCAGGCGCTGGTGGTCTCTTACACCACCGTTTCACCCTTACCGAGGGCCGAAGCCCCCGGCGGTCTGTTTTCTGTGGCACTGTCCCGCGGGTCACCCCGGGTGGGCGTTACCCACCACCCTGCCCTGTGGAGCCCGGACGTTCCTCGGCGGGATCCTGGGATCCCGACGCGGCCGCCCGGCCGACTCGTCTGCCGTGGCGACCATGTTACCGGCTGTGCCGTCACCGCTTGACCTTGCCGCAACGGCAGGGTTTCTACTGAGGGCATGCGGATCGGAGAGATCGCCGCGGTCGTCGGTGTCACCACCCGGGCGATCCGGCACTACCACCATGTCGGCCTGCTCGCGGAACCGGAGCGGCGCCCCAACGGATACCGGGCCTACACCGTCCGGGACGCCGTCCTGCTGGCCCGCGTACGCCGGCTCACCGAGCTCGGCCTCAGCCTCGACGAGGTGCGCGACGTCCTCGCGGACGACGCCGGGCGCGACCTGGCCGACGTACTTCAGGAGCTCGACGCCGACCTCGCCCGCCAGGAGGCCGAGATCCAGGAGCGGCGGCGACGGCTCGCCGTACTGCTGGCCGCCGGGCCGGGAGCGGGCGAACCGCTCTCGCCCGCGCTCGCCGCACTGCTGGAGAAGGCGCCGCGGACCACGTCCCCGACCGCCGCGAAGGACCGCGAACACCTGACGCTCCTCGACGCGACCGGTGTCGGCGGCGAGGAGGTCTACGCCGCACTCGGGCCGCTGGCCGCCGACCCCGGAGTGCTCGCCCTGTACGAGCGGCTGGACGAACTCGCCGACGCCGCCGTGGACGATCCGCGGATCCCGGGCCTCGCGGCGGAGCTGGTGGCGGCCGTCCCCGAGGAGGTGTTCGCGGCGATCCCGCGGGACGGGGTGGTCGTGCCCGGGTTCAAAGAGGCACTGCTCGCCGACTACGCACCCGCGCAGGCGGAGGTCGTCCGCCGGGTCATGGAAGCCTTCATGGAGAGGGGACGGGGATGACCCGCACGACACGGGCGGCACGGATCGCCGCTGCCGCCGTGCTGCCGGCCGAACTGGCACTCGTGGCGTGCGTCGCGGCCGGGGTACGGCTGCCCGGGGCCGTTCTGACCGCGGCGGAGGCGGTGGTGTCGGCGGTGCTGCTGCTGGAGGCGTGGGCGCTCCACAGGCTGTACGCCGCTGCCCGGGCCGCCGGTGAGGGGCGGGGAGCGGCCCTGCGGACGGCCGTGCGGGCCGTGGTGCCGGTCCAGGTCCGGCGGCTGCTCCGGCACGAGCTGCGCGCCGGAGCCTCGCTCGGCCGGTGGGTCCTGCGCAGGAAACACGGGGTGCGCCCCGGGGACCTGGCCGCCGGCTACACCGGACCGCAGACGGCCATGATGTACGGGATGGTCTTCGTGTCGGTCGTCGAGACCTTCGCCCTGGCCCTGCTCATCCCCTGGCCGGCGGTGCACCGTGCGGTGCTCGTACTGGACGTGTACGGGATCGTGCTCCTGCTCGGCCTTCACGCCTCCTGCGTCACCCGGCCGCACGTGGTCGGAGCCGACGGCTCGCTGCGCATCCGCTACGGCGCCCTCTTCGACCTTGCCGTCCCGCCGGACGCGGTGGCCTCGGTACGGGTGGACCGCCGCTACCCCGAAGGGCGGCTGGTCACGCTCTCCGAGGACGGGGTGCTCGACCTCGCCGTCGGCAGCCAGACCACGGTGACGCTGGAACTGAACCGCCCGCTCACCTTCGTCCGCCCGCTCGGCGCCCGCGCGGCGGCCCGCACGATCCGCTTCCACGCCGACGATCCCCGCGCCCTGGTCACCACCCTCCGCCGCCCGGCGTAAGTCCCTCCCCGGCACCCCCTACGCTGTTCGGGGGGCCGCACCCCTGCGTCGTGCCGTACAGAAGGAGAACCACCGTGCTCGTGCTGCTGCCGCCCTCCGAGGGAAAGGCCGCCGACGGCTCCGGCGCACCGCTCCGGCCGCAGGAGCTGTCGCTGCCCGGTCTGGCGCCGGCCCGGGCGGCGGTGCTGGAGGAGCTGGTCGAACTGTGCGCCGGCGACGAGCTCAAGGCGCGTGAGGTGCTGGGCCTGAGCGAGGGTCTGCGCGGCGAGGTAGCCAAGAACGCGCGGCTGCGCTCGGCGGCGGCCCGCCCGGCGGGGGAGATCTACACCGGCGTGCTCTACGACGCGCTGGGACTGGCCGACCTGCCCGCGGCGGCGCGGGCGACCGCCGAGGAGGCGCTGCTCGTCTTCTCGGGGCTGTGGGGCGCGGTGCGGATCACCGACCGGATCCCCTCGTACCGCTGCTCGATGGGCGTGAAGCTCCCCGCGCTGGGCGCGCTCGGCGCGTACTGGCGCGGCCCGCTGGCCGAGGTGCTGCCCGCGGCCGCCGGGGACGGGCTGGTACTGGACCTTCGTTCGGCGGCGTACGCGACGGCGTGGAAGCCCAAGGGCGAGGTGGCGGGCCGGACCGCGACCGTGCGGGTGCTGCACTCACAGATGGTGGACGGCGTGGAGAAGCGCTCCGTGGTGAGCCACTTCAACAAGGCCACCAAGGGCCGCCTGGTCCGGGACCTGCTGGTGGCCGGAGCCGTGCCCGGCTCGCCGGCGGAGCTGGTGACGGCGCTGCGGGACCTGGGCTACGCCGTCGAGGCGGAAGCCCCCGCGAAGGCCGGCCGCGCCTGGTCCCTCGACGTGGTCGTCACGCAGATCCACCACTGACGGACGGATCCCGGCCCGGCGGCGCCGCCGACGGCGCGCCCGTGGCGGTGGCCGGGGCACGGCCCCCGGCGCTTCACGTTCCGGCGCCTGGCGTCCCCGTGCGGTACGGGTCAACGTCCCAGCGCCGTACGTCGTCAACGTCCCAGCGGCGTACGGGTCAGCGGCCCAGCGGCCAGGCCACCGTCGCCGGGGTGCGCTCGGAGGTGTCCGCGTACGCGGCGCAGGCGTCGGTCAGGGCTTCCAGGAGGGTGAGCGGGTCGGGGAGAGGGTGCTCCATGCCGCGGATCCAGGTCACCGCCTGGTCGCCGGGGAGGGCCGCCGGGGGGACCAGGACGTAGCTGCCGCGGCAGTGCCAGCGCAGCCCCGGGTGTTCGTCCATCGTCTCGGGGTGGCAGTCCAGCGCGCACGGCCACCACTCGTCCTCGTCCTCGGGGGTGCCGCGGGTGGCGGTGAAGAAGAGCATCCGGGCCTGGTCGCCGCTGCCGCCCGACTCGGCGACGGGGCCGACCTTGACGCCGGTTTCCAGGAGCCGCGCGAGGGCGGCGGCACCGGCTTCCAACGGGACGTCGAGTACGTCGTGGACCATGCCGGTCGCGGTGACGAAGTTGGCCTGGGGCTCGTTGCGCGCCCACCGCTCGATCTGCGCGCGGTCGGTGGTCGACTGCGTCTGCCAGGCGAAGGAGACCGGATGTCGGGCCGGGGTCGGACAGCCGATGCGGTCGCACGAACACCGGTAGCCGGCGGGATGGGCGGCCGGGGCGAGCGGGAGACCCGCTGCGGCGACGGCCAGGAGGAGCGCCTCGCGCTCTCGTGCGGGGTCCTCGGCGGTGGGTTTCTGCCGCCGGCGCAGCCACTGGGAGATCCTGCTCTGCTCGCCGCGTTTGACGCGGCCGGACTCAGACCCCATCTATCCCCTCACCTCACCGTTGCCCCGGCAGACCTTCACATGGTCCCACCATCCTGCGCCCCGGGTGACCGCTCTCGATGACCGGGGGGCCGGGGATGGGTGAGCGCCAACCACAACATATCCACAGAATCAGGGCAAACATTCCCGGGTGAACGCAGGTTGTCCTGCGGCTAGCGGGCGGTGACGTTTGCCACCCCGCCGAGCACTCTGTCCACCAGTGCGTCGGTGTACGCGTGCGTGAGGGGCGCGGTGCGCAGCAGCCAGCGGTACGTCAGCGGTCCGAGCAGCATCTCCACCGTCAGCCGCAGATCCGTGTCGGGTGCGAGCTGGCCGGCCTCGCGGGCCGTGCGCAACCGGGCCTCGTACAGGGCGAGCTGCGGCTCCAGCAGCTGCTCGGTGAACCGGGCGCCGAGCTCGGGGTCGGTGGCTCCGGCCGCGGTCAGGGCGCGCGCGGGGGCCTCGTACTTCTCGTCGTTGAACTCGTCGACCGTCGCCCGCAGGACGTGCTTGAGGTCGGCGGCGAGGTCCCCCGTGTCGGGGAAGCCGGTCCACTCGGCGTCCGTCTCCGCGTCCCCGGCGAGCGCGAGGGAGGCTTCGAGGAGGACGGCCGCCTTCGACGGCCACCAGCGGTAGATGGTCTGCTTGCCGACGCCGGCGCGGGCGGCGATGGCCTCGATGGTCAGCTTGTTGTAGCCGACCTCCCCGACGAGGGCGAGCGCGGCGTCGAGGATGGCGCGCCGGGAGCGGTCGCTGCGGCGCGTGGCGTCAGGGGTCTTGGTCATGCCCGAGAGTATCGCAGCGAGACGTCTCGTCTCCTCAGCCTCAGCCACGGCCGGAGCCGCCCCCATCGCCCCGAGCCCCGCCGCAGCCCCCGGAGTTCATCGATTTCGTAAACCACCCCATCGGTCCACTGCGGCGTACCCGTCCCAGGGGAGACGATTCCTTCCAGCACTCGTCCCGAGTCGTGAAAGTCGTGAGGAGCCTTCTTTGCGCAGAGACGCCACACCCCGGCGCTACCTGATGTGCCCACCCGCACATTTCAAGGTCACGTACTCCATCAACCCGTGGATGGATCCCACGAAACCGGTGGACCTGCCCCTCGCCCAGGCGCAGTGGGAGGACCTCAGGGACCGGTACCTGTCCCTGGGCCACACCGTCGAGACCCTCGTACCCGATCCCGCGCTGCCCGACATGGTGTTCGCGGCGAACGGGGCGCTGGTGGTCGACGGCCGGGTCCTCGGGGCCCGGTTCGCCTACCCGGAACGCGGCCCCGAGGCCCGTATCCACCTCGACTGGTTCCGCGACAGCGGCTATCAGGACGTCCACGAGCCCGCCCACGTCAACGAGGGCGAGGGCGACTTCGCCGTCACCGCGAGCTTCATCCTCGCGGGCCGCGGCTTCCGCTCCAGCCCGCTGTCGCACTCCGAGGCCCAGGAGTTCTTCGGCCGGCCCGTCATCGGCCTCGACCTGGTGGACCCGCGCTACTACCACCTGGACACCGCGCTCAGCGTCCTGGACGGCGACGAGGTCATGTACTACCCCGACGCCTTCTCGCCCGGCAGCCAGGGCGTGCTGCGCAGGCTCTTCCCCGACGCGCTGATCGCCGACGGCCGCGACGCGGCCGCGCTCGGCCTGAACGCGGTGTCGGACGGCCGACACGTCCTGCTCCCGCAGGGGGCCACCGGGCTGTTCGGACCGCTGCGCGACCGGGGGTTCGAACCGGTACCGATGGACCTCGGGGAACTGCTCAAGGGCGGCGGCAGCGTGAAGTGCTGCACCCAGGAGCTGCGCCCCTAGGGGGTGTCGTCGTCCGAGGGCGGCGGCCAGGCCTGGCCCCAGTCGGCGTCCCGAGCGGCCTTGTACAGGCCGCCGTGGCGCTTGGTCACGTTGACCCGGGTCAGGCCTGCCCCGTCGCCCTCCTCGGGGCCGCACAGTTCCAGCAGGACGAGCCCCTTGCGGATCTGCGGCCGGCGCGTGATCCGGGATGCGGCCGGCTCCACCGGGAAGCGGGTCGCGGCGACGTAGCTGAACTTCTCGTCCTCGTAGGGGAGTGAGCCGCCCTTGACCTGCCGGTGCAGGGAGGAGCGGCTGACCCGCGCCGAGAAGTGGCACCAGTCCTGGCCGACCTCGATGGGACAGGTCCCGTCGTGCGGGCACGGCGCGGCGACCCGCATTCCGGCCGCGATCAGCTGCTCGCGGGCCTCGCGGATGCGCAGGTAGCCCTCCGGTGTGCCCGGCTCGATCAGCACCACCGCGCGGCCCGCCCGCGCCGCCTCGGCGACGACGGCCGTACGGGCCTGCGGGGTCAGCTCGCCGAGTACGTACGACACCGTCACCAGGTCGGCGTCGGGGACGGCCATCCCCGTGCCGATGACGGCCCGCCGCCACTCGGCGCCGCGCAGCACGGGCGAGGCGGAGGCGGCCGCCAGCTCCCGGCCGAGGGCCAGCGCCGGCTCGGCCCAGTCCAGGACCGTGGTCCGGCGCGGACCGTCCCAGGTGGCGTCCACCGCCCAGGCCGCGGCGCCGGTGCCGCCGCCCACGTCCACGTGCGACTCCGGCGCCCAGTCGGGCGCCGCGTCGGCGAGGGCGTCCAGGGCGGCCCGTACGGCCTCGAAGGTGGCCGGCATGCGGTAGGCCGCGTACGCCGCGACGTCCGAGCGGTCGCGCAGTACGGGTGCGTCGGTGGGGGTCCGCCCCCGGTAGTTGGCGATGAGCCGCTCGACGGCGGCGGTGGCCTGCTTGGGCGGGAGTCCGTCGAGCAGCCCGCCGAGCGTGCTGCGGAGGGTTTCGGCGGTGGTGGGGGCGGAGGCGTTCACCTGCCGAGTTTACGGCGGGCCGGGGCCGGGACCGTCCGCGAGGGCCGGGCTTCTCGGCTCACTCCCCGGCGGGGGCGGGCGCGGCCTGCGCGCCCGGCTTCCGCCACGGCCGGCACAGGGCCAGGAAGCAGCCCGCCGAGAGCACCGCGCACACCAGCTGCACCAGCGCCATCGGAACGGCCGTGTCCTCACCCGCGATGCCCACCAGCGGCGACGCGATCGCGCCGACCAGGAACGAGCAGGTGCCCAGCAGCGCCGAGGCCGATCCGGCCGCGTGCGGGGTCCGCATCAGCGCCTGCGCGTTGGTGTTCGGCAGCACGATGCCCATCGCGGACATCAGGACGAACAGCGCTGTGGCGATGGGGGTCAGCCCGACCTCGCCGAAGGCCCCCGTCGCCATCAGCAGCAGGGACACCGTGGCGGCCGCGACGACCGCGAGCCCGACGGCCAGCACCTTGTCCAGGCTGACCCGGCCGACCAGCAGCTTGCCGTTGATCTGGCCGACGAGGATCAGGCCGACGGAGTTCAGGCCGAAGAGCAGGGAGAAGGTCTGCGGCGAAGCCCCGTAGATCTCCTGCACCACGAAGGGGGAGGCGGAGATGTAGGAGAAGAGTGCGGCGAAGGCGAAGCCGCCGGTCAGGGTGTAGCCGGTGAAGACCCGGTCGCCGAGCAGGCCGCGCATGGTCCGCAGTGCGGAACCGACGCCGCCGGTGTGCCGCCGCTCGGGCGGCAGGGTCTCGGCGAGGCCGCGCCAGACCATCAGGGTCAGGACGGTGCCGACGCCGGTGAGGACGACGAAGACGCCCCGCCAGTCGGCGAAGCGCAGCACCTGGCCGCCGATCAGCGGCGCGACGATCGGGGCGGCCCCGGATATCAACATCAGGGTGGAGAAGAAACGGGCCATCTCGTCGCCGTCGTACAGGTCGCGTACGACGGCGCGCGCGATGACGACCCCGGCGGCGCCGGCCAGTCCCTGGAGCAGCCGGAAGGAGATCAGCAGCTCGGAGGTCGGGGCGAGGGCGCAGATCGCGGTGGCCAGGACGTAGACGGCCATCCCGGCGAGCAGCGGCCGGCGCCGGCCCCACCTGTCGCTCATCGGGCCGATGACGAGCTGGCCCAGGGCCATGCCGGCGAGGCAGGCGGTGAGGGTCAGCTGGATCGTCGCGGCGGGGCTCCGCAGGGACTCGGTGACCTGTGGCAGAGCCGGCAGGTACATGTCCATGGAGAGGGGCGGGAGGGCGGTCAGCCCGCCGAGTACGAACGTCACGAGCAGGCTCGTACGGCGTGCTGCCTTCAGGGGCGCGGAGACGGACGCGGAGGGCGATTCGGGCGACGGGCCGTGCGGGGGTGCCGTCGCGGGGCCTCTCTCCGACATGCGGTACTCCAGTCTTCTCATCTGCTCTTATGCACCCCGACCGACCCATGCTCTCAGCAATCGGAACGTCCGGGGACCGGAGCGCGCTGTGACGTACCCTGCGGCCCCATGGACGAACGCACGAAGAAGATCGCCGTGGTGACCGGCGCGGGCTCCGGAATCGGCCGCTCCGTGGCCCTGGCCCTGGCCGCGGCCGGATGGGCCGTGGCCCTGGCCGGCCGCCGGGCCGAGCCGCTGGAGGAGACCGCCGCCGCGGCCGGGCCCGACGCCGACGTGCTGTGCGCCCGCGCCGACGTGTCCGACCCGGACGACGTGACTCGGCTGTTCGAGTCAGTGCGCGACCGGTACGGGCGCCTCGACCTCCTCTTCAACAACGCGGGCACCTTCGGGCCAGGCGGGGTGCCGCTGGAGGACATCACCTACGAGGCCTGGCGCTCCGTCGTGGACGTCAACCTGACCGGCGCCTTCCTCTGCGCACAGGCCGCCTTCCGCCAGATGAGGCGGCAGGACCCGCAGGGCGGCCGCATCATCAACAACGGCTCCATCTCCGCCCACGTGCCCCGCCCGCACTCGATCGCCTACACCGCCACCAAGCACGCCATGACCGGCCTGACGAAGTCCCTGTCGCTGGACGGGCGCCCGTACCGGATCGCCTGCGGCCAGATCGACATCGGGAACGCGGCGACGGAGATGACCGAGCGGATGCAGACCGGCA
The DNA here is from genome assembly GCF_001941845.1 of Streptomyces sp. TN58. Taxonomy (NCBI): domain Bacteria; kingdom Bacillati; phylum Actinomycetota; class Actinomycetes; order Kitasatosporales; family Streptomycetaceae; genus Streptomyces; species Streptomyces sp. TN58. Next base: position 2,229,644 of record NZ_CP018870.1, on the reverse strand, counting down.
TCCTCCAGGCCAACGGGCAGCTGGCCGTCGAACCGGTCATGGACGCCGCCGACGTCGCGCGCACCGTCCTGCACATGGCCGAGCTGCCGCTGGAGGCGAACGTGCAGTTCGCGACGGTGATGGCCACGTCCATGCCGTACATCGGCCGAGGCTGAGCCCCCGGCCCCCGCTTCCTGCCCGCTGCTCCCCGCCTCCTGCCCGCCCCCTGCGGATCTCCGTTGCGACCGCGCGGGACGGGCGCCGATCATGGCCGCATGACCGATACCGAGGTACTGCGCTACACCGCCTTCTCCGGCGACCCCGACGGCGGCAACCCCGCCGGGGTCGTGCTCGACGCCTCAGGGCTGGACGACGCCGCGATGCTGGAGATCGCCGCCGGGCTGGGCTACAGCGAGACGGCCTTCCTCACCGGCCCGCCCGAGGAGCTGGGCGGACAGGAGGGCCGGTCCTTCACCGTGCGCTACTTCAGCCCCAAGGCCGAGGTCCCCTTCTGCGGCCACGCCACCGTCGCCACCGCCGTCGCGCTCGCGGAGCGCATCGGCCCCGGCGAACTGCTCCTCGCCACCCGCGCGGGAACCGTACCGGTGTCCGTCACCGCCGAGGGCGGCCGCCTGCGGGCCACGCTGACCAGCGTCGAGCCGCACACCGAGGAGATCGGCGCCGCCGACCTCGCCGAGGCCCTGGCCGCGCTCGACTGGCCGCAGGCCGACCTCGACCCGGCGTTCGCGCCGAGGATCGCCTACGCCGGAGCCCGCCACCTGGTGCTCGGCGCCGCCACCCGGGTCCGCCTCGCGGACCTCGACTACGACTTCGCCCGGCTGGAGGCGCTGATGCGGCGCCTGGACCTCACCACGGTCCAGCTGGTCCACCGCGCCGGCCCGGCGGAGTTCCACGTACGCGACCCGTTCCCGGTCGGCGGCGTCGTCGAGGACCCGGCGACCGGGGCCGCTGCGGCCGCCTTCGGCGCGTACGCCCGCGAGCTCGGCCTGGTCCCCGAGGAGGCCGTGCTGACCCTCCACCAGGGCACGGACATGGGCCGTCCGGGCGTCCTCACGGTGGAGCTGCGCGCGGGCGACCCCCGCGTCCGCGTCGGCGGCACCGCGGTCCGCATCCCGTGAGCGCCGACGCGGCGCCTCCGGCGTTCGAGGAGCGGGGCCCGGGGCGGGACGCGGGCCCGCGGGTGGCCGGCTTCGCCGAGGCCGGCGTACCCGCCGCGCTGGCTGCCCAGGTCGCCGACCTGGAAGCGCAGGCCTGGCCCGGCTCCACCCCGGGGCACGACCCGGCGCTCACGCCGCGCACCCTCCTGCTCGTCGACGACGAGGGAACGGTCGGCGCCGCCCTGTCGCTGCTGTACAAGGAGATCCGGCTCGGCGCCCGCACCTACCGCGCCGCCGGGCTGAGCGCCGTCGTCACACGGACCGCGGTGCGCGGCCAGGGCCTGGGTGGCCGGCTGGTGGCCGCCGCCCGGGCGGAACTCGCGGCGGACCCGGCCGTCGACCTGGCGCTGTTCAGCTGCGACCGGCCCCTGGCACCGTTCTACGAGGCGGCCGGCTTCGCGCCGCTGCCCGGCACGGTCCTCGTCGGCGGCACCCCCGAGGAGCCGCTGGCCACCGACACCCCGGGCTTCGACAAAGTGGTGCCGGCGGCCTTCTTCACCGACACCCCGGCCGAGGACCGCGAGGCCTTCACCGGCGTACGCGTCCCCCTGCACCCCGGGAGCATCGACCGGCTCTGGTGAACCGTCAGGCGGCGGGGGCGGCGTCCGACGCTTCGGAAGGCATGCCCGCGGCCTTGGCCGTCGCGGTCGAAGAGCCTGGTGTGCGCGGGCCTTCCGGGGCCCGTACGGGGACGACGAGCGGGGCTCCCGTGCGCGGGTGCGGCAGCACCTCGACGGGCTGCCGGTACACGCGGCTGAGGAGGGCGCCGTCGAACACCTCCGCGGGCGGTCCGTCGGCGGCGATCCGCCCGCCGTGCAGGACGGCGGCCCGGTCCGCGTAGGCGGCGGCCAGGCCCAGGTCGTGCAGGACGACGACGACCGCGTCACCGGCCGCGGCCCGCTCCCGGCAGACGCGCAGCACGAGTTCCTGGTGGCGCAGGTCGAGGGCGGCGGTCGGCTCGTCGAGCAGCAGCAGCGGGGCCCGCTGGGCCAGTACGCGGGCCAGCGCGACCCGGGCCCGCTCGCCGCCCGAGAGCGCGGAGAAGGGGCGCGCGGCGAACTCGGCGACCTCGGCGGCGGCCATCGCGGCGGCCACCGCCTCCTCGTCCGCGTCGGCGAGGGGGGTGCCGGCCCAGGGCGCGCGGCCCATCCGTACGACGTCCTCCACCGGGAAGGGGAAGGACAGCGCGGCCGACTGGGGCAGGACGGCGCGGCGGAGCGCGAGGTCGGGCGCGCTCCAGCCGGCCGCCGGGCGGCCGTCGATCCGTACCTCGCCGGAGGCGGCCGGCAGGTCGGCGGCGAGGGCGCTCAGCAGCGTGGACTTGCCCGCGCCGTTGGGGCCGACCAGCGCCAGCACCTCCCCGGCACGCGCGGTCAGTTCGATGCCGGCGAGCACGTCGCGCTGCCCGAGCCGGACGTGCAGGCCGACGGCCTGGGCGACGGCCGCGCCGGGGGCCGGCCGGGCCGGGACGATACGGCGGCCGCTGCCGCGGGCTCGGGCGAGGGCTCGGGTGGCGGCGCGGGCGACGAGCCGGGGTCCGGTGGGGCGTCGGCGGGTCACGCCCAGCCTCCTTGCTTACGGCGGGTACGGCGCAGCAGCCAGAAGAAGAACGGGCTGCCGATCAGGGCGGTCAGCACGCCGAGGGGCAGCTCGGCGGGTTGGGCGACGGTCCGGGCGGCGAGGTCGCCGGCGACCAGGACGACTGCGCCGGCCAGCGCGCTGCCGGGGACCAGGAAGCGGTGGCCGGGGCCGTTGGCCATGCGCAGCAGGTGCGGGACGAGCAGGCCGACGAAGGTGATGACACCGGCGACGGCCACGGCCGCCGCCGTCAGCAGCGCGACGACCAGGATCAGGGCGAGGCGCAGGCGTTCGACGTCTACGCCGAGGTGGCGGGCGGGCCGCTCGCCGAGGGAGAGGAGGTCGAGCCGGCGGGCGTAGAAGGGGGCGACGAGCAGGCCGGCCACGGCGCAGGGGAGGACCGCGAGCACCTTGGGCCAGGTGGCCTGGGCGAGGGAGCCCAGCTGCCAGAAGGTGATCTGGTTGACCTGGCCGCTGTCCGCGAAGAACACGAACAGGCCGATGAGGGCGCCGGCGAAGGCGTTGACGGCGATGCCGGTGAGGATGAGCGTGACGACCTCCGTCTTCCCGCCGTTGCGGGAGAGGAGGTAGACCGCGCTGACGGTGATCAGCCCGGCGGCGAACGCGCAGACGGTGATGGTCCAGTTGCCGAGGAAGGTGAGGCCGAGGCCGATGGCGGCGACAGCGCCGGCGGCGGCGCCCGCCGAGATCCCGATGACGCCGGGCTCGGCGAGGGGGTTGCCGAAGACGCCCTGCATGAGCGCGCCCGCGCAGCCGAGGCTCGCGCCGACGAGCAGTGCGAGGACGACGCGGGGGAGCCGTACGTTCCACAACACGCTCTCGCCGACGCGGTCGAGCGGTGTCCCGCCGAGGCCCAGGCGGTGCTGGGCGGAGGCGAGTACGTCGGCGGTGGGGATGCGGTAGGCGCCGGTGCCGGCGGAGAGCAGGGCGAGGAGGAGCAGGGTGGTGAGGAGGGCGAGGGCGAGCCACAGGGCTTTGCGGCTCCTGGCGCCGGGGGCCGGTCCCGTGCCGGGGGCTTCGCCGGGGGCGGGGGCTTCGGTGGGGCCGGGGGCGCGTCGGGGCGTCTCCTCGGGCGCCGAACGGCTCTCGGGGTCGGACGGTGTGGCGGTGGTGCGTTCGGCGCCCTGCGGGGAGCGCCCCGACACACCGCCGGCCCCGGCGAGTGGTTCCGCGGCCCCGGTGAGTAGTTCGGCCGCCTGGGAGGAGCGTCTCGACACGCCCCCGGTCATGGCGGGCTTGGGGGGTTCGGCGTCGTGGGGGAGGGTCATGTCAGGTTCCGGCGTAGAGCTGGGTGATCAGGGAGGAGAGCACCTGGTCAGTGCGGGGGCCGTAGTTGAGGAGTACGCCGTCGTCGATGGTGACCACGCGGCGGTCCATGCCGGCCGGGGTCTGGGCGACGCCCGGGATCTTCACCAGGCCGTCGATGCCGCCGACCGATTCGAGGCCCTTGGTCATGACCAGGATCGCGTCGGGGGCTGCTGCCGCCAGGGCCTCGCTGGTGATCGGGGTGAAGTCCTTGCCGAGGCCCGACTCCTTGCCGGTGTCGACCGCGCCCGCCGCTTCGAGGAGTGAGGCCGCTCCGGAGTCCGAGCCGCCCAGCAGGTAGACGGAGGCGGTGCCGCGGAGGTAGAGGAAGGCCACCCGGGGGTGCTCGCCCGCTGCCGGAACGTTCTTGCGGGCGGCGGCGATCCGCTCGGTGGTGCGCTGGTTCAGCTGGGTGCCGGCGTCCTTGACGCCGAGGGCGGCGGCCACGGTGTCGATCCGCTTCGGTACGTCGGCGAGTTCCTTGGCGGGAGCGACGACGAGGACCGGGACGCCCGCGTCGCGGATCTGCTGGAGCGCTTCGGCGGGGCCCGTCGTGGTCTCCGCCAGGACGAGCGTCGGGCGCAGCGAGAGCACGCTCTCGGCGGAGACGTCGTGGCCGCGTGTCACCACCGGTAGCCCGGCGGCCTGTTCGAAGGTGGCGGTGATGTCCCGGGCGACCACCTGCCTGCCGAGTCCCAGGGTGTGGACGATTTCGTTGAGGCCGCCGGTCAGCGGGATGACCCGGTCGGTGGAGGTGACGGTGACCTGCGTGCCGTCGGCCGAGGCCGTGGTGACCGGCAGGGCGGGTTGCGGCGTCGTGGCCAGTGGCTCCACCCGGTCGGGGGCGGCGGCGTGGGCCGGTGGGGCCGCAGGGGTGGCCGTACCTCCGCAGGCCGTCAGCGCGAATGCCAGTGCTGCCACGGCAACTGCGAGACGGGGAAAGCGGTGTGACGCGGCGGGCGTAGGCACGAAGGCACCGTCCTGATCGTCCGACTGAGGTTCTGGGGCCGGGGGGTTTTCATCCGGCCGAGGTCTAGCTTAGGTTAGCCTAACCTTGCTTGCTGGATCTTTGGAAGGGGCATTCATGCCCGCGAGACCCGTCCGTACGCTCACCGTCGCCCTGTTGGCGGGCCTGCTGGGGGCCCTGCTCCCGGCGGCCTCCGCTCATGCGGGCGCCGTACAGGGGGGTCGGCTGGACTGGGGCGTCAAGTCGTCCTTCCAGAGTTATGTCACCGGCCCGGTGGCGAAAGGCGGTTTCCAGCTGAAGAACGGAGCCGCCACGGTCGGCGGGAGCCTGTTCCGCTTCCATTCGGCGGCCGGCTCCTACGACGCCAGGACCGGAGCGTTCGAAGCCTCGTACTCCGGCGGGGTCACCTTCCAGGGGCACCGCAAGCCCGACGGCGTGTACGAGCTGGACATAACCGTCAGCCGTCCGACCGTCAGGATCAGCGGTGGCAGCGGGACGCTGTACGTGGACGTCTCCAGCAAGGCCAAGGACACCGGCACGGTCAGCAGCGAGAGGCAGGTGCCCTTCGCGACACTGGGCGTCGGCGGGATCGACATGAAGGGCGGCAGGACCCCGCTGACCCTCACGAACATCCCGGTCACCCTTACCGCCCAGGGCGCCCGGGCCTTCGCCGGCTACTACCCGGCCGGCGCGCAGCTCGACCCCCTGTCCCTGTCGGCCGACGTGAAGCCGGAACCGCAGCCCTCGCCGCCGGCGGCGGCCCCGCCGCCGAGCGCCACCACCCAGGCACCGCAAGCGCCCGGGGGATTCAGCGACGCCGCCGTCGACTGGGGGGTGCGCCGTACCTTCCGCGAGTACGTCACCGGCTCGATCGGCCAGGGCGGGTGGACCCTGGCCGACGGGGCCCAGGACGGCGGCGCCCTGTTCCGCTTCCCGCAGGGCAAGGGCGCGTACGACGGCCGGCAGGGCACCCTGGACGCCGCGTTCGCCGGCACCGTCCGGTTCACCGGCGCCCAGCTGGACCTGACGCTGGGCCGGGTGGGCGTGAAGGTGGAGAACGGCAAGGGCGTCCTGTCCGCGGACGTGACCACTGCCGGCACGACCAAGAGCGCCGTCCCGCTGGTCGAGTTCGACGCCGGGGGGCTGAAGGCCGAGGGCGCACTGGTGACCTTGACCGAGGCCCCGGCCACCCTGACCGAGGGCGGCTCCCAGGCCTTCGGCTCCCTGTACAAGGCGGGCACCGAGATGGACCCCGTCTCGCTCGCCGTGGCCCTCGACGCGACGGCGAAGCTGCCGGCCCTGCCCGACCTCGGCTCCACCGCCCCGCCGTCGGCGACACCCGCGCCCACACCGTCGGCGGCGCCCGCCGCCGCGCAGTCGGGCACGTCCCCGCACACCGGGCTCTACGCGGCGCTGGCCGCGGCCGTTCTGCTGTCGGCCGGCGCCGGGGCCTTCCTCGTCATCCGCAGGCGCCGCGCAGCCGACACCGGCGCGCCCCGCTGAGCCACAACCCCCTTTCCCCTTCCCTCTCCCAGGAGATTCCCGCCATGTCGTCCATCCGCCGCCCGATCTCCCTCGCGGCCGCCGTCCTGACCGCCGCCGCCCTCGGCGCCACCGCCTTCGCCCTGCCGGCCACCGCCGCGGGCGGCCCCCCGACCGGGCCGGTGAGGATAGTCGGAGGCTCCCTCGACTGGGGTGTCCTCGCGAGCTACCGCGCCTATGTGACCGGCATGGCCAAGGGCACCGTCACCGTCGCCGACGGCGCCACGCAGAACGCGGACGGAACCCTGCGGTTCGTCGAGCCGACCGGCCAGTACGACCCGGCCGGCGGACATGTCGTGAAAGCGGCCTTCAAGGGCAGCGTCACCTTCTCCTCGCCCGCGCCGCCCACCGGCCACGGCTTCGAGGTCAAGCTCTCGGACATCCGGATCGACACCGGTACCAGGAAGCTGACCGCGGACGTCACAAAGTCCGGTGCCACGGCCCAGGACGTGCCGCTGGCCACGGTGGCCTTCGCCGGCCAGTCGATGACCGGGCTCGCGACGACCCTCACCAAGGAGGCCGCTGACGCGCTCGGCTCCCCCGGCTACGAGGGCAGGGCCGGCGACCCGCTCAGCGCGAGTTTGAAGTTCGAGGAGCCCCCCGCCCCCGAGCCGACCCCCACGAAGCCGACCCCCAGCCAGGATCCCAAGCCCAGCCTGGACCCCACCCCCACCAAAGGCCCCACACCGCCCGCCGGCGAGACGCAGAAGGTCCTCAACGGCAAGCTGACCTGGGGTGTGAAGGAGTCCTTCCGCCGGTACGTGCTGGGCGCGGGCTCGATCACCCCGGCCGGCGGCGCGGCCGGGAACGGCGACCTCTACGACTTCGCCTTCGGCAAGGGCGAGCTGGACGTGAAGAAGCAGAAGCTGAACGCCTCCTTCCAGGGCAACCTCCGCTTCCAGTACGCCGCCCACGGCATCGACATGACCTTCGCCAACCCCCGCGTCGACGCCACCGGCAGGACCGGCACCCTGTACGTCGACGTCAAGAACGCCGCCGGCAGCAAGGCGGGAGTCGCCTTCGCCACGCTCGACCTGTCGAAGACCGACTACAAGACCAGGAACGGCGTTCTGGCGCTGAACGCCGTACCGGCGGCCTTCACCGCCGACGGCGCGGCCGCCTTCGCCAACGACACCACCGGCTCCCCGTACAAGGCGGGCGACGCGATCGACCCGCTCACCCTCTCCGTGGCGGTGGACAAGGACGCCACCCTGCCCGCCACGGGCGGGGCCACGGGCGGCAGCGGCGGAGGCGGCTCGGCGGGCGGCAGCGCCGGCGGTACGGGCGGCGCCGCGGGCGGCGGTTCGGTCGGCGGCTCGGCCGGCGGCGGCTCCGTGGGCGGCAACCTGGCCGCCACCGGCGCCGAGGTTCCGGCCGGTGCCCTGCTCGCCACCTCCGCCGTCGTGATCGCGGCCGGCGCGGGCGCGCTCACGCTCGCGCGCAGGCGGCGTACGGCGCAGGTCTGAACCGTGCTTGAATTCCCGCGTGAACGATCTCGATGTGCTGAGGGTCTTCTGCGCGGGTGACGGCCGGTACGGCAACCTGCTCGGTGTCGTGCGCGACGGCCGGACCTGCCCCGACGACGCGTCCCGGCAGGCCCTGGCCGCCGAACTCGGCTACAGCGAGACGGTGTTCGTCGACGACCCCGAGCGCGGGGTCGTCGACATCCGCACCCCGGGCACGCGGATGTCCTTCGCGGGACACCCGCTGGTCGGGCTGGCCTGGCTGCTGGACATCGAAGAGCTCCAGCCGCCCGTCGGGTCCGTATGGGCGCGTGACGACGGGGAGTTCACCTGGATCACGGCCCGGCCCGAGTGGGTCGAGGGCAAGCGCACCTGCCAGTACGAGAGCGTCGCCGAGGTCGAGGCGCTGCCCGCCCCGCCGCCGGGCGAGGGCTGGCTGTACGCCTGGGCGTGGGAGGACGAGGCCGCCGGCCGGGTACGGGCCCGGGGCTTCCCGCGGCGCCCCGACGGCGTCATCGCCGAGGACGAGGCCACCGGTTCGGCGGCGATCCTGCTGACGGCCGAGCTCAACCGCGCCCTGAACATCACCCAGGGCGCCGGGTCCCAGATCCTCACCGCCCCCGGCGCGGACGGCACCATCGAGGTCGGCGGCCGCGTCCGCTTCGCCCAGACCTTCCAGTGACGTGACGGCACGGGTGGGCGGTGGCGGGCTCCTGAGCGGCCCGCGGAGCCGCCCGTGGCGCTACGCGCTGAGGGGGAACTCCTCGCCCAGCTCGCGGAAGACCGCGCCGTTGAAGTCGAAGGCGCGCTTGCACTCGTCGATGATGCGCTGCTTCTCCAGGTCGTCCGCGGCGATCGCGTCCAGCAGCTCGCGGTAGGTCCGCTTGAAGGCCGCCGGGTTGGAGATGTCCGCGAAGACGTAGAAGCGGACGCCGTCGCCCTTGCGCTCGAAGCCCCAGGTGCGCTCGGCCTTGTCCCGGATGATCTGCCCGCCGGAGAGGTCGCCCAGGTAGCGGGTGTAGTGGTGGGCGACGTAGCCGCCCGGCCATTCGGCGGCACACTGGGCCACCCGTGCGGCGTAGGCCTCGGTCGCGGGCAGCGCCGTCACGCTCTCGCGCCACCGCGGGCCCAGCAGGTGCGCGAGGTCCCGCTCGATCTCCGCGACGCGCATCAGCTCGGGCCGGATGAACGGGCCCGCCACCGCGTCGTCCTTGAGGGACTCGGCCGCCTCCTCCAGGGCCCGGTACACGAACCACAGCTGCTCGGTGTACCGGGTGTACGCGTCCACGCCGAGCCGCCCGCCCAGCAGGTCGCTCATGAAGCTCGACGTCTCGGCCTCGGTGTGCTGCTCGTGCGACGCGACGCGGATGACCGTAGAGAAGGCGTCCAAGGCGGACCTCCAGAAAGAGGAAACAGGCGTGGCGGCACTGCCGCCACGCCTGATAGTCCTACTTAGGCTTGCCTAAGTCAATGAGTTCCCGACGTCCTGTCGGTAAAAAATGCGGCCGCCCGGCGGACGGCTACGGAAGGGTCAGGATGTCCGCCCCGGAGTCCGTCACCGCCAGGGTGTGCTCGAACTGCGCGGTCCGCTTGCGGTCCTTCGTGACGACCGTCCAGCCGTCGTCCCACATGTCGTAGTCGTGGGTGCCCAGGGTCAGCATCGGCTCGATCGTGAAGGTCATGCCCGGCTCGATGACCGTGGTCGCGTGCGGGCTGTCGTAGTGCGGGATGATCAGGCCGGAGTGGAAGGACGAGTTGATGCCGTGGCCGGTGAAGTCCCGGACCACGCCGTAGCCGAAGCGCTTCGCGTACGACTCGATGACCCGGCCGATGACGTTGATCTGGCGGCCCGGCTTGACGGCCTTGATCGCCCGGTTGAGGGCCTCGCGGGTGCGCTCCACCAGCAGCCGCGACTCCTCGTCCACCTCGCCGCACAGGTAGGTGGCGTTGTTGTCGCCGTGCACCCCGCCGATGTACGCCGTCACGTCGAGGTTCACGATGTCCCCGTCGCGCAGGACGGTGGAGTCGGGGATGCCGTGGCAGATGACCTCGTTGACGGAGGCGCACAGCGACTTCGGGAAGCCCCGGTAGCCGAGCGTCGAGGGGTAGGCGCCGTGGTCGCACATGTACTCGTGGGCGACCTTGTCGAGCTCGTCGGTGGTCACCCCCGGAGCGATCAGCTTGGCGGCCTCCTCCATCGCCTGGGCGGCGATCCGGCCGGCGATGCGCATGGCCTCGATGGTCTCGGCCGACTGCACCTCCGGTCCGGTGTACGGAGTGGGCGCGGGCTTGCCGACGTACTCGGGCCGGCGGATGTTTCCGGGAACGGAACGGGCGGGAGAGAGCTCGCCTGGTACGAGCAGCGACTGACCGGACATGCAAGCGAGTGTATCCAGCGGGGATGGGGCAGCATGGCGGGACGGAGCGGCACACAGCGGCTTGCGAAGGCATCGAGAGGAGCCTGACGGCGATGGCCCTGTTCAAGAAGCGGCAGGTGGGCAAACCCGGCGAGTGGTACTACTGCCTGGTCCACAAGAAGGTCGAGGAAGGCCCCGAGTGCCCGGCCAAGGACCGGTTCGGGCCGTACGGAACGCCCGCGGAGGCCGCCCACGCCATGGAGACGGCGCAGGAGCGCAACCTGGAGTGGCAGAACGACCCCAAGTGGAACGACAGGACCCGCGAGGAAGAGGAAGAAGAGGGCGGCCCGGGCGGCACGGCCACGGCCGGCTGACAGGCGGCAGGCCCCGTATCCGGCAGTCCGCGGCCGGCAGGCGGGGGCGGCTGCCGGCGGGTGGGCGGCTACCAGCGCGGGGGCGGTGGCGCCGTCAGCCGGTCGGCGAGCCCCGCCAGCCGGTCCCGCCACCGCCGGGACCCGCGCGGCGCCGGCGGGCCGTTCTCCCCGGCGGCCGCGCTGACCAGGTGCTGCACGGTGTCCAGGTCCAGCTCCGCGCCACCCTCCGGCACCGAGAGCGCGTCGTGCGCGACAGCGCCCAGATCCCGGTCCCCGCCGTCCAGGGACAGTACGGTCGCCCCCGCCCGCCGGGCGTCGTGCACGCGCTCCAGCAGCCCCTCGCCGGGCTCCCGGGGCGCCACCACCAGCACCGTGTGCCCGCGCCCGGCCGCGGCCAGCCGGCCCAGCCCCACCGACAGGTGCGGCGGCTGCCCGGGCCGCACCCGGTGGCGCACGAGCGTCGGAGCCAGCTCCGGGCTGCCCGACCAGGCGGCCTCGTCCACCAGGTGCGCCGCCAGGTGCCAGGGCTCGTAGGCCTCGGTCCCCACCAGCAGCAGCTTCCCGCCGGCCGGAACGACGGACCGGCGCAGCGAGCCGGCGAAGCGGCGCGCCTCGCCCGGCCACTGCGTACCGGCGAGCACCTCGCGCAGCAGGGCGACCCTGACGGCATCCATGGCGGCATCCTGCCGCATCACAGCGCCGCGGGGGGCGCTTCGCCGCTCTTCGACTGCGAGCTACCCGGCAGTACCCTCACCTGCATGACTTCCTCAGACAGCACGCAGAAGCCGCCGGCCAGGGACCCCTGGGACCTGCCGGACGTGTCCGGCCTCGTCGTCGGCGTTCTCGGCGGCACCGGCGACCAGGGCCGGGGCCTCGCCTACCGGCTCGCCCGGGCCGGCCAGAAGGTGATCATCGGCTCCCGTGCCGCCGACCGCGCCCGCAGCGCCGCCGGTGAACTGGGGCTCGGCGTGGAGGGCGCGGACAACGCCGAGTGCGCGCGCCGCAGCGACATCGTCATCGTCGCCGTGCCGTGGGAGGGCCACGCCAAGACCCTCGAAGCGCTGCGCGAGGACCTGGCGGGCAAGCTCGTTGTGGACTGCGTCAACCCGCTCGGCTTCGACAAGCAGGGCGCCTACGCCCTCCAGGTCGAAGAGGGCAGCGCCGCCCAGCAGGCCGCCGCCCTGCTCCCGGACTCCCGCGTCACCGCGGCCTTCCACCACCTCTCGGCGGTCCTCCTCCAGGACGAGTCGATCGACGAGATCGACACCGACGTGATGGTCCTCGGTGAATCCCGCGCCGACACCGACATCGTCCAGGCCCTCGCAGCCCGCATCCCGGGCATGCGCGGCATCTTCGCGGGCCGCCTGCGCAACGCCCACCAGGTCGAGGCCCTCGTCGCGAACCTGATCTCCACCAACCGCCGCTACAAGGCCCACGCGGGCCTGCGCACCACGGACGTCTGACCGCCCCGTACCGGCGGGGCGCGCGTGCGCGCCGCCTTTACGGCAGCACTGCGGGGCATGGGGGACACTGGAGGGGCTCGACCGCCTTCAGTGTTTCCGAGGAGCTTCTCCCATGCCCCGCCTTGCCGTCTTCGCCGTAGTCGTCTGCGCCCTCGCCGTGGCCGCGGCCGTCGTCGCCTTCGTGGAGGGCAGCTTCCTCGGGATCGTGTGGGTGCTCCTGGCGGGCCTCACGTCCAACATGGCCTGGTACTACATGCGCAAGGCCAAGGCCGAGAAGGCCGCCACCGCGCGCAACGCCTGACCGGCCGCGGCCGCTCGGCCGGCGGCAGGGCCTCAGTCCTGCGGGACCTCGCAGAAGCCGCTGCCCTCCTGCCAGAAGCGGTACAGCTCACGACCGCAGTCCGTCTCCAGGCCCGACACGCCCAGCGCCGACAGCACACCGTCCACCGCGTCGAAGAAGACCGCGTTGACCCCCGGGATCCACAGCAGCGCGAACACGGCGAGCAGGCCGAACGGCGCCAGCGGCTCCACCTCGCGCCGCACCCGGTGGGAAAGCCAGGGCTCGATCACCCCGTAGCCGTCGAGGCCCGGCACCGGCAGGGAGTTCAGGATCGCCGCCGTCACCTGGAGCATCGCCAGGAAGCCGAGGGCGTAGCGGAAGGCGAGCGGTACCCCGTCCAGCGCGTCCAGCCAGAACGGGGCCGTGCAGACGAGGGCGAAGGCCGCGTTCGTGAGCGGTCCGGCCGCCGAGATCAGGCTGTGCTTCCAGCGGCCCCGGATCCGGTCGCGCTCGATGAAGACCGCGCCGCCCGGCAGGCCGATCCCGCCCAGGATGACGAAGAGCACCGGCAGGACGATGCTGAGCAGCGCGTGCGTGTACTTGAGCGGGTTCAGCGTCAGGTAGCCCTTGGCGCCGACCGTGAGGTCACCGCCGTGCAGCGCCGTACGGGCGTGCGCGTACTCGTGCAGGCAGAGGGAGACGATCCACGCCGACGTCACGAAGAGGAACACCGCGAGCCCGGTGCTCGTCGAGTACCCCGTCCACACCGCCCAGCCCGTGACGGCCATGACGGCGAAGATGCCGATGAACACCGAACTGATCCGCCGCTCGTGGCGGGCACCCTGATGAGACATGCCGGGAAACCTATCCCGGGCCGCGGACGGAAAACGGTTCGGGGTAGGGCAGGGGTGCGGGGACAATGGGCCGGTGCGTTACGCGATTCTCGGCTCCGCCCAGGCCCTCCGCGACGACGGGACCCCCGTAGCCGTCGGCGGGGCGCGCCTGCGTGCGCTCCTGACGGCGCTCGCACTGCGCCCGGGGCGGATGGTGCCGGTCCGGCTGCTGGTCGACGAGGTGTGGGACGCCGATCCCCCGGCCGATGCGGTGGCCGCGCTGCAGGCGCTGGTCGGCCGGCTGCGGCGGGCGCTGGGGCACACGGCCGTGCTGTCCGTCGAGGGCGGCTACCAGCTGGCCGCCGGTCGCGAGGACGTCGACCTGTACCGCTTCGAGCGGCTGGCCCGGGCCGGCGCCGAGGCACCGGACCCGGCCGAGGCGGCCGCCCTGTACGAGGAGGCCCTTGCCCTGTGGCGCGGCCCCGCCCTCGCGGACCTGCCCGACCCGGCCGCCGAGGCCGCGCGCTGGGAGGCCGTACGGATGGACGCGCGCCGGGGCCGGCTCACGGCGGCCCTGGCCCTGGGCCAGGCCGAGCAGTGCCTGCCGGAGCTGACCGCGCTGTGCGCGCGGCAGCCTCTGGACGAGCCGTTCCAGGCGCTGCGGATCCGGGCGCTGCGTGACGCCGGCCGTCCGGCGGAGGCCCTGTCCGCCTACGACGAGGTACGCCGGAACCTGGCCGACCGGCTCGGTACGGACCCCGGCCCGGCCCTGCGCGCCCTGCACGCCGAACTCCTGGAACCGGAGGCCCCGGTGGCCCGGGCCGTCCCGGCCTCCGGCACCCCGGCCCCCACGCCGCCCCTCCCCGCCTCCGCCGGCCGGAGCAACGGCAGCTCCGGCAGCGCCCACGGCAACGGCAACCTGCGGGCCCGGCTGACGACCTTCGTCGGCCGGGAGGACGACATCCGCGTCATCGGGGACGATCTCGCGCGGGCCCGGCTCGTCACGCTCCTCGGACCCGGTGGCGCCGGCAAGACCCGCCTCTCCCAGGAGGCCGCCGAGGCGCACGAGGCCCGGGGCGGCTGGCCCGACGGCGTGTGGCTCGTCGAGCTGGCCCCCGTCGACGACCCGGAGGACGTCGCCGAAGCCACCCTCGCCGCGCTCGGCGCACGGGAGACCAAGCTGCGCGGCGCCGCCGCCGAGGAACTGCGGGCGCTGACCGACCGCAACGGCGACGACCCCGCCACCCGCCTCGTCGAGCACTGCGCACGCCGCAGCCTGCTGCTGGTGCTGGACAACTGCGAGCACGTCGTCGAAGCCGCGGCCGAGCTCGCCGAGCGGCTTCTCACACACTGCCCCGGCGTCCAGATCCTGGCCACCAGCCGCGAACCCCTCGGCGTACCGGGGGAGTCCCTGCGGCCCGTCGAGCCCCTGCCCGACCCGATCGCGCTGCGGCTGCTCGGCGACCGCGGGGCGGCCGCCCGGGCCGGGTTCACCGTGGAGGAGGACCCGGCCGCCGCCGCCGAGATCTGCCGTCGGCTGGACGGGCTGCCGCTGGCCATCGAGCTGGCCGCCGCCCGGCTGCGGCTTCTGACGCCCCGCCAGATCGCGGACCGGCTGGACGACCGCTTCCGGCTGCTGACCAGCGGGGCGCGTACCGTCCTGCCGCGCCAGCAGACCCTGCGGGCCGTCGTCGACTGGTCCTGGGACCTCCTCGACGAGGCCGAGCGGACCGTCCTGCGCCGCCTGTCCGTCTTCGCGGGCGGCTGCGACCTCGCCGCCGCCGAAGCCGTCTGCGCCGCCGAAGCCGGGGCCGGCGCCGGGACCGGCCCCGGCGGTGCCGCCTTCGACGTCGCCGACACCCTCGGCTCCCTCGTCGACAAGTCCCTCGTCGTCGCCGCCCCCGGCCCCGGCGGCTCCGGCATGCGCTACCGCCTCCTGGAGACCGTCGGCGAGTACGCCGCCGAACGCCTCACCGAAGCCGGCGACCGGGAGGAGATCGCCCGCCGCCACCTCGTCCACTACCGCGAACTCGCCCGCACCAGCGACCCCCTGCTGCGCGGGCACCGCCAGCGCGAGGCGGCGGACCTGCTCGCCACCGAATACGAGAACCTGCGTACCGCCCTGCGCCGGGCCGTCACCACCCGCGACGCGGGCGAGGCACTGTGCCTGGTCCACTCCCTGGGCTGGTACTGGCACCTGCACGACCAGCGCACCGAGTCCCGCCACTGGGCGGAGGCGGTCGCCGCGCTCGGCCCCGACCCCTTCGCGGCCCCCGTCGTCCCCGCCGAGCCGGTGTACGGGCAGCTCGTGGACGCGCCCCCGCCCTACAGCGGCGAAGTGCTCGCCGAGGCCTGGCGCGCCCTGCACCTGGTCCGGCTGGCGGCCCGGGACCAGACCAACAAGGACTGGGACGACCCCGAGGTCCGCGCCATGGTCGACGGGGTGATCGCCACCTACCGGCCCGGCCTCCCGCAGACCTGCCGCACCCCGGCCTCCCTGTGGATCTACGCCGTGATGATCGCGGGCGAGGCCGGGCTGCTCCGAGAGGTCGTCGACGCGACCGTGGCCACCGCCCGTACCCTCGGCTACCGCTGGGAGCTCGCCTCCGCGCTCCAGTTGCGCGCCAACATCCTCGCCAACCGCGCCGACTGGGCGGGCGACGCCTCCCGCGACGCCGACGAGAGCCTGGAACTCTTCCGGGAGCTCGGCGACGACTGGGGCTGCGCGGAGGCGCTGTCCGCCCGCGCCGAGTCGCGGGAGCGGCGCGGGGAGTACGCCCTGGCCGCCCGCGACTACCGCGAGGCGATCGCGTACGCCGAACGCCTCGGCGCGAAGGCCCAGGTGACGGTGTTGCGCGTCCGGATGGCCGGCACGCTCACCGAGAACGGCGAGATGGCCGAGGCCGAGCGGATCCTCACCGAGATCACCGCCACGGTGCAGCGGTTCGGCAACGAGGCGATTCCCGCGGCCCGGATGTTCCTCGCGGGCATCCTCGGCCGGACCGGCCGGATCGCGGAGGCCCGCGCCCAGATCCAGGTGCTGCGCGAGGAGTTCGCCTACGGCGCCTACGCCATCTTCGACGTGTTCCTGCTCGCCACGACGGCCTGGCTGGACAACCAGGACGGCCGCCATGACGACGCCCTGCGGGCCATCCGTGAGGCCGTGGCCGCCTTCCGGCACCCGCTGGCGCTGATGGTCGCCCCGCACCTGCCCGCCACCTTCCTGCTGACGGCGGCCGTCTCCCTCGTGTCTCCCGGCGGCCCGCGGCGGGAGTACGACGGCGCGCGGCTGCTCGGCGCCTACCGCGCACTGCTGCCGCCCGCCCACTTCCCGGTGACCACGGAGCGCGAGGACTTCGCTTTCGCCGAGAAGCTGGCGCGGTCGGCGCTCGGCGACACCGCCTACGAGAAGGCGTACGCCGAAGGCGGCGGCCTCACCATGGAGGAGGCCACCGCCCTCGTCTGACCCGGCTCCCGGCCGGTGCCCGTCCGGGACGCGATCCGGAGTGGACCGGTCCGCGGGTCAGGTCTTCTGGCGGAACTTACGCACCGCGAGCGGCATGGTGACCGCCGTGATGGCCAGCGACCAGGCCAGCGTCATCCACACCGAGTCCCCGACGGGAGTGCCGTTGATCAGGGCGCGGGCGGCGTCCGCCAGGTTCGACAGCGGGTTGTAGTCCGTGAAGGACTGGAGCCAGCCCGGCATCGTGGACGGCGGGGCGAAGATCGAGCTGCCGAACTGCAGAGGCATCAGGACGAGCATCGCCATGCCCTGGACGGCCTGCGCGCTCTGCATGGTGAGACCGAGCAGGATGAAGATCCACATGAGGGCGCTGCCGAAGACCGCGGACAGCCCGATGGCGAGGAACAGGTCCAGCACGGAGGACTTGATCGACAGGCCGAGGATGAAGCCCACGGCGAGCAGGATGGCGATGGCCACCATCATGCGGCCGAGCTCGACGACGATCTTGGCGAGGAGCACGGACGAGCGGGCGATCGGCATGGACCGGAACCGGTCCATCACACCCTTCTTGAAGTCGTCGTTGACCCCGGTGCCGACCGCCATCGCGATGTTCATGCCCATCATGGCCATCAGGCCCGGCACCACGTAGTTGACGTAGTCGGCCTGGTTGCCCTTGCCGGAGATCGCACCGCCGAAGACGAACACGAACAGCAGCGTGAAGATGATCGGCATGAACAGGACGTCGAACATCGACTCCGGGTCCTGCTTGATCTGCAGGGCGTTGCGGCGAACCAGCGCGCCGATGTGCCGCAGGTTGCCCCGCAGGCCGATCCGGCCCTCCCCGCGCGAGGCGGCCACCGGGGGCCGACCGGGTGCGGTCGGAGCGGGCTTCGTCGTGGTTACGGTGCTCATGCCGCGACCTCCTCGGTCTTCTCGGTGGGGACGGAGTCCTCGACGAGCGAGGGCTTCTGACCGGTGATGGCCAGGAACACCTCGTCGAGGCTGGGCAGGTAGGTGCCGAGGTCGGCGATCGCGTACCCGCGGGCGGCCAGCAGGCCGACCACGGCGGTCAGCTGCTCGTCGCTCAGGATCGGTACGAGGAGCACGCCCTCGTCCGGCACGGCCTGGGAGCCGGCCACGCCGTCCAGTCCGGCCTCGGCCAGCGAGCGGGCCATGCCCGGCAGGTCGGAGGCGGACACGGGGCGGATCTTCAGGGTGCGGCCGCCGACGCGGGCCTTCAGCTCGTCGACCTTGCCGTTGGCGATGACCTTGCCGCGGTCGATGACCGTCAGCTCGCTCGCCAGCTGCTCGGCCTCCTCCATGTACTGGGTGGTGAGCAGCACGGTGGCGCCCTCGGCGACCAGGCGCTGGACCTCGTCCCACACCTCGTTGCGGGTGCGCGGGTCCAGACCGGTGGTCGGCTCGTCCAGGTAGATCACGGCCGGGCGGCCGATCAGCGAGGCGGCCAGGTCGAGTCGGCGGCGCATGCCGCCGGAGTAGTGCATGGCGGCCTTCTTCGCCGCCTCGGTCAGGGAGAACCGCTCCAGCATCTCGTCCGCGCGCAGGCGGGCGTCCTTGCGGGAGAGGTCGAGCAGCCGCCCGATCATGTAGAGGTTCTCCCAGCCGGAGAGCTTCTCGTCGACCGAGGCGTACTGGCCGGTGAGGCCGATGGTGCGGCGCAGCTGCCGCGGCTGGCGGACCACGTCGAAGCCGGCGACGGTCGCGGTCCCCGCGTCCGGGACGACCAGGGTGGAGAGGCAGCGCACCAGCGTGGTCTTGCCGGCGCCGTTGGGCCCGAGGACCCCGAGGACCGTGCCCTCCCGGACGTCCAGGTCGACACCGTCGAGGGCCTTGGTCTCGCCGTAGTGCTTGACCAGCCCCCGCACCTCCACGGCGTTGGGGTTGTTGTCGTTTCGCGTCATGCCCCCATGGGAGCAGCCGCCACTGACAAAGCACCGACAGGCGACCGACAAAGGTACGACAGAAATACGACAGCCCGCCGGTGCAACGGTCGGCGGGCTGTCGGAGCGGTGCAGGTCACACCGGCGTACCTGTCACACCGGCGTACGCGTCACATGTCAGTGGAACGCGTGCTCCTCCTGCGGGAACGTTCCACCGACCACGTCCTCGGCGAAGGCCTTCGCCGCGTCGGTCATCGTCTCCCGCAGCTTCGCGTACTGCTTGACGAACCTGGGCATCTTCCCGCCGGTCAGGCCCATCATGTCGGTCCACACCAGCACCTGCGCGTCGCACTCCGCGCCCGCGCCGATGCCGACCGTCGGGATGTGCAGGGACCGGGTGACCTCGGCGGCCAGCTCGGCCGGGACGAGCTCCAGCACCACCGCGAAGGCGCCCGCGTCCTGAGCGGCCTTCGCGTCGCGCAGCAGCTGGTGCGCGGCCTCGTCGCCGCGGCCCTGCACCCGGTAGCCCATGGCGTTGACCGACTGCGGGGTCAGACCCAGGTGGGACATGACGGGGATGCCCGACTGCACGATCAGCTCGGTCTGGGCCAGCGAGCGCTCGCCGCCCTCCAGCTTCACGGCGCCCACTCCGGCCTCCTTGACCAGGTGGGTCGCACTGCGCAGCGCCTGCACGGGGCCTTCCTGGTACGAGCCGAACGGCATGTCGCCGATGACCAGCGCACGGCTGGTGCCGCGTACGACGGCCGCCGACAGCATGGTCATGTGGTCCATCGTCACGGGGACGGTGGAGTCGAAGCCGAGGTGGCAGTTGCCCATGGAGTCGCCGACGAGGATGACCGGGATGCCGGACTCGTCGAAGACGGAGGCGGTCATCGCGTCGTAGGCGGTGAGCATGGGCCACTTCTCGCCGCGTTCCTTGGCGAGGGTCAGGTCGCGGACGGTGATGCGCCGGGTGCCCGTGCCTCCGTACAGGGTGGGGGAGGCGGCGGCTGCGGGTTCGCGGGCAGGCGAAACGGCGTGCGTCATTGCAACTGCTCCTTGTGTCATCTCGAGGCACCCTCACGGTGTCCCCGGACTCACCCACCATGGTGGCATCCCGGAGGGCGTGGGCGGAAGTGGTGCGGCGCCGCGAGGGCGGCCCCGACGGCCCCGGGGCGCCAATGTGCGCGTTTCGTGACAAGCGGAACCCCTTGCGTTCAGGCGTTCGTCCTTCCGGACGTACGACCGTGACGGACGGTCGTGACGTACGGCACGGAAGGCTCCGCTTCATCGCCTAGGGTCAAGGGGCGGGAACGGAGCGCGAGCACGGCAGTGAGGGCAGCGGCATGGCACAGGCGTACAGGACGGAACCGGGGAACGGCGGCTCGGAGCCCGAGCCCTCCGAATCCCGCCTCCGGCGCCGACTGGCCGAACTGCGCAGCGACCCCGGGATCTGGCGGCGGGGGCTGGTCCTGGCGGGGGTCGCGGTACTGCTGTCGCTGGTCATGATCTTCCACGCCGAGCTGCCCAACGACATCGGCAACCTCGGCAGCCTCACCGAGACGTTCCTGCCCTGGCTGGGCCTGGCCGTCCCGGTGCTGCTGGGCGCAGCCGTCCTGCGCCGGTCTGCCACCGCGCTGATCGCGGTGGTGCTGCCCGCGGTGGTTTGGCTGAACCTCTTCGGCGGCCTGGTCTTCGACAAGTCCGGCACCGGCGGCAACCTCGTCGTCGCCACCCACAACGTCGACGCCGACAACCCCGACCCGCGAGGCACCGCCGCCTCGGTCGCCCGCTCCGGGGCCGACATCCTGGCCCTCACCGAGCTCAAGGGCAGTGTCGTGCCCGTCTACGAGAAGGCCCTGGCGGGCACCTACAAGTACCACTCGGTCGAGGGCACCGTCGGGCTGTGGAGCAAGTACCCGCTGAGCGGCAGCGCACCCGTCGACATCAGGATGGGCTGGACCCGGGCCATGCGGGCCACCGTCGCCACCCCGCAGGGCGACGTCGCGGCCTTCGTCGCCCACCTGCCCTCGGTCCGGGTCAAGCTGAAGGCCGGTTTCACCGCCAACCAGCGCGACGACAGCGCCGACGCGCTGGGCGCCGCCCTCGCCGCCGAGCCCGTGAAGAAGGTCGTCCTCCTCGGCGACCTGAACGGCACCATGAACGACCGCTCGCTGTCCGAGGTCACCTCGCAGATGCGCTCCACCCAGGGTGCGGCGGGCGACGGCTTCGGCTTCAGCTGGCCGGCGCAGTTCCCGATGGCCCGCATCGACCAGATCATGGTCCGCGGGATCCGGCCCGAGGCCTCCTGGACCCTGCCCCGCACGGGCAGCGACCACCTCCCGGTCGCCGCGCGCCTGACGGTCGTCAAGTAGCGGCGCGGACACGGGCGCGCCAAGGGCCCCACCGCCGACGCGGTGGGGCCCTGCGCGCTTCCCGCCCCCACGGTGGGGCCCCGCGCGTCCCCCGGCCCTGCTACGCCTGCTCGCGCCAACCGTTCGTGATGGGCAGCCGGCGGTCCTTGCCGAAGCCCTTCGCGGAGATCTTCGTGCCCGGCGGGTACTGGCGGCGCTTGTACTCGGCGGTGTCGACCATCCGCAGCGTCTTCGCGACCAGCTCGGCGTCGAAGCCGGCGGCCACGATCTCGTCCAGCCCCTGGTCCCGGTCCACGTACAGCGCGAGGATCGCGTCGAGCACCGGATAGTCCGGAAGCGAGTCGGTGTCCACCTGCCCCGGGCGCAGCTCGGCGCTCGGCGGCTTCACGATCGAGTTCTCCGGGATCGGCGGGGTCTCGCCGCGCTCGGCGGCCGCCCGGTTGCGGTAGCGGGCCAGCCGGAAGACGTCGCTCTTGTAGACGTCCTTGATCGGGCCGTACGCGCCCACCGAGTCGCCGTACAGGGTGGAGTAGCCGACGGCCAGCTCCGACTTGTTGCCGGGGGCCAGCACGAGGTGGCCCTCCTGGTTGGAGACCGCCATCAGCAGGGTGCCGCGCAGCCGGGACTGGAGGTTCTCCTCGGCCAGACCGGTGAGGCCCAGCGAGCCCATGTAGGCGTCGAACATCGGCTCGATCGGCACGGTGCGGAAGTTCAGGCCGGTGCGCTCGGCCAGGTCGGCCGCGTCGCCCTTGGAGTGCTCCGAGGAGTACTTCGACGGCATCGAGACGCCGTACACGTTCTGTGCGCCGATCGCGTCGCAGGCGATGGCGGCGACGAGAGCCGAGTCGATGCCTCCGGAGAGCCCGACGAGGACGGACCGGAATCCGTTCTTCCGTACGTATGCGCGCAGGCCCACCACCAGCGCGTCGTAGACCTCCTCGTCGTCGTCGAGCCGGTCGGCGTAGCCGCCGGGCACGACCGGCTCGTACGCCTCGACCGGCTCCTCGGACAGGACGACGCGGTCGATGCGCAGCCCGTCGTCCACCACGCCCTCGGGGGCGTCGGCGCGCGCGGCCGGCAGGTCGAGGTCGACCAGGACGCAGCCCTCGGAGAACTGCGGGGCGCGCGCGACGACCTCGCCGTCGGCGCCGACGACGATCGAGTCGCCGTCGAAGACCAGCTCGTCCTGGCCGCCGATCATCGCCAGGTAGGCGAGGGTGCAGCCGGCCTCCTGGGCGCGCTTGCGCACGAGTTCGAGGCGTACGTCGTCCTTGTTGCGCTCGTACGGGGAGGCGTTGATCGAGACCAGCAGCCCGGCCCCGGCGGAGCGGGTGGCCGGGACGCGGCCGCCCTCCTGCCACAGGTCCTCGCAGATGGCCAGCGCCACGTCGACGCCGCGCACGCGGATCACCGGCTGCGTGTCGCCCGGCACGAAGTACCGGAACTCGTCGAACACGCCGTAGTTGGGCAGGTGGTGCTTGGCGAAGCGGAGCACCACCCGGCCGCCGTACAGGACGGCCGCCGCGTTCTCCGGTGAGCCGGCCGGGCGGCCGAGGCGGGGCGTGGCCTTCTCGGTCCGGTCGAGGTAGCCGACGACGACCGGCAGCTCGCCCAGCCCCTCGGCGGCCAGGCGCTCCGCGAGTCCGCGCAGCGCGCTGCGGGACGCCTCGACGAAGGAGCCGCGCAGGGCGAGGTCCTCGACGGGATACCCGGTCAGCACCATCTCCGGGAACGCCACCAGGTGGGCGCCCTGCTCGGCGGAGTGCCGGGTCCAGTGGACGACCGAGTCGGCGTTGGCGGCGATGTCGCCGACGTGCGAGTCGATCTGATTCAGAGCGAGGCGTAGTTGAGGCACGGAGCCCAGTCTAATCGTCTTTCTGACGCGATGTCCTGGGACCCGTGCGTTTCCCGGGGTTTCGGCGTGCCGCGCGGGTCCGCCGTGCGGCCCCGTCAGCCGATGGGGCCGACGTACTTCACGTCGTCGAGCAGGGTGCCGGCGGCGATGTCCGCGGTGATGCTCTTGGTGCCTTCGGGGATCTCGAACGCCACGACGCCGCTGGCTGTCTCGCCCGGCAGGATCGTTCCCTTCACCATCTTCGGGACGCTGGCGCCGCCGCCGCTGTCGAAGACCATCTCGGCCGTCATGCCCTTGTCGTCGCGGACGTTGGGCACGGCGTAGATCACCTCGTGCGGGGCGTTCGAGCCGTTGGTGATGGTGACGGTGATCTGGATGGCGTTCTTGACCTGCTCGCGGGCGATGATGCCCTTCGGCTCGTACTTCGTCGGCGTCGACAGGCTCACCTTGATGCCGTTCGGGTAGGTGAAGGTCTCGCCGAACAGCAGCGCGCTGGTCAGGCCGGGCACCTGGGAGGGCGACGGGGACGCCGTCGGCCAGGGCTCACCGCTGGGGTACAGGCCGTCCAGGTCCAGCTCCTCCTCGATGCCCGCCTCGACGCGGTCGGTGGCCCGCTCGACGAAGGCGACGGTCAGGAAGAAGCCGCCGACCGAGGCGAGGACGCCCGCCCCGGCGAGGACGGTGCCGACGATGGCCGTCGTCTTGCCGGGGGCGCCCTTGTTGGCGCGGACGACGGCGCCGATGCCGAGGCCCAGGCCGATCAGGGCGAGGATGCCGCCGAGCCAGAAGAGCAGGGGTGTGACGCCGAAGACGACGGCGAAACCGCCGACGATCACGGCGGCGACGGCCAGGCCGTTGGTGGCCGGGGCGGCGGCCTGCGGGTCGCCGGGGTACGGGCCGGCGCCGAAGCCGGCGGTGTGCTGTCCCCACGGGTCGCCGGGGATGCCGGGGCCGCCGGGGCCGGGAGCGAACGCGGCGCCGGGCGCGCCGAGCGGGGCGGCCGACGCGGCCGGGGCGGCCGGAACCGGGGTGGGCGGGGCGAACGACGAGGGAGCCGGATCGGAAACCGGAGCCGGAGCCGGTTCGGCGGCGACGGCCCCGGCGGGCCGGGCCGCCTCCGGCCCGGGGACGGGGTCCGCGGCGTCCTCGGCCGCCGGTTCGGCGGCGGGTTCGGCCGGTTCGGCGGGGGCTTCGGCGGCTTCGGCGGCCGGGGTCTTGTCGAGCGAGAGCGGCTGCGCGGGCGCCGGTATCGGGGCCGTTTCGGGAACGGGCGTGCCCGCCGGTTCCGTCGGCGGGCCGGAGGGGGTGCTGGGCGGGTTCGGCGGGGTGGTCATACCGGCGGAAGCGTCCTTTGTCGCGGCTGTCGTGATCAGAGCAAGAGTGCCATGCCGGTGGCGAACGCCCTTACGAATTCCGTCACTGCCCCAACCGGCCCTCCACCCGGTCCTACAGCCGGTAGTCGACCACCGTCATCATCCCGGCTGCCGAGTGGTAGACGTTGTGGCAGTGCACCATCCACAGCCCCAGTTTGTCGGCGTCGAAGTCCGCCGTCAGCCGCCCGCCCGGCAGGACGACCGCGGCGGTACGGCGTCACCCCACGCCGGAGAGCCGGGCGCGCGGAGGTGGACGGGGAGGGGCTGCGGCGACGCCGGGGCCCCCTGTATGCGCAGTACGGCGGGCCGCCCGAGGAGATCGCCGGCGGCGGCCGAGGCGCACACGGCGGCGCGGCCGCACCCGGCACCCGTACCGGTCCCGGACGGCGCGGCCGGTGCGCCGCCCGGCGCCGGCTCGGGAGCGGGTTCCCGGGCCGGACCCCGCCGCTGCGGCGGGGAGGCCGGAGTGTGGTGAGCACCACCGCGCACCGCGGCACCCGGAGCCCCGGCAGAGGCAACGCACCGGTGGGCGTACACGTCCTCCATGGCGTGGGAATCACTCGGACGGCCCGGAGACAGCATGGTGACTGCGCTCAGCAGCAGCGCGGCGAGCAGCAGAAGCGGGGCCCCCGTGGCCGCTCGCCGAGCGCTGCGCGTCATGGCCGGAACCCTACCCGGGGAGGGTATGCGATCGGAGGAGCGGCGACCCCGAGCCTGCCCGGGGCCGGTCACGCCGTGTCCGCCCACGGGCTCACTGCGCGCACCGCCTGGCCGGTCGCCCTCCTGATCGGCCTCGCCGGCGCGGCCTACACCGCGTGGGTGCTCGAAGTCGTCCTCTCCACCGGCCTCAACCCCATCGAGACGTACGTCAGCGAACTCGCCGCCCAGGACCAGCCGCTCGGCGGCCTCTTCCGGGCCACCGACTTCACCGCCGGGATGCTCGCCTTCACCGGAGGCCTGCTGGCCCTGATACGGCTGCTGAAATACGCCGAGTCCCGCCGCCTCTGGGCGGTCGTCGGCTGGGCCGGGCTCACCCTGTTCGGGGCGGCCACCGCGGCCGACGCCTGGCTCCCGCTGAGCTGCACGCCCACCGCGGACCCCGAGTGCGCGGCCCGCGAGACCGCCGGTCTCGTCCCCGCCACCCACCAGGCCCACGCCGTCAGCAGCACCCTCGCCATGACCGGGGCGCTGGTGGGGCTGGTGGCGCTGACCGTCGCCGCCCGCCGCTACGGCTGGTTCGCGCCCATCGCCCGCTACGGGCCCGCGCTGGTCGCCCTGGAACTGCTCGCCACCGCGTGGACCCTGTCCGCCATCGCGATGTTCACCGCCGGACGCGGCACCTGGGCGCTGGGCGCCGGTCAGCGCCTCCAGGTCCTGCTCGTGGCAGTCTGGCTGGGTCTGCTCGCCTACTCCGTCCACAGGGAACGCCGCACATGACCGCGCACGAGCCGCACAGGTCGCACCAGCCGCGTGAGCCGCACGAGCGGCACGACCCGCGTGTGCGGCGCGACCCGCGCGTCTCACGCGGCTCGCGCGATCCGCTCTACCCGCGCGACCCGTCGTACCCGGGAAGCGGAGGAGCCGGCCTGTTCGTGCGTGTCGACGGGACACCGCTGCACGTCCGCGTCGAGGGCCGGGGACCCGTCTGCGTCCTCAGCGCCGGACTGGCCATGGCCTGGTTCGACTGGGACGAGGTCGCCGCGCAGCTCGTCGCCGCGGGCCGCACCGTCGTCCGCTTCGACCGCCCCGGACACGGCCTCAGCGGCCCGGCCACCGCACCGCCCACCACCGCCGGGGAGGCCCACCGCATCGCCGGCCTGCTCGACGCCCTGGGCCACGGAGGGCCTGCCGCCGCCCCGGTCACCGTCGTCGGGCACTCGATCGCCGCCTTCCACACCGAGGGCTTCGCCCGCCTGTACCCGCGGCGCACCGCCGCCCTCGTCCTCCTCGACGCCAGCGTCGAGGAGGACCCCCGCCCGCTCCTGCCCGCCGCGCTGCGCACCGGCGCGGCCCGCGCCCTCGGCCGGGCCGTGACCGCCGCCGGGCTGCCGGCCGCGCTGGGCCCCGCGGTCCGGCGCGCCACCGTACGGGCCTCCCGCACCGGCGGCGGCGACCCGGCCGCGCGGGACCTCGTACGCCGCTGCTACCGCACCGGCCGCGTCTGGCAAGGGGCCCTGCTGGAGAACTCCCGCTACCTGGACATGGCCGCCGAGCTGGCGGCGCTGCGCCGGACCCGGCCGCTGACGGCGCCCGCCACCGTCCTCGCCGGCCACGACGGGTCCGCCGGCCGCGGCGCACTGCGCTGGCTGGGCCGCCAGGCGGACCTCGCCGACCGGATCGGCGCCCGCTTCGAGGTCGCCGAACCGGCCGGCCACCTGGTCATGCACGACCGCCCGGACCAGGTGGCCCGGGCGGTCGTGGAGACGAGCGAGCGGCAGCGGCGGGAGTGACCGGCTGACCGCGCGGGTGAAACACCGGCGGGGCCGCCGGACGGGTGATCACCGGGGCTGAACACCGGGGGTGAACACCGGCAGGCCTGTCCCGGGTCGGGTCAGCTCCGGGCGTAGACCTTCTCGACGAAGCCCGCCAGCTGGTCCTCGGAAAGGTGCTGGGCCAGATCGGCCTCGCTGATCATGCCGACCAGCCTCTTGTCCTTGATCACGGGCAGCCGCTTGATGCGGTGGCTCTCCATCTCGTCGAGCACGTCGCTCACGTCCGCGCCGGCGTCGATCCAGCGCGGAGTGCCCTGGGCCATGTCCCCGCACGTCGTCTTCGCCGGGTCCAGGCCCTTGGCCACGCAGTTCACGACGATGTCGCGGTCGGTGACGATCCCGCACAAACGCTCATCGGTGTCGCTGATGGGCAGTGCGCCCACATTGAGCCGGGCCATCAGCTCGGCGGCCCGGTCGAGCGTCTCGTGCGCCGGTATCCACTGGGCCCCGGGGTGCATGATGTCTGCGGCGGTGGTCATGACTGATACCTCCTGAGCACGCCGTTCACGGCCGGGTGCGGACGCGCCCGGCCGGGCGTCCCCATCGCGGTGCGCCGCCGCGCCGCGGCTCTTCGGCCCACGCGACGACCCCCGGACGGCGCCGGAACACGCCCGTACGGGTGAGAGGGCGCCTCCCCCCACCGTACGAGCGTGTCCCCTCACCCGCGCGGTGTGGCTCCGCGCTGCTTCAGCATGTCCGCCATCAGGGTGAGCTCCGAGCGCTGCGCGTCGACCATCCCCTGCGCCAGATCCCGCTCGACGGGGGTCACGCACTGCTGCGCGCACCCCTGCGCCATCGCCACGCCGCCCTGGTGGTGGTCGGTCATGAGCTGCAGGAACAGCACCTCCGCGTCCCGCCCCGAGGCGGCGCCCAGCTGCTCCAGCTCCTCCTTGGTGGCCATGCCGGGCATCAGCGCGCCGGGCTTGGCCGGGCCGTGTCCGGCGTGTCCGCCGTGGCCTCCGGAGGACCCCATCCACGACATCGGCGGCTCGCCGGCCACCACCTTCGGCAGCCCCCACAGGTCCAGCCAGCCCAGCAGCATGCCCCGCTGGTTGGCCTGTGTGTTGGCGATGTCGTAGGCCAGCGTGCGTACGGCCTCGTCCTGGGTGCGGTCCCGCACGATGAAGGACATCTCCACCGCCTGCTGGTGATGGACCGCCATGTCCCGGGCGAAGCCGGCGTCGGCGGAGTGCAGTCCCGGCGTCCGGGGCGCGGCCGCGGCCGGGGCCGCCGGCCCGCCGCCCGCGGCGGCGACCGTGGCAGCCGCCGCGAACAGCAGCGCCAGCAGCACGGCCGTGCCCGCGACCCAGTACGTACGGGGGATCGTCCGGCTCACTTGGCCGCCAGCCCGTTCGTGCAGGCCGCGCCCGGCTCGGGGGTCTGCTCACCCTGCACGTACTTGGTGAAGAACTGCTTGACCCGGGGGTCGTCCGCGCTGTCCACCGTGAGCTGCTTGCCCCACGCGCTCAGCATGATCGAGCCGGTCTGCTCCTTGACCGGGCTCATCAGCGTGTACGGGGTCTTGGCGACGGTCGCGGCGAGCTTGTCGACCTCGGCCGGGGCGGCCTTCTCGTTGTACGTCACCCACACGGCGCCGTGCTCCAGCGAGTGGACGGCGTTCACCTCGGGCAGCGGGGTCTTGTAGACGTCGCCGTTGCAGTTCATCCAGCGGGGGTGGTGGTCACCGCCGACCGGCGGGTTCATCTCGTACTTCACCGGGGTCTCGACGTGGTTGCGGCCGAGGTTCTTCACGTCCCACAGCTGCTCGCCCTCGACCGGCTTCTTACGGATCTCCTCGGCCTCCCTGCGGAGCTGCTCCGCGGCCTCCTGCTTGCGCTGCTCGGTCCGCTTCTGGTCGATCAGCACCCAGGCGCCGAAACCGACGAGGCCGACGACGACCGCCGACGAGAGGGTGATCGCGATCGCCTTGTTGCGCCGCTCCCGGGCCTGCTCGGCGCGGCGCATCTGGGCTATGCGCGCCTGGCGGGAGTTCGGGTCGGTGTGCTGGGGGGTGCTGCCGGACTTGCTGGCCATGTGCCCTGGTTCCTTCTTCTGAATGAGGGGGGTGGACGGAACGCGAAACCGGACCCGTCAGGTCCGCAGCACCTGGAGAGCATGCAGGTCGGGGGCGCGAGCCAGCGGCTCGGGCGGCCGGAGCCGCCCCGCGGCCGTGGCACGGGCGGCGGGCAGCGCCCCTCCGTCCGCCACGGTCACGGCGGGCGGCGGCACGGGCAGCTCGGCCGGGGTCACGTGCGCGAGCGGGGAACAGCCGGGAGGGTCGTACGGGGACACGCAGACGGCGTGCTCCGTACCGTGCGCCCGCACCTCGGAGGAGGCGTGAGGCTCACCGGTCCGCGCGCACAGGAACAGCGCGCCGGCCAGCACTCCGAGCACGGTCAGCACGACGGCGCGGCGGACCGCGGAACGTGCCCGACGCCCCCGCTGCGTGTACTGCCGGCCCCCCATGGGCGCAGATGGTAATGCTCATGACCGGCCCGCGGTCAGTGCGGGGGTGCCGCGAGCTTTCGCGGGTGCGTAATGTGGCGGAAACCACCACTGGCGATACTGGGTCGACCCGACTGTGCCGCGACCCTTGAGGCGGTGGTGCACAGGCCGTCTGAACTGCGAGGATGAAGGCATGGACAAGCAGCAGGAATTCGTCCTCCGGACGCTTGAGGAGCGCGACATCCGCTTCGTGCGCCTGTGGTTCACCGACGTACTGGGCTTCCTCAAGTCCGTCGCGGTCGCCCCCGCGGAGCTGGAGCAGGCCTTCGACGAGGGCATCGGCTTCGACGGCTCCGCCATCGAGGGCTTCGCACGGGTCTACGAGTCCGACATGATCGCCAAGCCGGACCCGGGCACGTTCCAGATACTGCCGTGGCGCGCCGAGGCCCCCGGGACCGCCCGCATGTTCTGCGACATCCTCATGCCGGACGGCTCCCCGTCCTTCGCGGACCCGCGCTACGTCCTCAAGCGCATCCTCGCCAAGACCTCCGACCTGGGCTTCACCTTCTACACCCACCCGGAGATCGAGTTCTTCCTGCTGAAGGACAAGCCCCTGGACGGGACCCGTCCCGTCCCGGCCGACAACTCCGGCTACTTCGACCACACCCCGCAGAACGTCGGCATGGACTTCCGCCGCCAGGCGATCACCATGCTCGAATCCATGGGCATCTCGGTGGAGTTCAGCCACCACGAGGGCGCGCCCGGCCAGCAGGAGATCGACCTGCGCTACGCCGACGCCCTCTCCACGGCCGACAACATCATGACCTTCCGCCTGGTCATGAAGCAGGTCGCCCTCGAACAGGGCGTCCAGGCCACCTTCATGCCGAAGCCGTTCTCGGAGTACCCGGGCTCGGGCATGCACACCCACCTCTCCCTCTTCGAGGGCGACCGCAACGCCTTCTACGAGTCGGGCGCCGAGTACCAGCTCTCGAAGGTCGGCCGCTCCTTCATCGCCGGCCTGCTGCGCCACGCGGCGGAGACGGCGGCGGTCACCAACCAGTGGGTCAACTCCTACAAGCGCATCTGGGGCGGCTCCTCCCGCAGCGCCGGCGCGGGCGGCGAGGCCCCCTCGTACATCTGCTGGGGCCACAACAACCGCTCGGCCCTGATCCGCGTCCCGATGTACAAGCCGGGCAAGATGGGCTCCTCCCGCATCGAGGTCCGCTCGATCGACTCGGGCGCCAACCCCTACCTCACGTACGCCGTCCTCCTGGCGGCCGGCCTCAAGGGCATCGAGGAGGGCTACGAACTCCCGGCGGGCGCCGACGACGACGTGTGGGCCCTCTCCGACGCCGAACGCCGCGCGATGGGCATCGAACCCCTCCCGCAGAACCTCGGCGAGGCCATCTCCCTGATGGAGCGCAGCGAACTGGTCGCCGAAACCCTCGGCGAGCACGTCTTCGACTTCTTCCTCCGCAACAAGAAGCAGGAGTGGGAGGAATACCGCTCGGAGGTCACCGCCTTCGAACTCCGCAAGAACCTCCCGGTCCTGTAAGGGCAGAGCATCCGGCATCCGGGCCGGTGGTCGACGACCACCGGCCCGGAGTCGTGCGTGCCGGGCCCCGCCACCCAGACGGGACTTTGACGACAACCCCTAGGGGTTACGTGACGTGGTCGGTGGTTTCGTGACGTCCGTACGGTCCGCAGCGGCGGCGACGTCACCTGGACCGGACCTCTGGTCCTTGCGTCGGGCCCGGTAGGCGCGCGAGCGGCAGCGGGGTGAGCAATGGCGGGGCGGACGCCCTCCTGCCCGGCCCGGACCCGCGGCGGGCACGGGCATCGCCCCGCCACAGCCGGGGCACCCGGGGCCGACCGCGAGCCCACCGGCGACGGGTGCGGCCTGCGCGGGTACGCCCGGGGCGGGTGCGGCCTGCGCGGGCACGCCCGGGGCGGGTGCGGCCTGCGCGGGTATGCCCAGGGCGGGTGCGGCCGGGGCGGGTGCTGCCGTGTCGGCCTGGGCGGGGCGGTCCGGGTGGTCGGTCAGGCCCTGGCGTTCGGCGATGACCCCCGCCTGGAAGCGGCTGTGCGCGCCGAGCCCGTCCAGCAGCTCGGAGACGTGGCGGCGGCAGGTGCGCAGGGAGATGCCCAGGCGGCGCGCGATGGATTCGTCCTTGAGCCCCTTGGCGAGCAGCACGAGGATGCTCCGCTTCATCGTCTTGGACACGTCGTGCGCGGCCTGCGGCCCCGTCGCGAACGGCGCGGCGTTCTCCCAGTCCCGCTCGAAGACGTCCAGCAGATAGGCCAGCAGATCCGGTTCCCGGATCAGCAGCGCACCGCCCGACCTGGCCGGTAAAAGGGCCAGCGCCCCGTCCACCACGATCATCTGCGGCAGCACCTCCGGCAGCGTCCGGATCTCGGCACCCGCCCCGATGAGCTGCTCCGCGTGCAGCCGCGTGGGTTTGTCGAATCGCGTCGCGTGCTGGTAGAGGCTCCGCATCCGGATGCCGCGCCCGAGCAGTGCCAGGTCGCGGGGCAGCGCTTCCCGCAGCGCCGCGGGCGGGAACGAGCCGCCGTGCTTGGAGACCAGCACCTCGCTGCGGCAGGAGTCGATCACGTCCGACAGCAGCGAGCGCACCGCCAGCTTGTCCGGCAGGTGGTCGATGGTCCCTTGGGGGAAGACGTGCTGGCGGGCCTGGAGGTAGAGCGGCGTCAGCGCAGCCAGTCCGTCGCGCTGCAGTTGGATGCGCCGACGCTGTTCCCGCAGGGCCTCCTCCTGTGCGCGCAGGGCGGTGTCGCGGTCCGACAGCAGTTGCGCGGTGGCGGCCTGGGGGCTCACCGGCTGCCAGCCGGCCGGCTCCTCCGCCCCGTCGGGGGCGGGGAGTTCCGTGAGGAGGCAGGAGTCGGTGAGTGACCGTACGGCGGCCGAACAGGCCTGCCGGCTCATTCCGGTGTCGGCGGCGGCCTGCGCGAGGGTCGCCGGGGTGAGGCGTTCGTGGACGACCGTCCACCGGTAGAGCAGGACGGCCGGGCTGTCGAGGCCGGGCACTTGGGCCGGCGCGCCGGGTCCGCTTTCCATCTCCATCGCATGCCTCCTAAACGTGCCTGGCAGGATCATGATCCCTCTTCGCCGATGCATGTGCCATCCACCCACTGGCAGGGTGGTGACCACGGCAGGGACGGGCTTCCCGACCAGGAGCACCGCCCGCCGTGGCCGGACTGTCGCCGAAACGAGGGGAATCGACGCCATGCGCGCAATCGTGGTGCGGACACTGTTCGCGGTCGTACTGAGCACGGGGATCGTGTGGGGCGGCGCTGCCGCGGCCACCGCCGATGTGCGCCGGACGACGGTCGACGCCCCGTCCGGCGGCGGGCACGACAACAGGCAGTGCCTCGTGACGACGGCGTGGGGCGACTCCTGGTGCCCCCGCAAGCCGCTCGACTGAGCCGCCCGGGAGACCGGGTGCGGGGGCAGCGGGCTCCATCCGCTGCCGGTTGGGTGGTTGTGGGCCCGACCCGGTCGCCAGAGGGGCGCGTCGAAGGACGCGTCCGGTCTCCCGTGGGCCGCCGTACGCGGCCCACGGCTTCGATCAACCAACGGAAAGGTGTTCCCCGTGCGCTTCGCCATGCCCCGAACCACCCCTCGCAGACTGGCCGCCAGTCTCTGTGCCGCCGCCGCCCTCGCGGCCGTCTCCTCCGGCGCCGCGAGCGCCGAGGAGTACCGGATCTACGGCGGCTCGTACGCGAGCTACGCCCAGTGCAACCAGGCCGGTTCGCTCACCGTGGGCCTCGGCCTGTACAGCCGCTACGAGTGCAACCCCAACGACAGCTCCAGCCGCTACCTCCTCTGGTACGTCGACTGAGGGACCGCCCGCCCGGCCCCCGCCGCCTCACACCACCCCACCCCTTACGCCCCTCGCGCCAAAGGATGTCTTGTCGTGTACATGTCAAAAAATGCCCGTGTCCGGTGGTCTGCCTCGGCCGCCCTCCTGGCCGCTCTGGCCGGTGGCGCCACCGCACTCGCCCCCGCCGCCCAGGCCGCCCCCGCCCCCGGTGGCGCCTCCGTCCAGTCCGCCGAGCGCAGCACCAGCGTCATCTTCGCCAACAGCACGGGCCGTCAGCTGCTGCGCACCGGCTCAGGCCTGGACCACGGCTGTTGGTCCCGGGACGGTCTGCCGCCGGACGCCATCGCCAAGACGGTCTCCGCCTCCTGGAGCAGTGAGTCCTGTGGCTTCGCCACCGGTACCGAGGGCCACGTCACCTACAACATCGCCGGTACGGCCAAGGACGTGACCATCCGCTGGAACAACCCCTACGCGGGCAGCAACTCCTACAGCTGCGACGCTCCCGAGGGCTATGAGTGCAGCCGCTCGGGCGGCGGCGGGAACAACGCCACCGTCAACTTCGCCCTGACGGCGAAGTCCACCGCCCGGGTCGCGGCCCTCTCCCAGGCCGAATCCCTCGCGGTCACCCCCGTGCGCAGCGTCCGCGTGACGGTCGTGAACCAGTCCGGCGCCCTGCTGGCCCGGACCGGTGCGGGCCTGGACCACGGCATCTGGAGCGGCAACAACCTGCCTCCTTCGGTCATGAACAACGGTGCGGTGGCGCGCTGGCAGAGCGAGTCCGACGGCTTCGCCACCGGGACGGAGGGCTCGGCCGAGTACCAGATGTCCGGCGGCGGCAAGGTCGTCTTCCGCTGGAACAACCCCTTCGCCGGCGGCAACTCCTACGACTGCCAGGTGCCCGCGGGCCACTCCTGCGCCCGGGCAGGCGGCGGCGGCAAGAACGCCGAGGTGGTCTTCACGGTCAGCTGACCGACCGACCGACCGACCGGACCGACCGTTGTCCCCGCCCCTCACGTCACCGGCATCCACCAGAATGAGGAACACCCCGATGCGCAAGCCCCTCGTCGCGGCACTCCTGTGCCTGCCACTGCTCGCCGTGGCCGCTCCCGCGGCCCAGGCCGCCGACCACCGGCCCGAGGCCGCCCCCGTCTCCGCCCTCCAGGTCCCTGTGCGCACGGTCAGCTGGGACCTGACCTCCACTCATGCCAACACCCTGCGGGCCCGCCACTCGGACTTCATCAGATCGCTGCGCAACACCGGCTCCATGGTGGGCGGCTCCGGTTCGAGCGCCGTCTGGGAGACCAGCCGCGGCAACGAGGTCATCGCGGTCAACGTCGCCTACATGTGGCCGGAGGACGGACAGAACGTCAGGCGGACGGTCACGCTCTACCTCACCGCCAGCGACCTCTACCTGCGCGGCTTCTCCACCGGCAACGCCGGCAACGTCGTCCAGTTCAGCCAGGTCGGGGAGCAGCAGCCCTTCGACCTCGGCCACGCCCTCGGCCGCAACGCCATCGTGCTGCCCTACAGCGGGCGCTACGGCGGCAACCACAGCCTGGAGCACGGCTCGACCCAGAGCAGGCAACTGTGGCTCACCCCGAACGGCATATGGGGCAACATGAACGTCCTGTGGGAGTTCGCCCGCGAAGGCGGCAACGCGAACGAGATCCGCGACGACCTGGTCGCCGCGATCGCCCTGACCTCCGAGTCGGCCCGCTTCCGCAACATCGAGAGCACGGTGCGCCAGGCCCTCGGCGGCGGCACCTCCCTGACCGCCCAGCAAGCCGCCGAGGAGAACGACTGGGGGCGGGGCTCCCGGTGGATCTACCAGGAGCGCAACGGCTCTCGTCCGACGCCGACCGACATCGGCGGCGCCACCGTCACCACCTACGCCGAGGCGACGCACTACATCGCCATGCTGCGCAGCGACCAGAGGTAGCGGCGGGCGCACCGTCCCGTACGGACCAGTACGGGACGGTGTCGTGCGTACGACGACTCGGCGGGGCGGGCGGTGGCCGGTGCCGCGCTCGACCGGCTGCCCGTGGCCCTCCACCCGCTGCGCCCCTGGGCGCTGGGCGCTGGGGAGCGCACAAGGGGAGCGCACAGGGGGCGGGAAGTGTGGAAACGATACAGCCGCGGGCATTGGAGTGAACTGCCGTTCCCGTCGGTGGCCCCGGGCGTTGGACCGGCCGACGCGCACATCGAACAGCGCGTCGTCGTTCCACAGATCCTTAGGGGAGTCATGCGTATTCGTTCTGCTGTCACCGCGTCCGTCCTGGCCGCCGGCATCCTGCTGGGCGGGGCCGGCGCCGCTCTGGCCAACGACGGGCTCGACATCGACTACTTCTCCGGTGGCCGCGCGGGCTTCTCGTCGAACTGCTCCTCGCTCGCTGCGGTGCCCGCCAGCAAGCCGGCGTTCACGGGTCCGGTCTACACCTCCAACTGCCTCAAGGACGGCGAGCTGGAGTGGGCGAAGGGCAGCCACCTGGGTGCCTGATCCGGCGGCCCGTGCCCGGGGGCGGACCGACCGTGACGTCGGCCGCCCCCGCGGCGTTCCGGACCCCTTGGGTAGAATTGCCCGATCCGCCGTATGCGATCGTCGGCCCGACGCGTGCAGGCGGACAGGAGGACCTGCCCCCGCACCCCGAGGACCCCGCATGGCCGTGCACGCCGTCAGACCGCTCACCAGGGCGATCCCCGCCCCCGGGCGGGTCTGGTACGCCTCCTACGGCTCCAACATGCACATGGACCGCCTCACCGCCTACATCGCCGGCGGCACCCCGCCCGGGGCGACGCACACGCACCCGGGCTGCCGCGACCGGCGGGCGCCCGAGCGGTCGGTTCCGGTCGAGCTGGACGGCCGCCTGTACTTCGCCACCGAGTCCCTGGTGTGGACCGGCGGACGCGGCTACTACGACCCCACCGCCCCCGGCCGGACCCGCGGGCGGGCACACCTGGTGACCACCGGCCAGCTGTCCGACATCGCCGCACAGGAGATGGGCCGGGAACCGGGCGCGGACCTCGACCTGGCCACCGTCCTGCGGGACGGCCGGCACGCCCTCGGCCCCGGCCGGTACGAAACCCTCGTCTGCCCCGGCACGATCGACGGGATCCCCGTGGTGACCTTCACCGCGCCCTGGACCCTCG
This sequence comes from Streptomyces sp. TN58, assembly GCF_001941845.1. Taxonomy (NCBI): domain Bacteria; kingdom Bacillati; phylum Actinomycetota; class Actinomycetes; order Kitasatosporales; family Streptomycetaceae; genus Streptomyces; species Streptomyces sp. TN58. Next base: position 2,193,411 of record NZ_CP018870.1, on the reverse strand, counting down.
GGGACGTCGAACTGCGCACCCCGTCCGCCGCCTACCTGCGCCACCTGGCCGCCGGCCTGCTGGATTCGGGCCCCTGGACGGCACAGGACACCGCCGCGTACCTGTCGGCCTGCCCCGGCGCCGCCGGCACCTGGACCGCCGACCGGATCCACACCCTCCTGGCCGCAGGCCACCGAGGCCACCGAGGCCACTGAGGCCGCAGCGTCAGCGGACTCAGCGGAGTCAGCGGACCGCGCGATGCCACGCCGGACGGGCGGGGGTGGCGGGGGTGAGGGAGGTGTGGAGTTCGGCGTCCAGGCCGAGGACCGCCGTCGTGGTCGTGCCGCCCGGTTCCGCCACGGCCGCCGGGGCGCCCGTGAAGAGCATGCCGGATTCCGCCCAGGCCGGCGGGCCGCCCAGGCCCGAGGTGCTGACCGTGCCGCTGTCCGCCCGGCCCGCCACATGGCGGCCCGCCGCGCCGACCGCTCCGTATCCGGCCCGTCCGCCGGCCTCCGTGACCGCTGAGACCTGGGGCCTGGCCGCCGGCCCCGCCGTCACCACGGCGGTGCGCACCACCCCCGAGTCGGGCCGCCGGAAGTACAGGCGGACGCCCGCGCCGTCCGGGGCCGCCGTCAGCGGGATGGTGGTGGCCGGCAGGCCCGTGGGGGAGGGGCCGCGCAGGGTGCCGTCCGCGTCGGCCTGGGTCCAGGCCGGCACCGATGCCGTGGTCGTCGCGTACACGTGGCGCCGCCCGGCGGCGTCGACCGCCGTGACCGGGTCGCCCTGCAGGTCCTCGCCCCCGAGGCGCTGCCAGGGCGAGAAGCCGCCGTCCGGCTGCTGGACGGCGGCGCGCAGCGTGCGGCGGGAGTCGCGCAGGTAGACGGTGAGCAGGCCCCGCCCGTCCACGCCGGCCGCGGGCGCGCTGATCGCCGAGGTGCCGTCCTCGTCGCCCTTCTCGGGCGTACCGAGCGACTGCCATGCCCCGAACGTGCCGTCGGGCGCGGCCTGGACGGCGTACACGACCTCGCGCCGGTAGTCCGAGGGGGCCGGGCCGAGGACGGTGCGGGTGGCGAGGACGGCGACGCGGCCGTCGGGCAGCCGGGCGGCGGTCGCGCCCGGGTCGATGCCCGCGCCCGGGAGGAAGACCGGCCTCTCCCAGACGCCGCCGGCGGCGCGCGTCCAGTACGCCATGCGGCCGTCGAGCACAGTGAACGCCCAGAGGCGGCCGGGCGTCCCCTCCACCAGCCAGGAGGTGGTGTCGGCGCGCGTGTAGCGCAGCGACTGGGCCCAGTTGCGCCCGGTGGGGTTGCCCGCGACCTTGCGGTCTCCGCAGCCCGAGGGGCTGCCGCAGTGGTCCTCGCGGTCCTGCCAGGCGTAGGTCCGCAGGTAACCGGTCTTCGTCTCGGCGGTCTGCGGGTCCAGCGAGTGCGGGAGCGTGCTGTTGTGGTAGCCGAGGTAGCTCTGCACCGCGAAGTGCGGGCGGCGCTGGACCTGTTGGGCGTAGGCGGCGGTGGCGGCCTGCACGAACCGGGCGCCGTACATGTGGTCCTGGTGGTCGGTGTAGCGGCCCTTGTCGCCGTACCGGCCGGGCGTCGGGTCCTGCATCCGTATCGTCGTGGGCCGGTACTGCTCCAGTATTCCCGCCACGGCCTGTGTCAGCTGGTCCTTCGTGTACGTGAAGCCCTGCTTGACCGGAGTCCCGGTGGTCAGCTGGGACTCCAGCACGGGTATTCGGCCGTTCCACAGGCCGCGCAGGCTCTCGGGAGTGTCCTCGCCGGTGCTGCGGGCCTCGCGGAGCATCAGCCACACCAGGCTGACCTGCGGCTTGTCGATGAGGACGTCGACCTCGGCGCGGCCGCCGCCGGCGGTGGGCACCACCGTACGCCGCCATGCGCCGGCGCGGTCGCCGGTGGCCATCTGGGCGTACGCGGCGCGGATGCCGTTCTGCCGGGCCTCCGCGTAGTGGGCGCGGTCGGCGGGCTGTTCGGGATCCTCCGCGGCGTCGCCGTGCGCCTCGTTGCGGCCGTCGGCCTCGCCGGACGTGAGGTAGGCGGTGGTGACCGGGGTGCCGGAGGCCAGGGAGCGGCTGAGGTCCGGGTTCATGAAGAACAGGTCGTCGTCGGGGTGCGCGACGACCTGGACGACCGACCCGGAGGTGACGCTCGCCGGCTGGACGGCGGCGGGGTTCTTCCCCGGGGCGGCCCCGCCGGAGGTCTGCCGGCCGGAGGCCACCGAGAGTATGGAGAGTACGCCGGTGGCGCCGGCTGTCAGCACGGTGAGCAGGGCCGCGAAGCGGCGACGGGTCACGGGCATCGGCACGCCTTGGGTTCGTCCGGGCAGGAGAAAACGCTGAGCAGTCAGAGAGAGTCCGAATCGGTGAACTTGGTTTACCGACGCGGCCGATGACTCCTGCCGTGCGGGGCCCTGCGTGTACAGCCGGCCCTCAGGGTTTCGCGTTGCGCGGGCCCACTGGCTGCCACGGCGCCAGGTACGCGTCCGGGGCGTCCGCCGACGAGGTCACGTACAGCCGGGCGTCGAGCCCCACCACCGCCAGGCTGACCACGTTCCTGCCGGTCATCGTCGACGAGGGCGCGCCGACGAACATCAGCGGCGACCGCCCCCACGGCCGTCCCGGCCCGACCTCGGCGCCCAGCTGCCCGCCGGCCGTGCGGCCCGCCAGCACGTGCCCGCTCGCCGTCACCGAGCCGAAGCCGTTCAACCCGCCGAGGTCGGTCATGTGGTTGACCTTCAGCCCGCCGTCGGCGGTCATCAGGGCCGTACGGACGTTGCCCGATCCGGGCTTGCGGAACCACAGCCGTACGCCGCCCTCGCGGCCCTCCGCCGTCAGCGGGAGCGTGGTGTCGGGCAGCCCGGTGGCCGTGACCCGGCCCAGCGGGCCACCCGGCTCCGGCTGCGCCCAGCCGACGACCGTCTTCGACGTGGCGGCGAGGACGATGCGCCGCCCCGAGCCGTCGGTCGCGGTCACCGGGGCGCCGTGCAGGTCCTCGCCGCCGTGGTTCTCCCAGGGTCCCCAGCCGCCGTCCGCCCGCTGCACCCGGCCGCGCAGGCTGTGCGCGCCGTCGCGGACGTACACGGCCGGCCGGCCGGTGCCGTCGACCGAGACGGCCGGTGCGCTGATGTCGGAGGTCCACGCCTCGTCCGCGGTCTCGGGGGTGCCGAGCGACTGCCACTCCCCGAACGCGTCCGCGCCGGGAGCCTTCTGGACCGCGTAGACGACGTCGCGCCGGTAGTCGGCGGGCCGCGCCCCGAAGGAGGTACGGGTGCCGAAGACCGCGATACGGCCGTCCGCCAGCGTCACGGCGGAGGCGCTGGGGTCCATTCCGGTGCCGGGCAGCAGGTCCGGGCCGCGCCAGGGGCCGACGGGGCCGGGCCGGTGCCAGACGGCGACCTGCCCGTCGAGGACCTTGAAGGCCCACAGGCCGTGGTCCTTGTCGGAGGTCAGCCAGTTGGTGCCGGTGCCGCGGGCGTAGTTGATGGAGTCCGTCCAGCGGTTGCCCGCCGGGCGGTCGGCGACCTTGAGGTCGCCGCAGCCGGCGTCGCTGCCGCAGTGGTTCTGCCGGTCGAGCCAGGCGTAGGTGTCGAGGCTGTCCAATTTCTCCCTCGCCTCCCGCGGGTCCAGTGCGCTGGGGAGGGAGCCGTTGAAGTAGCCGACGTAGTTCTGCACCGCGAAGTGCGGGCGGTCCTTGGCGTCCACGGCCTTCGCGTAGGCGGCGGTGGCCAGCTGGACGAAGCGGGCGCCGTAGAAGTGGTCCTGGTGGTCGGTGTACTGCCTGTTGCCCGGGTACCGGCCGGGCGTGGGGTCCTGGAAGCGGACGGTGGTCGGCGTGTACTGCTCCAGGACGCCGACGAGGGTCTGGACGACCTGGTCCTTCGAGTACGCGAACCGCTGCTTGACCGGGGTGCCGGAGGACAGCATCGACTCCAGGCGGGCGACCTTGCCGTCCCATAGGCCGTGCAGGCTGTCGGGCACGTCGGCGTAGCCGTGGCCGGCCTCGCGCAGTTGCAGCCAGACCAGGTTGACCCGCGGGTTCGCGACGAGGACGTCGACCTCGGCGTGGCCGCCGCCCCTTGTCGGGACGACGGTCCGCTTCCAGGCGCTGCTGCGGTCGCCGGTGGCCATCTGGGCGTAGGCGGCGCGGATGCCGTTCTGGCGGGCCTCGGCGTAGGCGGGCTTGTCGGGCGCGGCGCTCGCGCCCTTGGAGGGGGTGGCGTTGACGCCGTCGGCTTCGCCCGCGGTGAGGTAGACGGAGGTCACGGGATGGCCGGCGGATATGGAGTACCGCAGGTCCGGATTCATGAAGTACAGGTCGTCGTCGGGGTGCGCGACGATCTGGACGACGCGGCCGGGGTCCGGCACGGCGTCGGCGGCCACGACCGCCGGGTCCGGGCCTGCCGGGGCCGCGGGGGAGCCGCCCAGGCCGTCGACGGCCGTGCCGGCCCGGAGTACGAGCATCCCGGCGGCGGCGACCGCCGCGCAGAGGGCGACGCCCTTGACGAGGCCGGCCCAACGGTGGCTGCGTCGCCGCGCCTGCGGCCCGCCGCCCCGCCGCTGCGCCCGCGGTACGCCCTCGGCTGTACCGGCCGGGTCCCGGGGTGCGGCGGCCGCCGGTACGGGCGCTCCGGAAGCCCCGGCCTTGCGGGCGCGCCGGGGCCGGGGTGTGGTTTCGCGGGCCGACCGGCGGGCCTTGCGGCCCTGCCGCGCGCCTGGCGGTACCTCCGCCTCGCGGTCGTTGCTCCCGGCATGGGCGGGCCGGGCGGCGGCGTCGGGATCGCCGTGGGTGGGGAAGTGGGCGGTGGTGTCGGCGTGGGCGTGGGCGTGGGCGGGATCGCCATGGGCGGGGGCGGGTTCGGCGTCGGCCGGGTGGCGGGGGTGCGGCTCGTACTGCCGGTGCTGCTCGGTCTGTTGCGACTGCTGTGGCACGAACGGCGCACCGGCCTCGGAAAGTTGGGGCGGCGGCAGGCCGTCCCCGGCGGACCGGCCGCTCCAGCCGCTCCAGTCGGACTGCGGGGCATGGGCAAAGTCACCCACGGACCCGGGGTGTTGGTGCTGGTGGGGCAGGTGCGTCTGGTGGTACTGCTGGTGCTCCAGGCTCCCCGCGTACTGCCCGTGCGGCTCGTAACCCCCGTACCAGTGCGCCGGATCCGGGGTCGGGCCCGGCGCTCCGCCCGCCGTGGGGCCGGGACGGTGGTGTCCGTCGGACATGGGGCTCCTCGTGGCCGGTCGGCGGGGAGCGAGCCCCATCTCGCGTTAAGTATTCAGATAATCCGATAATGCGTGCCATGGTACGTCGGGGTGAGCCGAAGGCTCCGCCCGTACGTACGCGGTCCGGCAACCCTGCAACCCGGCAACCCGGCGAGGTGTCGTGCCGGGCGCCGTGGCCCGGTGAGCTTCGCGCCGACAGCCCGTAGGCTCGACCCAGGCAGGTCAGGGCCGTGCGACGCAGGGCCGAGGCAGTGGCAGAGACGACCGCGGGAGGCGGCGGGATGACGGTCCCGGGACGCAGGAGCAGCACCTTCATCCGGCTGCTCCGCAGCGGTTTCACCGACCCCTCCGCGGCCGCCCGGCTGCTCGACTCCGACGCGCTCGCCGCCGTCCGAGCCGATCCCGTGCTGCTCGACGCCCTCGGGGCGACCGCCGATCCGGACCTGGCCCTGCGCGGGCTGGTCCGGCTCGCCGAGGCGCAGCCGTCCGGCGAACTCCCCGGGCTCCTCGACACCCTCGTCAGCGCCAAACCGCTGCGCGACCGGCTCCTCGGCGTACTCGGCGCCTCCGAGGCCCTGGGCGACCACCTCGCCCGCCACCCCCGCGACTGGCTCGGCCTCGTCACGTACGAGGCGGCCGACCTGCACCCCGGGCTCCCCGAGTTCGAGCGCGGCCTCGCGGACGCCCACGACCCCGTCGCCCTGCGCGTCTCCTACCGCCGCTGCCTGCTCTCCATCGCGGCCCGCGACGTCTGCGGCACCATCGACGTCGCCCAGACCGCCGCCGAGCTCGCCGACCTCGCCACCGCGACCCTCCGCGCGGCCCTGCGCATCGCCTCCGCAGCCGCCCCCGAGGACGCGGCGCTCTGCCGCCTCGCCGTCATCGCGATGGGCAAGTGCGGCGGCAACGAGCTCAACTACGTCTCCGACGTCGACGTCATCTTCGTCGGCGACGCCGTCAAGGGAGCCGACGAGGGCAAGGCCCTCCAGGCCGCCACCCGCCTCGCCTCCCACCTGATGCGGATCTGCTCCGAGACCACCGTCGAGGGCACCATCTGGCCCGTCGACGCCAACCTCCGCCCCGAAGGCCGCAACGGCCCCCTCGTCCGCACCCTCGCCTCCCACCTGGCCTACTACCAGCGCTGGGCCAAGACCTGGGAGTTCCAGGCCCTCCTCAAGGCCCGCGCCGTCGCCGGCGACGCGGCCCTGGGCGCCGACTACGTCGACGCCATAACGCCCCTGGTCTGGCAGGCGGCCGAACGTGAGAACTTCGTCCCCGACGTCCAGAAGATGCGCCGCCGTGTCGTCGACAACATCCCCGCCGCGCAGGTCGACCGCGAACTCAAGCTAGGCCCGGGCGGCCTGCGCGACGTCGAGTTCGCCGTCCAGCTCCTCCAGCTCGTCCACGGCCGCAGTGACGCCACCCTGCACTCCGGCACCACCCTCGACGCCCTCCACGCCCTCGCCGCCGGCGGCTACGTCGGCCGCTCCGACGCCGCCCAGCTGCACGACGCGTACCGCTTCCTGCGCGCCATGGAGCACCGCATCCAGCTCTACCGGCTGCGCCGCACCCACCTCGTGCCCGAGGACGAGAGCGACCTGCGGCGCCTGGGCCGCTCCATGGGCCTGCGCACCGAACCCGTCGCCGAGCTCAACAAGGCCTGGCGCCGACACGCCTCCGTGGTACGCCGCCTCCACGAGAAGCTCTTCTACCGGCCGCTCCTCGACGCCGTCGCCCAGCTCGCCCCCGGCGAGACCCGGCTCTCCCCGCGTGCCGCCGGCCAGCGCCTCGAAGCCCTCGGCTACGCCGACCCCGCCTCCGCGCTGCGCCACCTGGAAGCCCTGGCCTCAGGCGTGACCCGCAAGGCCGCCATCCAGCGGACCCTGCTGCCGGTGATGCTCGGCTGGTTCGCCGACTCCGCCGACCCGGACGCCGGCCTGCTGAACTTCCGCAAGGTCTCCGACGCCCTCGGCAAGACCCCCTGGTACCTGCGCCTGCTGCGCGACGAGGGCGCCGCCGCCGAGAACCTGGCCCGCGTACTGTCCGCCGGCCGCCTCGCCCCCGACCTGCTGATGCGGGCCCCCGAGGCGGTGGCCCTGCTCGGCGATCCCGAGGGCCTGGCGCCCCGCAGCCACGAGGCCCTGGTCCAGGAGGTCCTGGCAGCCGTCGGCCGCGCCGAGAACCCGGAGACCGCCGTCGCCGCCGCCCGAGGCGTCCGCCGCCGCGAGCTGTTCCGTACCGCCGCGGCCGACATCATCGGCTCCTACGGTACGGAGGACAGCCCGGCCGAGGAGGACCACGGAGCCCTGGTCGACCGGGTCGGCGGGGCCGTCTCCGACCTCACCGCGGCGACCATCGCGGGCGCCCTGCGCGCCGCCGTCCAGTCGCACTTCGGCGACACCCTGCCCACCCGCTTCGCCGTCATCGGCGTCGGCCGCTTCGGCGGCCACGAGCTCGGCTACGGATCCGACGCCGACGTCCTCTTCGTCCACGAACCCCGCGAGGGCGTCGACGAACAGGACGCGGCCAAGGCCGCCCAGACCGTCGTCGCCGAGATGCGCAGGCTGCTCCAGCTGCCCACCGCCGACCCGCCGCTCCTCATCGACGCCGACCTGCGCCCCGAGGGCCGCTCAGGCCCGCTGGTGCGCACCCTGGCCTCGTACGCCGCCTACTACCGGCGCTGGTCACTGACCTGGGAGAGCCAGGCGCTGCTGCGGGCCGAGCCGGTGGCGGGCGAGGAGGAGCTGGGCCGCCGCTTCATCGAGCTGATCGACCCGCTGCGCTATCCGGCCGAGGGGCTGGGCGAGGACGCCGTACGGGAGATCCGCCGGCTGAAGGCGCGGATGGAGTCGGAGCGGCTGCCTCGCGGCGCCGACCCGACCCTGCACACCAAGCTGGGCCGCGGCGGACTCAGCGACGTCGAGTGGACCGTGCAGCTGATCCAGATGCGGCACGCCTGGGCCGAACCGGGCCTGCGGACGACCCGTACCCGCGAAGCCCTGGCGGCCGCCCACGCGGCCGGGCTGATCCCGACCGACGAGGCGCAGATCCTGGACGAGGCCTGGGTCCTGGCGACCAGGGTCCGCAACGCCGTGATGCTGGTGCGGGGCCGCGCCGGGGACACCTTCCCGTCCGAGGCCCGCGAACTGGGAGCGGTGGGCCGCTACCTCGGCTACGCCGAAGGCACGGTCGGCGAGCTGCTGGACGACTACCGCCGCATCACGCGCCGCGCCCGCGCGGTCGTCGAGGAGCTGTTCTACGGAGGCTGACCGGCATCATGCACACGCTTCCCGGCCGTCGCCGGAGCGGGCGTTGATCCGGCCGGCCCTGACCGCCACCGTCGCACAGCACGACGAAGCCCTGGAGCAATTCCCGGACTTCGTCCGCTCGGTGCGTCCGGACAATGAGGAAGGAAGCTGAGGGTGGGGCGTCTCTGGGACAAGTACACGGGCACCCGGCTGGCCGTGACGCGTGCGTCCGGCTCCGGGCCGTCCATGACGGTCTCCCGGGAGTGGACGTACGAGAAGGGGTCCGACGGCCGGCGGCGGAAGGTCGAAACGTTCCGCTTCGACTCACGGGACATGAAGAACCCGCTGAGGGACACGGTGCTCGGCGCGGGGTGGACCTGGCGCGGCGTGGCGTACCGGCTCTGAGGCGCTGGCCTGGCCGGGCCCGGACCGGCCGCCCCGTGGCAGCGGGCCGCGGACCCTGGGGTTCGCGGCCCGCTGCCACGGGGTGGTGGGGGCGTCAGCGGGCGGTGCCGAAGGCCTGGGTCCAGTAGTTGTTCGGCTGGGCCAGGCCGATGCCGATCTCCTTGAAGGAGCAGTTCAGGATGTTCTCGCGGTGGCCGGGGCTGTTCATCCAGCCCTCCATGACCTTCTCGGGCGTGCTGTAGCCGTAGGCGACGTTCTCGCCGTATGTGCGCCACGCGTAGCCGGCGCGGGTGATGCGCGCGCCCGGGTCCGAGCCGTCGGAGCCGGTGTGGGACATGTTGCGGGTGGCGGCCATGTCCGCGCTGTGGTCCTGCGCGGCCTTCGTGAGCTTGGCGTTCAGCGTCACTGCGGGGCATCCGGCGGCAGCGCGCTCCTGGTTGACCAGGGCCAGGACGGCGGCGACGGCCCCCGAGGCCGTCGGCGCGGGCGCGGGCGAGGTCTGCGGCGGCCGGGGCGCCTGCGGCTTCGTGGTGACCGGCGGCTTCGCGGGCTGCGGCTTCACGGGCTGCGGCTGGGCCTGCGAGGGCTGGGCGGCGGGCTCGGAGGGCTCCGCGGCCGGCTGCTCGGGCGCCGGGGTGCCGCTCGGCGTCGTCGCGACGTCCACCGGCACCGAGGTGCTCGGGACGGCGGTGGGGACGTACTGCCACGGGCGCTGCGCCTGGTGGCTCACGGTACGCGTCCGGCGGGTGTCGTCGCCGCCGCCGTACGAGTCGTAGCAGGCCATGGCGGCCGTGGGAACGCCCACGATTCCCAGAGCGCTGACCCCGATGACTATTTTCCGGTACTGCTTCTTCTTCCGATGCTTCTGCATGCGTGACCTCATTCGGTGATCGCGAAGCCTCCGGCGCCGGAACTGCGGGACGCCGGAATGGTCGACATTCTTAGAAGCCCGCCATTGGCCTGGCAAGTTTCCGTTTCGCGCTCACCCGAAGCATTTGGCTCGCGGCTTGAAACCGGCCGTTGATCGTGCATGGTCACGATCAGGTCACTTGCACAACCATGTGATGTGTTTTCAGGAGTAGCCGTGACCTGGGAAGTAGGGGACGAGTAAGGCGGTAGCGGCGATTCCGTTCCCGCAGGAGAGGGGAATGTCGAATCCAAAACGGACAAATATCGAAATGTCGACGGGCTGGCGCGCCCGGAAGGTCGTCCGATGCCGAAGTTCCCGCCGTGACGCATGTCACGCAACCGGCTCCCGGTTCGCGGCGTCGGGGCCCGCGCCGCGAGGGGGCTCGGTGTGGGGCCACGGTGCGGGGGCCGGCGGGGGTCGGCGAGAACCTGCCCGCATTATCCGCGACCCATTCGGAGGAATTGCCGAGGCGGAAAGGGATCAGGACGGCGGGCGGTCGTGTCCCTCCGCGCCAATTCCCTCCGGGCAGCCCCATGCGGTCGTGTTCGTGTTCGTGCCTACAGGTGGTTGCAGGTGCCGGGCCGCTCCGGCCGCGGTACGGGTACTGCATGACGGAGACGGAGAAGAAGGACCAGGCCGGCGGCGACGGTACGGGCGGCCGACCGGGGCGGGGGAGCGCCACGACCGCCGCACTCGCGGGAGCGCTGATCGGCGCCCTGGCCGGTCTGACGGGAAGCACGCTCGCCTACTTCGAGGCCAAGGACACCCGCCGCGAGGAGGCCCACGCCCGCCGTTCGGACATCCGCCGGGCCGCCTACGTGGAACTCGCGGGGGCCGTCAACACGTACGTGCAGCAGTCCACCCAGCTGCTGAGCGTCAGCCTCGACCCCGTCAAGACGCCGCAGGAGAGACGGCGCCAGTTCGAGAACGGATACGCACCGGCCAACACGGACCTCGCCCGGGCCGTCACGACGGCGCGCCTCGTGGCACCGCCCGACGGGCGACGGGACCTGGCGGCGATCGACACCCGCTCCGGGCGGGTGGGGGAGCTGGCGACGGACTGGTACGCCAAGGGCCCCGAGGGCGTCGACGTGGCGAAGGCCGACGCCGAGTTCGCCGAGGCGGTACGGGCGCAGCTGGCTGCCCTGCAGACCTTCCTGGACCGGGCCGCCGACCAGTCCCTCTAGGGAATGTCGCCTGCCCAGCGCGCGCCGCGTCGGCCTGGTTCACCTGCGCCGGCACAGCACGCTCACGCCGATCGCCGCCGGCTTCGGCATATCCGCCGGCAGCGCCCACGCCGTACGTCACGGCCGTCGTCGATCACCTGTCCCGCCGGGCACCCGGTCTGCTGCGGTCTCACGACCAGACAAGTCGACCTTCGGTGAACCGGCAGACCGGGAAGCTTCCCTCGGCGATCCTCGCCAGCGTCTCCGCCACGGAGTCGAAATACCGGGCCATCGACTCGTACTCGCCCGTAACCGTGGGGCCTCCCACGAACCATCTGCCGACGCGCCCGTCTCGCACATCGATGAACTTTCCCGTCCAGCCGTCCTGGTCCGACAGGAACGGGATCCACTCGTTACGCCAGAACGGGTGGTCAGGCTGGTCCGGCGGGTCGAATCCACAGGACGTGGAGCGGTTCGCGTAGAGCCTCTCCATCGCCCGGAGGCCCAGAAAGAAGCTTCCCTCGTCGGGGAACCCGTCGAAGCCGCAGCACATCACGTCGTCGTCGAAATCCTCCTCCGGCAGATCCAGATTGTTCTGCAACAGCCACGTCCGCAGGTCCCCGTGCAGGGAGATCCCCATCCGCTCCTCGGCTGCCGCGAGCATCTGCTCCGTAGCGGGCCCTGGCAGATCCGCGTGATCGGCCGGCGCGTGCTCCCGAAGAAGACCCATCACACGCGACCAACTCTCAGTCACCCTCATCGCCCTCTGCCCCCTCCACAGGGATGTCTCCGTCCGACCACGCCACTGCGGAGGTTGGGAAGCATCGGCCGGAGAACCGTGCAGGGATGGTACGTCGCGAATGCGTTCTAGCCGCCACAGCCCGCGACGCGGCTCAGGCGGCGGCGGTGGTCGCCGTCGGGGGTGGGGCGCAGTTGAGGCAGAGGCCGGGGGTGGGGGAGCGGAAGGCGAGGTCGCAGCCGTCGCAGGTGCGGAGGGGGTGGACGGTGCGGTCCGGGCCCGTCGGCGGGGGTGCCTGCGCGTCCGCCAGGCGGGGCGGGAGAAGGTCCCGTAGGCGGTGGGCGAGCAGCGCGGCGGGCGAGTGGATCGGCACCGTGGGAAGCGAGCGCGTGAGGGCCGCTACGACGGCGCTCGGGGTCAGCCCGCGCTCCAGCCACTCGGCCGCTGCGGGCGCCAGCCGTACCGTGTCGCGCTCGGACAACAGCAGCCGCGGATCGCGCAGCCGCAGCCGGGCCAGGAGTTCGCGCGCCTCCAACTCCATACCCGACGTGGCTGATTCGGGCTCCGGCGCGGTTTCCGGGGAGGGCTCCGGTTCAGGATGCGGCTCGGGATCGGGTTCCGGGTCCGGTTCGGGCTCCGGGGTCCGGTCAGGGGCCGGTCGAGGGTGGGGCTTCGGCTCGGACCGCCGGGGCGCGAGCGGCCGCTCCCCGGTTGCGTCGGCCCTCGTGGCCGGGTTGTTGTACGAGATCGTGCTGGTCACGACGCGCCCCGACGGAAGGCGTACCCGCTGGCACGCACGGCTCGCGCAGCAGGACTCCGCGATTCTGCTGGTCGAGAGGGAGGACGGCCGGCCCGTGGCCATGTCCGTCTACCGCGCGTCGTCGACCAGGCCGGGCCAGGCCGAGATCCTGTCCTTCTACAGCCACCCCGACAGCTGGGGCAGCGGCGCCGCCGCCTCGCTCATGAGGGGAACGCTGGAGGACCTGCGGGGTGCCGGGTTCGCCCGGGCCCACCTGTGGACGCTGCGCGACACGCACCAGTCACGGCGTTTCTACACCAAGGCCGGTTTCACCGAGAGCGGTGCCACCCGCACCTACGACTTCGGCGACGGGCGGCCGCTGACCCAGGTCGAGTACGAGCGCACGAGCCCCGGGCAGTCCTAGGGTCTGTATCGAGTTGCCCGCGGCGTCGCGATGCCCGGCACGCACCCTCGGCGCACGAGCCGAACGCCGCTCCTTGCTCCACGGGGCGACTCGATACAGACCCTCGTGCCGTGACCCGGCAAACCTTTACGGTCGCAGCACTAGCTGCGCGTGCGGAAGCGGTTCAGCGCCTGCGCCGCGGGGTGCGGGCCCGTGTGCTCGGGGTGGCGGGGCAGGCGGTGCGGCATCGAGCCGTACCAGGTGCGCGAGACGGTGTAGCCGAAGGCCAGGCAGATCATGCCGCCGACGGCGTCGAGCCAGAAGTGGTTGGCGGTGGCCACGATGACGACGAGGGTCGCCGTCGGGTAGAGCAGGCCCAGGATCCGGGCCCAGGGGGCAGAGGCGACCGCGAAGATCGTCAGCCCGCACCACAGCGACCACCCTATGTGCATGGACGGCATCGCGGCGTACTGGTTCGACATGTGCTTGAGGTTGCCCGAGGCCATGGAACCCCAGGTGTGGTGGACCAGCACGGTGTCGATGAAGTTCTGCCCGTTCATCAGCCGGGGCGGCGCGAGCGGGTAGAGGTAGTAGCCGACCAGGGCGACGCCGGTGGTGGCGAAGAGGACCAGGCGCGTGGCGGCGTACCGCCCGGGATGGAAGCGGTAGATCCACACCAGCACGCCGATGGTCACGACGAAGTGGAGCGTGGCGTAGTAGTAGTTCATGCCCACGATCAGCCACGTCACGGAGTTCACGGCGTGGTTGACCGACTGCTCCACGGCGATGCCGAGGGTCTTCTCGACCCCCCAGATCCAGTCGGCGTTCGCGAGGGCGATCGACTTCTGCTCGGGCACCGCGTTGCGGATCAGGGAGTAGATCCAGTAGCTGACCGCGATCAGCAGGATCTCGAACCAGATCCGCGGCCGGCGCGGGACGCGCAGCCGGGCGAGCAGGGCGCGCTCGGACGCCGGGCGGGTCTCGGGCTCGACCACTTCGGGTGAGGAGACGTCCGTCCGGGTTTCCAGTGTCTTCACGCTCGGTTCACCCATGGGGAGAGAGTCTGCCAGATGAGCCCGCGCCTCCGATCATCCGTGGGTACGGTCTTCGGCGCAGCCGGTCCGACTCAGGTCCGACGCAGGTCCGACTCAGGTACGACCGGGGTTGCGGCGCTGCCCGGGGCCCGACGCCGTGGAGCCGCGCACCACCAGTTCCGGCAGGAACACGAACTCACTGTGCGGGGCCGGCGTACCGCCGATCTCCTCCAGCAGGGTCCGTACCGCCGCCTGCCCCATCGCCTGCACGGGCTGGCGGATGGTGGTCAGCGGCGGATCGGTGAACGCTATGAGGGGGGAGTCGTCGAAGCCGACCACCGACACGTCCTGCGGCACCCGCAGCCCCTGCTGGCGGGCGGCGCGGATCGCGCCGAGCGCCATCATGTCGCTCGCGCACACCACCGCCGTGCAGCCGCGCGCGATCAGCGCGGACGCGGCGGCCTGGCCGCCTTCGAGGGAGTAGAGGGAGTGCTGGATCAGCTCCTCGGTCTCCGCCTCGTCGAGTCCGAGGCGTTCCTTCATCCCGGCGCGGAAGCCCTCGATCTTGCGCAGGACCGGCACGAACCGCTTCGGTCCGACCGCGAGGCCGATCCGGGTGTGGCCGAGGGCGGCGAGGTGGGTGACGGCGAGGTGCATCGCGGCGCGGTCGTCCGGGGAGACGAAGGGGGCCTGCACCTTGTCGGAGAAGCCGTTGATCAGGACGTAGGGGACGCCCTGTCCGCGGAGTTGGTCGTATCGGCCCATGTCGGCCGTGGTGTCGGCGTGCAGGCCGGAGACGAAGATGATCCCGGAGACCCCGCGGTCGACCAGCATCTCGGTCAGCTCGTCCTCGGTGGACCCGCCGGGCGTCTGCGTGGCCAGCACGGGGGTGTACCCCTGGCGGGTCAGCGCCTGGCCGATGACCTGGGCGAGCGCGGGGAAGATGGGGTTGTCCAGCTCGGGCGTGATCAGTCCGACGAGACCGGCGCTGCGCTGGCGCAGCCGCACGGGGCGCTCGTAGCCGAGGACGTCGAGCGCGGCCAGCACGGACTCGCGGGTGCCCGCGGCCACACCGGGCTTGCCGTTGAGCACGCGGCTGACTGTGGCTTCGCTGACCCCCGCCTGGGCTGCGATGTCGGCTAGCCGTGCGGTCACGGGATTGGACTCTACCGGTCGCCGTGTCACGTAGGAACCTGGGTGCGGAGAGTGAGACGTCCGGATTTGCGTACGGGTCTCCGTACGGGGCCGGGTGAGGTGCGGCGGGGGCGGGGCGGGGCCGTCACGGGGTCCACCAGGTGCAGGAGTCAGGGGGCAGGCGGACGGTGCGGCCGTCCGTTTCCACGGGGGCGCTGGAGAGTACGGGGCGGCCGGGCGCGGGCAGTTCGACGGGGTCGGGGCGGGTGTTGAGGGTGCAGGCGAAGCCGGGGCGGGTGAAGAGGAGGACTCCGTCGGGGGCGGGGAGCCAGCGCATCCCGCGGGGGTCGGCCGGCCCGCCGGCCTCGGGGGCGCCCAGGCCGGGGAGGGCGCGGCGCAGTTCGAGGGCGGCGCGGTAGAGCTCCAGCGTGGAGTGGGGGTCGCCGGTCTGGGCGGCGACGCTGAGGCCGGCCCACTCGGGCGGCTGCGGCAGCCAGCTGCCGGCGGGCCCGAAACCGTACGGGGGCTCCGCCCCCGCCCACGGGACGGGTACGCGACAGCCGTCGCGCAGCCCGTCCTGCCCGTCCGCCTCCGGCGCGGTCTGCGGATCGGGGACGGCCCCGGCCCCGTACCCGGGCTCCGCCCGGCAGCCGGCTCGGGCCTGCGGCCCGGCCCCGGCTTCGGCCTCCGGCCGGGTGAGGTCGGCTGCAGGCGGGGTGATGTGCAGGGTGGCCTGCGGCCGACCGGCCGTTGCGGCCTCCGGCCTGGCTCGCCCGTCCGCCTCCGGCGCGGTCTGCGGATCGGGGACGGCCCCGGCCCCGTACCCGGGCTTCGCCCGGCAGCCGGCTCGGGCCTGCGGCCCGGCCCCGGTTCCGGCCTCCGGTCGGGGGGACTGGGGCGCCTGCGGCGCGGCCTGCGTTCCGGGCGCGAGCCCGGCCCCGGCCCCGGCTTCGGCTTCGGCCTCCGGTCGGGCTCGGCCGGTCGCCTCCGGGGCGGGTCGTGGGTCGGGGACCGGGTTGGGGGACGCCGGTACCGGTACGGGGAGCTGTGGGCGGCGGACGCGGCGGAAGGCCGGGTCCTGGCGGGACTCCGGGGGGAGGGCGGTGACCTCCGGGAGGCCCAGTTCCTCGCCCTGGTAGAGGTAGGCCGAGCCGGGCAGGGCCAGCATCAGCATGGCCGCCGCCCGGGCCCGGGACAGGCCCTGCGCCCCGCCGCCGTAGCGGGTGACGTGCCGGACCACGTCGTGGTTGGACAGCACCCACGTGGTCGGGGCGCCGACCGAGGTGGTGGCGGCCAGGGACTCGTCGATCACGGTCCGCATCGCCGGCGCGTCCCACGGGCAGTTCAGGAAGCGGAAGTTGAAGGCCTGGTGCAGCTCGTCCGGGCGCACGTACAGGGCGAGCCGCTCCGAGGACGGGGCCCACGCCTCGGCGACCCCGATGCGCTGGCCCTCGTACGAGTCGAGGAGCCGGCGCCACGAGCGGTGGATCTCGTGGACCCCGTCCTGGTCGAAGAACGGCAGCGGCTCGGTGCCGATCAGCGTGGCCTGGGCGCCGCGACCGATGTCCGGCAGGCCGTCGGCCTTGACCATGCCGTGGGCGACGTCGACGCGGAAGCCGTCCACGCCCAGGTCGAGCCAGAAGCGGAGGACCGAGTCGAACTCCGTCCTGACCTCCGGGTGCGTCCAGTCGAGGTCCGGCTGCTCGGGCGCGAAGAGGTGCAGGTACCACTCGCCGTCCGCGACGCGGGTCCAGGCCGGGCCGCCGAACACCGACTCCCAGTCGTTCGGCGGGAGGCCGCCGTCCGCACCCCGCCCGGGGCGGAAGAGGTAGCGCTCCCGGGCTCCGGGCTCCCCGGCGAGCGCGGCCCGGAACCACGGGTGCTGCTCGGAGGTGTGGTTCGGCACCACGTCCACGATGATCCGCAGCCCCAGCCCGTGCGCGGCGCGGACGAGCTCGTCGGCGTCGGCGAGGTCGCCGAAGAGCGGGTCGACGGCCCGGTAGTCGGCGACGTCGTAGCCGCCGTCCGCTTGCGGGGAGACGTAGAACGGGGTGAGCCACACGGCGTCCACCCCGAGACGGGCGAGGTGGGGGAGGCGGGAGCGGACGCCGCGCAGGTCGCCGATCCCGTCGCCGTCGCTGTCGGCGAAGGAGCGCACGTACACCTGGTAGATGACGGCATCGCGCCACCAGTCACCGCTCGCAGTCGTCGCGTTGCTGTAAGCGCTTGCAAGGCCGACGGCCGTCGACTCGTGGGTCATAACGGGGTCAACGCGGCGACATGCCCCCTGGTTGCGGGCCCGGACAGTCGAAGGTGACTCGAACTAACAGCAAGGGGCGGCAACCGTACGGACACACGGATGTAACGATCCCCTCCGCTTGCAGAAAGTTTGCGCAAGCCCTTTCGGTCGTCTTTCAGTCTTGTTACGTTCCTGGCAACTCGGGACCGCGAGGGCGCGGCCGGGATCATCGAAGGAGTTCATATGCGGCGTGGCATAGCGGCCACCGCGCTGGTCGCGGCCCTGGCGCTCGCGGCGACGGCTTGCGGCGGTGACGACAAGGGCGACGGCGGGACCGACGCCGGTGGCGAGCTTTCGGGCACGGTCACGTGGTGGGACACCGCGAACGACGCCGAGAAGGCGAGCTTCCAGAAGATCGCCGAGGCGTTCACCGCGAAGCACCCGAAGGTGACCGTCAAGTACGTCAACGTCCCGTACGGTGACGCGCAGAACAAGGTCAAGAACGCCTTCAGCAGCGGCTCCGACGCGCCTGACGTGATCCGCGCCGACGTCGGCTGGGTCGCGGACTTCGCCTCCCTCGGCTACCTCGACGAGGTCCCGGCGGACATGGCGAAGAAGGTCGACGCCGAGTTCCTGCCGCAGGCCGCGGCCAGCGGCAAGTACGAGGGCAAGACCTACGCCGTGCCGCAGGTCATCGACACCCTCGGCCTCTTCTACAACAAGAAGATGCTCGCCGACGCCGGCGTCGAGCCCCCCAAGACGCTGGCGGAGCTGAAGACGGCCGCCGAGGCCATCAAGGCCAAGACCGGCAAGGCCGCCCTCTACCTGCGCGGCGACGACTCCTACTGGTTCCTCCCGCTGATCTACGGCGAGGGCGGCGACCTCGTCGACGCGAAGAACAAGACGGTCACCGTCGACAACGAGGCCGGCGTCAAGGCCTTCAAGACCGCCCGCGACCTGGTCGCCTCCGGTGCGGCGGTCACCAACGCCACCGACGGCTACGCCAACATGCAGACGGCCTTCAAGACCGGCGAGGCCGCCATGATGATCAACGGTCCGTGGGCCGTCGCCGACACCTACGCCGGCGACCAGTTCAAGGACAAGGCCAACCTCGGCATCGCCGCCGTCCCGGCCGGCTCGGCCAAGGCCGGCGCCCCGCAGGGCGGCCACGACCTCGGCGTCTACGCCGGCTCGAAGAACCGCGCCGCAGCGCACGCCTTCGTCGAGTACATGACCTCCCAGGAGGTCCAGGTCCAGTCCGCCAAGGAGCTGAGCCTGCTGCCGACCCGTACCGCCGCCTACGAGCAGCCGGACGTCAAGAGCAGCGAGATGGTCCAGTTCTTCAAGCCGGCCGTGGACAAGGCCGTCGAGCGCGCCTGGATCCCGGAGAACGGCTCCCTCTTCGAGCCGCTGAAGGTCGAATACACCAAGGCGATCACCGGGGCGTCGAGCCCGGAGGACGCGGCCAAGGCGGCCGGCATCGAGTTCCGCAAGATCCTCAAGGGCTGGAAGTAACGAAACGATGGCTGCTGACACCAGCCAGTCGGTGGTGAAGGCCGCGGCCGGCGGAGTCGGGAACGACTCCGCCGTCCGCGGCCGGAGCCGCTGGACTGACAGCGGGAACACAGGGAACACAGGGAAGACGGGGAACACCCGTAACAGCGGTGGCCTGAGGCGCGCCCTCGCCACCCACTGGTACGCCTGGGCCATGATCGCCCCGGTCGTGCTCGTCCTCGGCGTGATCATCGGCTGGCCGCTCGTCCGCGGCATCTACCTCTCGCTGACCGACGCCAACGAGCGCAACGTCGCCCGTGACATCGGCGCCCGCCACATCGACGCCACGTACGAGTTCATCGGACTCGACAACTACGCGGCGGTGCTCGGCGACCCGGTGTTCCTGCAGCGGCTGGTGTGGACGGTGGTCTGGACCGTCGCGTGCGTGTCCATCACGTTCGTGCTCGGACTGACCCTCGCCAACATGCTGAACCGGCAGTTCCGGGGCCGCGCCGCCTACCGCATGGCGCTCATCCTGCCCTGGGCCGTGCCCGGCTTCGTCTCCGTCTTCGCCTGGCGGTTCCTCTTCAACCGCGACAACGGCATCCTCAACAAGGTCCTCGACGGCGGCGGCATCGCAGCCGTGCCGTGGCTCGACGACCCGACCTGGGCCAAGTTCTCGGTCATCGCCGTCAACGTCTGGCTGGGCATCCCCTTCATGATGGTCGCCCTCCTCGGCGGCCTGCAGTCCATCCCCGGCGAGCTCTACGAGGCCGCCGAGATGGACGGCGCCACCGCCTGGCAGCGCTTCCGGCACATCACCCTGCCCGGACTGCGCACGGTGAGCATGACCGTGATCCTGCTCTCCACCATCTGGACCTTCAACATGTTCCCGGTGATCTTCCTGCTCACCCGCGGCGGACCGGGAGACTCCACGGAGATCCTGGTGACCCAGGCCTTCCGGGAGGCCTTCATCACGAGCCCGCGCGACTTCGCCGTCTCCGCGACGTGGGGCGTCCTGATCCTCCTGCTGCTCATGATGTTCGCGCTGGTCTACCGGCGCTCGCTGCGCAAGCAGGGAGAGGTGTGGTGACCATGACCAGCACGCGTACCCGGGGCAGCCGTTCCCCGCTCGCCTCCGTCGGCCTGCACGCGACCCTCGTCGTCGCGTCCGTCGTCGCCGTCTTCCCGGTCCTGTGGATCCTGCTGACCTCGCTCAAGCCCGCGCAGCACGCGATCACCACGGACTTCGTCAAGGAACCCACGCTCGGCAACTACACGTACCTGCTGGAGTCGAGCCACTTCCTCGACTGGTTCCTCAACTCCGTCCTGGTCGCCGGCGTCACCACCGTCCTCGGTGTCTTCATCGCCGCCACCACCGGATACGCGGTCAGCCGATTCAAGTTCCCCGGCATGAAGCCGCTCATGTGGACCCTGCTCATCACGCAGATGTTCCCCATGGCCATCCTGATCGTCCCGCTCTACAACCTGATGGGACAGCTCGGGCTGCTCAACCAGCCCGTCGGCCTGATCATCACCTACCTCACCATCGCCGTGCCGTTCTGCGCATGGATGATGAAGGGCTTCTTCGACACCATCCCCGTCGAGATCGACGAATCCGGCCGGGTCGACGGACTCAACCCCTTCGGCACCTTCTGGCGGCTGATCCTCCCGCTCGCCAAGCCCGGCCTCGCCGTCACCGGCTTCTACGCCTTCATCACCGCCTGGGGCGAGGTCGCGTACGCCTCCGCCTTCATGGTCGGCGAGGAGAACCTCACCCTGGCCGGCGGCCTGCAGACCTTCGTCACCCAGTACACCTCCAACTGGGGTGCCATGAGCGCCGCCTCGGTCCTCATCGCCATCCCCGCGGCGATCTTCTTCGTATTCGCCCAGCGTCACCTCGTCGCCGGGATGACGGCAGGCGCCACCAAGGGCTGACCACCCGAGCCTGCCCGTTCCACCCCCCGGCCCGACTTCTTCAAGGACGACATGACCCAGCACCTCGCCGACGCACTTCCCACCGCCACCGGCACCACGCCCGGCTGGTGGAGAGACGCGGTGATCTACCAGGTCTATCCGCGCAGCTTCGCCGACTCCAACGGGGACGGCATGGGGGACCTCGAAGGCATCCGCAGCCGCCTGCCCTACCTGAAGGAGCTGGGCGTCGACGCCGTCTGGCTCAGCCCCTTCTACGCCTCCCCGCAGGCCGACGCCGGCTACGACGTCGCCGACTACCGGGCCATCGACCCCATGTTCGGCACCCTGCACGACGCCGACGCCCTGATCCGCGAAGCCCACGGCCTGGGTCTGCGGATCATCGTCGACCTCGTCCCGAACCACTGCTCCGACCAGCACGAATGGTTCAAGCAGGCACTGCGCGAAGGCTCCGGTTCCCGGCTGCGGGAGCGGTTCCACTTCCGTCCCGGCAAGGGCGAGAACGGCGAACTGCCGCCCAACGACTGGGAGTCGATCTTCGGCGGGCCCGCCTGGACCCGGGTCGCGGACGGCGAGTGGTACCTGCACCTCTTCGCCCCCGAGCAGCCCGACTTCAACTGGGAGCACCCCGCCGTCCAGGACGAGTTCCGCTCCATCCTGCGGTTCTGGCTCGACCTCGGCGCCGACGGCTTCCGCGTCGACGTGGCACACGGCCTGGTCAAGGCCCCCGGCCTGCCGGACCTCGGCGCCAAGGACCAGCTCAAGCTGCTCGGCAACGACGTCATGCCCTTCTTCGACCAGGACGGCGTCCACGAGATCTACCGCTCCTGGCGCCGGATCCTCGACGAGTACGAAGGCGACCGCGTCCTCGTCGCCGAGGCCTGGACCCCCACCGTCGAGCGCACCGCCCGCTACGTGCGCCCCGACGAGATGCACCAGGCCTTCAACTTCCAGTACCTGACGGCCGACTGGCACGCGGACGCGCTGCGCGAGGTCATCGACGGCTCGCTGACCGCGATGCGCCCGGTCGGCGCCCCCACCACCTGGGTGCTGTCCAACCACGACGTCACCCGCCACGCCACCCGCTACGCCAACCCCGCCGGCCTCGGCACCCAGCTGCGCGAGCCGGGCGACCGCGAGCTCGGTCTGCGGCGGGCCCGCGCGGCGACCCTGCTGATGCTGGCGCTGCCCGGTTCGGCGTACGTCTACCAGGGCGAGGAGCTCGGCCTGCCCGACGTCACCGACCTGCCGGACGAGGTCCGCCAGGACCCGTCGTTCTTCCGCGCGGC
Organism: Streptomyces sp. TN58; assembly: GCF_001941845.1. Taxonomy (NCBI): domain Bacteria; kingdom Bacillati; phylum Actinomycetota; class Actinomycetes; order Kitasatosporales; family Streptomycetaceae; genus Streptomyces; species Streptomyces sp. TN58. Next base: position 2,171,473 of record NZ_CP018870.1, on the reverse strand, counting down.
CGGCCAGGACGGCTTCCGCGACGGCTGCCGCGTCCCCATCCCGTGGTCGGGTACGCAGGCCCCGTACGGTTTCGGCACCGGCGGCAGCTGGCTCCCGCAGCCGGCCTCCTGGGCGGGGCTGAGCGTGGAGGCGCAGACCGGCGACCCGTCCTCCACCCTGGAGCTGTACCGGGCCGCGCTGCGGCTGCGCCGCGAGCGCCCGGACCTGGGCGAGGGCGAGTCGGTGGACTGGCAGGACGCCCCCGCGGGCGTGCTGGTCTTCCGCCGCGGGGACTTCCTCTGCGCGGCCAACACGACCGGCACGGCGGTGCGGTTCCCCGTCACCGGCGAGGTCCTGCTGTCCAGTGGCGCGACGGTCGAGGACGGCGTGCTGCCGGCCGACACCACGGTGTGGTGGCAGGTGACGTCGGGGTGACCTCCCCTCTCCGGCTGACGGACATCGCCGCGCAGGCCCAGGTCAGCGAGGCGACGGTCAGCCGTGTGCTCAACGGCAAGGCGGGCGTCGCGGCCGGCACCCGGCACAAGGTGGTGGCCGCGATGGACCTGCTCGGCTACGAGCGGCCCGTCCGGCTCAAGCGCCGCAGCAACGGGCTGGTCGGCCTGCTCATTCCCGAGCTGACCAACCCGATCTTCCCGGCGTTCGCCCAGGTCATCGAACAGGCCCTGGCCGGGCACGGCTACACCCCCGTGCTGTGCACCCAGACGCCGGGCGGGGCCACCGAGGACGAGCTGGTGGAACAGCTGGAGGAGCGGGGCGTCACCGGCATCGTCTTCCTGTCGGGGCTGCACGCGGACGCCCACGCCGACCCCGCCCGCTACCAGCGCCTCGCCTCCCGCGGCCTGCCGTTCGTGATGATCAACGGCTTCAACGAGCACGTGAACGCCCCCTTCATCTCCCCGGACGACCGCGCGGCCGCCGAGATGGCCGTACGGCACCTCCAGGACCTCGGGCACGAACGGATCGGACTGGCCATCGGCCCGACCCGCTACGTGCCCTCGGCCCGCAAGGAGCAGGGTTTCCGCGGCGTGGTCCCGGACGCGGAGGCCGAGGGGCGGATCCAGCGCACCCTCTTCACCGTCGAGGGCGGGCACGCCGCGGGCGGCGCGCTCCTGGACCGCGGCTGCACGGGCATCGTGTGCGGCAGCGACCCGATGGCGCTCGGGGTGATAAGGGCCGTGCGCGAGCGGGGCCTGCGGGTGCCGCAGGACGTGTCGGTGGTCGGCTTCGACGACTCGCCGCTGATCGCCTTCACCGACCCGCCGCTGACCACGGTCCGCCAGCCGGTACGGGCGATGGCGACGGCCGCGGTCGGCGCCCTGCTGGAGGCGGTCTCCGGAACCCCGGTCCAGCGCACCGAGTACGTCTTCCAGCCGGAACTGGTGGTGCGCGGCTCGACGGGCCAGGTACCGGGGTAGGGGGGCGGGGCGGTACGGGCGCTGGATACGGCCGCCCCGACCCGCCCCCCCGCCCGCTCAGTGGCCGCCGCCCCCGGCGGCCGGCTCGGTGCCCGGGGCGACGATCGTCCAGGGCCGCATCAGGTCGTCGTCCTCGTGCTCCAGCAGGTGGCAGTGGTGGACGTACGTGGCCGGGTATGCGGTGCCGCTGTCCGGGATCGACGCGATGGTGTCCGTGGGCGGGGTGAACTCGCGGCAGATGATCCTGGTGACGGTCTCGGGATAGGACTTGACCGTGTCCTTGTCGGAGTGCGCCTCGTCCGGTTCCGGCGGGATCGGCGGACCGGTGAGGTACCTGTCCAGGACCGGGAGGTCCGCCGGCTTGCGGCCGCCGTCGATCCACTTCTCGTAGTCCGCCTGATAGGCGGCAGCGTTGATGGGCTGCCGGTTCAGCACCTGGAAGTTGACGAGGTGGACGTGCATCGGATGGGCGTCGTGGTTGGGGTTGACGTACTCCCAGACCTCCGTCGACCCGGCCTCGACGAAGTCCGCGGACGGCTCCATGAACGGCACCGCGTTGAACGTCATCGTCCCGAAGAGCTTGTGCTGGTAGACGACCCACTGGCGGCGGCGGGTCTCCGGCTTCACCGCGACGGGCGCGACCGCCGGCAGCCTGAGGGACGCGGGCGGTGTGGTCCGGTCCACGCCCCCCGTCGGGCGCTTGGCGACCTTGAACTGCATGATCTCCGAGATCTGCGGTCCCGCCCCGGGGACGCCGGGGTAGTGCACGGGCGCGTGGTAGTTCGTCAGGGTGACGTCGGTGCCCGGCGGGACCTGCCCGAAGTCGACGATCAGGTCGTACCGCTCGGCCGGCCCGATGAGGAAGTTCAGCATCTGCAGAGGCGGGCGGAAGCCGCCGTCCGTGCCGATCAGCCAGAACGGCAGTGACGGCTGGGTCGCCAGGCTCTCCGGCACGGCGAACCGCAGTCGCCAGAAACGCTCGTTGGAGGCGTTGAGGAGGCGCAGCCGGTAGCGGCGCGGCTCGACCTCCAGGTACGGGTACGCCTTCCCGTTGACGACCGGGGTGTCCTCGCCCTCCTGCAAGGTCATGGTGTAGGCGAGGGACCCGTCCGGGTGGAAGGTGCGGTCCTGCAGGATCAGGGGGACCTCGTACTCGCCGCGCGGCAGGTTGAGCTCCTGGTCGGCGGGGTCGTTGACCACCCAGAGGCCGGCCAGTCCCGCGTAGACGTTCAGGCTCGTCATCCCCATGCCGTGGTCGTGGTACCAGAGCAGGGACGAGCGCTCACGGTTGGTGTAGGCGCAGATCGCCTCGTTGGGCTTGACCCGGTCCGGGTCCAGCGTGGTGTAGGACTCGGCGTGGATGCCGTCCGGGCTGAACGAGTGCAGGGGCATGCCGTCGGACTGCGGTGCGGTGAGACCGCCGTGCTGGTGCACGACGTTCCACACGTTGACGTTGTCGGGGAAGGGCAGCATCGGCTGGTAGGGAGGCGGGGGAGTCGGGGTGAGCTGGGGGTCCCCGTTGCGGATGGCGTCGATCACGAACTGGAACAGGTGGGTGGTCGGGAGGTGGTTGCGGTACTTGACGACCGTCGGGTGGTCCTTGGCGACGCTGATGGTCGGCCCGAGATAGCCCATGCCGATCGGCCTGCGGGGGCTGTGCGGGTCGGTGGCCCAGTAGCCCCATACGTCCGCGGGGCCGAGGTCGCGGTGGAAGCGCCACGAGCCCGGCCGCATCGTGAGCTCGTAGTAGTCGGCTCCCGGGTAGACCGACGGGTCCGGGACGGCCGTCACCGGAGTCGGCAGCGCGTCCACGTACTTCTCCAGCGGGGGCGTCCTCGGGATGGGGGTGTCCCCTGGGTTCCCCCGACGGCCGTGGCCGTGGCCGCCGGGCGCGGGTTTCGGTCTGGGGTCCGGGCCCGTGGCGGCGAGAGCCTGCGGGCCGCCGGGTGAGAGCGCGGCCGCACCCCCGAACGCTCCGGCCATGAGGAAGTTCCGTCGTCCGACCATCGTTTCAGCCCTCCTGCGACGCCCCGTGTGCCCCAGGCATATCGCCGGTCGTCGGGCTGCCGCCGCAGCGCGCCGGGCAGGCCCGGTAAACCCACTCCTTTCGCCCATCTCGGCAGCATTTAGCAGGAATTGATATCCCATAATCGGCGAGCATCGGCCCCCAAGGCCCTCTGAGCGGTGAACTCGCGCCCCGTAGAGGCCAGTCGGGGCGCCGTCAGGCGGGACACACCTCGGAAACAATTCTGCAATCTCTTGCGCAAACTCTTGCAGGCCTCCTACCTGGCACCTACCGTCGCTGCAATCCCCACCTCTCCCCCCAGGAGGACCCCGCATGCCTGCCGGAGCCGTCAGAGCTGCAACCCTTTTCAGTACCGCCACCGCACTTGCCGCCACCACCGCACTCGCCGCCGCGCTCACCGCCGTCGCGCCGCAGGCCGCCGCCACGCCCCCCGGCGACAAGGACGTGACGGCCGTTCTCTTCGAGTGGCGCTTCGCCTCGGTGGCCAAGGCCTGCACCGACAGCCTCGGCCCCGCCGGATACGGGTACGTCCAGGTGTCGCCCCCACAGGAGCACGTGCAGGGCAGCCAGTGGTGGACCTCGTACCAGCCCGTCAGCTACAAGATCGCCGGGCGGCTGGGCGACCGTACGGCCTTCAAGTCCATGGTCGACACCTGCCACGCCGCGGGCGTCAAGGTCGTCGTCGACTCCGTCGTCAACCACATGGCGGGCCCCGCGGACGCGGGCGCCACCCACACCGGCACGGGCGGGAGTTCGTACACGAAGTACAACTACCCGGGGATCTACTCCGGCGCCGACCTCGACGACTGCCGGGCGACGATCTCCAACTACCAGGACCGCGGCAACGTCCAGAACTGCGAGCTCGTGCAGCTCGCGGACCTGGACACGGGCGAGGAGCACGTGCGGGGCCGGATCGCCGGATACCTCAACGACCTGCTGTCGCTGGGCGTCGACGGCTTCCGCATCGACGCCGCCAAGCACATGCCCGCCGCCGACCTCGCCGACATCAAGTCCCGGCTGACGAACCCGGGGGTCTACTGGAAGCTGGAGGCCATCCACGGCGCCGGGGAAGCCGTCCAGCCGAGCGAATACCTCGGCAGCGGCGACGTGCAGGAGTTCCGCCACGCACGGGACCTCAAGCGGGTCTTCCAGAGCGAGAACCTGGCCTACCTGAAGAACTTCGGCGAGGCCTGGGGGTACATGCCCTCCGCCCGGAGCGGCGTCTTCGTCGACAACCACGACACCGAACGCGTCGGGGACACGCTGTCCTACAAGGACGGCTCCGCCTACACCCTCGCCACCGTCTTCACGCTGGCCTGGCCCTACGGTTCCCCCGACGTGCACTCCGGCTACGAGTGGACGGACAAGGACGCCGGCCCGCCGAACGGCGGCACCGTCAACGCCTGTTACTCGGACGGGTGGAAGTGCCAGCACGCCTGGCGGGAGATCTCCTCCATGGTCGGCTTCCGCAACGCCGCCCGCGGCCAGGCCGTCGGCAACTGGTGGGACAACGGCGGCGACCAGATCGCCTTCGGACGCGGCTCCAAGGCGTACGTCGCGATCAACCACGAGGGCTCCGCCCTGACCCGGACCTTCCAGACCTCCCTCTCCGCCGGCGACTACTGCGACGTGCAGAGCGGGCGCACCGTCACCGTCGGCTCCGACGGCCGGTTCACGGCCACCCTCGGCGCCGGGACCGCCCTCGCCCTGCACGTGAACGCCCGGACCTGCGCCGGCACCCCGTCCGGCCCCGCCGGCGCCTCCTTCGCCGTCAACGCCACCACCGTGCCGGGACAGAACATCTACGTCACCGGCGACCGCGCCGAGCTCGGCAACTGGAACACCGGCGCCGCCCTCAAGCTGGACCCCGCCGCCTACCCCGTGTGGAAGCTCGACGCCACCCTCCCGGCCGGCACGTCCTTCGCGTACAAGTACGTCCGCAAGGACGCCTCCGGGAACGTCACCTGGGAGAGCGGCGCCAACCGTACGGCCACCGTCCCCGCGAGCGGCAAGGTCACGCTGAACGACACCTGGCGCAGCTGAGCCGCCCGCCCCACAGACCAGGGCCGCCCGGCACTTCCTGCCCCCGCCCGCCGGGCGGCCCTCAATCCTGCGACACGTACACAAGGAGACCCGCCTTGATACGCCCTGCCGCAGGAGTGATCGCCGCCGCCCTGGCCGTGACGCTCCTGCCCGCCCTCCCCGCCTCGGCCGCCGAGGCCAAGGCGCCCGCGCCGCCCTCGGACGCGAAACTGGCCGCCGAACCGGCCCGCAACGACCTGACCCGCGAGCAGTTCTACTTCGTGCTCCCGGACCGGTTCGCGAACGGTGACCCGCGCAACGACCGGGGCGGACTGACCGGCTCCCGCCTGGATACCGGCCTGGACCCCACCGACAAGGGCTTCTACCAGGGCGGCGACCTCAAGGGGCTCACCGACCGGCTCGACTACATCAAGGGGCTCGGCACCACGGCCATCTGGATGGCGCCGATCTTCAAGAACCAGCCCGTGCAGGGCAAGGGGGACGACGTCTCCGCCGGCTACCACGGCTACTGGATCACCGACTTCACCCAGGTCGACCCGCACTTCGGCACCAACGCGGACCTGGAGCGGCTGATCGACAAGGCGCACGCGAAGGGGATGAAGGTCTTCTTCGATGTCATCACCAACCACACCGCCGACGTCGTGGACTACCGGCAGGCCTCCTACTCGTACCTGTCGAAGGGCGCGTTCCCCTACCTGACGAAGGACGGCGTGCCGTTCGACGACAGCGACTACGCCGACGGGAAGAAGAAGTTCCCGAAGACCGACGGGGAGTCCTTCCCGAGGACGCCGTTCGTCCCGGACGCGAAGAAGAACCTCAAGGTGCCGGGCTGGCTCAACGACCCGACGATGTACCACAACAGGGGCGACTCCACCTTCGCCGGAGAGTCCTCCGAGCAGGGCGACTTCTTCGGCCTCGACGACCTGTGGACCGAACGTCCCGAGGTCGTCAGCGGAATGGAGAAGATCTACCAGAAGTGGGTCAAGGACTTCGACATCGACGGCTTCCGCATCGACACGGTCAAGCACGTCAACACGGAGTTCTGGACCCAGTGGGCGACCGCCCTCGACGACTACGCGGCCAAGCGCGGACGTGAGGACTTCTTCATGTTCGGCGAGGTCTACTCCGCCGACACCGCCGTCACCTCCCCGTACGTGACGCGCGGACGCCTGGACGCCACCCTGGACTTCCCGCTCCAGGACGCGATCCGCGCGTACGCCTCCCAGGGCGCGGCGGCCTCCCGGCTGGGCTCCGTCCTCGCCGACGACTACCGCTACACCTCGGGCAAGGCCAACGCCTACGAGCAGGTGACCTTCCTCGGCAACCACGACATGGGCCGCTTCGGGACCTTCCTGAAGCAGGACCGGCCGGACGCGACCGAGCAGGAACTGCTGGCCCGCTACCGGCTCGCCAACGAGCTGATGTTCCTCTCCCGCGGCAACCCGGTCGTCTACTCCGGTGACGAGCAGGGCTACACCGGCGCGGGCGGCGACAAGGACGCGCGCCAGCCGCTGTTCGCGTCGAAGACCGCCGACTACCTGGACGACGACCAGCTCGGAACGGCGCGCACGCACGCGAGCGACGCTTACGACACGGAGCACCCCCTCTACAAGGAGATCAGTGCTCTCTCGAAGCTGACCAAGGCCCACCCGGCCCTGCGCGACGGCATCCAGAGCGAACGCTTCTCCGACGGCAGCGTCTACGCCTTCGCGCGCACCGACGCCCGCTCCCGTACCGAGTACCTGGTCGCCGCCAACAACGGCGCCGAGTCCCGCACCGTCGAGATCGACGCCCCGGCCGGCGCCCAGTACCGCACCCTGTACGGCGGCACCGCCCTGATCCGCGCCTCCGCCGCGGGCAAGCTCACCGTCGTCGTCCCCGCCCTCGGCTCGGTCGTCCTCCAGGCCGTCGCCCCCCTCGCCGCCCCCGCCGCCAAGCCCGCCCTGACGCTGAAGGCCCCGGCCCCCGGCGCCTCCGGCACCGTCGAGCTGTCCGCCGACGTCACCGGCGGCGGCCTCAACCGGGTCGTCTTCGCCGCGCAGACCGGCAACGACAAGTGGCAGGTCCTCGGCTCCGCCGACCACGCCCCCTACAAGGTCACCCAGCACGTCACCGCGCCCGCCGGGACCCCGCTGCGCTACAAGGCCGTCGTCGTCGACTCCGCCGGCCGTACCGCGAGCGCCCTCGCCGCGTCCGTCGCGGGCCAGGCCCCGCCCGTCGAGGCGCCCACCGCCACCCAGCGCGACTACGCCGTCGTCCACTACAACCGGCCCGACGGCGACTACACCGACTGGCGGCTGTACGCGTGGGGCGACATCGCGGACGGCGAGGCCACTCCGTGGCCGGCCGGCCACGGCTTCACCGGCCGCGACGCCTACGGCGCCTTCGCGTACGTCAAGCTCAAGCCCGGCGCCTCCTCGGTCGGCTACCTCGTCATCGACAAGGACGGCAACAAGGACGTCGCCGCCGACCGCACCATCGACCTGGCGAAGACCGGCGAGATCTGGCTGGAGCAGGGCAAGGAACCCGCCCGCACCGACCGCCCCGCCCAGCCGCCGCAGGACCAGACCAAGGCCGTACTGCACCACCACCGCCCCGACGGCGCCTACGACGGCTGGGGCCTGCACGTCTGGACCGGGGCCGCGACCCCGACCGACTGGTCCAAGCCGCTGCTCCCGACCCGCATCGACTCCTACGGCGCGGTCTACGAGGTTCCCCTCGCCGCCGGCGCCACCAGCCTCAGCTACATCCTGCACAAGGGCGACGAGAAGGACCTGCCCACCGACCAGTCCCTGGACCTGAAGGCCACCGGCCACGAGGTGTGGATGCTGGGCGGCCAGGAGAAGTACCTCCTGCCGCAGCCCGCCGGCTCCTCCGCCGCCCTGGACCTCACCAAGTCCCAGGCCGTCTGGATCGACCGCGACACCGTCGCCTGGAACGCCCCCGCGACCGCCGCCTCCGTACAGCTCCTCGCCTCCCGCGACGGCGCCGTCAAGGCCGAGAACGGCACCCTGACCGGCCCGGCCCAGTGGCTGCGGCTGGGCCGCACCGAGCTCACCGCCGCCCAGAAGCAGAAGTTCCCGCACCTGGCCGCGTACACCGCCTACAGCGTGGACCCGCGCGACCGCGACCGCGTACGGGAAGCCCTGCGCGGGCAGCTCGTCGCCTCCGCCCGCGCCGCGAACGGCGCCGTGCTCGCCGCCACCGGCGTCCAGCTCGCCGGCGTCCTCGACGACCTGTACGCGACGACCGCCGCCCTCGGCCCGGTCTTCAAGGACGGCCGCCCCACCCTGTCCGTCTGGGCGCCCACCGCCCAGCAGGTCTCCCTCGAACTCGACGGGCGCACCGTCGCCATGCGCCGCGACGACGCCACCGGCGTCTGGTCGGTGCGCGGCGAGCGCTCCTGGACCGGGAAGCCCTACCGCTACGCGGTGACCGTGTGGGCCCCCAGCACCCGCCAGGTCGTCCGCAACCTCGTCACCGACCCCTACTCCACCGCCCTGACCGCCGACTCCACCCACAGCCTGGCCGTCGACCTCGCCGACCCCAAGCTCGCCCCGCCCGGCTGGAAGCAGCTGCGCAAGCCCGCCGCCGTGCCCTTCACCTCCGCGCAGATCCAGGAGCTGCACATCCGCGACTTCTCCGTCGCGGACCGCACCAGCGGCCACCCCGGCCAGTACCTGGCCTTCACCGACACCGGCTCGGCGGGCATGCGCCACCTGCGCGGCCTGGCCGGCGCCGGCACCTCCTACGTCCACCTCCTGCCCGCCTTCGACATCGGCACCATCCCGGAGAAGCCCGCGGACCGCACCGAGCCGGCCTGCGACCTCACGGTGTACGCGCCGGACTCGCAGGAGCAGCAGGCGTGCGTGGCGGCGGCCGCCGCCAAGGACTCCTACAACTGGGGCTACGACCCGCTGCACTACACCGTCCCCGAGGGCAGCTACGCCAGCGACCCGAACGGCACCGCCCGCACCGTCGAGTTCCGCAGGATGGTCCAGTCCCTCAACGGGGCCGGGCTGCGCACGGTGATGGACGTCGTCTACAACCACACCGTCGCCGCCGGGCAGTCGGACAAGTCGGTCCTCGACCGCATCGTCCCCGGCTACTACCAGCGCCTGCTGGCCGACGGCAGCGTCGCCACCTCCACCTGCTGCGCGAACACCGCCCCCGAGAACGCCATGATGGGCCGCCTCGTCGTGGACTCCGTCGTCACCTGGGCGAAGGAGTACAAGGTCGACGGCTTCCGCTTCGACCTGATGGGCCACCACCCCAAGGCCAACATCCTGGCCGTCCGCGCCGCCCTCGACGCCCTGACCCCCGCCAAGGACGGCGTCGACGGCAAGAAGATCGTCCTCTACGGGGAGGGCTGGAACTTCGGCGAGATAGCCGACGACGCCCGCTTCGTCCAGGCCACGCAGAAGAACATGGCCGGGACCGGCATCGCCACCTTCTCCGACCGGGCGCGCGACGCGGTCCGCGGCGGCGGCCCCTTCGACGAGGACCCGCGCGTCCAGGGCTTCGCGTCGGGCCTGTTCACCGCCCCGAACGGGTCACCCGCCAACGGCACCCCGGCCGAGCAGAAGGCCCGCCTCCTGCACGACCAGGACCTGATCAAGGTCGGCCTCTCCGGCAACCTCGCCTCGTACACCTTCACCGACACCTCCGGGCGCCGTGTCAAGGGCTCCGAGGTGGACTACAACGGCGCCCCGGCCGGCTACGCGGCCGCCCCCGGCGACGCCCTCGCCTACTCCGACGCCCACGACAACGAGACCCTCGCCGACGCCCTGACCTTCAAGCTCCCGCCCGCCACCGGGAACGCCGACAAGGCCCGCATGCAGGTCCTGGCCATGGCGACGGCCACCCTCTCCCAGGGCCCGTCCCTGTCCCAGGCCGGCACCGACCTGCTGCGCTCCAAGTCCCTGGACCGCAACTCCTACGACAGCGGCGACTGGTTCAACGCCATCCAGTGGGACTGCCGCGCCGGCAACGGCTTCGGCCGCGGCCTGCCCCCGGCCGCCGACAACGCCCCGAAGTGGCCCTACGCCAAGCCGCTGCTGACGGGGCCGGCCCCCACCTGCACCGACATCAACGCCACCGCGGCGGCCCACCGCGACATGCTGAAGATCCGCACCACCGAGCCGGAGTTCGCCCTCACCACCGCGCAGGCCGTCCAGTCCCGGCTGGCGTTCCCCCTCTCGGGCCCGCAGGAGACCCCGGGCGTGATCACCATGACCCTGGGCGACCTCGTGGTCGTCTTCAACGCCACCCCCACCGCCCAGCCCCAGCGCGTCACCGCCCTCGCCGGCACCGCCTACCGCCTGCACCCGGTGCAGGCGGCCGGCTCCGACGCCACCGTCAAGCAGTCCGCCTACGACGCGAGGACAGGAGAGTTCACCGTCCCGGCGCGCACCGTGGCCGTCTTCACACGACGGTGAGCCGGTCCAGCCGCTTCTCCAGCAGGATCACCCCGTAGGTCCTGCCGTCCTTCCCCCGCTTGTCGGGGAGCTCCCCGACCACCCGGTAGCCCGCACCTTGGTAGTACGCGAGCAGCCGGGGGTTGGTGGAGACGCAGTCCAGTCGCGCCCGCTCCCGCCCGGTCCTGGCCGTCCGCCGCTCGGCATGTTCGAGCAGCCGGCGCCCCGCTCCGGCGGGAGCGGTCTCGCGTGACACCATCAGCCGGTGCACATAGCCCGCGACCGGCGGCTGGATCCCCCAGGCCTCCTCGTCGGACCACCACAACTCGTAGGCCCCGCACACCCGCCCCTCGGCGTCCCCGGCGAGCCACACCTCTCCGTCGTGCATCTTCGACCGGAAGTGCGCGGCGTCCTTGTCGCCGGGCTTCCACTGCTCGATCCCGTGCTTCACCATCCAGCGGGCGGCCTCGTCGTACAGCCGCACCAGGGTGCCGGCGTCCTTCTCCACGGCCGGCCGGAACAAGATCCCGTCGTCAATGATCACGCGGGCATTATCGGTGATCACCACCGGTGGTGATCAAGAGAGGGCGCGGTATGCGAGCCCTTTCACACCGCCGGGGCCGCTCCACCCGGGACCAGCCCCACCAGGCGCCCGACCAGATCCCCGAAGGGCCCGTCGGCGGGCTCGCCGGCCAGGATCCGTACGAGGATCCCCGCCATCTCCTCGTCGTACGCGGCACTCACCGCGGCCAGCGCCGCGAAGTCGTGCACCAGCTGCAGCTCCAGCTCGGCCCGCGGGATCCGGCGCCCGTCCAGCCAGATCAGCGCCGTGGACTCGGCGAGCGACACCCAGGAGCGCACCACCAGTTCGAGCCGGGCGGGCACCTCGTCGAGACCGAGGCCCAGGTGCGTGAGGATCTGCTCGTACGCCGCCTGCCGGACCTCGTCGATCATCGCGTTGGCACGGCTGCTGCCGGCCGCGGGACCGCCCCGCATCAGGGCGGAGAACCCCGGCCCGTGGTCCTCGACGAACGCGAAGAACCGCCCCATCACCCGCAGCAGGCGCGCCCCGAGCGGCCCCTCGCGCGGCTCCACGAACCGCTGCGCCAGCTCGTCGGCGGCCCGCCGCAGCGCCGCCTCGTACAGGCTGAGCTTGCCGGGGAAGTAGTGGTAGACCAGCGGCCGGGATATCCCCGCGGCCGCCGCGATCTCGTCGATCGACACATCGTCGGGCGACCGGTGGCTGAACAGCTCCAGGGCAACCCCGATCAGCTGTTGCCGCCGCTCCTCGACACCCATCCTGCGCCGCACTCCGGTCGTCATGCGGACACCCTACTGGGGAGCGTTCACAGGTCCAGGGCGAGGCGGTCCCCCTTGGCGCGCGAGACGCACAGCAGCATCGAATCCGCCCGCTCCGGGTCGGTGAGCAGGTCGTCGCGGTGGTCCACCTCGCCCGCGAGGACCCGGTGTTGGCAGGTCCCGCAGAAGCCCTGCCCGCACGAGTACGGGGTGCCCGGCAGCTCCCTGCGCACCGCGGCGAGCGTGCTCTCCCCGGCGCCGACCTCCACGACCCGTCCCGAGCGGCGCAGTTCGACCGTGAAGGCCCGTGCCGGAGCGGGCGCGGCCGACGGCGCGAAGCGCTCCAGGTGCACGGCCGCCGGCTCCCGGGCGGCCTCGGTGACGGCCAGCATCATCGGTTCCGGCCCGCAGCAGTAGACCAGGGTGCCGGGCGCGGTCCGCGCGAGCGGGGCCAGGTCGGGCAGGCCCACCTCGTCCTCGGGCAGGACCGTGACCCGGTCGCCGTAGACGGCCAGGTCGTCGAGGAAGGGCATCGAGTCGAGGGAGCGGCCCCCGTACAGCAGGGTCCAGTCGGCGCCCGCCGCGGTGGCCGCGCGGAGCATCGGCAGGATCGGGGTGATCCCGATGCCGCCCGCGACGAACACGTACGACGGCGCCGGGAGCAGCTCGAAGCGGTTGCGCGGGGGCCGCACCTGCAGCTCCGCGCCCTCCACGAGCTGCGCATGGGCCTCGCGGGAGCCGCCGCGGCCGTCCTCGACCAGCCGGATCGCGATCCGGTAGCGGCCCGTGTCCGCCGGGTCGCCGCACAGGGAGTACTGGCGGACCAGTCCGGAGGGCAGGGTGACGTCCACGTGCGCGCCCGGCGTCCAGGCGGGCAGCTCGGGGGATTCCAGGGTCAGTTCCAGTACGTCCTGCGCCGGCTGGACACGGGAGACGATCAGCGCGCGCAGCGGACGGCGCGGGGAGTGGCCCGAGACCGGTACCTCCAGGGCCGGCAGCGGCCACAGCGGGGAGTTCCCGATGCGGCGGTTCAGGGCCCGCCGCGCCGCCCAGGCCGCACCGGCGACCGCTGTGGCCGTGGTGACCGCGAGGGCGCGCCTCATGCCCGCACCCCGCCGTTCGCGCCGGGGGAGGAGGCCAGATAGGCGACCGCCCGGGCCGTCGAGCCCTCCTGCGAGGGGTGGTACGCACGGGAGAGGTACTTCGGGACGGACTTCAGCATGGAGCCCGCGGACGGCAGCACCCCCTGCCGGCCGGCCCGGAGGAACTGCCCGAAGGAGGCCTTGCCGTCGACGAGGTGGGGGTCGTTCTCCATGAAGAAGCGGACCCCTCGCTGCCACAGGAAGACCAGGGCGGAGAAGGCCGTCGCCCAGGTCCGGGCCCGGCGGCGGTAGCCCCCGTCGAGGTGCATGAAGAGGTCGAAGGCCACCGAGCGGTGCTCGACCTCCTCGGCCCCGTGCCAGCGCAGCAGGTCCAGCATGACGGGGTCGGCGCCCCGCCGGTCGAGTTCGTCGGCGCCCAGCACCCAGTCGCCCAGGAACGCCGTGTAGTGCTCGATCGCCGCGATCATCGCGACCCGTTCCATCAGCCACCAGCGCCGGGCCCGGCCCGGCGGCAGGGTCCGGTCGCCGAGCAGCTTCTCGAACAGCCAGTCCACCTGGGCGGTGTAGGGGGTCGGGTCGAGCCCCAGCCGCTTCAGGTGCGGGAGGACGTCGTCGTGGGCGGCGGCGTGCATGGCCTCCTGGCCGATGAAGCCGACGACGTCCTCGCGCAGCCGCTCGTCCTCGATGTACGGGAGCGCCTGCTTGTAGACGTGCACGAACCACCGCTCGCCCGCGGGCAGCAGCAGGTGCAGCACGTTGATCATGTGCCCGGCGAAGGGCTCGCCGGGCAGCCAGTGCAGCGGGGTGTCCTCCCAGCCGAAGGACACGTTGCGGGGCCTGAGGTCCACGTGTTCGGACGCCACGGGGGCGGGCGCGAGCGGCGTATTAGACATGGCGTCAATGTACTGATGGGTACAGGGGGTGAGAAGACCCCCGGGCCCACTTCTCGCGCCCGCCGCGCCGTCCGGCGGCGTCCGGGCCTGTCCGGCAACGCGCCTTAGCGGCCGGTGCTGCCGCTCGCCAGCGCCCACTCGCGGTTCAGCGAGCCCAGCGGGATCTTGCGCTCGAAGGCGGGCGTACCGAACAGGGACAGCTGGAGCTGGAGCTGGCCGCTCAGGTCGAAGCCGCCGTACAGCGCCCAGGCGCCGCTGACGGAGGACTTGCCGTCGCTGGACGCGGTCGCCTTGACGTCGGCCTCGCCGCGCAGGTACGGGGCGAAGTCGCCGGTGACGCCGACGGTGCCGTAGAGGCCGACGGACGCCTCGGCGCCGAGCGCGCCCTTGACCTTGCCGGCGGCGGTGACGGTCGCCTGGATCGGCGTGCTCTTCACGTTCGAGGAGCTGACCGGGGTCCATCCCTTGCCGAAGGCGTAGCTGCCGCCGACCTTGAAGTCGCCCTTGACGTCCTGCTGGACGTCGAGGGTCACCTTGCCGTCGGCCTCCACCTGGATGTAGCAGGTCAGGCCGAGGTTGACGACGACCGGCACCGGGCCGACCTGGATGACCGGCGAGGTGTGCAGCTTGGCGAAGGGGATCCGCTTGGGCGCACCGGTGCTCGCGGCGGCGCGGCCCTGGAGCTTCCACTGCGAGGACCAGTCGCCGCTCATCCCGAGGAACGCGCCGCGCGGGCCGGAGCCGCCGCCCTGGGTGCCGTCGTAGGAGAACTCGACCTGCGGGGCGAGCTGGACGAAGCCGGAGACCGAGGCTCCGGCCGAGGCGGGGGCGTCGGGCGCGGTGTCGACGGAGGCGTTCACGTCGAGCCGCAGGTTGCCGAGCGGCAGCTTCCCGCCCTCGGGGCCGAACTTCAGGCCGTCGCCCTTGGCCCAGGAGAAGGTGACGCCCTTCATGAGGGGCTCGACGACGACCGCCGACGGGTCGACGGGCACCTTGCCGTCGGCCTTGTCGTCGTTGAGTACGGCCGCCAGCGTCGTGGACGCGGTCTTGACCTCGGTGCCGCGGTCGGTCTTGCCGACGACCTCGGTGACCTTGGCGAGCAGGCCGTTCGGGGCACCGGGCGCGGGGGCGCTGGCGATGACGTCGCCGGGCGCGACGGGCTTCTCGGCCTCGGGCGACGCGTCCTTCGAGGGTGCTTGGGAGGGCCCCTTCGGCGGGGCCTTGGCTATGACGGCCCGCCCGCTGGCCGCGTCGTACGAGGCGACCTTGAGCGTGGACTTCTCGGTCCGCCCCTTGGTCCCGCCGCGGGCGACGGCCGCGGGCGTGGCTTCGCCCTGGGGTGCGGCGGCCACGTCGAGCTGCTGCGACGTGCCGACGGCGGACGGGGTGAGGGGGGCGGGCGCGGCCGGGTCGGCGGCGCCGGTGTGGGATGTCGATGCGCAGCCGGTGGCGGTGAGCGCGAGGGCGGTCAGACCGGGGAGGAGGAGGCTGCGGGCAAGCGTGCGCACGTGGTGGACCTTCAAATGGGGCAGGGGTGTGGGGGATTACCGAGTGGTAACCGGAACCCGATCATGCCATGTGTGCGCAGTGACCGTCATGCCCCAATCCCGCCAACTCGCCAACGGGCAAAGACGGTTGAACTTTCGACGGCCTGCTGGCCGGTCCCCTCCGCGTCTTCTCGCCAACTTGGTCCGGGTCCTTAGCGGAATGTTTACTCGCTCTTTCAGCCTGTTTCACCGAGCGTGGTGACCGCCAGGTATGTGCGTGGGCGCTCCATCTGTACGGATGGGGGCGCTGTGACGCAGAGCGAGCGGGGGTGTCCCTGGTGGACGCCGCGCCGCCAAGGCTGCGTCATGACCGACTTCAGGACAGCCCCCTGAACATCGTTGACCTTCTGGAGTGCGGTCATGAAAGCTGATCAAGCAAATCGCCAACGCAACACGAATCGATGAGGGGGAAGATCGTGAAGAATGTGCGACGCATCGGTGCCATGGGGGCAGCCGCCGCGGTGCTGGGTGGGCTGGTGATGGTCGGCGGAGGTGCCACGGTGGCGCAGGCCGACACCCGCTGCGAGTGGGGCTCGGTCTACATCAATGGCAACCCGGGTGCAGAGGCCGGTAGTTGGGCCTCCGGTCACAGTCACCGCACTGGCAACCACTACGTCGGCGCCTACGCCAACGGCCTGGTGGACTGGTACGCCGACAACAACGGCGGCGATGATGGCGACACGGCAGACACGTACTACGGCACCCGCGCCTGCTGATTCAGATCGTTGACCGACCCGCTGTTCTCTGTGCAGAAGCAACAATCAGCGCAGGGGGCAGCGGGTTCCCGCACTACCGGAGGCGAGTAGGCATGCGTCGTTCCCCCACCCTCTTACTGGCGACGGCGGCCCTCGGCGTGCTGACGCTCACAGCCTGCGCCACGACCGGGGACAAGCCCGCCGGCTCGGCCCCGGCCGACGGACAGCCGTCCGGCCCGCGGCCGGCGGACCCCTTCAAGGACCTGCCGCAGGGCACGCCCGTCGCCTTCAAGGACCTCAAGGCCGGCATGTGCTCCAACCACCGGGGAGACGTCCAGTCCGACCAGACCGTCGGCACCGTCGACTGCGGCACCCCCCACTTCTTCGAAGTGGTCTCCCAGGTGACGCTGCCGGACGGCGATGCCGCGGAGTTCCCCGGAGACCGGGGGGTCATGGACCGGATGCGTACCGCCTGCGAGCCGCAACTGGCGCCGCTGATCGGATCCCAGCGGGGCGCACTCATCAGCCTCTACCTGGCCCCCATGAACAAGAAGTCCTGGGACGCGGGCAACCGGCTCGGGCACTGTGGCATCGCCTACGCCGCACCCAGGACGGGCAGCCTCGCCGAAGCCGGCGGCCGGCCGTGAGTACGACCGCGACCGGTGACGGGGGAGACGCACCGGAGGTCCTGGTCCGCTTCGACCAGCTCTTCAAGTCGTTCCGGACCTCGCGTGGGCGGCGCCAGACCGCGCTCGACGGGTTCTCCATGTCCATCCCGAAGGGCGCCGTCGTCGGGCTGCTGGGCCCCAACGGATCCGGTAAGACCACGGCACTCAAAGCGCTCCTGGGCCTCGTCCGCCCCGACCGGGGAACGATCACCGCGTTCGGCCGGCCGTTGCCTGCCGAACAGCGTTTCGTCGCGCGCCGGATGGGAGCGCTCATCGAAGGGCCCGCCTTCACTGCCTCGCTCACCGGCGAACACAACCTGCGCCTGCTCGCCGAACTGCACGGCGCAGGCCGCGACGAGGTCGCGGACGTGCTCGACCTCGTCGGCCTGGACGGTGCCGCCCGGCGCTCGTACTCCGGATACTCCCTCGGCATGAAGCAGCGGCTCGGGGTCGCCGCCGCGCTCATCTCCCAGCCGGAACTCCTGGTCCTGGACGAACCGATGAACGGCCTCGACCCGGAGGCCGTCCGGCACATGCGCGAACTGCTGAAGCGGCTCAGGGACGAGCGGGGCATGACCGTCGTCGTCTCCTCGCACATCCTGGCCGAGGTGGAACTCGTCAGCGACTGGGTCACGATCGTCCGGAACGGCCGGGTCATCTGCGACGCGAGCGTTCCGGACCTGCTCGCCCGGGGCACCTCGCGTCTGGTCGTACGCGTCCACGACGCCGGGACGGCCCGGTCCGTCCTGGCGGAGCACGGGTACAAGGCCGTCACCGCCGCCGGTACCACCGGCGTCGAACTCCAGGTCGAGCCGCTTGCCGGCAGTCCGACGCCCTCCGACGGCTCGGACGTACTCCGGCTGCTCACCGACTGCGCCGTCTACCCGCACGAGCTGATCGTGGAGTCGGCGTCCCTGGAGGACATCTACGTCGCCGCCGTCCGCGCGGCGGATGCCGCCCCGGCCGGCCGGGAGACGCGGCATGGCCACTGACGGCAAGCCCCTGCCCTGGCGCCGGCTGGCCCGGGCCGAACTGATGCGGCTGAGGGCGCCGCGCGCCATGCGGTACGCGGGGATCGCCCTGCCCCTGGCCGTCGTCGCGTTCGGGCTGTCCAAGCTTCTGCTCCACGACCGCGACACCGCGGCGGCCTGGCGCACGGCAGAAGAGCGGTACGCCGGTTTCCTCGCCGACGCCCAGGTCCACGGCCTGCCCGTCGGGTCCGGCCTCAGCGCGAGGAACTACTTCCGGGACCCGCGCTACCTCATGGACACCCTCTCCTTCGGTGACCTGCGCACCGTCGTCACCGCCCTGGCCGCCGCCGCCGTCGTCTTCGGGATGGTCGCCGGAGGCGCCGACTGGTCCTCACGCGTCATGCTCACCCTGGCAGCGGCCGAACCGGGCCGATTCCGGCTCTTCGCCACCCGGGCCCTGCTCGTCACCCTCCTGTCGATGGCCGTCACAGCGGCCACCGGGCTGCTCCTCGCGCCCCTGCTCATGCTCGCGGCGCTCACCCGGGGCAGCACCGCCGGCCTCGACGGCGTCTACTGGGCGGCCCTGGCAAGCCAGTACGCGCGGGGCGTGCTCCTCGTGGGGCTGCTCTGCCTGCTCGGCTACGGCCTGGCCATGCTGACCCGCAATGCGTCCGCAGCGCTCGCCATCGGGTTCCTCTACCTCGCCGCCGCGGACCGGATCTTCGCCGACCGCGGGCCACGGGGTGCCGAGTACGCCATGGACGGACTGGTCTTCGCCGTGCTCAACGAGAAGCCCGTGATTCCCATGGCCGAGTCCGACTGCATCGCCGGACCGGCCTGCGAGGCGGTCCACGTCGACCTCACCGCCGCGGACGGGTTCCTGGGCGTACTGCTCTATCTCGTACCGGTGCTGCTGGCGGCCTTGTGGCGCTTCACCCGAACGGACATCACCTGATGACGACGGAAGCCCTACCCCCGTACGGCGCCCACACCGCCGAGCCGCACGCGGACCGCACGCGGCCCAGGCCCCTGCACCGACTCGCCCGCTCGGAGCTGCGCCGGATCCTCAGCCCCAAGCCGGTGCGCTGGGCCCTGTACGCGCTGCCGCTGCTCGTCGGCGCGTTCGCTCTGACCACGTACCTCGGCCACGACACCGACATGGCCACCGCGTGGCGCGAGGCGGAGGTGGCATACCGGCAGTACCTCGCGGAGGCCGCCCGACGACCGGGCACCGGTGGACCGCCTCTGTCGGCGCAGTACTTCTTCGACGATCCGCGCTACCAGCTGACCAAGGCATCGTTCGTGGACCTGCGGACCGTGTTGTCCGGTGTCGCGGTGGCCGCCCTCGCCTTCGGCCTCGTGAGCGGAGGCACGGACTGGTCCTCCCGCGTCATCCTCAACCTGGTGGCCGCCGAGCCCCGCCGCACCCGGCTGTTCGTCACGCGTGGTGTTCTCGTCGCCGCCGTTGCCGCGGTGACCGCCCTGGCCGTCTCGGTCGTCCTCGTGCCCCTGCTGTGGGTGACGGCCCACCTGAGGGGCACCACAGCCGACGCCGACGCACACTTCTGGACCGTGCTGGCCGTCATCGTGCTGAGAGGCGCGGCCTTCGTCGCGATGGTGGCCCTGCTGGGCTACTGCCTGGCCATGCTGACCCGGAGCCTGACCGTGGCGTTCGGGATCACGCTGGCCTATCTCGTGCTGGCAGAACGGCTCGTACGGGACTACGTGCCGTCCCTCACGGAGTACCACTTCTCCGGCATCGCGTTCGCCGTGCTCAACGAGCGGCTCCTGATGCTGAGCGACAGGACCGAGTGCGTCGGTGAGATCGCCTGCGCCGCCATGCGGGAGGGGACTCCGGCGACCCAGGCCTTCCTCGCGCTGGGCTGCCACCTTCTGCCCGTGGCCGCCACCGCCCTGTGGAGGTTCACCCGCAGGGACATCGGCTGAGCCGGCCCGGGCCCGGGGTCCGACACCGCGCCGCACCCCGTTGTCGCGGTCCCGCCGTCAGCGCAGTACGCCTGCCTTCGTGCCGTCCGTGAGCTTTCCGGACAGGTCGACCTGGGCGCCGGCCGGGGCCTTGACCGCCAGGCGGTTGCCGTTCGCAGAGCCGTTCACCCCGCCGCCCGACACCGACAGGGAGGCGAACTGCGCGCTGCCCGCCGCCAGGACGTACCACTGGCCCGCCCGTGACTTCCACAGCACGCCCGCCAGCACCCGCGGCTCCCGGGGCCCGCACGACGCGGACCCTTCCGCGGCCGCCGCCTGCGCCGCCGCGGCCGAGCCCGGCGCCAGGAACTGGGCCTGCACGCGGTCCGCCGCGCCCTGCCAGGTCTCGGCCCGCGTGCACAGCCAGGTCGCCGTCCCGTCGCCCTCCGGCAGCGGCTGCTTCGCGTACGTCCAGGCGTTGACCGTACGGACCCCGTGCGAGCGGACCGACGGCAGCAGGCAGGCGATCCTCGACCAGTCCGCGAACTCCGCGGCCTCCGTCACGTTCCGCTCGGCCCCCGGCGCCCCCGAGGTGAGGCGGGCCGGGGTCAGCTCGCCCAGGTCGGTGATCAGCCGCGTGGCCCCGTCCCCGGTCAGGGACAGGGCGTTCCAGCTCGTACAGTCGCCCGTCGGCGCCGGACCCGACACCGGGGGAGTCACGCCGTCCTGGTTCGGCTTCAGCGGTGTCGCGGGGACGCCGGGCTTGAGCAGGTCCCGCAGGGCCGCCCCCGTCACCCAAGGCGCGGTCAGATAGCGGACGTTGCCGTCGACCCGGCTCACGACCAGCGCGGTCGCGGTGTCCGCCGAGGCGCCGTCGGTCCGGGCGAAGTCCAGAGCCGCGCCCGCGGACCCGGAGCGCGGTTCGGCGTAGCGGACCACGCGCAGGCCGTCGTACAGCAGGACCACCACGGCCTGGTCGACGGCGCCCGCGAACAGCAGCTGCGCCGGCCCCATCGGCGGCCCCGACGGGGTCCCAGGGGTGGCCGAGACGACCACGGACGAGCCGGGCCGCGCCCACACGGCCAGCGCCCGGCGCAGCAGCGCCGTGTCGTCAGCGCGGTCCCCGCGGGCCGGCCAGGTCGAGAAGTCCGTACGGGAGGACGTGTGCCAGAGCGCGGGCGCTGCCCGTACCAGCTTCGCCGGATCCAGGGCCAGTTCGGCCGCGGCGTTGCGAGCGTACGGCGGGGCGGCGGCCCCGTCGGCGCCCCAGCCCCCGCCGGGCAGTGCGAGGAGCGCCCCGCACACGGCGAGGGCGGCCGCGGCGGCCAGCGCGGCCCGGGTCAGGCGGCGGCGCCGCAGCAGGTCGGTGGGCCGGGCCTGCAGTACGCACGGGTCGAACTCGGGGGAGGCGAACAGCCCGTCGTTCGAAGGATCCCCCGACTCCCGTACCGCGGCGGCCGGGTCCGGGACGCCGGCCTCGTCCAGGACCCGCAGCACCTCCGGCTCCGACAGCCGCTCCAGCGCCCGCAGCACACAGGCGGCCCGCCCGGGACCGTCCAGGGTGGCCAGCCACTGGTCGAGGGCCAGCTCCTCGGCCCCGCCCGAGCGGGGGAACAGCCGAAGCCCCCACACCTGGGGAAGTGCAGGCGGGAGCTGCGCACGCCGGGGCAGCGCCCGGAACGTCAGCGGGAGCCCCGCCTCCAGTGCCGCGCGGAGCACCCGCAGCCGGACGTAGGCGTAGCCGGAGTCCTCCGGGCCGCCCCGCTGCCCCGGCACCCCGCCCTGCACGGCCGCGGCGCCGGCCGCCGCGTCCCGCCGCCCGCGCGGCAGCGCCCGCTGGACCAGCGAGTGCGCGGTGAGCACCCGGCGGTTGCGGCCGAGGGCGGGGGGCAGCACCAGATAGGCGAGCCGCACCAGCCGCGGGTAGTGCTCGACGATGGCGGCCTCGGCCTGCTCGACGTCCGGCGGCACGGGGCCCACGGGGGGCAGGGAGCGGGTGGCGGTGTCCGGCGCAGTCACGTTCAGCAGAACGAGCGAATCGTCGGATGGTCACCCCCTGCCCGACTCCGGTCGGGCTCAGCCCACCAGGCGGGACCGGAGCGCCTCGACCGTCCCGTCCGGGACGCCGAGCCCCTCGCGCACGTACTTCTCCATGGAGCCGTAGCGCGTCTCGACCTCGTCGAGGGCGGCCTCCAGATAGGACGGGAAGACCCCGATCAGCGCGAGCGCGATGTCCGGGTTGCCGCCGGCCGCCGTGAAGCCCTCGATCATCGGGGCGAAGGCCTGCTTGACCGCCGGGTTCACGGACAGGTATTCGGCCATCAGGGTGTCCTCGTCCGCACCGAGCAGCGACAGGATGACGGTCGCGCCCCACCCGGTGCGGTCCTTGCCGGCCGTGCAGTGGAACAGCAGCGGGCCCGCCTCCGGGTCGGCGGCCTCCGTCAGCAGCATGCGGTAGGCGGCCTGCGCGGAGCCGGAGCGCACGAAGGACCGGTAGGTGTCGGTGAAGAGGGCCTGCGCCCGGCCGCCGCCCAGGTGCTCCTCCGCCACGACCGGGTCGGCGAGCAGGTCCTTGAGCTGCGCGGCGGCGGGCTTCCTGCCCGCCTCCCGCAGCTTGTCCGCGAGGACGTCGCCGATCAGGAGCCGCGCGCCGGCCGGTATGCGGTCGGGGTGGTCGGCGCGCTCCGCGTCGGTGCGGAAGTCGATGACGGTACGCACACCCAAGGCCGCCACCACCGGGTCGGCGTCGAGATCGAGCCGGTCCAGCTGTCCGGAGCGCAGGACCAGGCCGCTGCGGACCGTGCGGGCGCCGGAGAGCGGGGTGCCGCCGAGGTCGCGCAGGTTGGCGACGGTGGTGGACGGGGTGGCGGTCATCGTGGCGGCTCCAGCGGTGTGCGAGTTGCTCGCGTGGTCGGTTCGAGTGCGAGGTTCAGGCTATTTTCTGATGTTTCGCGCCGGTGAGGCAATCGAGGGCCACCGAGACCCCTATCCCGATCCCGAGCGCCGCGAGGTGCCCCGCGTCGGTGAAGTTCCGGCCCCGCCTGAGGACCGGGGCCGCCGCGACCGCCAGCAGACCGGCCCGGACGGCCGTGCGGACGGCCCCGCGGGGCAGGGCCGAGGTCAGCGCACCGAGTACGGCGTTGAACCCGTAGCTCGTCCCCACGTCCAGGGCGCGCCGGGTCGCGCAGTCCGCGGTCCCGCGCAGCGCCCCGTACACGAGGAGGGTCGCCGAGGCGTGCCCGAAGAGGAACACCGCGGCGGTCCACCACGCCCCGTACGCGTACTCCGCGTAGCCCAGCACCGCGACCAGCAGCAGCGCGTACGGCAGGGGCATCGGCTCCTCCACGACGAGAGCGCTGCTCAGCAGCGTCTCCCAGCGCCCAGCGGCGAGATTGTCGACGTTCGTCGAGCAGTCCCGGAGCAGCCGCTCCCGCTCGGCCGGCCCGGAGCGCTCCAGGGCGTACGCCCCGAGCTGGACCCCGCCGGCGTACACCGCACCCCATGGAATCGGATTCACATGCTCATGATCGGATAAGCCTCTGGCGGAAGCCAAGGGGCGTCGTGCGAACATGACCCGGCCATGTTCGAATCCTCCGCGCCGCTGCGCGCCACCCGAGCCGCGATGTTCGCGGCGGTGTGCTCGGCCCTGGGCGCGGTGGGGCATGCGTACATGTCCGGCGCGGACATCCCCGCCTCCGGACTCATGGGCGCATTCGCGGTGACCTTCGGCCTCGCCTGGCTCGCCGCCGGCCGGCGGCGGGGACCCGTGGGGATCGCCGTGGCCGTACTCGCCGTACAAGGCGTGCTGCACCTCGTCTTCTCCGGCAGCCAGGCGGCGGAGAGCGCCGCCGGGCCCGCCGCGACGCACCACCACCACCTGTCCGCGGCCGACGCGGGCATGGCGGACGCGGTGGCGGACGCGGTGGCGGGGGGCGCGGCCGGTACGGCCGGCATGGCCGGCCACGGCGGCGCCGGGATGATCGCCGCGCACGTGCTGGCCGGGCTGTTCTGCGCCGCCTGGCTCGCCCGGGGCGAAACCGCCGTCTTCCGGCTGGCCCGCGTCCTTGGCGCCGCAGCCCTGCACGCCGCCCGGCCGCTCTCCCGCGCGCTCGACCTGGTGCGGGCCCGGGTGGCGGCAGCCGATGCACCGCCCGCCTTCCACACCCCGTCCCCGGACCGCAGGCCGCGCCGGCGGCGCGGCGCCGTCCACGCCCACGCCGTGGTGCGGCGCGGGCCGCCCGGGGGCGGCAGCGCACACCGTTTCACGGCCCCCGGCCGTCCTGCCCGCGCCTGATCAGGCGCACCCCACGGCGCAGCCGTGCGAGGGAGGCGAGGTCCGGGGCCGCAGTCCCCATGCCTTCGCCAACCCCTAGGACTGCCATGTCACTTGACGAGATGCAGGACGTCCGCACCCCGGACTCCGACCCGCCCGACACCGCCGCGAGGCGCGGCAACTGGGCGGCCGTACGCCCGCTGCTCCTGCGCATGCACTTCTACGCGGGCCTGCTCATCGCCCCGCTGCTGTTCCTCGCCGCCGCCACCGGGCTGCTGTACGCCGCCTCATGGCAGGCCGAGAAGATCGTCTACGCCGACGAGCTGACCGTCGCCCGTGTCGGCGAGGGTGCCCTGCCGCTCAGCGCCCAGGTCGAAGCGGCCAGGTTCGCCGCACCCCAGGGCCAGGTCGTGTCCGTGTGGCCCGGCCCCGACGCCGAGGCCACCACCCGCGTGATCATGGAGAGTTCAGGCCTCGCGGAGGGCGAGACCCTCACCCTGTTCGTCGACCCGTACACCGCCGAGGTGCGCGGGCAGCTCACCACCGTCGGCGACGCACTGCCGCTGCGGGCGTGGCTCAGCACCTTCCACTCCAACCTCCAGCTCGGCGAGTTCGGCCGCAACTACAGCGAGATGGCCGCCAGCTGGATGTGGGTCGTCGCGCTCGGCGGCCTCGCCCTGTGGATCGGCCGCCGCCGCAGGCGCAGGGCGCAGCTCGTCCTGCCGGACCGCAAGGCCACCGGGCGGCGCCGGACCCTGTCCTGGCACGGGGCCGTCGGCCTCTGGTCCGCCGCCGGACTCGTCGTGCTCTCGGCCACCGGCCTGACCTGGTCGAAGTACGCCGGTGAGAACATCGGGCAGCTCCAGGACAGCCTCGGCGGGGCCACTCCCGCCGTCTCCGCCAAGCTGAACCCGGGTGCGGAGCCCGGCGGGGCCGACGAGCACGCGGGCCACCACATGCCCGAGGGCACGCCGACGCCCCCGCCCGCACCCACCGCAGACGTCGGCATCGACCGGGCCGTGGCCGCCGCACGCGACGCCGGCGTCACCGAGGCGATCCGCGTGACCCTGCCCGCCCAGGGCAAGGGGTACGTCATCAAGGAGAACGACAAGCAGGTGCCGGTGCACCTCGACACCGTCTCCGTCGACCCCGCAGGCGCCCGGATCATGGACGAACTGCGCTTCGCCGACTACCCCTTGCTCGCGAAGATGACCCGTTTCGGCATCGACCTGCACATGGGCCAGACCTTCGGCCTCGCCAACCAGATCGTGCTCGCCGCGCTCGCCGTCGCCCTGATGCTGCTCGTCTTCTGGGGCTACCGCATGTGGTGGCTGCGCCGGCCGACGAAGGACCGCGCGCTGTCGGCGGGCCGCGCGCAGCCGCGCGGCGCCTGGCGGAAGCTGCCCGTGACCGTGGTGCTGCCGCTGGCCGCGGTGACGGCGCTGGTGGGCTGGTTCGTGCCGCTGCTCGGGATCAGCCTGGCCGCCTTCCTGGCGGTTGACCTGCTGCTCGGCCTCGTGGCACGCCGCCGGGCGGCGGCGGCCTCCGCCGCGTAGCGCGGGACCGGTGCACGAGGTGGGCCGTACTCCCCCGGGTACGGCCCACCGTCGTTCACGGCACCGGTCAGGGGGCGTACTTGTAGCCCACCCGGCGGACCGTCTGGATCACATCGCGGTGGGTCCCGCCCAGCTTGCGCCGCAGCCGGGCGATGTGGACGTCCACGGTCCGGCCGTCGCCGACGTGGCCGTAGCCCCAGACCGTGGTGACCAGCTGGTCCCGGCTGTGTACCCGGTGCGGGTGCTGCACGAGGTGCGCCAGCAGCTCGAACTCCAGGTACGTCAGGTCCAGTACGCGCCCGTCGACCTCGGCCGTGCGCTGCGCCGCGTCGATCCGGATCAGGGCGTCGTCGTCCTGGTCCTGGCCCTGGCTCCCGGCCGGGCCGGGAGCGGGCTGCACCGGGGCGGCCACGGCCTGCGGCGTGAAGGCGAGCGGAGGCTGCCGGTCCGCCGGGACGAGAACCAGGTAGCCGATCATCGGCGGTTGGCCCGGCAGTGCGGGCAGGGTGTGCGGGGGCGCCGGCAGCCAGGTGGCGCCGGGCGGGAGGAAGTCCGCGACCCGGGCCACCTCGTCCCGGTCCACGGCGCGCAGCCGGTGGCGGGGACCGGGCGGATGGGCCGGGGAGGCGGCGGTTGCGGCGGAGGCAGTCGCGGCGGAGGTCAGGGAGCGGGTGTTCGCCATGAGTGGTCAGCTCTTTCACGCGGAGTGGCCGGCAGGATGCGTGCGTGCGTCATCGATGTCGTACCGCGCAGACCGAAGGCCTCGGGATGTCCGGAGGGCGGGTCCCGGAGGCTTTAGAGGGCCGGCGCGTTCTTCGCGCGGCGACACTCACGATCGAAGTCGTGGTCCTGACGGGACGGCCAGAACGGCTCCAGGTCGCTGCGACCTGACGAGGTGTGCGAAGGGCTGGCCATGGCCCCATTCAAGCAGAAGGGCCGTTCCCGGGGCAGGTCGCGTCTTGCATCCCGGATCACCGTCTCACCATCCGATCGCACCATCCGGCAAACCGGGACACAATCCGTCAACCGGTCAGTCGCTTGCGCCAGTCCAGTCCCGTCACGCGTATCGCATCGTGGGCGGCCCCGCCCCATGTCCAGCCCAGGCCTTCGGCGTCGAGCGCCGCGACGACCTCCCGGCCGACCGAGACCGTGAGGGATTCGCCGGGCTCGAACCCGCCGTACATCAGGAACAGGTCGTGGCCGGCGGCCGCACCCTCGGCGGCCTGCCGGTGGAAGAACACGAACCCGCGCGCGTCCTGCGCGCCGTCCCCCCGGATCTCGCCCAGACCGCAGTTGCGGCAGCACGTGAAGTCCTCCCGCGCCGTGATGCCCGACGCCTCCAGCGCGGCGAAGGCACGGGTGATGCGCTCGGGATCCGTCGTGCCCGTCCAGTCGGCCTGTTCGGCCAGCCGCTCCCGCCACAGCCGGTCCACGAGCCGCGCGGCCTGCTCGCGCGAGACCGGCCGGACGTCGCCCCGGACGAGGTACTCCTCGGCGGACTCGGTCAGCGCGTCCCGCCCGTCATAGCCGCACCGGAGCCATCCGCGGACCGCCTCCGCCAACTCCCGCTCCACCTCCGGGTCGAGTGCCGGTGTGTCGTCGGGGGCCGGGTCCGAGGGGAAGTCGAGGCGTTCCCACGCCGGCCCGGCGTCCCAGCCCTTCTCCTGACGGGCCCACCGCTCCATGACGGCCACCACCTCGGCCGCCGTGGGCAGGAACGCCTGGAAGTGCCGCTCGGCGGACCCGTCCCGGTACTCCAACTGGTAGTCGTCGCCCGCGTCGTGCCAGACCTGAATGTAGTAGGCGTCCGGATCCGTGAGCCGTTCGGCGATGACGAAGTGGTCCCCGTCCGCGCCGATGCGCCCCACGAGTTCGGACAGCGTGCCGAGTGCGGGCCGGTCGTGGGACTCGCCGCGCTCCGTGTGGATCCTGATCTCCGACATGGGGACAGCGTGCCACCCCGCACCGACAACGCCCGCCGGGCCTGGGGAGGCGCGGCGGGCGTCGGGGTCCGGGGGAGGCGGGGCCGTCAGGCCAGGCCGTCCTTCTCCAGGCCGGTGCAGCAGGTGTCCGTGATCAGGCGGGTCACCACGTACGGGTCCACGTTGGCGTTCGGGCGGCGGTCCTCGATGTAGCCCTTGCCGTCCTTCTCCACCTGCCACGGGATGCGCACCGAGGCGCCGCGGTCCGAGACGCCGTAGCTGAACTCGTTCCAGGGGGCGGTCTCGTGCAGACCCGTCAGGCGCTCGTCGATGCCGGCGCCGTAGTTCTTCACGTGGTCGAGCGGCTTGCTGCCCTCGCCCAGTGCCTCGCACGCCGAGATGATCGCGCGGTAGTCCTCGCGCATCGCCTTCGTGGAGAAGTTGGTGTGCGCTCCCGCGCCGTTCCAGTCGCCCTTGACCGGTTTCGGGTTCAGCGTCGCGGAGACGTTGAAGTCCTCGGCGGTGCGGTAGAGCAGCCAGCGCGCGATCCACAGCTGGTCGGAGACCTCCAGCGGGCCCACCGGGCCGACCTGGAACTCCCACTGGCCGGGCATGACCTCGGCGTTGATGCCGGAGATGCTCAGACCCGCGGCGAGGCAGTGGTCGAGGTGCTTCTCGACGATCTCGCGGCCGAAGATCTCGTCCGAGCCGACACCGCAGTAGTAGCCGCCCTGCGCGGCCGGGAAGCCGCCCACCGGGAAGCCCAGCGGACGGGCGCCGTCGAAGAAGGTGTACTCCTGCTCGATGCCGAAGATCGGCTCCTGGCCGGCGAACTTCTCGGCGACCGGGCGCAGCAGCGCGCGGGCGTTCGACTCGTGCGGGGTCATGTCGATGTTCAGGACCTCGCACAGGACCAGCACGTTGTCCCCGCCGCGGATGGGGTCCGGGCAGGAGAACACCGGCTGCAGGACCCGGTCGGACGCGTGGCCCTCGGCCTGGTTGGTGCTCGATCCGTCGAAGCCCCAGATCGGCAGCTCGGCGCCGTCGGCCAGGATCTTCGTCTTGGAGCGAAGCTTCGCCGTCGGCTCGGTGCCGTCGATCCAGATGTATTCAGCCTTGTAGCTCACGGGCCCCATCCTCAGACTCTGCGGGTGCTGCTGGACGCTGCTTCATCGCTGCGGTGTTGACCGCAGCGTGCCCGCCCGCGATTTCTCTTCCGTTGCCCGTGTGTGAACCCCGTGTTACCGAGGTTTACGCCGCTGGTGGGGCGGCATGTGCGGGTTGGCGGTCGAGCACCCGTCCGGGTGGGGCACACTTGCCGCGTGAGCATTTCGTCTGATTTGAGCCCCGCCGGAGACCCCGCCGAGCCGGCCGCCGCCGCCCCCCGCCCCCGCGTCGGCCTGCTGGGCACCGGCCCCTGGGCGCACCGCACCCACGCCCCCGCCCTCGCCGCGCACACGGGCTCCGACTTCGCCGGCGTATGGGGACGCCGGCCGGAAGCCGCCGCGGAGCTGGCGGACGCGTACGGCGTGAAGGTGTACGAGGACCCCGACGCGCTGTTCGCCGACTGCGACGTCGCCGCCTTCGCCCTGCCGCCCGACGTCCAGGCCCCGCTCGCCCTGCGCGCGGCCGCCGCCGGATGCCACCTGCTGCTCGACAAGCCCGTCGCCACCACGTCCGAGGACGCCCGGGCCGTCGCCGACGCGGTCGCCCGCCACGGGGTCGCCTCCGTCGTCTTCCTCACCCTGCGCTTCGCCGAGCCCACCGCGGGCTGGGTCGCCGAGCAGGCTGCCCGCGCCGGCTGGTTCACCGCGGCCGCGCACTGGCTCGGCGCCGTCTTCCCGCCCGACGGCTCACCCAGCGCCTACGCCGACTCGCCCTGGCGCAAGGACAAGGGCGGACTGTGGGACGTCGGGCCGCACGCCCTGTCCGTCCTGATCCCGATCCTCGGCGACGTCACCGAGGTCAGCGCCACCCGCGGCCCGTCCGACGTCGTCCAGCTGGCGCTGCGGCACGCGTCCGGCGCGGCCAGCACCGCCGTGCTCAGCCTGGGCGCCCCGCAGGCGGCCGCCGGGGTCGGGCTGGAACTGCGCGGAACCGAGGGCGTGCACGAACTGCCCGGCTGGAGCGACGTACCTGGCGCCTACGGGCGTGCCCTCGACGCGCTGCTGACCGCCGCCCGGACCGGCGTACCGGATCCGCGCGGAGCGGAGTTCGGGGCCCGGCTGACGGAGATCCTCGCGCAGGCCGAGGCGCAGCTCCCCGTGTGAGGCGCGGCCCCTACTTGATGAGGGCGTTGGCGACGATGATGGCGAGGCCGATGGTGGCGTCGGCCAAGCCGATCAGCAGGGCCGAACCGAACCGGTAGCCCACGCGCAGCGCCACCACCGATCCCCAGGCGAACAGCAGGGCGGTGTTCAGGCCGAGCCCGACGGCCGTGACCCCGTACGAGTCCCAGTCGAAGATCCCGGAGACGACCAGCAGGAGGACGGTGGGCAGGGCGGCCACGATCAGCGGCCACTCGTTCCACAGCGCCACGACCAGGAGCCGCCACCGGTGCCCGGCGGAACCCTGGTCGTGGGACGCCATGTGGTGGGCGTAGCCGTGGGCGAGCCCGGCCGTGGCCGCCGTCACGATCACCCAGCTGGCGTCGTAGTACGGGGTGAAGTCGTCGCCCTTCTGATCGAGAGCGGCCAGCAGCCCGCTGGCCAGGATCGTCCCGTAC
Source organism: Streptomyces sp. TN58 (assembly GCF_001941845.1). Lineage (NCBI taxonomy): Bacteria > Bacillati > Actinomycetota > Actinomycetes > Kitasatosporales > Streptomycetaceae > Streptomyces > Streptomyces sp. TN58. Next base: position 2,140,993 of record NZ_CP018870.1, on the reverse strand, counting down.
ACCCCGCCGAACATCCAGTCGGCCCGCCGCCGGGACGGGGGGAACCGGTGTGCGTCGGCGGTGGCTTCCTGCGGCTGCTGCTCGGTCACGGCGAGTCCTTTGGTGCGGTACGTCCTACTTTGGTGCTCCGGTCACCCTACGAGGTGCGAGGTGGGGACGAGATGAAGAGAGCGGGCCGGACCGCCCACGAGGCCGGGGCCGGAGGGGGTCACCGGTGCGGCTCCGACGCGAAGGCGGCGTGGGTGGCCGTCAGGAAACGACGGACGGTGTCGCGTTCGGCGGGGTCGAAGGAGTCCAGCACCCTCAGCACCCCGTCGATCAGCGGTCCGAAGAACTCCCGGCCCAGGCGGATCGCCGCCGGCTCCACCCGCAGCAGGATCCGGCGCCGGTCCTGCTCGTCGCGGATCCGGGCGACGTGGCCGAGCCGCTCCAGTCGGTCGATCACGGCGGTGGTGCCCGCGGAGTTGAGCCCGAGCCGGGCGCCGAGCAGGCCCGCCGTGGCGGGTTCGGCCGCACGGTCCGCGTCCAGCAGGCAGATCAGGGCCCGGACGTCGGTGGGGTGCATGCCGTTGCGGGTGGCGAACTCCGCCTGGCGCAGGCCGAAGTCGACGCTCACCGCCCGCAGCAGGTGCACCAGTTGCAGGTTGTCCGGCTCGCGCGGCTGATCCGGGCCGTGGTTGTCGTGCACATCGCCTCCTGGCTAATATCTCGCTCAGCGAGATTATCGCCTGGCGAGACATTGGAGCAGCCGTGTCCTCCCCCTCTCCCTCCTCCTCTTCCTTCCGGTCCACCCGCCACTGCGCCACCGCCTCCTTCCGTGCCGCCTACGACCAGGTGCTCGGCGGATGGCCCGGACCGGTCGAGGCCGTCGACCTGCCGACCCCCTGCGGCGTCACCCGCGTCAACAGCTGCGGCCCGGTCGACGCCCCGCCGCTGGTCCTGCTGCCGGGCGGCGGGGCCACCTCCGCCGTGTGGGGTGCCTGCGCCGCCGCCGGGGCGGCCCGCACCCACCGCGTGCACGCCGTGGACCTGCCGGGCGAACCGGGGCTCAGTGCCCCGGACCCCGAGCGGCCCCCGCGGACCGCCGACGACCTGACCGGCTGGCTCGACGCGGTACTCGAAGGGATCGACCCGCGCGGAGCGGTGACCCTGTGCGGGCACTCGTACGGGGCCTGGATCGCCGCCCACCACGCCGTCCGGGGCGCCGCCGGGCTCGGCCGCCTCGTCCTGCTCGACCCGACCCAGGTCTTCGCGGGGCTGCGGCCCGGCTACGTCCTGCGCGCCCTGCCCATGCTGCTGCGGCCCAGCCCGCGCCGCATCCGCTCCTTCCTCGCCTGGGAGACCGGCGGGGCGGCCCTCGATCCGGCCTGGCTCCGGCTCCAGGACGAGACCGCCCGCTTCCCGGCCGCCCGGCCCGTCACCGGCCCGCGCCCGGACCTCGGGCGGCTCGCGCAGCCGCCGACCGGGCGGGCGGGGGTCCGGGTGGACGTCCTCTTCGCCGGCCGGGCCCGCTGCCACGACCCCCACCGGGCCGCCCGCGCCGCACGCGAGGCACTGCCGGACGCGCGCGTCGACGTACTGCCCGGGGTCTCGCACCACTCCCTGCCCCTGGCGGCCGCCCCCGAGATCGCCCGTCTGCTCGCGGGCTGAGACCAGCGCGCCCACACCGAAACAGCCGAAAAGACCGCTATTTTCCTGAGATGTCCGCCGGTCCGGCCTTCGCGGCCCCCTCCGCCACCGTCCCGCTCGCGTCCCCCCAGCCGCGCCTGCTGTACGACGCCTGCCCGCTCTGCTCCGACGGCGACATCTCCGTCCTGAGGACGGGGGACTGCTCACGGCACCCGCTCTACAAGCCCGTCGTCGCACCGGTCATGACCTGGATGCGCTGCGCCGCCTGCGGCCACGTCTTCACCGACGGCTACTTCTCGGACGAGGTCTCGGCCGAGATCTTCTCCGCGACCAACCCCAACCAGCAGCCCGGCGCCGGCTTCGAGCAGAACCGCTACACCTCGGCGCGCATCGTCGAACGCGTCGCACGCCACGTCCCGGACGGCCGCTGGCTCGACGTCGGCTTCGGCAACGGTTCGCTGCTGTTCACCGCCGAGGAGTGGGGCTTCGAGCCGCAGGGCCTGGATCTGCGGCCCTCCACTGCCGAGGGGCTGCGCCGACTCGGCATCGAGGCGCACTGCGCCGACCTCACGGCGCTCGACGCGCCCGGCCGCTACAGCGTGATCAGCCTGGCCGACGTACTGGAGCACATGCCGTACCCCGGCCAGGGGCTGGCCGCCGCGCACCGCCTGCTGCGCGACGGCGGCGTGGTCTTCGCGTCGATGCCCAACTACGACTGCTCCGTGTGGCGCCTGCTCGACGCCGGCGAGGCCAACCCCTACTGGGGGGAGCTGGAGCACTTCCACAACTTCAGCCGCCGGCGCCTCTACCAGCTGATGGAGGAGCACGGTTTCGAGCCCCTGCACTACGCGGTCAGCGAGCGCTACCGCGCCTGCATGGAGGTCATCGCCCGCCGCGCCTGAGTCCCGCCGCCCTCTGAACCCGGCCTTCAGGCGTTGCGGGAGAGGGCGTCGCGGACGGCCTCCTCGGAGCGGGCGACCACGGCCGTGCCGTCCTCGGCGGTGATGATCGGGCGCTGGATGAGCTTCGGGTGCGCGGCCAGGTGGGAGATCCACAGGGCGCGCGCCGCGTCCGTCTCCTCGCGCGGCAGGTCCCGGACGCCGGTCTCCTTCGCCAGCGGGTCCGACGTGCGGGTGATGTCCCACGGCTCCAGCCCGAGACGGCCCAGCACCTCGCGGATCTCGTCCTCGGACGGGACGTCCTCCAGGTAGCGGCGCACGGTGTACTCGGCACCCTCCGCGTCCAGAAGCGTGAGCGCGCTGCGGCACTTGGAACAGGCGGGATTGATCCAGATCTCCATTCCCCCCACCCTACCCAGGGCCGTCTGGCCAGGGGCTTCTGTCAGTGGCCCCCGGTAAAATCGAGGGAGAACGACAGGAAGCCAACTACCGTTTGGGAGGCTGTAGATGGCCACTGCCAGCACCGTCCGGCCCGTCCAGAAGAAGCCGCTGCCGGCGGGCCTGCCCCGCGAGTGGTACGAGAGCCACAACCGCCGTCTGAAGGCGATGCGGCTGGCCATATCCCTGCTCGACTCGGGGACGTATGACGCGAAGCGCGCCACCAACCGGAAGATCCGGACGATGGCCGTCCGGACGGGGATCCACCGGCCGTCCAACGTCACCTGCAAGATGGTGCGCGCCTTCATCAAGGAGTCGTGACGGCTCGTCACCGCCTGCCCGGCCCCGGCCGGTGCCCCGCCGCCCCCCGCCCCCGTACCTGACCACGGGCGGGGGGCCGGCGGGCGGGCGCCGGGGGCGAGGCCGGGGCCCGCGCGCGTCACTGGCGGCCGTCCGGGGAGAGCAGCAGCAGAGCCACGTCGTCACCCGGCCCGCCCTTGGTGAAAGCCGACAGGTCCCGCCACACCGCCCCGACCAAGCCCGCCGGGTCCCGGGCCAGGACGGGCACCCGGGTCGCCAGGGGATAGAAGTGCCCCGCCGTGTCCCGGGCCTCCGTCGCACCGTCGGTGTGCAGCAGGAACCGGTCCCCGGGCAGCACCGGCAGCTCCACCACCTTCGGCGGGTCCGGTCCCGCCAGCCCCAGGCCCAGCGGAGGGCCCGGCTCCACCGACACCTCCTCCACCGCCGCCCCGCGCAGCCTCAGCGCCGGCGGATGCCCGCACGACACGAACCGCACGACGTCCAGCCCCGGCGGGAACTCCACCAGCACCGCCGTCGCGAACAGCTCCGGATGGTCCGCATGGGCGTCCGCCGTGTCCGCCAGCAGCCGCCGGTCCAGCCGTGCCACGACCGCCGCCAGCTCCGTGTCGTCGAGCACGGCCTCGCGGAAGGCCCCGAGCAGCCCCGCCACCGTGGCCACCGCCGCCAGGCCGTGCCCCTGCACGTCCGCGACCAGCGCCCGTACCCCGAACGGCCCGACCCGTACGTCGTAGAGGTCGCCGCCCACCAGCGTGCCGCGCTGCGCCGCCCGGTAGAGGCCCGAGCAGCGCACCGCACCCACCCGGTCCGGCACCGGGGGCAGCACCGCCAGCTGGGCGGCCTCCGCGACGGTCCGTACGCTGACCAGCTGTTCGTCCCGACGCTGACGGACCCAGGCGATGACCACGCTCAGCAGCCCGACGACCGCGACCGTCGCCAGGTCCGTGCCCCGGGCCTGGGCGACGCCGATGTCGTGCACCCCCAGCAGCAGCAGGACGATGGCCGCGAAGGCCGCGGTCCCGGCCGCCCCGTACGCGAAGGCCGCCACCGGCGGCAGACCCGCCAGGAAGAACCCCAGCTCCACGTCGGAGGTGAGCGCCTGCGCCAGGACGAGCGCCAGCAGGGCCGCAGCGGGCGCGATCCGGGCCCAGCGCGGCGGTGGCTCGGTGCGCAGCCCGCCCGGCGCATCGCGTACGCGTCTCACCCCTCCACCCTGGTACGGGGGCCCGGCCCGCGCACCCCGGACCGGTCCGCCGGGTGGCTCCGTACGCCCCTGGCCGCGACAGTGGTGGCGTGACGGGAAACGATGGCCCGGGACGGGTGCCGGGCCGCGCCCACGTCGAGGCGCACGGCGGCGGTGACGGCGCGGTGGGCGGTGCGGGCATGAGCACCCGGCTCAACTGGCTGCGCGCGGGGGTGCTCGGCGCCAACGACGGGATCATCTCCACCGCGGGTCTGGTGGTCGGTGTGGCCGGGTCCACCACCTCGCGCGCGACGATCCTGGCGGCGGGTGTCGCCGGGCTGCTGGCGGGCTCCTTGTCCATGGCGGCGGGGGAGTACGTCTCGGTCAGCTCCCAGCGGGACTCCGAACGGGCCGCCCTCGACATGGAACGCCGTGAGCTGGCCGAGGAGCCGGAGGCGGAGCTCGACGAGCTCACCGACCTGCTGGCGCAGCGGGGCCTGAGCCGGGACGTCGCCCGGGAGGCCGCAGAGCAGCTCACGGAACGCGACGCGCTGCGGGCCCACGCCAGGGTGGAGCTGGGCATCAACCCGGACGAGCTGGCCAACCCGTGGCACGCGGCCTTCGCCAGCCTCGTCGCCTTCACGGTGGGGGCGCTGCTGCCGCTGCTGGCGATCGTCCTGCCGGGGCCGTCGGCGCGGGTGCCGGTGACGGTGGTGGCGGTGCTGGGGGCGCTCACGCTGTGCGGGGTGCTCAGTGCGCGGCTGGGTGGGGCGCCGGTGGCGCGTGCGGTGGCTCGCAACGTGGCCGGTGGTGCGCTGGCCATGGCCGTCACCTATGCGGTGGGCACCTGGCTCGGCGCAGCCACGGCCTGACCGGGGCTCCGCCCCGCCCCCCCGGGGCTCCGGCCCGGGCCCCGCGCTTCAAGCGCCGGCGGGGCTGAAAGAGCGGGGCTCCGCCCCGGGCCCCGCGCCTCAAGCGTCGGCGGGGCTGGCGGGGCTGGAGGGGCGCAAGCGGCGGCGGGGGTGGAGGGTCTCAAGTGGCGGCGGGGGTGGGTGTGGCCGCCGGGTGCGTTTCGTGGGTGGGCCGGCTGTAGCAGCCTCGCCGGCGATCGAGGCGCGGGCGCGGAGCGCCGTGCCGTGACGTGCGCCGGCGCGCGGCGCTCCGCCGAAGGGCAGCGACGCACCCCTGAATCCGCCGAAGCCGGCGCAGCGACCCGGCAGGATGGGGGTATGCGCATCGCGATCACCGGGTCGACCGGGCTCATCGGCAGTGCACTCGTGCGGTCCCTGCGGGCCGACGGACACGAGGTGGTGCGGTTCGTACGGCGGGAGCCGGCCGGGGCCGGCGAGGCGGGGTGGGATCCGGAGCGCGGCCACGTCGACCGGGCCGCCCTGGCCGGCTGCGGCGCCGTCGTGCACCTGGCCGGGGCCGGGATCGGCGACCACCGGTGGACCGCCGCCTACAAGCGGAAGATCCGCGACAGCCGGGTGCTCGGCACGGCCGCGCTCGCGCACGCGCTCGCCGGCCTCGACGAACCGCCCGGCGTCCTCGTCAGCGGCTCCGCCGTCGGCTACTACGGGGACACCGGCGACCGCGTCGTGGACGAGGACGCCCCCGCCGGACAGGGCTTCCTGCCCTCGGTCTGCGTGGAGTGGGAGGCCGCCGCCGCCCCCGCCCGGGAGGCCGGGATCCGCACCGCGTACGCCCGTACCGGACTGGTCGTCGCCAAGGAGGGCGGGGCATGGGGGCGGATGTTCCCCCTCTTCCGGGCCGGCGTCGGCGGCCGGCTCGGCGACGGCCGCCAGTACTGGCCGTTCATCTCCCTCCACGATCAGGTCGCGGCCCTGCGCCACATCATCGACACCCCGGACCTCCACGGTCCCGTCAACCTCACCGCCCCCGAACCGCTGACCAACCGCCAGGTCACCGCCGCCATGGCCCGGGTGCTGCGCCGGCCGGCGGTGCTCCCCGTACCGGCCGTGGCACTGCGCGTCGTGCTCGGGGAGCTCTCCGAGGACGTGCTGGCCGGTCAGCGGGCCCGCCCCGCCCGCCTGCTGGAGTCCGGCTTCGTCTTCCGCGACCCCGGCATCGAGCAGGCCATCCGCGCCGCACTGTGACAGCCCGCGTGCGACCGTGTGCGACCGTTCGTGACCCGGATGCGACCACTGTGCGACCGGAGTTGTCCGTAATACCCGGCCGAACTCGGGTTCCCCCACAGCCGGTTGAGGGAAGGAGGATCCCCACACAGCCGCGCCGACCTCGGGGAGGGGCACGTGCTCAGCAGCGCACCCAATGCCGCACACCATGCGGACGTCGTCATCGTAGGAGCCGGAGTCTCAGGACTCGCGGCCGCGCACCACCTGATCGCAGCGGGGGTCACGGTCACCGTCCTGGAGGCCGCGGACGGCCCCGGCGGGCGGATGGCCACCGAAACGGCCGACGGGTTCCGGCTCGACCGGACCGCGCCGTTGCTCAACACCGCGTACAGCGAACTCGAACGCACCCACGCACTGCGCGCCCTGGTCCTGCGCCCCTTCACACCGGGGGTCCTCGTCCACACCGACGGCAGGCAGCTGCGGGCCGGGTCCCTCACCCCCGCCCGCGCCCTGGCCAGCGGATCCCTCGACCAGGCCCGGCTCAGCGCCGCCCTCGGCAGGCTCGCCGCACTGCCCGAGGACAAGCTGCTCGCCCGGCCCGAACGCACCGCCTCCGCCGCCCTGCGCACCCGCGGCCTGCCGCAGCGCACCCTGGGCGGCGTGCTGCGGCCCCTGCTCGCCGCCCTGCTCCGGGACCCGGACCTCACCACGTCGAGCCGGGTCGCCGACCTCGCCCTGCGCACCTTCGCCCGCGGCCGCCTCGCCGTGCCCGAGGGCGGCGCCGGGGCCCTGCCCGACCTGCTCGCCTCCGGGCTGCCCCCCGGCACCGTACGGACCGGCATCAGGGTCCGGTCGGTGGCCACCAACCTGGTCACCACCGAGGAGCACGGGGACTTCCGCTGCCGCTCCGTCCTGCTCGCCACCGGCGCCCGCGCCGCCGCCGAGCTCCTGCCCGGCCTGCGCGTGCCCGCGTTCCACGAGGTCACCGTCCTGCACCACGCCACCGCCGGGACCCTGCCCCGGGACGGCTCGCTGATCCTGGACGGGGACCCGAACTGGCCCGTCTCCCACACCGCCGTCATGAGCGCGGTCGACCCGACGCGGGCCCCGGCCGGCCGCAGCCTGGTCACCACGACCGTGCTCGGCCCGCCGCCGCCCGTGCGCACCGTCGCCTCGCGCCTCGCCCGCCTCTACGACACCCCCACCCGTGAATGGGAGCTGCTGGCCGTCCACCACACCCCGGAGGCCGTCCCCGCCATGCCTCCGCCGCACGACCGGCGCCGCCCGGTCCGGGTCCTGGCCGGGCTCTACGTGTGCGGCGACCACCGCGACACCAACACCGCCGAGGGCGCCCTGCACTCGGCCCGCCGCGCCGCCGGCGCGATCCTGCGCGACTTCGGCATCCCGCTCCCGGTGGCTCCGGAGCCCGCACTCCCGGTGGCGGCCTGAGAACCACAGAAGCCACAGGGGCCCGGTCCACCGCCTCGGGACCGGGCCCCTGCCACGCCCAACCCCGGCCCACGGGACGGCCTCAGGACAGCGCGGCCACCCGGTCCCGGTACGTCCGCACGGCCGCCGCGTCCCGGTACGGCTCCAGCCGCCGCTCGAAGTCCCGTACGTACTCCACCGCCCTCACCGACCGCATCTCCATCGCCTGCTGCGCCGCCTCCGCGCCCAGCGCGCACGCCTGGTCCAGCTCGCCCAGACCCAGCCGGGCCGTGGCCAGCACCACCCGGCAGAACAGCCGAGACCGCGCGAACCCCGGCGCCCTCAGCTGCAACGACCGCTCCGCGTGCTGCGCCGAGGCCCGGTACTGCTGGAGGTCCCGGTGGCAGTGCCCGAACTCGTCCGCCAGCTGCGCCTCGTCGAACAGACGCGCCCAGTGCGGTACGTCGTCCCCGGGCCGGGCGGCGCCCAGCGCGCGTTCGGCCCGCACCAGGCAGGCCGTCGCCGCCCGGACCTCGCCGAGGACCGCGTGCCCCCGTGCCTCCGCCGAGTGCAGCATCGCCTGCACCACCGGCGGCGGGCCGGACCCGACGCCCTGCTGGGCCACCCGGGCCAGCTGCACCGCCTCGCGGCCGTGCCCGAGGTAGACCGCCTGCCGGCTCATGGTGACCAGCACGTACGAGCCGTAGGGCCGGTCCCCGGCCGCCTGGGCCAGCCGCAGCGCCTGGACGAAGTACCGCTGTGCGAGGCCGTGCGCGGCGATGTCGTAGGAGGTCCAGCCCGCGAGCCGGGTCAGGTCCGCGGCCGCCGCGAACAGCCTCCGCCCCGTCGTCTCGCCGTAGGTGCCCCGGAGCATGGGCTCGGCCTCGTGCTCCAGGTACCGCACCAGTGCCTGGCGGGCGTGCCCGCCGCCGTATGCGTGGTCGAGGGTCCGGAAGAGCTCGCCCACCGACCTCAGCGCGCCGATGTCGCCGGCCGTCACGCGCTGCCCGGGGGACCGGTCGATCTGCCGCTGCCGCGGCACCGTGGCGCGGCCCTGGAGCGGGACGCGGGCGGCCGCGGGTTCCGCGCCCCGGGCGACGCGCTCGTCGGGCCGGCCGATCAGCCAGTCCCGGCTGGGCACGACCAGGCCGGCCGGGGTGAAGGCGATCTTCCGCAGTTCCGCGTGGGAGCCGGAGTCCTTGCGCCACAGGCCGCTCGCGATGTCCACCGCCTCCTCGGGGGTGGCCGCGAACTCCAGGCCGGCGTAGACCGGGGCGCAGGCGTCGAGGCCCAGGTCCTGCGCGGAGAGCCGGCGGCCCAGGCGCCGGGTGAAGACCTCGGCGATCAGCGCCGGGGTGGTCCCGCGCGGCTGCTGGCCGCGCAGCCAGCGGGTCACGGACGTTTTGTCGTACCGCAGGTCGAGACCGTGTTCCAGACCGAGCTGGTCGACGCGGCGGGCGAGCCCGGCGTTGGAGAACCCGGCTTCGGCGATCAGCGCCGCGAGCTGCCGGTTGGGGACACGCTGGGCAGGTCGTTCCGTCATCGGCTCCACGGTTTCCTGACGTGACGGACCGGAGTCCCGGCCCTTGAACGGCGTGAATGTAGCGGCGAACTTCGCCCGCGCCGCCCTCTCTGCCCCACATTCATCCGATCGTGTGCAGAATCGGTAGGGCTCTTTACGGACTCGCGCCTTCCGCCCGCGTACGCTGCGGGCCATGACCCGCCGGCCCCACCGGCCGCACCTGCCTCAGGAGCGGCCCGACTCCACAGCTCCGTTGCCTCCGCCCGAGCTCACCGAGGCCGAGTGCCGGCGCTGCGGCACCTACATCGCGGGGCTCGACGGGCGCTACGCGTGCGGCGTGTGCGGCTGGGTCAACGACCACTCGGAGGGACACCGGCGGCTGCCGCGCGCGGACGAGGACCCGGACCGCCCGCCCGAGGGGCGCCGGCGGCCGAAGCAGCTGCCGTGGCGCATGCCGGAGCCGGAGCCGGAGCCCCGGGAGGGGCCGCGCGGCGGGCGGGACGCGGGGCCCTGAGGGGACCCGCGGGGGCAGTCGTACCCTTGCTCGGGGAAGTACGTGCACACAGCAGGTTCAATGAGGAGGCGCTGCGGTGGCTGAGCTTGGGTTTGTCCGTCTGGGCTTCGGCGCGGAAGCCGTCGAGTACACCCAGGCCTGGGAAGAGCAGCGCAGGGTGCACGCGGCCCGCTTCGCGGACGAGATCGGGGACACCTGCCTGCTGCTGGAGCACCCGCCCGTCTACACGGCCGGCCGGCGCACCGACCCCAGCGAGCGCCCGCTCGACGGCACCCCCGTCGTGGACGTCGACCGCGGCGGCAAGATCACCTGGCACGGACCCGGCCAGCTGGTCGGCTACCCGATCATGAAGCTGCCCCGCCCGGTGGACGTCGTGGCGCACGTCCGCCGCCTGGAGGAGGCGCTGATCCGCACCGCCGCCGAGTTCGGCCTGGAGACCACCCGGGTCGAGGGCCGCTCCGGCGTCTGGGTCCTGGGCGACCCGGTCGAGGAGCGTCCGAAGATCGGCGGCCTGTCGCTGGAGTTCGACCCCCGGCTGCACGACGAGGAGTTCGACGCGCGGCTGAACGGCCCCGAGTACGCACCCTCCAACGCCGGCCAGCGCCGCGAGGACCGCAAGCTCGCCGCCATCGGGATCCGGGTCGCCAAGGGCGTCACGATGCACGGCTTCGCGATCAACGTGAACCCGGACAGCACCTGGTTCGACCGGATCATCCCCTGCGGGATCCGGGACGCCGGTGTGACCTCGCTCTCGTACGAACTGGGCCGCGAGATCACCATCGCCGAAGTGCTTCCGGTCGCCGAACGCCACCTGAAGGACGTACTGGAGCACGCCGAGCTGCGGCCCCGCGAGATCGAGACCGCATAGAGACCTCCCGGCGACGGGAATGAGTCCGGCCGCTCGCAGGTTGGGCGACGTAAGAGCGTACGAAATTACGGGCGTACCCTGGTGGGCGCCCGAACAATCGAAGTCACAGGGAGCCGGTCGTGTCCGCAGTCGCACCCGACGGACGCAAGATGCTGCGCCTGGAGGTCCGGAATGCCCAGACCCCCATCGAGCGCAAGCCCGAGTGGATCAAGACGCGGGCGAAGATGGGTCCCGAGTACACCAAGATGCAGGCCCTGGTGAAGGGCGAAGGACTGCACACGGTGTGCCAGGAGGCCGGTTGTCCCAACATCTACGAGTGCTGGGAGGACCGCGAGGCCACCTTCCTCATCGGCGGTGACCAGTGCACCCGGCGTTGTGACTTCTGCCAGATCGACACGGGCAAGCCCGAGGCGCTGGACCGCGACGAACCGCGCCGCGTCGGCGAGTCCGTCGTCACGATGGACCTGAACTACGCCACCATCACCGGTGTCGCCCGCGACGACCTCGCCGACGGCGGTGCCTGGCTGTACGCGGAGACCGTGCGCCAGATCCACCAGCAGACGGCGGGCCGCGAGGCCGGCCACACCAAGGTCGAGCTGCTGGCCCCCGACTTCAACGCGGTCCCGGAGCTGCTGGAGGAGGTCTTCGCCTCCCGCCCCGAGGTCTTCGCGCACAACGTCGAGACGGTGCCGCGGATCTTCAAGCGGATCCGCCCCGGCTTCCGTTACGAGCGCTCGCTCGAAGTGATCACCAAGGCCCGCGCCTACGGCCTGGTCACCAAGTCGAACCTGATCCTCGGCATGGGCGAGGAGCGCGAGGAGGTCTCGCAGGCCCTCAAGGACCTGCACGAGGCCGGCTGCGAGCTCATCACCATCACGCAGTACCTCCGGCCCTCGCCGCGGCACCACCCCGTCGAGCGCTGGGTGAAGCCCGCCGAGTTCGTCGAGCTGGCGAAGGAGGCCGAGGAGATCGGCTACTCGGGTGTGATGTCCGGTCCGCTCGTCCGCTCGTCCTACCGGGCGGGCCGCCTGTACCAGCAGGCGATGGAGAAGCGCAGCGGAGCCGTAGCGTAGGTTGCGGATCCGTCCGAGGTACGAGGGCGGGCACGCGGCCGGAGCGGTGGCGAGGCGTAGCTCGACCGAAGTCCGTGGAAGCGCAGCGGAGCCGTAGCGTAGGGCACAGCCACCGGCGCAACCGCGTGAAGCGCGGGGTGCCACCGTGCGTGTGAAGTCGCGCACAAACTGCTACCAACGGGTAATTCCGCATCGACGCGGCCCCTAGGCTCTTTCCCGAGGGAAGGAACCCGGTGGGCCGCGTCGGCATATGCAACGTGTCCATCACATTTGACCGCCCGGTCATGCGCTGGTAACACCAGTCAGTGACGCTTGGTCCACGCACCGTACACACCGCCCACCTCCCCCAGACGTGGGCATCGCGAAAGGGATCGACATCATGCAGGCCGCGCCAGTACGCGCAATCGCCATCCCGACGCTCTCCGACGCCTTCCGCGGCATCGAGTCCCTCCTCATGAGCGGGGCCCGCCGCAACGCCTGGACGGCCGTCCTGGAGGACCGCAAGAGGGCCAGGGACCGGGTCGAAACCGAACACGTACTTGAGGCCGCGGCTACCCGGACCCCGCAGGCCACGTAAACTTCGCTTTATGGCGAGGAAGTCAAACGCAGAGACTGCTGCGAACCCCGGGCGACTGAAGCAGATCGCCCTGACGTACAAGATGACGCGCAAGGCCGACCCGAAGGTCGGTCTGATCGTCGCGGGCGTGGGAATCGTCACCTTCGGTGTCTTCCTTGCGATCGGCTTCCTGATCGACCACCCGGTCTACCTGGGCATCCTGGGCTTCCTGGTGGCGTTCCTCGCGATGGCGATCGTCTTCGGGCGACGGGCCGAGCGGGCTGCCTTCGGGCAGATGGAGGGACAGCCGGGAGCGGCCGCGGCCGTACTGGACAACGTGGGACGTGGCTGGACCACCACCCCGGCGATCGCGATGACCCGGCAGCAGGACATCGTCCACCGCGCCGTGGGCAAGGCCGGTGTCGTGCTGATCGCCGAGGGCAACCCGAACCGCGTGAAGCCGCTGCTCGCGAACGAGAAGAAGAAGATGGCCCGGATCATGCCGGACGTGCCGGTCCACGACTTCATCGTGGGCACGGGCGAGGGCGAGGTGCCGCTCAAGAAGGTGCGCACCACCCTGCTCAAGCTGCCGCGCGTCCTGTCGGGCCCCCAGATCACCCAGGTCAACGACAAGCTGCGGGCCATGGGCGACCTCATGAGCAACATGCCGCTGCCGAAGGGCCCCATGCCGAAGGGCATGAGGATGCCGCGCGGCGGAAAGATGCGCTGACGGCGGCGACGCGCTCAGCTGATTTCCGTATACGACACAGGGGTGCCCCCGAGCCGGCCGGCTCGGGGGCACCCCTGTGTCTGCTCGTAAACGGGTCAGATACGGACCTGGACGGCGCGCGCGAGGCGGTCGTGCAGGCCGCGGCCGTCGCGGTCCCAGATCAGCGCCGGGATGAACAGGGCCAGCAGCAGCGTGCGCACGACCACCCGGACGATGCCGAGCCGGCCGCCGTCCTCCGCGACCACCCGCAGGCCCAGGGCCCGCTTTCCGGGGGTGAAGCCCACGGTGCCGACCGTGAGGATCGTCAGGGCCAGGAAGAGCCCGAGGGTCCAGTTGCCCGCCGCGCCCAGGTTCCCGCCGGTGATCAGCCCGTACGCGATGAGCTGGCAGCCGATCCAGTCGAGGGCCACGGCTGCGATCCGGCGCCCGAAGCGCGCCACCGAGCCGGGCCCCTCCTGCGGCAGGCCGAGCCGCTGGCCCGGATAGCCGAACTCGACCCCCATCTCCTCGGCGGCCGCCTTGGGGCCGGAGAGCCAGGATCCGATTGCCTGTCTGTTGTCCACCCGACCACGGTACCGGTGGCGCCTCACGGCCCTCCGGCCGGACCCTGGTTAACTTGTGCGAAACAAATGGGTCATGCTTGGGAAATCCCGTCTGCTTATGGTCGGGTCAGCGTGCGGCACCGCACTGACGCACCACGAGCTATAAAGCCCGTCCCTCCCCCGGGGCCGGGAGTAGGAGGAGTTGGATGTTCCAGAACGCCGACGAAGTCAAGCAGTACATCGAGGAGAACGACGTCAAGTTCGTCGACGTCCGCTTCTGCGACCTGCCTGGTGTGATGCAGCACTTCACGATCCCGGCGCGGGCATTCGACCCGGCGGAGGAGCTCGCCTTCGACGGATCCTCGATCCGCGGCTTCCAGGCGATCCACGAGTCCGACATGGCGCTGCGCGCCGACATCACCACCGCGCGCCTGGACCCCTTCCGCCGCGACAAGACGCTGAACATCAACTTCTTCATCCACGACCCGATCACGGGTGAGGCCTACAGCCGCGACCCGCGCAACATCGCGAAGAAGGCCGAGGCGTACCTCGCCTCCACCGGCATCGCCGACACCGCGTTCTTCGGTCCCGAGGCCGAGTTCTACATCTTCGACAGCGTGCGCTTCGCGACCACCGCGAACGAGGGCTTCTACCACATCGACTCCGAGGCCGGCGCCTGGAACACCGGTTCCGAGGAGAACAACCGCGGCTACAAGGTCCGCTACAAGGGCGGCTACTTCCCGGTCGCCCCGGTCGACCACTTCGCGGACCTGCGCGCCGAGATCTCCCTGGAGCTCGACGCCCAGGGCCTCCAGGTCGAGCGCCAGCACCACGAGGTCGGCACCGGCGGCCAGGCCGAGATCAACTACAAGTTCAACACGCTGCTGGCCGCGGCCGACGACCTGATGCTCTTCAAGTACATCGTGAAGAACGTCGCCTGGAAGAACGGCAAGACCGCGACCTTCATGCCGAAGCCGATCTTCGGCGACAACGGCTCGGGCATGCACGTCCACCAGTCGCTGTGGGCCGGCGGCGAGCCCCTCTTCTACGACGAGGCCGGCTACGCGGGCCTGTCGGACACCGCCCGCTACTACATCGGTGGCATCCTCAAGCACGCCCCGTCGCTGCTCGCCTTCACCAACCCGACGGTGAACTCGTACCACCGCCTGGTGCCGGGCTTCGAGGCGCCGGTCAACATGGTGTACTCGCAGCGCAACCGCTCCGCCGCCATGCGCATCCCGATCACGGGCTCGAACCCGAAGGCCAAGCGCGTCGAGTTCCGTGCGCCGGACCCGTCCTCGAACCCGTACCTGGCCTTCTCGGCCCTGCTCCTCGCGGGCCTCGACGGCATCAAGAACAAGATCGAGCCGATGGAGCCGATCGACAAGGACCTCTACGAGCTCTCCCCGGACGAGCACGCGAACGTCCCGCAGGTCCCGACCAGCCTGGAGGACGTCCTCAAGGCCCTGGAGGAGGACCACGAGTACCTCCTGGCCGGCGGTGTCTTCACCCCCGACCTGATCGAGACCTGGATCGACTACAAGCGCACGCACGAGATCGCCCCGATCGCGCAGCGCCCGCACCCGCACGAGTTCGAGCTGTACTTCGACCTCTAGAAATGCCTGATGGGAGGCCCCCCGCCACGCTCCACGGAGCGAGGCGGGGGGCCTTTCCGCTTTGACAGGCCGCTCGGGCGGAGTGAGGGTGGAAATGACCTAAAGGCCTCATAAGCGACACATGTTCGGAGGTGCATGAGAATGCGCCGTAAGATCCTCGCGGCAGCCATGACCGGAGCCGCAGGCATAGCCATCGGTCTGCTGCCCGTCGCCGCCTCGGCCGCGACCGTCACCGGCAGTGGCGGCGGGAACGGCGGCTACGACTGCTACCGGTACCCCTCGAACCGCTCCGACGCCCGCTGGGACTACTGCTGCAACCGCGACTGGCGCGACCGGCCCAGCTGGTGCTGGGACAACGCCGGCGTCGGCGGCGACCGCGGCTACTGGCGCGACGGCAACCGGAACGACTCCGACTGGCGCCACAACCACCGCTACGACGCGAACTGGAACGACTCCGGGCGCGGCGGCAACGGCAACTGGAACGACTGGGGCAACGGTCACGGCGGCAACGGCGACTGGGGCAACGGCCGGGGCGGCAACGGCGACTGGGGTGACTGGGGCAACGGCCGGGGCGGCAACGGCAACGGCGACTGGGGCGGTGGCAACGGTGGCGGCGGCAACGGCGACTGGGGCGGCCGCGGCGGTGGTGGCGGCGGCAACGGCGGCGACTGGGGCGGTGGCAACGGCGGTGGCGGCAACGGCGGCGGAGGCTGGGGTGGCGGCCGCTGAGACCCCGACACCCCCGACACCCCTGATATCCCCGACACCCGTCTGACCACGCAGGACCGTGGATCCGGGCCGATGCCCCTGCTGCGCCGCTTCAGCGCAGCAGGGGCATCGCCGCTGTGAGGTCGCGCAGGCACAGGACCGCCAGCTCGGCGGGGGAGCCGGGTCCCGAGACCGGGGCGTCCGTCGATGCCCACAGCTCCAGCGCCACCCGGATCGCGTCCGTGGCCGCGGCGGCCAGCAGCCGTACCTGCCGCGGGTCCGCGCCCGGCCCCGCCAGCCTGCCGATCACCGGCACCAGGCCCTCCTCGGACTCCTGGTTCACGCGGTACCAGACCGCGCGCAACGCCTGGTCGTCCGCCGCCGCGCGCAGCAGGCCGCGGGTCACCTCCAGGCCCTCCTCGACGGCCTGGGGGGCGCTCAGCGACCGGGTGACGGCGCGTTCCAGTGCTGGGGCGAGGGGCGCTCCCGGCTCCTCCTCCGCGAGCAGCGCGCGCCAGGCGTCGCCGCCGCCCGCCAGCAGCGGGGCCACTGCCTCCTGCTTGTTGCGGAAGTAGCGGTAGAAGGTGCGCAGCGCCACGCCCGCACGGTGGGCGATGTCCTCGGCGGTGGTGGCGTCGGGGCCGTGCTCGGCGAACAGCTCACAGGCGGCGCGGGCGATGTCGAGCTGGGTCGCCGCCTTGCGGCGTTCGGTCAGCGACGGGGCTCCGGGGCCGGCCTGGGGGGCGTACGGGCGAGGGGAGTTCACGGGCCGAGCCTACCGTTCACCCGCCCCGCAGCAGGCAATCTCTGCCAGTCTGACAAAACGTGCCACCCTTTCGGTACGCTCACGCCATGAACCGATACGAAGGACGACGCGTACTCATCACCGGCGGCGGGTCCGGCATCGGCCGCGCCACCGTCCAGCGCCTTCTCGCCGAGGGCGGCCGGGTCCACGCGGTCGACGTGAGCGAGGCCGGCCTCAAGGCCACCGCCGAACACGCCGCCGCGGCGGGCCACGGGGACCGGCTCACCACCGCGCTCCTCGACATATCCGACGAGAACGCCGTCAGGGAGGGCGTCGGCGCCGCGGCCCGGGCCCTCGGCGGGATCGACGTACTCGTCAACGCGGCGGGCATCCTGCGCTCCGCGCACACCCACCAGACCACGCTCGACCTGTGGAACCAGGTCATCGCGGTCAACCTGACCGGCACCTTCCTGATGATCCGCGAGTCCCTTCCGGCGCTCCTCGCGGGCGAGAAGCCGGTCGTCGTGAACTTCAGCTCCACCTCGGCGTCCTTCGCCCACCCCTACATGTCCGCCTACGCGGCCAGCAAGGGCGGCATCCAGTCCATGACCCACGCCCTGGCCGCCGAGTACAGCAAGCAGGGCCTGCGCTTCGTCAGCGTCGCCCCCGGCTCCATCGAGAGCGGCATGACCACCGGCGACGGGCCCGGGCTGCCCGAGGACACCGACTGGTCCCTCTTCGCCAAGCTCGCCCCGGCCATCGGTCAGGGCTTCGCCCCTCCGGAGGCCGTCGCCGGCGTCGTCGCCATGCTCGGCTCCGAGGACGGCGCCTTCATCACCGGCACCGAGATCCGCATCGACGGCGGCACGCACCACTGAACAGCCGCGCCGCTCAGGCGCGGAACCGTTCCCACAGCCGGGGGAAGCGCTCCGCCAGCACGGCTTCGTTCTCGAAGTCCAGCGGAGCGCCCTCCGGCTCCGCCGCCTGCAGCGGAATGCCCAGATCCGGAGCCACCGCCCCGGTCAGCTGCTCGTACGCCTCGTCCGCCGCGTACCCGAGCTCCTCGCCGTCCCCGTCGATCTCCTCGTCGAAGTCGCCCAGCAGCTCGGCGAGATGGTCCGGGTCGTGCACCGCCCCCTCGAAGACCTCCCGCCCCTGCCCGATCAGCCAGCAGCGGAAGTAGTCGAAGGCGTCGTCGCTCGCCCCGTCGAGCAGCACCCACGCCGCGCCCCACAGGTCCCAGGTGTACGCCCGGTTGTACCGGGACTCGAAGTGCCGGGCGAAGTCCAGGACGGAGTCCGGATCGAGCTGTACCAGCCGCTCCACGAGCAGCTCGGCATGCTCCTCGGCGTCGCCGTCGGCGGCCTCGCGCGTACGGTCGACGATCTCCCAGAACTCCGTCTCGTCCATCACGGGATCAAGCATCACGGTTGCACCCCCGCACCGCCACCGCTCATACGGCCAAAGGCCGCTGATCGCCCCCACCCGGCCGCACATCCGCGGCCGCAAACGCCGTGGGGCGGCCCGTCCCCTCCTGGGCGGGCCGCCCCACGGGCGGTTTCGGCGGTCTGCCGGGCCTACAGCCCGTAGCGCTCCGGGGCCTACAGCCCGTAGCGCTCCCGGGCCTCCTTCACCGCGGAGGCCGGGACCTCGCCGCGGCGGGCGAGCTGGGCCAGCGCGGCCACCACGATCGACTGGGCGTCGACGCCGAAGTGGCGGCGGGCACCCTCGCGGGTGTCGGACAGGCCGAAGCCGTCCGTGCCCAGCGAGGTGTAGTCCTGCTCCACCCACTGGCTGATCTGGTCCGGGACCTGGCGCATCCAGTCGGACACGGCGAGCACCGGGCCGGCCGCGCCTTCCAGCGCGCGGGTGACGTACGGGGTGCGGACCTCGCCGCGCAGCAGCGCCTCGTCGCACTCCAGCGCGTCGCGGCGCAGCTCGCCCCAGGAGGTGGCGGACCAGACGTCGGCTGCCACGTTCCAGTCGGCGGCGAGCAGCTTCTGCGCCTCCAGGATCCAGTGGATCGCCGTACCGGAGGCCATCAGCTGGATCTTCGGGGCGTCCGCGGCGGGGGCCGCCTCCGCCAGGTCCGCCGCAGTGTTGAAGCGGTAGAGGCCCTTGAGGATGCCCTCCTCGACGCCCTCCGGCATCGCGGGCTGCACCTTCGGCTCGTTGTAGACCGTGAGGTAGTAGAAGACGTCCTCGGGCGTCTCGCCGTACATGCGGCGCAGGCCGTCCTTGACGATCACCGCGATCTCGTACGCGAAGGCCGGGTCGTAGTTGAGCGACGCCGGGTTCGTGGACGCGATCAGGTGCGAGTGGCCGTCCGCGTGCTGCAGGCCCTCACCGGTCAGCGTGGTGCGGCCGGCGGTGGCGCCGACGATGAAGCCCTTGCCGAGCTGGTCGGCGAGCTGCCACATCTGGTCGGCGGTGCGCTGCCAGCCGAACATCGAGTAGAAGATGTAGAAGGGGATCATCGGCTCGCCGTGCGTCGCGTACGACGTGCAGGCGGCGATGAAGTCGGCCATGGCGCCGGCCTCGGTGATCCCCTCGTTGAGGATCTGGCCGTCCTTGGCCTCCTTGTAGTACATCAGCTGGTCGCGGTCGACCGGCTCGTACGTCTGGCCCAGCGGCGAGTAGATGCCGGCCGACGGGAAGAGGGACTCCATGCCGAAGGTGCGGGCCTCGTCGGGGACGATCGGCACCCAGCGCTTGCCGGTCTCCTTGTCCCGCATCAGGTCCTTGACCAGGCGGACGAAGGCCATGGTGGTGGCCATCTCCTGCTTGCCGGAGCCCTTGATGAGCGGGGCGAAGGAGCGGTCGGCCGGGGCGGGCAGGGCCACGTGGTGGACCTTGCGCGCCGGGGCGGGGCCGCCGAGGGCCGCGCGGCGCTCGTTCAGGTACCGCACCTCGGGGCTGTCGGCGCCGGGGTGGCCGTACGGGACCTGGCCGCCCTCGAAGGCGCTGTCCGGGATCGGGAGTCCGAGCTTGTCGCGCATGCTCTTGAACTCGTCGATCGTCAGCTTCTTCATCTGGTGGTTCGCGTTCTTCGACTCGAACCCGGCACCCAGCGTGTAGCCCTTGACGGTCTGCGCGAGGATGACCGTCGGCGCGCCCTTGTGCTCCAGGGCGGCCTTGTACGCGGCGTAGACCTTGCGGGGCTCGTGGCCGCCGCGCGAGGTGTGGAAGCACTCGGCGATCTTCGCGTCGGAGAGCACGCCGGCCAGCTGCACGAGCTCGGCGTTGACGCCGAAGAAGTGCTCGCGGATGTAGGCCACGTCGCGGGTCGCGTACGTCTGGAACTGCGCGTCGGGTACCTCGCGCAGGCGGCGTACCAGCGCGCCGGAGGTGTCGAGCTGGAACAGCTCGTCCCAGGCGGAGCCCCACAGGGTCTTGACGACGTTCCAGCCGGCGCCGCGGAACTGGGCCTCCAGCTCCTGGACCACGCGGAAGTTGGCGCGGACCGGACCGTCGAGGCGCTGCAGGTTGCAGTTGATGACGAAGGTCAGGTTGTCGAGCTGCTCGCGCGAGGCCAGGGCCAGGGCGGCGGTCGATTCGGGCTCGTCCATCTCGCCGTCGCCGAGGAAGGCCCAGACGTGCGAGTTGGCCGTGTCCTTGATGTTCCGGTTCTGCAGGTAGCGGTTGAAGCGCGCCTGGTAGATCGCGGAGAGCGGGCCGAGGCCCATGGAGACCGTGGGGAACTCCCACAGCCACGGCAGGCGCCGCGGGTGCGGGTAGGACGGCAGGCCGTTGCCGCCGGACTCCTGGCGGAAGTTGTCGAGCTGCTGCTCGGAGACACGCCCGTCGAGGAAGGCGCGGGCGTAGATGCCGGGGGAGGCGTGGCCCTGGATGTAGAGCTGGTCGCCCGATCCGTCGGCCTCCTTCCCGCGGAAGAAGTGCTGGAAGCCGGTCTCGTACAGCCACGCGGCGGAGGCGAAGGTGGCGATGTGGCCGCCGACGCCGTACTTGGAGCCGCGGGTCACCATGGCGGCCGCGTTCCAGCGGTTCCAGGCGGTGATCCTGGCTTCCATCGCCTCGTCACCCGGGTACTCGGGCTCCGCGGCGGTGGGGATGGTGTTGACGTAGTCCGTCTCCAGCAGCTTCGGCAGGGCGAGGCCGGCGGCCTCGGCGTGCTGGAGCGTGCGGCGGAGCAG
This sequence comes from Streptomyces sp. TN58, assembly GCF_001941845.1. Lineage (NCBI taxonomy): Bacteria > Bacillati > Actinomycetota > Actinomycetes > Kitasatosporales > Streptomycetaceae > Streptomyces > Streptomyces sp. TN58. The sequence goes on along the minus strand of NZ_CP018870.1, from coordinate 2,119,974 downwards.
GTATTCGGCGCGGCGCGTACCGGCGGCCTGTGCGACGGCGTCGAGGGAGGCCGCCCATTCGGCGGTCTCCTCGGTGTCGCGGTCCGGGAGCTGGTCGAGCTCGCTCGGAAGCTTTCCTACGGGGTCGGACATCGCTGTGCGCCGCCTTCCGGACAAAGGAGAGGTGGTGAAGAAGATCCCTGACGGGCAGGACAGGGTCGAAGGACCTGGTTGGGTCCGCGACGACTGTAAAACCCTGATCGATGATCGATCAAATAAAAGTGACGAAGAAACGTCGATCCGACAAAAGTCGGCACCGCGTGCCAGTAAAACGGGCACGCGGTGCCGGTCAAATAGGGGTGAAACGGTCACTCAGCTGCGGTCTCAGGCGCGGGGCGCGCACCCCAGGACGTGCCGCTTCACCAGTACGCCGATGTCCGGATCCCGGCTGCGGAAGGCCTGGACGAGCGCCTCGTGCTCCTCCGCGTAGGACTTCTGCACGGTCCCCAGCCAGCGGATCGACAGCGCCGTGAACACCTCGATGCCCAGGCTCTCCCAGGTGTGCAGCAGCACGCTGTTCCCGGCGGCCCGCACCATCTCCCGGTGGAAGCCCACCGTGTGCCGCACCTGCGCCGTGCCGTCCGAGCTGCGGTCGGCTTCCCACAGGGCCGCCACGTGCGGCTCCAGCGCCGAGCAGTCCGCCGCCAGCCGCGGCGCCGCCAGCTCGGCGGCGATCTGCTCCAGACCGGCCCGGACCGGGTAGATCTCCTCCAGGTCGGCGGCCGAGAGGTTCCGCACGCGCACGCCCTTGTTCGGCGCCGACTCGATCAGCCGCAGCGTCTCCAGCTCGCGCAGCGCCTCCCGTACGGGGGTCTGGCTGACCTCCAGCTCCACCGCGATGCGCCGCTCCACGATGCGCTCACCGGGCTTCCAGCGCCCGCTGACGATCCCCTCCACGATGTGCTCGCGGATCTGCTCGCGCAGCGAGTGCACGACGGGTGGGGTGATCATCGGGGCTTCATCTCCTGGTGGATGTGCAGGGACACGGCGGGGCCTGATGCGTAGACAATACGGCGGCGCCCCCGCCCGGGAGTATCCCGGACGGGGGCGCCGACAGTGAGGCTGGTTACAAGCCGTTCGGCTCAGAGGCCGAGCTCGACCTCGAACTCACCGGCTTCGAGGATCGCCTTGACCGCGGTGAGGTACCGGGCCGCGTCCGCACCGTCCACCAGGCGGTGGTCGTAGGACAGGGTCAGGTACGTCATGTCGCGGATGCCGATGTTGGTGCCCTCGGCGGTCTCGATGACCACCGGGCGCTTCACCGTGGCACCGATGCCCAGGATGGCGACCTGGTTCGGCGGCACGATGACCGTGTCGAACAGCGCACCGCGCGAACCGGTGTTGCTGATGGTGAAGGTCGCGCCCGACAGCTCGTCCGGCGTGATCTTGTTGCCGCGGACCTTGGCGGCCAGGTCGGCGGTCGCCTTGGAGATGCCCGCCAGGTTGAGGTCGCCCGCACCCTTGATGACCGGGGTCATCAGGCCCTTCTCGGAGTCCACGGCGATGCCGATGTTCTCCGAGTCGAAGTAGGTGATGGTGCCCTCGTCCTCGTTGATCCGGGCGTTGACGACCGCGTGGGCCTTCAGCGCCTGGGCAGCGGCCTTGACGAAGAACGGCATCGGGGACAGCTTGACGCCCTCGCGGGCGAGGAAGCCGGCCTTGGCCTTCTCGCGCAGCTTCATGATCTTGGTGATGTCCACCTCGACCACGGAGCTGAGCTGCGCCTGCGAGTGCAGGGCCTTCATCATGTTGTCGCCGATGACCTTGCGCATGCGGGTCATCTTGACCGTCTGACCGCGCAGCTCGGACACCGCGGCGGCCGGAGCCTTCGCGGCGGCCGGGGCGGCGGCCGGAGCCGGGGCGGCGGCGGCCTTGGCGGCCTCGGCGGCGGCCAGGACGTCCTGCTTGCGGATACGGCCACCGACGCCGGTGCCCGAGACCGCGGACAGGTCCACGCCGGACTCCGAGGCGAGCTTGCGCACCAGCGGGGTCACGTACGCGGCCTCGTCACCGGCGGACGCGGGGGCGGCGGCCGGAGCGGCCGGGGCAGCGGCCGGAGCCGGGGTCACCGGAGCCGGAGCGGCCACCGGGGCGGCGGCCTGGACCGGAGCCGGAGCGGCAGCGGCCGGAGCGGGCTGCACCGGAGCCGGAGCCGGGGCCGCGGCGGGAGCCGGGGCGGCGGCCGGGGCCGGAGCGGCCTCGGCCGGAGCCGGGGCGGCGGCCGGAGCGGCGGCGGGGGCGGCACCGGCGACACCGATGACGGCCAGACGCGCGCCGACCTCGGCGGTCTCGTCCTCGCCGACCAGGATCTCCAGCAGGGTGCCGGAGACCGGCGCGGGGATCTCGGTGTCGACCTTGTCCGTGGAGACCTCAAGCAGCGGCTCGTCGGCCTCGACCGACTCGCCGACGGCCTTCAGCCAGCGGGTGACGGTGCCCTCGGTGACGGACTCGCCCAGGGCGGGCAGTACGACGTCGGTGCCCTCGGCCGAGCCGCCGCCGGCGGCGGCGTCGGCGGTCGGCGCCGGGGCCTCGGCGCCGGCCGGGACCTCGGTGGACGGGGCGGCCTGCGGGGCCTCGGCGGCCGGGGCCTCGGCGGCGGCCGGAGCCGCCGCGGCGGCGGGCTCCGCGGCCGGAGCCGCGGCACCGGAGCCGTCGTCGATGACGGCCAGCTCGGCGCCGACCTCGACGGTCTCGTCCTCGGCGACCTTGATGGACGCCAGGATGCCGGCGACGGGCGACGGGATCTCGGTGTCGACCTTGTCGGTCGAGACTTCGAGCAGCGGCTCGTCAGCCTCGACGCGCTCGCCCTCGGCCTTCAGCCAGCGGGTGACAGTGCCCTCGGTGACGCTCTCGCCGAGCGCCGGAAGGGTTACGGAAACCGACATGGTTTCTGTTGCTCCTTACGAAAGTGCGGAAGTGGTCGTCGCGCCCGGGACGAACTAGTCGTGGGAGTGAAGCGGCTTGCCGGCCAGGGCCAGGTGGGCCTCGCCGAGCGCCTCGTTCTGGGTCGGGTGCGCGTGGATGAGCTGCGCGACCTCGGCCGGCAGGGCCTCCCAGTTGTAGATCAGCTGGGCCTCGCCGACCTGCTCGCCCATCCGGTCACCGACCATGTGGACGCCGACCACGGCACCGTCCTTGACCTGGACGAGCTTGATCTCGCCCGCGGTCTTCAGGATCTTGCTCTTGCCGTTGCCCGCCAGGTTGTACTTCAGGGCCACGACCTTGTCCGCGCCGTAGATCTCCTTGGCCTTGGCCTCGGTGATGCCGACGGAAGCGACCTCGGGGTGGCAGTAGGTGACGCGCGGGACACCGTCGTAGTCGATCGGGACGGTCTTGAGACCGGCCAGACGCTCCGCGACCAGGATGCCCTCGGCGAAGCCGACGTGCGCGAGCTGGAGGGTCGGGACGAGGTCGCCCACGGCCGAGATCGTCGGCACGTTGGTCTGCATGTACTCGTCGACCAGGACGTAGCCGCGGTCCATCGCGACGCCCTGCTCCTCGTAGCCCAGGCCCTGCGAGACGGGGCCGCGGCCGACGGCGACCAGCAGCACCTCGGCCTCGAAGGTCTTGCCGTCGGCCAGCGTCACGCGGACGCCGTTCTCCGTGTACTCGGCCTTGTCGAAGAAGGTGCCGAGGTTGAACTTGATGCCGCGCTTGCGGAAGGCCCGCTCCAGCAGCTTGGAGCTGTTCTCGTCCTCGACCGGAACGAGGTGCTTCAGGCCCTCGATGACGGTGATGTCGGAGCCGAAGGACTTCCACGCCGAGGCGAACTCGACGCCGATGACGCCGCCGCCCAGGACGATCGCGGACTCGGGCACGCGGTCCAGGACCAGCGCGTGGTCCGAGGAGATGATGCGGTTGCCGTCGATGTTCAGGCCCGGCAGCGACTTCGGCACGGAGCCCGTCGCCAGCAGGACGTGGCGGCCCTGGATGCGGCGGCCGTTCACGTCGACGGAGGTCGGCGAGGAGAGGCGGCCCTCACCCTCGATGTACGTCACCTTGCGGGAGGCGACCAGGCCCTGCAGGCCCTTGTACAGGCCCGAGATGACCTCGTCCTTGTACTTCTGCACACCCGCGATGTCGATGCCCTCGAAGGTGGCCTTCACACCGAACTGGGCGGCCTCGCGCGCCTGGTCCGCGATCTCACCCGCGTGCAGCAGAGCCTTCGTGGGGATGCAGCCGTTGTGCAGGCAGGTGCCGCCGAGCTTGTTCTTCTCGATCAGGGCAACGTCCAGACCCAGCTGGGATGCGCGCAGCGCCGCGGCGTAACCGCCACTGCCACCGCCGAGGATCACTAGGTCGAAAACGGTGCTGGCGTCGTTCGCCACGTCACGTCCTCCATGCATGTGCGCCGGGCACCGGTCCTCTGTGACCGGGCGGCGGCTGGTATTCGGCCGCTGTTTCTTCGGCCCTGTGGTGGGGGCCCTGTCCTGCCGAGAACCCATCTTCGCATTTGTCGGGGGAACGCGGGACGCCGGGCCCACGTTGTGAGAGGGCGTTCTCTCCGAAGCGAGGGTTACCGCTGCGTAGAAACCTACGGATTTCGTCGTCGGCAGAACGCACCCCGGGACCCGGTCGGGCCACGGGGTGCGGTACGCGTCACACCGCGGGCGTCAGCCCAGGTCGCCCGTGGCGGTCCGCTCCGCCAGCCGCACCAGGGTGCGCACGGCCGAGCCGGTGCCGCCCTTGGGGGTGTAGCCGTGCGGCGCGCCCTCGTGGAAGGCGGGGCCGGCGATGTCGAGGTGCGCCCAGGTGATGCCCTCGCCGACGAACTCCTGGAGGAAGAGGCCGGCGACCAGGCCGCCGCCCATGCGGACGCCCATGTTGGCGATGTCGGCGGTGGGGGAGTCCATGGTCTTGCGCAGCTCCGCCGGGAGCGGCATCGGCCAGGAGGACTCGCCGACCTCCTCGGCGATCTCGTGGATCGACGTACGGAAGGCGTCGTCGTTCGACATGATCCCGAAGGTGCGGTCACCGAGGGCCAGCACCATCGCGCCGGTCAGGGTGGCGACGTCGACGATCGCGTCCGGGTTGTCCTCGGAGGCCTTGGTCAGCGCGTCACCCAGGACCAGGCGGCCCTCGGCGTCCGTGTTGAGGACCTCCACCGTCTTGCCGCTGTACATGCGCAGGACGTCACCGGGCTTGGTGGCGGAACCGGACGGCATGTTCTCGGCGAGCGCGAGCCAGCCGGTGACGTTGACGCGCAGACCCAGCTTCGCGGCCGCGACGACGGAGGCGAAGACGGCGGCGGCGCCGGCCATGTCGCACTTCATCGTCTCGTTGTGGCCGGCCGGCTTCAGGGAGATGCCGCCCGAGTCGTAGGTGATGCCCTTGCCGACGAAGGCGAGGGTCTTCTCCGCCTTGGGGTGCGTGTAGGTGAGCTTCACCAGGCGCGGCGGGTTCTCGGAGCCCTTGCCGACGCCCATGATGCCGCCGTAGGCGCCCTTGACCAGAGCCTTCTCGTCCAGGACCTGGACCTTGACGCCGTTCTCCTTCGCGGCCGCCGAGGCGACCGCGGCGAAGGCCTCGGGGGTCAGGTCGTTCGGCGGGGTGTTCACCAGGTCACGGGCGACGTTGACCTCGGCCGCGACGACGGCGGCGCGCTCGGCGGCGGCCTTGTGCTCCTTGTCGCGCGGCTTGGCACCCAGCAGCGCCACCTCGGCGAGCGGCTGCTTCGGACCGGAGTCCTTGCCGTTGCCGGCCTTCTTCTCGCCGCCCTGGTACGCGGTGAAGGAGTACGCCCCCAGCAGCGCGCCCTCGGCGACGGCCGTCACGGCGGAGGCGTCTTCCAGGGGGAGGGCGAAGCCGGCCTTCTTGCTGCCGTGCAGCGCGCGGGCGGCGGCGCCGGCGGCGCGGCGCAGCACCTCCTCGTCGAACGACTCGTCCTTCTCCGGGACGGAGCCGAGCCCCACCGCCAGCACGACCGGGACCTTGAGGCCCGCCGGGGCCGGCAGCTTGGTGACCTCGCCTTCGGCACCCGAGGCGCCGAGCGCGTCGAGGACGCCGGCGAGCTTGCCGTCGAACGCCTTGTCCACGGCCTCGGCGCCCGCGGCGACGATCGCGCCCTTGGGGCCCTTGGCGACACCGACGACGAGGGCGTCGGCGCGCAGCGTCGCCGCGCCGGCAGTGCTGAGAGTAAGAGCAGTCACGGTGGTGAAGTCTCGCTTCCGTTTGTGTGTGTGGGCCGAGTGGGTGGACGGCCGTCCGTAGCGATCGTATTCGGGGCCCGACGGCCGCCTGAAGGGAGCCTACGCGCACCCACTCGCCCGTACGCCAATCGAAGGTTTGGCAAGTTGTTCGATCAAGCAGCCGTCGGGTTCACCCATCCGTGGACTCTGCTCCAGGTTTGCCCCGTAGACCTGACGATGTCCGAAAGACTCGGTCCACTCTCGCAAGGGGACGCGGGGTCCTTTTGCATGATTTCCACAGAGCCTCCCCGGCCCGGCCGACCGCCTAGGGCCGTGTCGAGGGACGCCTGCGGGGGGAAAGGCCGAAATGGTCAACAAGAACCGGATGAACAGGCTGGCCGCCGTCATGGCGGCCGCCGCCCTGGTGTCCGTGGCAGTACCCGTCGCGTCCGCCCAGGCGGCCGTGACGACACCGAGGATCGACCTCAAGGTGCTCGTCGTCGACGACGGCGGCAGTTCGGTCGAGGCGATCACCGCGGAGCTCCGGGACACCGGAGTGCCCTTCACCCGCGTCCAGCTGGGCAGCGCGGGCCGCCCGGTCATCAACGCGGCGTTCCTCAGCGACACCGTCGACGGGCGGCCGCGCGCCAAGTACCAGGGCGTGGTCCTGCCCAACGAGAACCCCTTCGGCGAGGGCTCCGCCGAGATGGCCGCGCTCGCCGCGTACGAGACGACGTACGGAATCCGCCAGGTCGACGCCTACACCTGGGCGCACCCGGGCGTCGGGCTGGAGTACACCGACAACGGCGGCTACAGCGGACAGCTCGACGGCACCCAGGCCGCCGTCACCACCGCCGGCAAGGCCGGCCCGTTCGCCTACCTCGGGGGCCAGGTCACCTTCGAGGACAACTCCGCCCTGGTCCCCGAGAGCTACGGGTACATGGGCAAGCCCCGCGCCGGATACACCAGCTACGTCGACGCCCCCGTCGGCTCCGGACGTGCCTCCCTCGTCGGCGAGTACACGCACGACGGGCGCAGCGAACTGGTCGTCACCTTCGGCTACAACCAGCACCAGCAGCAGTTCCGGCTGCTCGCCCGCGGCATCGTCGACTGGCTGACCCAGGGCATCCACCTCGGCCAGAGCCGCAACTACTTCGCGGTCCACGTCGACGACGTCTTCGCCCCCGACGCCCGCTGGAACAAGGAACTCAACTGCACGCCCGGCGACTACGCCTGCGAGGGCGGCGAGGGCAAGGAGAGCACCATCCGGATGTCCGCCGCCGACGCCGTGTACGCGGCGCAGTGGCAGACCTCCAAGAACTTCAAGCTCGACATGCTCTTCAACGGCGGCGCCGGCGAGGAGTGGAAGGCCGAGAACGGCGGCGTCGACGACCTGACCGCCCAGCTGGTCGCCGACCGCGCCAAGTACCGCTGGATGAACCACACCTACACCCACCCGTTCCTCGGCTGCGTCCAGAACGCCGCCGTCATCCCGTGGACCTGCACGAAGAACGCCCAGGGCGCGATCCAGTACATGAGCCGCGCCGAGATCTCCGCCCAGATCCGCGACAACAACAACTGGGCCGCGTCCAAGGGCATCACCCTCGACAGGAGCGAGCTCGTCACCGGCGAGCACTCCGGCCTCAAGACCGCTCCGCAGCAGCCCGTGGACAACCCCAACCTGGCGGGCGCCCTCGCCGACAACGGGGTCAGGTGGGCCGGCAGCGACAACTCCCGCGAACCCGCCCAGCGGCCGGTCGGCTCGGCCCTCACCGTCCCCCGGCACCCGATGAACGTTTACTACAACACGGGCACCAACGCCGAGATGGCCGACGAGTACAACTGGATCTACACCAGCCGCGCCCACGGCGGAAGCGGCGCCTGCGAGGACAACCCGGCGACCTCCACCTGCCTGCCCGCCCCGCTGGACGTCAACACCGGCTACCTCGACTACATCGTCCCCGCCGAGGCCCGCACCGCCCTGCGCCACGTCCTGGCCAACGACCCCCGCCCGCACTACGTCCACCAGGCCAACCTCGCCGAGGACCGCACCCTCTACCCCGTCCTCAACCAGGTCCTCGACACCTACCGCGCCCTCTACGCTCCCAGCGCGCCGATCGTCAACCAGTCCATGAAGGACACCGGCGTGGAGCTCCAGCGCCGCGCGGCCTGGGACAAGGCCCTCGCCGACGGCAAGGTCACCGCCTACCGCATCGGCAAGGACGTCACGATCAAGGCGCCGTCCGGGGTCGTCGCCCCGGTCACCGCCCCCAACGGCACCAGGAAGCAGATGCTGCTCGGCTCGGCGGACTTCGGCACCGCCTACGCCGGCAGCCGTTCCACCTGGACCGCCCCCGAGCTGCTGCAGAGCGCCGTCAAGCTCACGCTGCCCAGCTGACCGTCCAGCTCGACACCACCGAGTAGCACCCAGCGCCGGCGCTCCGCGAACCACGGGCGCCGGCCCCTTTTCCGTCCTGGGGGGACACACCGCATGAGTCATGGGCGTCACGTCACCATGCTCACCGAAGGCACCTATCCACACGTCCACGGGGGCGTCAGCACCTGGTGCGACCAACTGGTCCGCGGCATGCCGGAGGTCGACTTCAACGTCATAGCCCTGACCGGCTCCGGACGCGAGCCGGTCACCTGGGACCTGCCCCGCAACGTCTACCGGCACACGGCCGTCCCGCTCTGGGGCCCGCCGCCGGGACGAGGACGCCGGTCGGCCTTACGCGGCCGGGCCCACCGCCGCTTCACCCAGGTCTACGAGAGCTTCCTGCTCTCCCTGCTGCACCCGTCGGCCGACCCCGCCGACCGCACCTTCTCCGAGGCCCTGCGCGAACTGGCCGTCCTGGCCCGCGCCGGGAAACTCGCCCCGGCCCTGCGCTCCGAATCGGTCCTGCGCCTCCTGATGAACGTCTGGACCCGGCCCGGACTCTCCACCGCCCAGGCGGCGCCCACCATCCACGACGCGCTCACCGCGACCGACCTGCTGGAACACGCACTGCGCCCGCTCGCGGTACGCATCCCGCCCGACAGCGTCGCGCACGCCGTCAGCAGCGGCCTCGCCACCCTTCCCGCCCTCGCCGCCAAACACCTCGACGGCGTGCCCTTCCTCCTCACCGAGCACGGCATCTACCTGCGCGAGCGCTACCTCGGCTACCGCACCGCCGAGCAGCGCTGGCCCGTCAAGGCGCTCATGCTCGCCTTCTACCGGGAGCTCAACACCGAGGGCTACCGCCAGGCCGACCTCATCACCCCCTGCAACCAGTACAACCGCCGGTGGGAGGAGCGCGGCGGCGCCGACTCGACCCGGATCCGCACCGTCTACAACGGCGTCGACCCGCACGCCTTCCCGGAGGCGGGCGCCGAACCGGACGTGCCCACCCTCAGCTGGTGCGGCCGCATCGACCCGATCAAGGACCTCGAAACCCTGATCCGCGCCTACGCCTTCATGCGCGAGGAACTGCCCGCCCTGCGGCTGCGCCTCTTCGGCCCCGTGCCGGCCGGCTGCGAGGACTACAAGCTCCGCCTGGAGAAACTCGCCGCCGAACTCGGCGTGACCGACGGCATCACCTACGAGGGCCGCATCGAACAGGTGGCCAAGGCCTATGCGGCCGGCAGCGTCGTCATGCTCTCCTCCATCAGCGAGGGCTTCCCCTTCAGCATCATCGAAGCCATGTCCTGCGGCCGCACCACCGTCTCCACCGACGTCGGCGGAGTCCGCGAGGCCGTCGGCGACACCGGTCTCGTCGTCCCCCCGCGAGAGCCCGAGACCATGGCCCGCGCCACCCTCGCCCTGCTCCGCGACGACCGGCGCCGCGCCGAGCTCGGCCGGATGTCCCGCCGCAGGGTGGTGGAGAAGTTCACCCTCCACCAGTCCGTGGACGGCTTCCGCCACATCTACCGGGAACTCGCCGGCCAGCCCGTCCTGCCCGTCCACGCGGGCGACGCCTGGACCCAGCGGCTCGCCGACCCCTGGTACCGCGAACTCGCCGCCGACGGGAGCCTGTGGTGAGCGGATCCCTCTGGCTCAAACCGCCCGGCCCCGGCCCGGGCTCCGGCTCCGGCTCCGGCTCCGGCACGCTCCCGGCGATCCCCCGGCCGCGTCCCGGGGGCCCCGGGCCCGCCGCCGACCCGATGGACGAACTGGCCGAACGCCTCGACGTGTTCATCGCCTCCGCCGTCCACCCCGACGAGATCGCCGCCGTCCTCGAATCCGACGGCATGACGGACGAGTACATCCGCCTCACCTACGGCCGCCACGACTCCTTCGCCCTCGCCGAGGATCTCTACGCCCGCGTGCCCCGCTCCTTCCCGGACCCGGGGCCCGCCCCCGACCCCTGGAAGGTCTCCCTCGCCGCCTGCCTGCTGCGCGGGGTCATCTTCGCGCTGCCCGGCCTGGCCTACCTCCTCGGAGCGCCCCTCCTCGAAGGCCCCCAGGACCGGCTCGGCCTGCCCGCCGGGACGCTGACCCTGCTCGCGGGGGCGCTCATCGGCTGGGTCTGGGACCAGGCCCTGTCCCACCGCGCCTACTCCTGGCTCGGCCTCGGCGACCGGGGCGCCGCCGGGCGGACCCTGCTCGTCGGCGCCCCCGCCGGAGCCGTACTGGGCACCGCCGCGGCCCTGGCCGTGCCCGGCGGGCCGCCGTTCTCCTACGCCTTCGCCGCCGGACAGGCCCTCTACGTCGGAGCCGCCACCGTCCTGCTGGTCCTCGGCCGGGAGCGGCTGCTCCTCGCCGCCCTCGCCCCCATGGCCGCCGGCGCCCTGGCGGTGCTCTTCGTGGACCTGCCCGTGCCGGTTCGGGTGACCCTGCTCGTGGCGTCCCTGCTGGCCGCCTGCACCCTCGCCGTACGGGAACTGCCGCTGGCCGACGGCCTGCGGAGCGCCGCGCACCGGATCCGGGGCCGGGCCACCCGCCGGCCCGCCAGGGTCGGACCCGTGCGCTGGCAGATGCTCCGCGGAGCCGAGGAGGAGTACACCCCCCGCGGCCCCCGGCTCGGGGACTCGGTGCCCTTCGGGGTCTTCGGCCTCGGCACCGGCCTGCTCGTGCTCTACGCCGCCCTGGGCGAGGTGCTCGCCGGAGGCCCCGCGGAGGCCGTCGCCGCACCGTCGGCGGTGGCCCTCACCCTCAGCATGGGACCCGCCGAGTGGCTGCTGCACCGCTTCCGCAGCGGCAGCCTCTCCGGACTCCAGGGAGCCCGCTCGCCCCGGCAGTTCCGGACCAGGATGCTCACCACGCTGACCCGCTGCCTGAGCACCTACCTGGTGGTGCTGCTGGCCCTCGGACTGGCCGGAACCCTGCTGTGGCCCGGAGCCCCGGGGCTCACCGGAGTCCGCGTCGCGACCCTGCTGCTGCTCGGCGCGGTGATGTGGAGCGGACTGCTGCTGCAGTCCTTCGGAGCCGTCCGGCCCGCGGCGGTGGTCTGCGCCTCGGCCGCCGTCGCCCAGAGCGTGGCCCTGCTGACCGGGCTGGGCCAGCCCCGCGCCGTCCAGCTGGCCGTGGCCGGCACCGCCGCGGCGGCCCTGGCCGCCCTGGTCTGCCTGCTCCTCGGCCGCGCGACCGCCCACCGATGACGCACGAGACGCACGACACGGACGAGAAGAAGGACCCCATGCTGCTGGTGCCCCTCTACGAGCATCCCGCCGACCGGCCCGACGCCTGGGAGCGGCTCATCCGCTGCGCGGACCGGCTGCACTCGGTGGTGCTCAACCCCGACAGCGGGCCCGGCGCCGCCCGCGACGAGCGGTTCGCCCTCGTCGCCGAGCGGCTCCGGGAGGCCGGGGTACCCGTACTCGGCTACGCCGACACCGACTACGGAAGGCGTCCGCACGCCGCGGTGGTGCAGGACCTGCTGCGCCACCGCGACTGGTACGCCACCGACGGGGCCTTCCTCGACCAGGCCTGCGCCGACCCCGAACTCCTCCCGCACTACCGGCGGCTCACGGTCGCCGCCCGGGCCGCGGGCGCCCAGACCCTCGTCCTCAACCACGGCGCCCACCCGCATCCCGGCTACGCCGAACTCGCCGACCTGCTCGTCACCTTCGAGGGCCCCTGGGACGCCTACCGGGACGCCGAGCCGCCGCCGCCCTGGACGGCCGACCACCCGGCCCAGCGGTTCTGCCACCTCGTCTACGCCGTCCCGCCCGGCGAACTCGCCGCCCGGCTGGCCGGGGAGCTGGCGGCGGAGCGGGGCGCGGGCGTGCACTGCGCCGTTCCGGGCACCGGACCGCACCCGTGGGGCACCCTCCCGTACGCCCTGGAGGCGGCGGGATGAGGGCGCCGCGGCCGCTACGGCTCCTGCTGGTCCTGCCGCTGCTGCTGCTCGCCGCCTGTACGGCCGGACCGGACGGTGAGGACGACGACGAACCGTACCGCTGGCCGGAACTCGCCCCCGGACAGCGCTGGCAGCCCCCGCCCGGCACCGGCTGGCAGTGGCAGCTCACCGGAAGGCTCGACACCTCGGTCAAGGCGCCCGTCTACGACGTCGACGGCTTCAACACCACCAAGGAGCAGGTGGCGGTCCTGAAGAAGGCCGGGCGCAAGACCATCTGCTACCTCTCGACCGGGGCGTGGGAGGACTGGCGGCCCGACGCAGAAGCGTTCCCTCGGGACCTGCTGGGCAAGGGCAACGGCTGGGAGGGAGAGCGCTGGCTGGACATCCGGCGGACGGCGGAGCTGGAACCGCTGATGGCCAAGCGGTTCGACATGTGCCGGGACAAGGGCTTCGACGCGGTCGAACCGGACAACATGGACGGCTACCAGAACACCTCCGGCTTCCCGCTCACCGCCGACGACCAGCTCCGCTACAACCGGCTGATCGCGAAACTCGCCCACGACCGGGGCATGGCCGTCGGCCTGAAGAACGACCTCGACCAGATCCCGCAGCTCGTCGGGGACTTCGACTTCGCGGTCAACGAGCAGTGCGCGCAGTACGAGGAGTGCGAGCGCCTGACCCCCTTCGTCGAAGCGGGCAAGGCGGTCTTCCACGCGGAGTACGAACTGTCCCCGTCGCGCTTCTGCGAACGCTCGCGCGAGCTGGGGCTGAGCTCGCTGCGGAAGAGGTACGACCTGGACGCCTGGCGCAAAACCTGCCCCTAGCCCCGCCGGCACCCCGCCGAGCTCCCGGCTGCCCGCCTGCGCCGCTGCCCTGCCTGCTTCCGGCCTGCCCGCCTGCCGCGGCGCCTTCCCGGCTGCCCCGCCTGCTTCCCGGCTGCGCCGGCAATTCCAGCCCCGCCGGCGTTTGAGGCGCGGGTCCGGGCGGAGCCCGGTGCCCGGCGGAGCCGGGATTCCTGGGGCGCTGCCCCAGACCCCGCGCCTCAAACGCCGGCGAGGCTGGAGTTGCCTGGCCCCGGCTGGATGTGCCCCCAGGGTCAATGTGGCGCAGCCGGGGAGACGGGAGAGGGGGGTCGGGCGCAGCCGGGGTGACGGGGTCGGGCGGAGTCCGGGAGAGGGGCGGCGGTCAGGACCAGGGGAGGACGGCGTGGACGCGGTAGCCGCCGCCGAAGCGGGGGCCCGTGGAGCAGGAGCCACCCAGGGCGGAGGCCCGCTCCCGCATGCCGAGGAGCCCGTGCCCTCCCCCCGGCTCGGTGGCGCCGGGCTCCGTGCCCCCGTCGTCCAGCACGGTCACCTCCACCGACGGGCCGACCCGGACCACGCTCACCTCGGCCCGCGCGTCGGGCCCCGCGTGCTTGCGTACGTTGGTCAGCGCCTCCTGGATCACCCGGTACGCCGCCAGGTCCACCGCGGCCGGCAGCGGCCCCGTCCCGCAGTCCAGCTGGACGATCACCTCCACCGGCAGCCCGGCGTGCCGGAAGGTGTCCACCAGTTCGTCGAGGACCGCCAGTCCCGGCGCCGGCTCCGTCGGTGCCTCCGGGTCGCCGGACTGCCGCAGCAGGCCGACGGTCGCCCGCAGCTCGTTCAGCGCGGACCGGCTGGCGTCCCGTACGTGGGCCAGCGCCTCCTTGGCCTGGTCGGGCCGCTTGTCCATGACGTGCGCGGCCACCCCCGCCTGCACGTTGACCAGCGCGATGTGGTGGGCCACCACGTCGTGGAGGTCCCGGGCGATCCGCAGCCGTTCCTCCGCGACCCGGCGGCGGGCCTCCTCGTCGCGGGTCCGTTCGGCCCGGTCCGCCCGCTCCCGGATGGCGTCGACGAAGGCCCGCCGGCTGCGTACGGCGTCCCCGGCGGCCGCGGCCATGCCCGTCCAGGCGAAGATCCCGATGTTCTCCTGCGCGTACCAGGGCAGCGGCCCGGCGAGCATCGCCACCCCGGTCATGCCCGCCATGGTGAGCAGGCCGATCCGCCAGGTCGTGGGCCGGTCGGTGAGAGCCGCGACCGTGTACAGGGCGATCACCGTGCACATCGCGACGGGCGCCCGGGGCTCCCCGGTGGTCAGCTCCAGCAGCGACAGCCCGCAGGTCACGGCGAGCACGGCCCGCGGCTGTCGGCGCCGGAACACCAGCGCGGCCGAGCCGAGGAGCATCAGGAGCAGGGAGAAGGGATCGGGGGTGCGCGTCCCGAAGGTCGGCCCGTGCGGACCATGCGGGTCGGCGAAGGAGCCGACGACCATGGCGACGAGCGCGCCGAACGCCAGCACGGCGTCGGTGGCCAGCGGATGGGTCCGCATCCACTGCCGGGTGGGGGCGAACCGCCCGAGGTCTGTCGTCACCCGGATACGGTACGGCCTGCCGGGACGGGCCCCGGGCCGCGTCCGGCGGATCAGTCCGGCGGATCAGGGCGGAGGGCCCTGCCCTGGGTCCTGTCTGGAATTCCCCCGCGGCGTTGCGGCTCCTTCTCCCGCGCCGGAACTCCGGACAGGACCTAGCGGAACACCGGACCGCACCGGGCCCCACTGCGCCCGGACCACGCACCCGGCCATGACGACGGCGATGGCCGCCAGGTGCTCCTTGCCCGCGAGGTTGTTCTTGACCAGCACCTCGCCGATCATGGCGAGGATCACCAGGGCGCCGGTCAGGTACGCCCGGTGGCGCCAGCAGAGGTAGACGGCGAGGCCGACCACCGCCGCCGAGGGCCCGGTGTCGTTGACGACGCGGTCGGACACCGGCAGGCCGAGCGGGTGCTCCGGGCCCAGGGCGAGGCCGACCCGCGCGTACGTGGTCCCGGCGAGGGTGGCGACGTAGCCGATCACCAGCGTGCGCCGCCGGCCGATGCAGATCTCCGCGATGCCGAAGACCAGCAGGATCTGGGCGAGCGCCCCCCACACCGGCAGGTCGAGGGCCGGGACGAACAGCGACAGGGGAGTGCGCAGCAGGGCCAGCCAGAACGGGTCGGCGGCCTTGACCGACCCGAGGTCCTGCACCGGCCGGAACCCCCACGAGGTGTTCTGGACGACCTGGAAGAGCGCGGTCAGGCAGACCGCGCCCAGGGTCATCGGGATGGCCCGCCACGTGTCGTGGACGAGCGCGTCACGGACGGTCCAGAACATGGGGCCCCACTCGCGGCGGGCGAACCGCCGCAGTGGGGTGGTGTTCCGCGCTGTCAACGGCGGGTCTCCAGGTGTCTGCGGTGCAGCCACTTCGGAAGGCCGGGGGCCTCCAGGAAGCCTTCGGCCCGTCCGGCCGCGACACCGATCCGCAGCAGGTCCGAACTCTTCTCGAAGAGCATGAACCGCGGTTCCCAGATCGGCCGGTATTTGGCGTTCGCCCGGTAGAGGGACTCGATCTGCCACCAGCGGGAGAAGAAGCTCAGCAGCGAGCGCCACATGCGCAGCACCGGACCCGCTCCGAGCCTGGACCCGCGCTCGAAGACCGACCGGAACATCGCGAAGTTCAGCGAGACCTGGGTGACCCCGATCTCCCTGGACCGTTCGAGGAGTTCGATGACCATGAACTCCATCAGGCCGTTCTCTGAGTCCCGGTCACGGCGCATCAGGTCCAGCGACAGGCCCTTGGCCCCCCACGGCACGAAGGACAGCACGGCCCGCAGATCGCCGTTGCCGTCGGTGCACTCCAGCATCACGCACTGGCCGTCGGCGGGGTCGCCGAGGCGGCCCAGCGCCATGGAGAAGCCGCGCTCGGTCGCGCCGTCGCGCCAGTCGTCGGCGCGGCGCACCAGCTCGGCCATCTCCTCGGCCGGGATGTCGGCGTGGCGGCGGATGCGGACCGTGTAACCGGCCCGCTTGACGCGGTTGTAGGCCTGCCGGACGGTGCGCATGGCACGGCCCTCCAGGGTGAACTCGGCGGTCTCCACGATCGCCTCGTCGCCGAGTTCGAGGGCGTCCAGGCCGTGCCGGGCGTAGATCTGCCCGGCCTCCTCGCTCGCGCCCATCACGGCCGGAACCCAGCCGTGCTCGCGGGCCTCGGCCAGCCACGGGTCGATGGCGCCGGGCCAGGCCTCCGGGTCGCCGATCGGGTCGCCGGAGGCGAGGGAGACGCCGCCGACGACGCGGTAGGTGACGGCGGCCTTGCCGGTGGGGGACCAGATGACGGACTTCTCGCGGCGCAGGGCGAAGTAGCCGAGCGAGTCGCGGTCGCCCTGCCGGGCCAGCAGCGCCCGCAGCCGCTCCTCGTCCTCCTCGCTGATCGGGTCGACGGCGCGGCGGGAGCGGAACGCCGCGAACAGCACGGCGAGCAGCAGCAGCATCGACATGACGTTGACGACGACGTCCACCCAGCCGGGTGTGGTGATCGCCGCGGAGGCCCGGTCGTCGGGCGCCAGGGTGATCAGCCGCATCACGCCGTACTTCCAGCGCTCCGGGAAGGAGACGCGGGCGCTGTCGGGGGAGGTGTTGGCGGCGCCCACGAGGAGGGCGGCGACCAGGGAGGTGACGAGAAGGCCGACGGCGGCGACGGCGGCGGCGAACGCCGGGTTCGAGCGGTCGCCCTTGGCGTAGAACTCGCGGCGGCCCAGCAGCAGGGCGCCGGTGAAGGCCGCGGTCAGGGCCAGGGAGACCCAGTTCTGCGGGTGCTCGCGGATCTCCTCGTACGCGAAGAGGGCGTAGGCGAGCAGCAGCGCGAGGAGGCCGCTCAGGACCAGGTTGAGGATCCAGGAGGCCCGCTTGCGGCGGCCGAGGGTGACGGCCAGCAGCATCGTGAACAGGCCCGACGCGAAGCCCGCGGTGAGCATGTACGGGGTGTAGAAGTCCTCGATGTTGTGGCGCCGCAGGTCCTGCCCGAGTGAAACCCACACCGCGCTGAGGAAGTTGACGAAGGTGACGACGCGCAGGTACCAGACCGCGAACGCGGCTCCGCGCTGTGAGCGGGCGCTCCCCCGACCGGTCTCCCGGCCGCCCCCCGCCGCCTTGCCGGCGGAGTCCCCGCCGGTCTCTTTCCTGCCGGATGACGGACCGGTCGCCGGTGCGGCGGTGCGGTCGGTCTCTGCGCTGGTCAAACGGACCTCTCCCATAAAAAGCGATCATATGGGGCGTCGCTGTCCGTGATGGTGCGGTCGGGGGCCGCGGCCTGGTCAGGGCCGCGGCCCCCGGCGGCTCATTCCGTCGGCTCCTCCGCCGCCCGTTCAGGAAGCTCCGCCGCGAGTGCGGCGGCCGCCTGGACGAGGGGGAGAGCCAGCAATGCCCCGGTGCCTTCACCCACTGTGACGCCGTGATCGAGCACGGGGTTGAGCGCCATTCGGTCAAGTGCCTTCGCCTGACCCGGCTCGCCGCTCGCCTGACCCGCCAGCCACCAGTCAGGAGCCCGGAACGCGGCCCGCTGCGCGACCAGTCCGCACGCGGCCGAAACAACACCGTCGAGGATGACGGGCGTACGGCGCACCGCACACTGGAGCAGGAATCCGGTGATGGCGGCCACGTCCGCGCCGCCGACCGCGGCCAGCAGCGCGACCTGGTCGCCCAGCACCGGGCGGGCCCGGCGCAGCGCGTCGCGGATCGCGGCGCACTTGCGCATCCAGGCCAGGTCGTCGATGGGCCGGCCGCCACGGCCCGTCACCACCGACGAGTCCGTTCCGCACAGGGCGGCGACGAGGGTCGCGGCGACGGTCGTCCCGCCGACGCTCAGGTCGCCCAGGACGACCAGGTCGGTCCCGGAGTCCGCCTCCTCGTCGGCGATCCTCATGCCGAGCCGCAGCGCGGCCTGCGCCTCCTCGACCGTCAGCGCGTCCTCGGTGTCGATCCGGCCGCTGCCGCGCCGCACGCGGTGCGCCACCACGTCCTCGGGCAGCAGCCCCGGATCGCAGTCGAGCCCGGCGTCGACGATCCGTATCGTGGCGCCGAACCGGCGGGCCAGGACCGCGACCGGGCTGGACCCGTCGAGCACGGACCGCACCAGCTCGTGGGCGGTGGACGCGGCCCGGGCGGACACCCCCTGGGCGGCGATCCCGTGGTCGGCGGCGAAAAGCACCACGCGGGGCCGCTCGACGGCCCTGACCGGGACCTGCCCCTGCGCGGCGGCGAGCCACTCGGCGAGCTCGTCGAGCCGCCCCAGCGCGCCGGGCGGCACGGCGAGGCGCTGACGGTGTTCCTCGGCGTCACGCCGGACGCCCCCGTCGGGGCGCTCGATCAGATCGGAGAAGTCGTCGAGATTCAGCGTGCTCATCTGCCAGAGAGTACAGCCGGTGAAGCCCTCCCTCAGGCCTCAGCGGCTCCACCCGCACCCGGCCCCTCGGGGGCGTCGTGGGCCGGGCGAAGTCGGCGTCGCCTGGGGCGTGTTGCGAAAGTCCCGTCCGGCTCGCGGCGCCTGGCACGGCACCTCGCGGCGTTGTCGGGGTCGCCCGCGTACCACCGCGGTACGCGGACGACCCTCCGCCCTGCGAGGCACCGCACCAGAGACCGCGAGCACCGCCCTGCGGGCGGACGACGCCACTGTCGCAACACTCCCTACCCCTTCAGCACGCTCGCCTGCCCCGCGACGACGAGCAGGACGTGCTCGCACTCGCCCGCCACCCGCGCGTTCAGCCGGCCCAGCTCGTCACGGAAACGCCGCCCCGAGGCGGTCGCCGGTACGACGCCCGACCCGACCTCGTTGCTCACCAGCACCACCTGGCGGCGGGTCGCGCGTACGGCCGCCACCAGATCGGCCGTCCGCTCGTCCAGCTGCCGCCGCCCCCGCTCGGCCCACACCTCGTCGTCCCACGCCCCGGCCCGGTCCATGGCGTCGGTCAGCCACAGCGCCAGGCAGTCGACCAGCAGCGGAGGCCCGTCGGCGGCGAGCAGCGGGACCAGGTCGCACGTCTCCACCGTCCGCCAGCCCGCCGGCCGGCGCTCCCGGTGCAGACCGACCCGCCGCGCCCACTCCGCGTCCCCGTCCCGGGTGCCGCCGGTGGCCGCGTAGACCACCTCGGGGAAGGACTCCAGCCGCCGCTCCGCCTCAACCGACTTGCCCGAGCGGGCCCCGCCCAGCACCAGCGTGCGCCGCGGCAGGTCCGGTACCGCGTCGTACTCCCCGACGAGCACGGTCGTCCCGTCCGGCACCGCCCGCGCCCCGGCGGCCGCCAGCCGGCGCGCCAGCTCCGGGCCCGGCGGCACGTCGTGGTCGAGGTGGACGGCGATCACGTCGGTGGCCGGGCCGACGGCCCCGCTCGCCCGCAGCCGCGCCAGCGCCTCCGGCCGGCCCGGCACGTCGGCCAGCACCACGTCGTACGGGCGCTGCCCGTTCTGCCCGGAGGTCCCGGCGGGCGCCCCGCCCGGCGGCAGGTACAGCAGGCGGGCGCCGTCCGGCCCCACCACCTCGTACCCGGTGCCCGGCGCGTCCATCGGCACCGCACGCACCCGGTGCCCGGAGATCACCGACAGCTCCTGCCCGTCCGGCACCCGCCCCGCGGTCGGCAGCCCCGGCGGCAGCTCCACCGCGGGCCCGTCGTGCGGGTGGGTCAGCAGCACCTGCCGCACCCCGGACAGCGAATGCCCCGCCCGGGCGCCGGCCAGCACCGCGCCGGGGGTCAGGTCGAGCAGCAGCGCGCCGTCGACGAGGACCGCGGTCGCCGCGCGGGAGCGCGGACCGACGGAGACGGCGCAGGCCGCACAGGGGCAGCCGGGGCGGGGCAGGCCCACGGGGGTGCCGGTGCCGAGCAGAGTGAGTTCCACAGGATGATCCTCCCGCGTCGCGGAGACTGCTGCGCGCCCGGTTACTCTGCGGGCACACTCAAGGCGAGAAGCGTGTGAGCAGCGGACGAGCAACGGAGGCGGACATGGCGTGGACGTGGCGGTTCGAGACGGCCGACGGCGCGGAGGCGAGCCCGTCGGTGGTACCCGAGGAGTTCACCACGCAGGGCGACGCGGAGTCCTGGATCGGCGAGTACTGGAAGGACCTGCTGGAAGGCGGTACCGAACAGGTGAAGCTGTCCGACGACAGCGGCACCGAGCTCTACACGATGAGCCTGCGCTCCGCACTGGAGGCCTGACCCCGCGGGGCGGCCGGCCCTGACGGCCGTGCGGCCCGCCGGACCTCCGGCGGGCCGCACGGGCCGGGCTGTCAGCCCCGGACTCCGCACAGGTGCAGCAGCGCGGCGACACCCCGGTAGGGGTCCGTGCGGCCCGCGCGGTCCTCGGCGGCCAGCAGCCGCTCCAGCTCCTCGTCGGGCGGCAGGGTCTCGCCGGCCTCGGTGCCGTCGGTGAAGACGCGTACGCCGTACCAGGACTGCAGCGGCGCACCGATCCCCGACAGCGTCGCGGTCAGCCCGGCCAGCCGGTCGGCGCGTACGTCCAGGCCCAGCCGGTTGGTGTAGTCGGTGCTGTCGAAGGCGGCCAGTGCCGCCTTCCAGTCGCCGTCCAGGCCCGGCCGCATGGCGAGCGCGTCGCCGTTGCGCACCAGGAGGGACAGCAGTCCGCCAGGGGCCAGCATCCGGGCCAGCCCGGCGAGCATGGCGTCCGGCTCGGGTACGTACATCAGTACCCCGTGGCACAGAACGACGTCGAAGCTGCCCGGGAGGAAGTGGGCGCCGGTCTCGCGCCCGTCCCCCTCACGCAGCTCGACCCGGTCCTGGATCCCCGCGGGCTCCGCGGCCAGCGCCTCACGGGCGACGGCCAGCATGCCCGGGTCCTGCTCCAGGCCCGTCACCTTGTGCCCGGCACGCGCGAGGCGCAGCGCCTGGGTTCCCTGGCCCATGCCGACGTCGAGGACGCGCAGCCGCTGCCCCACGGGGAAGCGCTGCGCGATCTGCTCGTCGACCTGACGGCCCACGAGCTCCTGACGGACCGCGTTGCGCAGTCCGCCCAGGCCCTCCAGCCAGAGCCTTGCCCCCTCGGCGAAGCCTTCCCCCGACGCGCCGGGCGTCCCTCCGCTCAGGGCCGTTCCCCGCGCTTGACCTGCGGCTTCGGCAGGCGCAGCCGGCGCATCTGCAGGGTGCGCATGATGCCGTACGCGACGGCGCCGCGGCGCGGCTCGTTCGGGAAGCGCTGGTTGAGCGCCTTGCGCAGGCGGAAGCCCAGGCCGACGGAGTCGAGGACGATCAGCACGATCACGGCGAGCCACAGCAGCAGCGCGATGTTCTGGATCGCGGGCTGCCGCACCATGCTGAGCACGAGGATGACGACGGCCAGCGGCAGGAACATCTCGGCGACCGAGAAGCGGGAGTCCACGAAGTCACGGACGTACCTGCGGACGGGGCCCTTGTCCCGGGTCGGCAGATAGCGCTCGTCGCCGTTGGCCAGCGCCTCGCGCTGCTTGGCCATCTCCACACGGCGACGCTCACGGGCTCGCTTCGCGTCCTCCTTGCGGTTGCCGGTCGAGGCCACGACGGACCTGCGCTGCGACTGTGCCACGGCGCGCTTCGGCGTAGGGCGGCCCTTGGGGGCCTGCGGGTCACGGGGCTGCGAGAGGTCGGCGCTCACCTTGTCGGTGGCGGCGGCCTTCTCTTCCTTGGAGGAGCGGCTACCAAACACAAAACCCAAGCCTACGTGGTTGCGGGCACGGCCCCCCACCCCGGCGGGGAACGATCCGGCAACGGCGGGCGTCCTTCCCTGTGCACGGTCCGTGCGGCGGCCACCCCTCCGCGCGGTCGGGGACCCACCTACTCCTCACGCCTGACACGGCGGAGGCGTAGTCGTCCTGGAGGAGGAGCGCATCCGTCCTCGAACAGTGCGGTAATGGAGACAGGGCCCGTACTGTGGGTCCTGTCGGTGACCTGGAGCACAGTCCGTCTAGAAGGGGGCGCGCGAAGCCCATGAGCGGTGTCATGAAGCGTATGGGGATGATCTTCCGCGCGAAGGCGAACAAGGCCCTTGACCGGGCCGAGGACCCGCGCGAAACCCTCGACTACTCGTACCAGAAGCAGCTCGAACTGCTGCAGAAGGTGCGGCGCGGCGTCGCCGACGTGGCGACCTCCCGCAAGCGCCTCGAACTGCAGCTGAACCAGCTGCAGGGCCAGTCCGCCAAGCTGGAGGACCAGGGCCGCAAGGCCCTCGCCCTGGGCCGCGAGGACCTGGCGCGCGAGGCCCTGTCCCGCCGCGCCTCGCTGCAGCAGCAGGTGAGCGACCTGGAGGTGCAGCACCAGACCCTCCAGGGCGAGGAGGAGAAGCTGACGCTGGCCGCACAGCGCCTCCAGGCCAAGGTGGACGCCTTCCGCACGAAGAAGGAGACCATCAAGGCCACCTACACCGCGGCGCAGGCCCAGACCCGGATCGCGGAGTCGTTCTCCGGCATCTCCGAGGAGATGAGCGACGTCGGCCTGGCCATCCAGCGGGCCGAGGACAAGACCGCCCAGCTGCAGGCCCGCGCCGGCGCGATCGACGAGCTGCTGGCCTCCGGCGCGCTCGACGACCAGAGCGGCCTCGGCTCCAAGGACGACATCCAGGCCGAGCTGGACCGCCTGTCGGGCGGTACGGACGTGGAGCTGGAGCTCCAGCGGATGAAGGCGGAGCTGGCCGGCGGCCCGTCCGCGCAGCAGCAGGCCATCGAAGGCGGCGCCCAGGGCGACGCCCAGCAGCCGCAGAGCCGGCACCGCTTCGACAAGCAGTAGGACGGGGCCCGTCATGATCGTCCGCATCATGGGGGAAGGCCAGGTGGAGGTGGCCGACGGCCACCTTCCCGAGCTGAACAGGCTTGACGACGAACTGCTCGCGGAGATGGAGTCCGGTGACGAGGCGGGCTTCCGGCGGACGCTGGGTGCGCTCCTCGACGCCGTACGGCGGCTGGGTACGCCGCTGCCGGACGACGCGCTGGAACCGTCCGAGCTGATCCTGCCGGCGCCCGACGCGAGCCTGGAGGAGGTCAGGGAGATGCTCAGCGACGACGGCCTGATCCCGGGCTGAGCAGCAGACGGACCCGAGACCGGTTGCCGACACCGCGGCGGGCCCTTCCCCGGGCAGGGGGAGGGCCCGCCGTCGCGTACCGGGCTCGCGGCCGCGCGTACCGGGCTCGCGGCCCGCGCCTTCACTCCCGCGGCTCGGGCGGCTTCTCCAGAGGCAGCGGCGGCTTCTCCATGGACACCGGCCGCGGATCCGGGGCGCCACCGATGAACTCCTCGAACCTGCGCCGACGCCGCGTCCAGCGCCGGTCGTGGTGGAACGCCCGCAGCCCCGCCCTGGCCCGGGCGCGCGGCCGGTTCGCATAGAACCGCTTCGCGTACGGGGAGCCGGGCCGGGCCAGCCGGATCGCGCCGACCAGTGCCACGAAGGGGATGACGACACCGAACAGCGCGGTGCGCGCCTTGCCCTTCCACAGGGCGATCAGGGCCAGGCAGAAGTTGCCGGCCGCGTTCATCACCACCAGACCGCGGCTCTGACGCTCCTCGGGCGTCAGGTCGTTCACCCCGAACGGCACGAACCCGCCCAGGACCAGGGCCACCACCGCGGCCGTCACGACGACGATCTCCACGCTCTTGCGGCCCTGCTCGCTCCAGTAGACGTCGTCGAGGTGCAGGATCAGCGCGAACTCGTCCAGGACCAGGCCGGCGCCCAGACCGAAGATCACGGCCGAGAGGGCCGATCCGAAGCCGTGCTGGGCGCTGCCGATCGCACCGAAACCGCCGATGATCACGAGGATCACGCCCGGCACCACGTGGTGGATGTGCAGGCCGCCCGGAGTGACGTTCTTGAAGGGGCCGCGGCCGGCCCGGATCATGCGGGTGATCACACGGGTGACCAGGAACGACGTCACGAAGGACAGCAGGGCGAGCAGCATGGGCAGCTTCCCCGGCTCAAGGATGTTCCGATACCACCAGTGACCCATCCCACTGACTCCCTGTTTGGACGGTAATGGGTAATTTACCGCCCACTCCGAGCGGGTAGCGTTCGCGCCGATGACAGATTCGTTCGACGATCCGCTCCCCACGCCGCCCACGGAACGCGCCTCGTTCCGCGACGGCGTGCGCTTCGCCTTCGGCACCCTCACCGTGCTGCCGGCCCGCATCACGCGCTGGGACCGCCCCGCGGCCCGCACCGGAATGGCCTGCGCCCCGCTCGCCGGACTGGCCGTCGGCGTGCTCGCGGCCGCCCCCGGCGTACTGCTCCTGCTGCTCGGCGCCGGTCCCCTGCTGGCCGCCGCCGTCACCGCCGCCGTACCGGCCGCCCTGACCCGCGGCCTGCACCTGGACGGACTGGCCGACACCG
The DNA here is from genome assembly GCF_001941845.1 of Streptomyces sp. TN58. Classification (NCBI taxonomy): domain Bacteria; kingdom Bacillati; phylum Actinomycetota; class Actinomycetes; order Kitasatosporales; family Streptomycetaceae; genus Streptomyces; species Streptomyces sp. TN58. Next base: position 2,095,340 of record NZ_CP018870.1, on the reverse strand, counting down.
CCGACGGGCTGGGCAGCGCCAAACCGGCGGACGAGGCCCTGCGCGTCATGAAGAAGTCCGACATCGGACCCTTCGGCGTGATCGCCCTGGTCGTCGTCCTGCTCGTGCAGACGGCCGCCCTCGGCGAGATCTACGCCGACAGCTGGATCCGCGGCGCGCTCGCCGCCGTCACCGCCGCCGTCACGGCCCGCCTCGCCATGACCCTGGCCTCCCGCGAAGGCGTCCCGGCCGCCCGCCCCGAAGGGCTCGGAGCCGCGGTCGCCGGTGTCGTCCCCCGCCCCGCGGCCGCCGCCCTCGCCATCCTCGTCGCCGCGGCCGCCGCGGCCGCCGCCCTCCCGGCGGGCCTGCCCGCCGCAGCCCGGTCCGCGGCGGCGGTCCTCGCGGCCCTGCTCGCCGCGGAGGTGCTGCTGCGCCGCTGCGTACGCCGCTTCGACGGGGTCACCGGCGACGTGTTCGGCGCCCTCGCCGAGGTGGCCGCCACCGCCGCCCTCGTCGTCCTCGCCCTCGGCTGAGGACCGTCCTGCCCGCCGGCGCCACCGGGGCCGCCAGAGCCGCCGGCGGGCCCGCGTACCCTCACCCCGTGGACCACACTCCGACGGACCTGCCCCCCGCGACGCCCACCGGGCCCGGCGCGCCCATCAAGGTGCTGCTCGCCGACGACCAGGCCCTGCTGCGCAGCGCCTTCCGGGTATTGGTGGACTCCGAGCCCGACATGGAGGTCGTCGGGGAGGCCGCCGACGGGGCGCAGGCCTTCGCCGTCGCCCGGCGGGAGCGGCCCGACGTCGTACTGATGGACATCCGGATGCCCGGCACCGACGGTCTCGCCGCCACCCGGATGATCAGTGCCGACCCCGAACTCGCCGCCGTGCGCGTGGTGATGCTGACCACCTTCGAGGTCGACGAGTACGTGGTCTCGGCCCTGCGGGCGGGCGCCTCCGGCTTCCTCGGCAAGGGCGCCGAGCCCGACGAGCTGCTCAACGCAATCCGCGTCGCCGCCGCCGGCGAGGCCCTGCTCTCGCCGACCGCCACCAAGGGGCTCATCGCCACCTTCCTCGCCCAGGGCGGCGGCGCCGACCCGGCCGCGGCCGGCGCCGCGGCCGGGATCCACGCGGAACGGCTCGCCGCGCTGACCGTCCGGGAGCGCGAGGTCCTCGTACACGTCGCCGCGGGCCTGTCCAACGACGCCATCGCCGCCCGGCTGGAGGTCAGCCCCCTCACCGTCAAGACGCACGTGAACCGGGCCATGGCCAAGCTCGGCGCCCGCGACAGGGCGCAACTGGTGGTCATCGCCTACGAATCGGGACTCGTCCGGCCCCGCGTGGAGTAGCCGCGGAGTAGTACCGCGTACTACGGACGCGGTATGCCGCACATAAGGACAGGACCTGCGAGCGACGAAACCGGCCGCCGCCGTGGGACAGGGTGGGAGTGCCCTCGCGTTCGTCACTGCAGAGAGATCCCATACCCATGTCGTGGCTGTCCCGCTTCAGCCTTGCCCAAAGGGCGTTGGTCGGCCTCGTGTCGATCGTCGCGCTCCTCTTCGGCGCCATAGCCATCCCGCAGCTCAAGCAGCAGCTGCTGCCCTCCATCGAACTCCCGATGGTGTCCGTGCTCGCGCCGTACCAGGGCGCCTCGCCCGACGTGGTGGAGAAGCAGGTCGTCGAGCCGATCGAGGCCATGCTCAAGGGCGTCGACGGCATCACCGGCATCACCTCCACCGCCAGCGAGGGCAACGCCCTCATCATGGCCACCTTCGACTACGGCGACAGCGGCACCAAGCAGCTCGTCGCCGACGTCCAGCAGGCCGTCAACAGGGCCCGCGTCCGGCTGCCCGCCGACGTGGACCCGCAGGTCGTGGCCGGCTCCACCGACGACATCCCGACGGTCATCCTCGCCGTCACCTCCGACAAGGACCAGCAGGCGCTCGCCGACCAGCTGGAGAAGTCCGTCGTGCCCGTCCTGTCGGACATCGAGGGCGTCGGCCAGGTCAGCGTCGACGGCGTCCAGGAGCTCCAGGTCACCGTGACCCCGGACGACGCCAAGCTCGCCGCCGCCGGTCTCGACGGCGCCGCCCTCGCACAGGGCCTCCAGGCGGGCGGCGCCGCCGTCCCCGCCGGCTCCTTCGACGAGGCGGGCAAGAACCGCACCGTCCGCGTGGGCAACGGCTTCACCTCGCTCGCCCAGGTCGAGGACCTGCGGCTGAGCCCCGGCCCGGGCAGGCCCGCGGTCCGCCTCGGCGACGTCGCCACCGTCAAGCAGGAGCCGGCCAAGGCCGTCTCCATCACCCGCACCAACGGCAAGCCCAGCCTCGCCCTCGTCCTCACCATGGACAAGGACGGCAGCGCCGTCGCCATCTCCGACGCCGTCAAGGACAAGCTGCCCGAGCTGCGTTCCACGCTCGGCTCCGGCGCCGACCTGACCGTCGTCAGCGACCAGGGCCCGGCCGTGGCGAAGTCCATCTCCAGCCTCACCACCGAGGGCATGCTCGGCCTGCTCTTCGCGGTGATCGTGATCCTGGTCTTCCTGGCCTCGCTGCGCTCGACGCTGGTCACCGCGGTGTCCATCCCGCTGTCCGTGGTCCTCGCGCTCATCGTGCTGTGGACCCGCGACCTGTCGCTCAACATGCTGACCCTCGGCGCGCTGACCATCGCCATCGGCCGCGTCGTCGACGACTCGATCGTGGTCCTGGAGAACATCAAGCGCCACCTCGGCTACGGCGAGGAGCGGGAGGCCGCGATCATCGCCGCGGTCAGGGAGGTCGCCGGCGCGGTCACCTCCTCCACCCTCACCACCGTCGCCGTGTTCCTGCCCATCGGCCTCACCGGTGGCATGATCGGCGAGCTCTTCGGGTCCTTCTCGCTCACCGTCACCGCGGCCCTGCTGGCGTCGCTGCTGGTCTCCCTGACGGTCGTTCCGGTCCTGTCGTACTGGTTCCTCAGCGCCCCCAAGGGCATCACCGCCGGGGACGCCGAGAGCGCCGCGAAGGTCCGGCGCGAGGCCGAGGAGAAGGAGTCCCGCAGCCGCCTCCAGCGCGCCTACGTCCGCGTCCTGGGCTTCGCCACCCGGCGCCGCCTGACCAGTGTGGCCATCGCGGTGGTCGTCCTCCTCGGCACCCTCGGCATGACGCCGATGCTGAAGACCAACTTCTTCGACCAGGGCGAGCAGGACCTGCTGACGGTCAAGCAGGAACTGGCCCCCGGCACCTCGCTGGCCGCCGCCGACGAGGCGAGCCGCAAGGTCGAGAAGGTCCTCGGCTCTGTCGACGGCGTCAAGAGCTACCAGGTCACCGTCGGCTCCTCCGGCTTCCTCGCGGCCTTCGGCGGCGGCACCGGCTCCAACCAGGCCTCGTACCAGGTCACGCTCGCGGACGCCGGCGACGGCGAGGCCGTGAAGAAGCGGATCGAGGACCAGCTGGCCGCCCTCGACGGCATCGGCGAGACCCGCATCGCCGCGGGCGACGCCTTCGGCAGCCAGAACCTCAGCGTGGTCGTCAAGGCCGGCGACGGCGAGGTCCTCGCCAAGGCCGCCGAGCAGGTCCGCGCCGAGGTGGCCAAGCTCGACAACGTCACCGACGTGCAGAGCGACCTGTCGCAGTCCGTGCCCCGGATCTCGGTGACCGCCACCCCCAAGGCGGCGGAGGCGGGCCTGAACCAGGCCGCGCTCGGCGCACTCGTCGCCCAGGCCGTCCGCGGGAACCCGGCGGGCAAGGCCGTACTGGACGACACCGAGCGGGACATCGTCATCCGGTCCGCGCAACCGGCCACCACCCTCGCCGAACTGCAGGCGCTCCCGGTCGGCCCGGTCAGGCTCGGCGACATCGCCGAGGTCAAGGAGGTCCCCGGCCCGGTCGCGATGACCCGGATCGACGGCGCCCGCGCCGCGACCGTCACCGCGCGCCCGCAGGGCGACAACACGGGCGCGGTCAGCGCCGAGCTCCAGACGAAGCTCAAGGCCCTGGACCTGCCCGCGGGAGCGACCGCCTCCATCGGCGGCGTCTCCGAGGACCAGGACGAGGCGTTCGGCTCGCTCGGCCTCGCCATGCTCGCGGCCATCGCGATCGTGTTCATGCTGCTGGTGGCGACCTTCCGCTCGCTCGTCCAGCCGCTGATCCTGCTGGTCTCCATCCCGTTCGCGGCGACCGGAGCGCTCGGCCTGCTCCTCGTCACCGGCACCCCGATGGGCGTCCCGGCGATGATCGGCATGCTGATGCTCATCGGCATCGTCGTGACGAACGCGATCGTCCTGATCGACCTCGTCAACCAGTACCGCGCCCAGGGCCTCGGCGTCGTCGAGGCGGTCGTCGAGGGCGGCCGGCACCGTCTGCGGCCGATCCTCATGACGGCCCTGGCGACGATCTTCGCGCTGCTGCCGATGGCGCTGGGCGTCACCGGCGAGGGCGGCTTCATCTCGCAGCCGCTCGCGGTCGTGGTGATCGGCGGCCTGGTCAGCTCGACCCTGCTCACGCTGCTCCTGGTGCCGACCCTCTACACGATGGTGGAGCTGCGCAAGGAGCGCCGCCGGGCCAAGCGCTCCGCGAAGCGCGCCGCCCGCCTGACGGTGGTCCCGCCGCAGGAGCCGGCGGAGGAGTCCCCGGCCAAGGTCTGACCGGTGGCGCGGGCCCCTCGGGGCCCGCGCCGTCCGGCGGCCGCAACACGAAGAACCGGAGCGCGAAGAAGGGGCGCCCCCGCCTGGGGGCGCCCCTTCTTCGCGTGTCCCGCTCCCTACCGGCTACGGGAGGGCGAGCATGCGCTCCAGCGCGAGCTTCGCGAAGCTCTCGGTCTCCTTGTCGACCTGGATCTGGTTGACGAGGGTGCCCTCGGCCAGGGACTCCAGCGTCCACACCAGGTGCGGGAGGTCGATGCGGTTCATCGTCGAGCAGAAGCAGACCGTCTTGTCGAGGAAGACGACTTCCTTGTCCTCGGCGGCGAATCGGTTCGCCAGGCGGCGGACGAGGTTCAGCTCGGTGCCGATGGCCCACTTGGAGCCGGCCGGGGCCGCCTCCAGCGCCTTGATGATGTACTCCGTCGAGCCGACGTAGTCCGCGGCGGCCACGACCTCGTGCTTGCACTCGGGGTGGACCAGGACGTTCACGCCGGGGATGCGGGCGCGGACGTCGTTGACCGAGTCGACCGAGAACCGGCCGTGGACCGAGCAGTGCCCCCGCCACAGGATCATCTTGGCGTCGCGCAGCTGCTCGGCGGTCAGGCCGCCGTTCGGCTTGTGCGGGTTGTAGAGCACGCAGTCGTCCAGGGACATGCCCATGTCGCGGACGGCCGTGTTGCGGCCCAGGTGCTGGTCCGGGAGGAAGAGCACCTTCTCGCCCTGCTCGAACGCCCACTCCAGGGCCTTCTTCGCGTTGGACGAGGTGCAGATCGTGCCGCCGTGCTTGCCGGTGAAGGCCTTGATGTCGGCGGAGGAGTTCATGTACGAGACGGGGACCGTCGAGCCGGCCACGCCCGCCTCGGTCAGCACGTCCCAGCACTCCGCGACCTGCTCGGCGGTGGCCATGTCGGCCATCGAGCAGCCGGCGGCCAGGTCCGGCAGGACCACCTTCTGGTCGTCCGAGGTCAGGATGTCCGCGGACTCGGCCATGAAGTGGACGCCGCAGAAGACGATGTACTCGGCCTCCGGCTTGGCGGCCGCGTCCTTGGCCAGCTTGAAGGAGTCACCGGTGACGTCGGCGAACTCGATGACCTCGTCACGCTGGTAGTGGTGGCCGAGGATGAAGACCTTGTCCCCGAGCTTCTCCTTGGCCGCGCGGGCGCGCTCCACGAGATCCGGGTCCGACGGCGAGGGCAGGTCGCCGGGGCACTCCACCCCGCGCTCGCTCTTGGGGTCGGCCTCACGGCCGAGCAGCAGCAGGGCAAGGGGCGTCGGCTGGACGTCCAACGGCTGGGCGGTGGTCACGACACGCACCCTTTCTGTTCTGCGACGAGGGATTTAAGGATCATCGCTTCGACACTTCTCGTCTACTTGACGCTATCTATCATAACCGGTTCACGTCAGTTTGACGATGCCGATAGTGTCAATGTGACGCATCAGCACTCGATTCGCCGGGCCCGGGCCCGCGCGCGGTGTGCGAGCATGAATATCTGAAACAAGCGTCGGGTCCCGGAATGAATCCGCGGTCCCGCTCGTTGCCACCGACGGCAAGAGTCCGACGTTTCCCCGCCCCCGGCGGGGAGCCGCCCACTTCGGGAGTGAATGCAGATGTCCGTACAGGACGACAAGACCACTGTGAGCGACGGCATCCTCCTGTCCGACGCCGCCGCCGAGAAGGTCAGGACCCTGCTGGAGCAGGAAGGCCGCGATGACCTGGCGCTCCGCGTCGCCGTCCAGCCCGGCGGCTGCTCCGGCCTGCGCTACCAGCTCTTCTTCGACGAGCGCTCCCTCGACGGCGACGTCGTGAAGGACTTCGACGGTGTGAAGGTCGTCACGGACCGCATGAGCGCCCCGTACCTGGGCGGCGCCTCCATCGACTTCGTCGACACCATCGAGAAGCAGGGCTTCACGATCGACAACCCCAACGCCACGGGCTCCTGCGCCTGCGGCGACTCGTTCAGCTAAGCCTGGACCACCCGCACGGCGAGGGCCCGTCCCCGGTCGCTACCGACCGGGGACGGGCCCTCGCCCGTCTCCGCCCCCCAGGGGCCGCTACTGCCGGGGCAGCGGCTTGCCCGTCGTGGCGTCCAGCACCTTCCGGTCGCCGAGCGGCTCCTTCAGGGTCACCGACAGGGACCGCTCCTCCGCCAGCATGATGCAGGCCTGACCGGGCTTGTTCGGAGTGTCCGTGATCTTCACCATGACCGACTCCGCCTGCTCCCGCGCCTCCACGGCGTAGGTGCTGCACACGCTGCCCCAGAAGTTCACCGTCAGCTTCCGGTCATCCTCCTTGTAGGAGAAGCCGGGCACCGTACGGCCGTCCTTCGGGCCCGGCGTGCCCTGCTCCGCCGACGCCGGCTCGGCCACCGTGTGGCCGGGCCCGCCGCTCCGGCCCGCCACCTCGAACAGCCACGCCGGGACCAGGCCCCGCGCCCCCTCGACCGTCCCCGGGGCCAGTCCGAGCACCGCGCCCTTCACCGTCTCCGTACGCGGCGGCTTCATGGGCCGCGGCTCCGGATTGCACGGCACCGTGTCCGTGGCCCCCGCCACGGCATCCCCCGCGGCGGTGTCCGCCGCCGGCGGCACCGCGCTCGCACAGCCGCTGGGCTCGGGGCTGCCGCCCTGGCCGCCCGACCGCGCGTTCAGCCGGGCCAGCGCCTCCACGGCCCCGACCACCGGCTGATCGGCGGCCTTCACCGGCGCCTTCAGCTCGCCGCTGCCGCCGACCACCGAGCCGTCGGCGCCCACGCTCACCTTGGTGGACCAGCCCTGCGTGGGCAGCCCGCCCACCACCGGGTCCGCGGTCACCACCCGTACCGATCCCTGGGTGAGCCGCGCGTCCAGCTTCGCGCCGCCCTGCCCCAGGGCGGCCAGCACCGGGCCCGCGGCGGCCTTGGCCGCCTCCTCGGACACCGGCTTGCCGCTCCCTCCCGCACCGCCCCCGTCGCGGGGCAGGGTGGCCGGGCCGCAGGTGTCCTTGCCCCGTACGCAGTCGTCCCCGGCGCCGCTGCCCGCGCCGTCGCCGCCCGCCTGGAAGCGGTTGAAGTTCCAGGTGCCAGGCGCCGTACGGGCCACCGTCAGGCGCGGCCCGGAGCCGTCGGCGGCCTCCCCGGCCAGCCAGACGTCCCCCTCCAGCCGTGGCGTCCCCGAGATGCCCAGAGCCGCCGCGAGCCGGGCCACGTCGGCCTCCGCGACCTCACCGGTCACGCGGTAGGCGGGCGCCGCCGCCGGGGCCTCGGGCAGCTTCACGTCGGCCCGGTAGACCACGCCCGAGCCCGACGGGTCGGGCTCCCCGGGCGCGATGCCCGGACCGGAGGGTTCTCCCGCGTCACGGGGCGCGGAGGCCGCGCTGTCGCCCGTACGCCGGGCCGCGGCGCCGTCGCCCTGGGCCGCGGACGCCCAGTAGGCGGTACCGCCGCCCGCCAGGAGGACGGCGGCCGCGATCGAGCCGACGACCCACGCGGGCCGCCGTCGTGTGCCGCTTGTCGTGCCGGGTTCTTCGCTGGTCACCGCATCGCTCCTTCACTGGTCCCGCAGTGCCTGATGCGGGTGTGACGGAACAGGGGCGCCGCCGGTTCCCCCGGCCTCGGCCAGGTCCCCTACAGGTCTCCGTAGGCGGCGGTGGAGGCGATCAGCCGCGCCGAGGCGGCCGGCACCCGTACCCCGTGGATCTGCGAGGGCGCCACCCGGACCGGCCGGGGACCCTCCTCGACGCCCCAGTGCGGGGCCATCCGGGCGCAGTCCCCGAGCAGGCGGGCGAAACCGGGCCGTCCCGGCCCTTCCGCCGCGCGCCCCTGAGCGGTGTACTCGCAGTAGCCGTAACCGTCGGTATAGGTCATGGAGGCACCGTAGACATCGGAGCTCTCGCGAAGAAAGACCTACTAAGGGGTAGTTTCCGGGGTTCGGCCAGGAGCCACTTACCGGGTAGTTTTGACTGTCCCTCGCCGTCCTCAGCAGGAGCGTCCACGCCGTGCGCATCGCAGTCACCGGCTCCATCGCCACCGACCACCTCATGACCTTCCCCGGCCGTTTCGCCGACCAGCTGGTCGCCGACCAGCTGCACACGGTCTCCCTCTCCTTCCTCGTCGACAACCTCGACGTCCGGCGGGGCGGTGTCGGCCCGAACATCTGCTTCGGCATGGGCCAGCTCGGCAGCCGCCCGATCCTCGTCGGCGCCGCGGGATCCGACTTCGACGAGTACCGCGCCTGGCTGGAGCGCCACGGCGTCGACACCGACTCCGTCCGCATCTCCGAGGTGCTGCACACCGCGCGCTTCGTGTGCACCACGGACTCCGACCACAACCAGATCGGCTCCTTCTACACGGGCGCGATGAGCGAGGCCCGCCTGATCGAGCTGAAGTCCGTGGCCGACCGCGTCGGCGGGCTCGACCTCGTCCTCATCGGCGCGGACGACCCCGAGGCGATGCTGCGCCACACGGAGGAGTGCCGGACGCGGGGGATCCCCTTCGCCGCCGACTTCTCGCAGCAGATCGCCCGCATGGACGGCGAGAACATCCGCACCCTGATGGAGGGCGCGACCTACCTCTTCTCGAACGAGTACGAGAAGGGCCTCATCGAGTCCAAGTCCGGCTGGTCGGACGAGGAGATCCTCTCCAAGGTCGGCACCCGCGTGACCACGCTGGGCTCCAGCGGCGTCAAGATCGAGCGGGCCGGCGAGGACACGATCGTCGTGGGCTGCCCCGAGGAGAACGCCAAGGTCGACCCGACCGGTGTCGGTGACGCCTTCCGCGCCGGATTCCTGACCGGGCTCGCCTGGGGCGTCGGCCTGGAGCGCGCGGCGCAGGTCGGCTGCATGCTCGCCACCCTGGTGATCGAGACGCTGGGCACGCAGGAGTACACCCTGGCCCGTGCCCACTTCATGGAGCGCTTCACCAAGGCCTACGGCGAGGACGCGGCGGCGGAGGTCCGTGCCCACCTGGCGTGACGCCGCCTTCCGGGGCGGGGCGGTTCTTTCTCCCCGCCCCGCCCTTTCTCCGTTTCCCGGGCTGCGCCCGGCCCCTTCCGGGGCTGCGCCCGGCCCCTTCCGGGGCTGCGCCCGGTCCCTTCCCGGCTGCGCCGGCAAGTCCAGCCTCGCCGGCGTTTGAGGCGCGGGGTCTGGGGCGGCGCCCCAGGAAACCCGGCTCCGCCGGGCACCGGGCTCTGCCCGGACCCGCGCCTCAAACGCCGGCGAGGCTGGATTTGTTGCCGGCGCAGCCGGGAAGAGGCGGGGCCGGGAACGGGCGAGGCTGGAGTTGTTGCCGGCGCAGCCGGGAAGAGGCGGGGCCGGGAACGGGCGAGGCTGGGGTTGCCGGTGCAGCCGGGTGGGTGTGGGAGTTACGACTGGCGGCGGACCGTGTAGGCGGTGCCGGTGGGGCGGGGGGACTCGCCCAGGTAGTCGTGGCCCCGCATCGCGCACCACGCCGGGATGTCCAGCCGCGCCACCTCGTCGTCCGACAGGACGGTCACCGTGCCGCCCACCGGGACCCGGGTGATGGCCCGGGCCAGCTCGATCACCGGCTGGGGGCACCGCAGGCCGAGCGCGTCGAGCTCCAGGGAGTCCGCCTCCGGAGCCGCCGCCGGTGCCTCCGCCACGCCGAGCCGCTCCCGTACGCCCGCCACCGCACCCGGCAGCACCTCAAGGAAGGCGTTGACCTCCTCGGCGCGGGTGCCCGGAGGCAGGGAGACCCGTACGTTCCCCTCCGACAGCACCCCCATCGCCCGCAGCACGTGACTGGGGGTCAGCGTAGAGCTGGTGCAGGAGGAGCCCGAGGAGACCGAGAAGCCCGCCCGGTCCAGCTCGTGCAGCAGTGCCTCCCCGTCGACGTACAGACAGGAGAAGGTGACCAGGTGCGGCAGCCGCCGGTCCGCGTCGCCGACCACCTCCACGTCCGGGACCAGCCGCACCACGCGCCGCCGGATCCGGTCCACCAGGACCCGCAGCCGGGCCGCCTCAGCGTCCGCCTCCGCCCGTACGGCCCGCAGCGAGGCCGCCGCCGCCACGATCGCGGGAAGGTTCACGAAGCCGGGGGAGCGGCCCGACTCCCTTTCGTCCGCCGGGCCTTGGGGCGAGTAGCGCACCCCCTTGCGGACCGCCAGCAGCCCCACCCCGGGCGGGCCGCCCCATTTGTGCGCACTCGCCGCCAGGACCGACCAGGCGCCCTCCACCGGACCCCAGCCCAGCGACTGCGCCGCGTCCACCAGCAGCGGCACCCCGGCCGCCCCGCACACCTCGGCGACCTCGGCCACCGGCTGCACCGTGCCCACCTCGTGGTTGGCCGACTGCAGGCAGGCCAGGGCCGTCGCCGGGAGCAGCGCTTCCGCGTACCCGGGGGCGGACACCGCGCCGAACCGGTCCACCGGGACCTCGCTGACGCTTCCGCCGTGCGCCTCGTGCGCCGCCGCCGCGTGGAGTACAGAACTGTGTTCGACCGCCGATACGACCAGATGGCCGCCGACGCGCCGGCGCCCGGCGAGGACGCCCGCGACGCCCGCGTGAACAGCGTGCGTCCCCGAAGGAGTGAACGCGAGCTCGTCGGCACGGCATCCCACCGCCTCCGCGGCGGCCTCCCGCGCGGCGTCCAGCAGCAGCCGGGCGCGCCTGCCCTCCCGGTACAGCCGGGCCGGATCGGCCCAGCCCTCGTCCAGGGAGGCCTGCAACGCCTGCCGGGCCACGGGGTGCAGGGGAGCGGCGGACGCGCTGTCGAAGTACGGCATCCGGCCACGCTAACGCCGACCCCGCCGCGTTCGAGGTCAGGGGGCGTCAGATGCGCCCCGGAGCGCGCCGTTCAGGGCCTTGTCCACCGTCCCCCGTACGGCGGATCCATCCCTTCGGGGACAGTAGCGGCGCGTTGGGCACCCTCCCCGCGCGACCCCAAATAGCGTCCAGTAGGGTTTGGTCCGCATAAACATCCAAACCCCTGCCTGCGTCAGGGCCGGCGACCGACCCGAACACGGCCGCGGCCGGCCGCGCGGGCCGAGACTCTCGGGAAGGCGCTACGTGAGTCCCTACGGCTCCGACCGCTCGCCGCGGCGCCCGATGCGGCGGAAGCTGCTGCAGGCGCTGACTGCGGGCGTGGTCCTGGCGACCGCCACTGGTTGCTCGTATACATGGAAAGACTTTCCCCGCCTCGGAATGCCGACCCCGGTAACCGAGGAGGCGCCGCGCATCCTCTCCCTGTGGCAGGGATCCTGGGCGGCCGCGCTCGTCACGGGCATCCTGGTGTGGGGCCTGATCATCTGGAGCGTCATCTTCCACCGGCGCAGCCGGACGAAGATCGAGGTCCCCGCGCAGACCCGGTACAACATGCCCATCGAGGCGCTGTACACCGTGGTCCCGCTCATCATCGTCTCGGTGCTCTTCTACTTCACCGCGCGTGACGAGTCGAAGCTCCTCGCCCTCACCCCGAAGCCGGCGCACACGATCAACGTGATCGGCTTCCAGTGGAGCTGGGGCTTCAACTACATCGAGAACGTCGACGGCGACGCGGCGACCCCGAAGGCCGGAGCGGTTCCCAAGGAGCTCGCCTCCATCCCGGACCGCTTCACCAAGGACTTCCCGGCGGGCGCCGAGGGCGTCTACGAGAAGGGCGTCCCGAGCGACCGGAACCCGCAGACGGGCAACCCGGGTCCGACCCTGGTCCTCCCCAAGGGTGAGAAGGTCCGCTTCATCCTGTCGTCCAACGACGTCATCCACTCCTTCTGGGTGGTCCCCTTCCTGTTCAAGCAGGACGTCATCCCGGGCCACACCAACGTCTTCGAGGTCGTCCCGAGCCAAGAGGGCACCTTCATGGGCAAGTGCGCCGAGCTCTGCGGCGTCGACCACTCCCGGATGCTCTTCAACGTCAAGGTCGTCTCCCCCGAGGCGTACAAGGCGTACCTGAAGGAGCTGGCGGAGAAGGGTCAGACCGGCTTCCTCCCCGCCGGCATCCAGCAGACCGACCCGGCCCGGAATGCGGAAGTGAACAAACTGTGAGCATCCTCAACGAATCCCAGGGTGCCGCCGCAGCCGACTCGTACGAGAACGAGCTGCCGGTGCGGCGCAAGCAGCCGGGCAACGTGGTCGTGAAGTGGCTCACCACCACCGACCACAAGACCATCGGCACGATGTACCTGGTCACCTCGTTCGTGTTCTTCCTCATCGGCGGTCTGCTCGCGCTCTTCATGCGTGCCGAGCTGGCCCGTCCGGGCACGCAGATCATGTCGAACGAGCAGTTCAACCAGGCGTTCACCATGCATGGCACGATCATGCTGCTGATGTTCGCCACCCCGCTGTTCGCGGGCTTCGCCAACTGGATCATGCCGCTGCAGATCGGCGCGCCCGACGTGGCGTTCCCGCGGCTGAACATGTTCGCGTACTGGCTGTACCTCTTCGGCTCGACCATCGCGGTGGCCGGCTTCGTGACGCCGAACGGCGCCGCCGACTTCGGCTGGTTCGCCTACTCCCCGCTGTCGGACGCGGTCCGCTCGCCGGGCATCGGCGCCGACATGTGGATCATGGGTCTGGCCTTCTCCGGCTTCGGCACGATCCTCGGCTCGGTCAACTTCATCACCACGATCATCTGCATGCGCGCTCCGGGCATGACGATGTTCCGCATGCCGATCTTCACCTGGAACGTGCTGCTGACCGGTGTCCTGGTCCTGCTCGCCTTCCCGGTGCTGGCCGCCGCGCTCTTCGCGCTGGAGGCCGACCGCAAGTTCGGCTCGCACATCTTCGACGCCGCCAACGGTGGCGCCCTGCTGTGGCAGCACCTCTTCTGGTTCTTCGGACACCCAGAGGTGTACATCATCGCGCTGCCGTTCTTCGGCATCGTCTCCGAGATCATCCCGGTCTTCTCGCGCAAGCCGATGTTCGGTTACATCGGCCTGATCGCCGCGACGATCGCGATCGCCGGCCTCTCGGTGACCGTGTGGGCCCACCACATGTACGTCACCGGCGGTGTGCTGCTGCCCTTCTTCTCCTTCATGACCTTCCTGATCGCGGTACCGACCGGTGTGAAGTTCTTCAACTGGATCGGCACCATGTGGAAGGGCTCGCTGTCCTTCGAGACCCCGATGCTCTGGACGATCGGCTTCCTGGTCACCTTCACCTTCGGTGGTCTGACCGGCGTCATCCTGGCCTCGCCCCCGATGGACTTCCACGTCTCCGACTCGTACTTCGTCGTCGCGCACTTCCACTACGTCGTCTTCGGCACCGTGGTGTTCGCGATGTTCGCCGGCTTCCACTTCTGGTGGCCGAAGTTCACGGGCAAGATGCTGGACGAGCGTCTGGGCAAGATCACCTTCTGGACGCTGTTCATCGGCTTCCACGGCACCTTCCTGGTGCAGCACTGGCTGGGCGCCGAGGGCATGCCGCGTCGTTACGCGGACTACCTCGCGGCCGACGGCTTCACCACGCTGAACACGATCTCCACGATCAGCTCCTTCGTGCTGGGCCTGTCGATGCTGCCGTTCATGTACAACGTCTGGAAGACGGCCAAGTACGGCAAGAAGATCGAGGTCGACGACCCGTGGGGCTACGGCCGTTCGCTCGAATGGGCGACGTCCTGCCCGCCGCCGCGGCACAACTTCCTCACGCTGCCGCGCATCCGTAGCGAGTCGCCCGCCTTCGACCTCCACCACCCGGAGATCGCGGCGCTCGACCACCTTGAGGACCACGGCGCCAAGGCGGCCGTCACCGGTGGCAAGGAGGCCGGCAAGTGAAGATCCAGGGCAAGATGTTCCTCTGGCTCTCCCTCTTCATCCTGATCATGGCCGTCGTGTACGGCGTGTGGTCGAAGGAGCCCGTCGGAACCACCGCGCTCTTCCTGGCCTTCGGCCTGAGCGTCATGATCGGCTACTACCTGGCCTTCACGGCCAAGCGCGTGGACGAGATGGCCCAGGACAACCTGGAGGCCGACGTCGCCGACGAGGCGGGCGAGCTGGGGTTCTTCTCCCCGCACAGCTGGCAGCCGCTCTCGCTCGGCATCGGCGGTGCGCTCGCCTTCATGGGCGTCATCTTCGGCTGGTGGCTCATGTACTTCTCGGCCCCGATCATCCTGATCGGCCTGTGGGGCTGGGTGTACGAGTACTACCGCGGTGAGAACGCGAACCAGTAGGCACACAAGCGGTACCCGCGCGGCCCCGGCCGCGCACCACGTGGGGCCCGGACACCTCTTCGGAGGAGTCCGGGCCCCTCGTTTGCAGTCACCCCGCGCGCCGTAATTGTCATATCTTCATAGCGTTGGCCTCATGAAGCACTCACCGCGTCTTTGGACGGTACTCAGCTGCTCCCTGCTGGTCGCGTCCCTCGGGGCCGGCGCCACCGCATGCGGGTCCGGCGACAACCCGCTGTCAGCCCGCCCGGTCGACGCGGGCGATCAGGTCGCCTTCAACCAGACCGCAGGCAGCCGCCCCGTCGACCCCAACCGGCCCCTGGAGATCACCGCCAAGGCCAAGGGCAGCCGGATCACCGACGTCATGGCCGTCGACACCCGCGGCCGCCGCCTGGCGGGCGAACTCAGCGCGAAGGGGGACCGCTGGCACAGCACCGCCCCCATGGCCGCAGGCGTCCGCTACACCGTCACCGTGAGCACGGAGGACGAACGGGGCACGCCAGGCCGGCGCACGATGGCCTTCGACACCACACCGTCCAAAGGGGTCCTGAAGGTCGAATTCGGCCCGGAGGAGGGCAAGTACGGCGTCGGACAGCCCATCACCGCCGAACTCAACGAGCCCGTCAAGGACAAGGCCGCCCGCGCCGTCGTCGAGCGCGGTCTGGTCGTCGACATCCCGCCCGGGGTCGAGGGCGCATGGCACTGGGTCGACGACAAGAACCTGCACTACCGCCCGAAGGACTACTGGCCCGCCAACACCACCGTCTCCGTACGGAGCAACCTGGAGGGCATCAAGATCACCGACGAGCTCCACGGAGCCGCCGCCAAGCCGCTGAAGCTGGAGATCGGCGACCGCGTCGAGGTCACCACCGACGCCGCCTCGCACTGGCTCACCTTCAAGCGCAACGGCGAAGTGATCAATTCCATCCCGGTCACCACCGGCAAGCCCGGGTTCTCCACCCGCAACGGCATCAAGGTGGTGCTGGGGAAGCAGTACTACGTACAGATGCGCGGGGACACCGTCGGCATCGGCGGCAGCGAGTACTACAACCTGCCCGTCTACTACGCCACACGCGTCACCTGGAGTGGTGAATACGTCCACGCCGCACCGTGGTCCGTCGGCTCCCACGGATATGCGAACGTCAGCCACGGCTGCACCGGCATGAGCACCGGCAACGCCGCCTGGTTCTACGAGAACATCACCGAGGGCGACATCGTCGAAGTGATCAACAGCATCGGCGACGACATGGACATCTTCGGCAACGGGTTCGGAGACTGGAACATGGACTGGAAGGACTGGCGCGAGGGCAGCGCCCTCCTCAAGGGCACCCGGGAAGGCCGCAGCCACATCGACCAGGCCCGCCTCAGGCCCACCGTCTGAAGCCCGGGCGTACAGGGCCCCCGGACCCGGTCCGGGGGCCCTGCCGCGGGCGGCGGTCAGGCCGCCGAGGAGGACAGCCGGGCGCGCAGCAGGGCCGCCAGGGCGTCCGCGAACTCCACCGGATCCACCGGAAGGGTCACAGCGGCGTCGGCGCGGCTCCACGTGGCCAGCCAGGCGTCCTGCGGGCGCCCCATCAGCAGCAGCACCGGGGGACACCGGAAGATCTCGTCCTTGATCTGCCGGCACACACCCATGCCCCCGGCCGGAACCGCCTCGCCGTCCAGCACGCACACGTCGACGCCGCCCGCGTCCAGCTCCGACAGGACCGCCGGCAGGGTCGCGCACTCCAGGAACTCCACCGGCGGCAGATCCGCGGCCGGGCGGCGGCCCGCCGCCAGTCTCACCTGCTCCCGGGTGCCCGCGTCGTCGCTGTAGACCAGAACCCGCGCAGTCGCCCGCATATCGATCCTCCACGTGTCCCATGAATCACGTTGATGTTGCGCGGGATGCTACTCCTCCCGCCGCTCCGTCAACATCGGTTCGGACATGTGCGCGAGGCCGTTCGGAGAGGTGATCTGATGGGCCGTTCGGGCCTTGCACACGCCCCTGACACTCCGAACGGCACCCCCCGGGGTGAGGGCGGGATAAGCGACCGACATAATGTCGGTCGTGGCGACAGCAACGACAGTAGATACCGGGCACGCGCACCCGACGGTCAACCGGCCGAACCTCGTCAGCGTCGGAACCATCATCTGGTTGAGTTCCGAGCTGATGTTCTTCGCGGCCCTCTTCGCGATGTACTTCACCCTGCGATCCGTGACGGGTCCCGAGTACTGGACAGAGCAGGCCTCGGCCTTGAACCTGCCCTTCTCGGCGACGAACACCACGATCCTGGTGCTTTCCTCCCTCACCTGCCAGCTCGGCGTCTTCGCCGCCGAGCGCGGTGACGTGAAGAAGCTCCGGACGTGGTTCATCATCACGTTCGTCATGGGTGCGATCTTCATTGGCGGCCAGGTGTTCGAGTACACCGAGCTGGTCAAGCACGAGGGCATGAGCCTCTCGTCCGGTCCGTACGGCTCGGTCTTCTACCTGACCACCGGCTTCCACGGTCTGCACGTGACGGGCGGTCTCATCGCCTTCCTGCTGGTCCTCGGCCGGACGTACGCGGCCAAGAGGTTCACCCACGAACAGGCCACGTCGGCCATCGTCGTGTCCTACTACTGGCACTTCGTCGATGTCGTCTGGATCGGCCTCTTCGCCACGATCTACCTGATCAAGTAGCGAACACGTCACCGGGTCCGACCCGGCACTCCATCCAGACACACCGACGCAGAAGATCCTGACACCGGGGTAATCCGTGAAAAAGCTCTCCGCACGACGACGCCATCCGCTGGCGGCGGTCGTCGTTCTACTCCTCGCGCTGGCGGCCACTGGGGGGCTGTACGCCGCCTTTGCTCCCGCGGGCAAGGCGCAGGCCGATGAAACCGCCCAGTCCCTCGCCATCGAGGAGGGCAAGAAGCTCTACGCCGTGGGTTGCGCAAGCTGCCACGGAACCGGCGGTCAGGGTTCCTCTGACGGCCCGAGCCTGGTCGGCGTCGGCTCCGCGGCCGTCGACTTCCAGGTGAGCACGGGCCGCATGCCCGCCCAGCAGCCCGGCGCCCAGGTGCCGAAGAAGCCGGTCATCTACACCCAGGCGCAGATCGACCAGCTGGCCGCGTACATCGCCTCCCTCGGCGCCGGCCCGATCACGCCGACCGAGAAGCAGTACGACCCGGCCGACGCCGACATCGCCAACGGTGGTGAGCTGTTCCGCAACAACTGCGCGCAGTGCCACAACTTCACCGGTGAAGGCGGCGCGCTGACCAACGGCAAGTACGCCCCCAACCTTGAGGACGTCTCGCCGAAGCACATCTACGAGGCCATGCAGACCGGCCCGCAGAACATGCCCTCCTTCCCCGACAGCACCATGCCGGAGAAGCAGAAGAAGGACATCATCGCGTACCTCCAGAACGTGAACGGTGAGAAGTCGACCAACCCCGGTGGTCTCAAGCTCGGCGGCCTCGGCCCCGTCTCCGAGGGTCTGTTCGGCTGGATCTTCGCTCTGGGTGCGCTGATCGCTGTCGCCGTCTGGGTCGCGGCCCACACCGCTAAGGCCAAGAAGTCATGAGTAGCCAAGAGATTCCCGAAGAGAAGCACCTGCCGAGCGAGCAGGGCGACGCCCACCACGGTGGCGTAGCAGTGGCGGACGACCCGTTCGCCGACCCGGGCCTGCCGGTCCACAAGCCGCGCATCCAGGACATCGACGAGCGGGCGGCGAAGCGCTCCGAGCGCACCGTCGCCATGCTGTTCACGCTGTCGATGCTGGCCACGATCGGCTTCATCGCCTCGTACGTGATCTTCCCGGTCGACAAGATCGTCTTCATCTTCCCGCTCGGGAAGGTCAGCGCGCTCAACTTCGCCCTGGGCATGACGCTGGGCACGGCCCTCTTCTGCATCGGCGCGGGCGCGGTCCACTGGGCCCGCACCCTGATGTCCGACGTCGAGGTCGCCGACGACCGCCACGAGATCGCCGCTTCGCCGGAGGTCAAGGCGAAGGTCCTGCAGGACTTCGCCGACGGCGCGAACGAGTCCGGCATCGGCCGCCGTCCGCTGATCCGCAACACGATGCTGGGCGCGCTGGCCATGCTGCCGCTGTCCGCCGTCGTGATCATGCGCGACCTGGGTCCGCTGCCCGAGGAGAAGCTCCGGCACACCATGTGGGCCAAGGGCAAGCTGCTCATCAACCAGAACACGATGGAGCCGCTGCGTCCCGAGGACGTGCTCGTCGGTTCGCTGACGTTCGCCATGCCCGAGGGCCTGGACGAGCACCAGCACGACTTCCAGACGCAGATCGCCAAGGCCGCCCTGATGATCGTCCGCATCCAGCCGGAGGACATCAAGGACAAGCAGGAGCTGGAGTGGTCCCACGACGGAATCGTGGCCTACTCCAAGATCTGCACCCACGTCGGCTGCCCGATCAGCCTGTACGAGCAGCAGACGCACCACGTGCTCTGCCCGTGCCACCAGTCCACCTTCGACCTCTCCGACGGCGCCCGCGTCATCTTCGGCCCGGCCGGTCACGCCCTCCCGCAGCTGCGGATCGGCGTGAATGACGAAGGCTTCCTCGAAGCGCTCGGCGACTTCGAAGAGCCCGTCGGTCCTGCATTCTGGGAGCGCGGATGAGCACCGCCACTGACACCAAGGCGCGCAAAGCGCCGGCCGGAGAGCGCGTAGCGGACTGGGCGGACGGCCGCCTGGGCATCTACAGCCTCGCCAAGGCCAACATGCGCAAGATCTTCCCGGACCACTGGTCCTTCATGCTCGGTGAGATCTGCCTCTACAGCTTCATCATCATCATCCTCACGGGTGTGTACCTGACGCTGTTCTTCCACCCGAGCATGAACGAGGTGGAGTACCACGGCTCGTACGTGCCGATGCAGGGCGTGCTGATGTCCGAGGCCTTCGCCTCGACGCTCGACATCAGCTTCGACGTCCGCGGTGGCCTGCTGATCCGCCAGATCCACCACTGGGCGGCGCTGATCTTCGTCGCGGCGATGATCGTGCACATGATGCGCGTCTTCTTCACCGGCGCGTTCCGCAAGCCGCGCGAGGTCAACTGGATCTTCGGCTTCCTGCTGCTGGTCCTCGGCATGTTCACCGGCTTCACCGGTTACTCGCTGCCGGACGACCTGCTCTCGGGTACCGGTGTCCGCTTCATGCAGGGCGCCATCCTGTCCGTCCCGGTCGTCGGCACGTACCTGTCGATGTTCCTGTTCGGCGGGGAGTTCCCGGGCGGCGACTTCGTCGCGCGCTTCTACTCGGTGCACATCCTGCTGCTGCCCGGCATCATGATGGGCCTCCTCGTGGCCCACCTGATCCTGGTCTTCTACCACAAGCACACCCAGTACGCGGGCCCCGGCAAGACGAACAACAACGTCGTCGGCATGCCGCTGCTGCCGGTCTACATGGCCAAGGCCGGAGGCTTCTTCTTCCTGGTCTTCGGTGTCATCTCGGTCGTCGCCGCGGTCGCCTCGATCAACCCGATCTGGGCCCTCGGCCCGTACCGCCCGGACCACGTGTCCACCGGTGCGCAGCCCGACTGGTACATGGGCATGCCGGAAGGCCTGATCCGTGCCATGCCCGGCTGGGAGATCAACCTGTGGGGCCACACGCTCGTCCTGGGCGTGTTCATCCCGCTGATCCTCTTCCCGCTGGTCCTCGGCGCGATCGCCGTCTGGCCGTTCATCGAGTCCTGGGTCACCGGCGACAAGCGCGAGCACCACATCCTGGACCGCCCGCGCAACGTCCCGACCCGTACGGCCTTCGGTGTCGCCTGGATCGCGGAGTACATCGTGCTCCTCATCGGCGGCGGCAACGACATGTTCGCCCAGTACTTCCACCTGTCGATCAACGCGATCACGTGGTTCGTCCGGATCGGCTTCTTCGTCGTCCCGGTCCTCGCCTTCATCATCACCAAGCGGATCTGCCTCGGCCTCCAGCGCCGGGACCACGACAAGGTGCTGCACGGTCGCGAGACCGGCATCATCAAGCGCCTGCCGCACGGTGAGTTCGTCGAGGTCCACGAGCCGCTCCCGCAGGGCAAGCTGCACACCCTCACCGCGCACGAGCAGTACAAGCCGATCGAGATCGGCCCGACGGTCGACGAGAACGGCGTCGAGCGCAAGGTGAAGGCCATGGAGAAGCTGCGCGCGAAGCTCAGCAAGGGCTTCTACGCCGAGGGCAACCAGATCACGAAGCCCACGGTGGAGGAGTACAAGGAGATCCAGTCCGGCCACGGCCACCACTGATCCCCCGCACCACCGCATGAGGGACTGATTTCGGTCAGTCCTGGTGTCGCCACGGCGAGAGCCCCGTCCACTGTCCGGACGGGGCTCTTTGCCGTAACCGGGGCTGGATAGGCTGATCTCCGACCCATGAGACGTGGAACCCCCATCAACAGCAGGAGCGGACCATGAACGTTGCGACCCCGGCAGGCGGCGACAGCGTGGCGGCCCGCGGTTGGCCGGGCGTCCTCGACGCCCTGCTCACCGGCCAGGACCTCAGCGCCGACGACACCGCCTGGGCCATGGACCGGATCATGCGAGGGGAGGCCACCGACGCCCAGATCGCCGGCTTCGTGGTCGCGCTGCGCGCCAAGGGGGAGACGGTCGCCGAGATCAACGGCCTCGTACGGGCCATGTACGGGCACGCCAACCTCATCGAGGTCCCCGGCCGCACCGTCGACATCGTCGGCACCGGCGGTGACGGCGCCAAGACGGTCAACATCTCCACGATGTCCGCGGTCGTGGTCGCCGGGACCGGCGCCAAGGTCGTC
Source organism: Streptomyces sp. TN58 (assembly GCF_001941845.1). Classification (NCBI taxonomy): domain Bacteria; kingdom Bacillati; phylum Actinomycetota; class Actinomycetes; order Kitasatosporales; family Streptomycetaceae; genus Streptomyces; species Streptomyces sp. TN58. The sequence goes on along the minus strand of NZ_CP018870.1, from coordinate 2,073,895 downwards.
AAGCACGGCAACCGGGCCGCGTCCTCCGCGAGCGGATCCTCCGACGTCCTGGAGAAGCTCGGCGTCAACCTCGACCTGAGCACCGCGCGCGTCGTCGAGGTCGCCGAGGAGGCCGGCATCACCTTCTGCTTCGCGGTGAAGTTCCACCCCGCCCTGCGGCACGTCGCGGGAGCCCGCCGCGAGCTGGGCATCCGGACCACCTTCAACATCCTCGGCCCGCTCACCAACCCGGCCCGCGTACGCGCCCAGGCCACCGGCGTGGCCGATCCCCGGATGGCGCCCATCGTGGCCGGCGTGCTCGCCGAGCGCGGTTCCTCCGCGCTGGTCTTCCGCGGGGACGACGGCCTCGACGAACTGACCACCACGGCGACCTCCCGCGTCTGGTGGGTCCGCGACGGGAAGGTCACCGAGCAGTCCTTCGACCCGCGCGACGTCGGCATCCCCCTGGTCGACGTCTCCGCCCTGGCCGGCGGGGACCCCTCCTTCAACGCGGACGTGGCACGCCGCCTGCTGGCCGGCGAGACCGGACCCGTACGCGACGCCGTACTGCTGAACTCCGCGGCCGCCCTCGTCGCCCTCGACCCGGGCACGGGCAGCCTGGAGGAGCAGATCACGGCCGGCATCACCCGCGCGGCCGAGTCCATCGACTCGGGCGCCGCCCGGGCCGCCCTGGAGCGCTGGGTGAGCGCCAGCAACGCCTGACCCGGCACACGGTTCACGCCAGACCCCGGTCCGCATGGCGGACCGGGGTCTTGTGCGCGGCGCATCGTGTGGCAGGATGCTCGCAAGGTCACGAGTGACAGCGTTCAGGCCCCGGCTTGCTGTCCGGCAACCCTCCTTCCGTGGCGGGGTGCCCCGGGTGATGACCAGGTCGTAGGCGGCAAGGCCTACGGCAAGCGCGGATCCCTCGACACCAGGGGTCCTGGTCTTTCGAGGAGCGTTTTCCGTGAGCAAGCGAATGCGATAGGGCGACCGACGCCCCGACTTCACCCCCTCGGACCAGGGTCACCTCCGCGTACCGCGGCACCCCGTCCGAGGCCCCTCCCGTACCCCGGACGGCCGCACCGCCGTACCCGCGTACGGGCACACCGAAGCCATTCAGCCCTGCCTGCCGGGAGATACCGCCATGTCCGCATCCCTGAACGCCGTCGCCACCGCCACCGCCCAGGACCCCGCCCGCACCGAACCGCTCGCCGTCCTCGGCCGCGACGTCACCGTCCCGCTGGTCACCGGAGGCGAGGTCAGCTACGCGGCCCTCGACTACGCGGCCAGCGCCCCCGCCCTCCAGCGGGTCTGGGACGACGTCGCCGCCTACGCCCCGTACTACGGCAGCGTCCACCGCGGCGCCGGCTACCTCTCCCAGCTGTCCACCGACCTCTTCGAGCAGAGCCGGGCCACCGTCGCCGAGTTCCTCGACTGCCGCCCCCACGACCAGGTCGTCTTCACCCGCTCCACCACCGACTCCCTGAACCTGCTCGCCGCGGCGCTCCCGGCCGGCTGCCAGGTCTTCGTCTTCGAGACCGAGCACCACGCCTCGCTCCTGCCGTGGACGAACGCGCACGTCACCTACCTCGACGCGCCGCGCACCCCGGACGAGGCCGTCGCCGTCCTGGAGCGGGCCCTCGCCGACCGCACTGCGTCAATCGAAGAGGGCCACGGCCCGGCGCTCGTGTGCGTCACCGGCGCGTCCAACGTCACCGGCGAGCTGTGGCCGGTGAAGGAACTCGCCGCCGCCGCACACGCCCACGGCGCGCGGATCGTCCTGGACGCCGCCCAACTGGCCCCGCACCACCCCGTCTCCGTGCGGGACCTCGACGTCGACTGGGTCGCCTTCTCCGGCCACAAGCTGTACGCCCCCTTCGGCTCGGGAGTCCTCGCCGGCCGCGCCGACTGGCTCCGGCAGGCCGACCCGTACCTGGCCGGCGGCGGCGCCTCCCGCAAGGTCTCCCGGCGCGAGGACGGCGGCGTCGACGTCGAGTGGCACACCACGGCCGCCCGCCACGAGGCCGGCTCCCCGAACGTCATCGGCGTCTACTCCATCGCCTCGGCCTGCCGGGCCCTGACCGAAGCGGGCTTCGAGACGCTCGTCGCCCGCGAGCAGCGCCTCGTCGCGAAGGTGCGGGAAGGCCTGGCCGAGGTCCCGGCCGTCCGGGTCCTGTCCCTCTTCGGGGACGACGCCCCGCGGGTCGGCGTCATCTCCTTCGTCGTGGACGGCTGGAACAGCTCCCACTTCGCCGCCGCGCTCTCCGCCGAGTACGGGATCGGCGTACGGGACGGGCTGTTCTGCGCCCACCCGCTGGTGCGGACCCTGCTGGGCGGCGAGCCGCAGGCCCAGGGCGAGTGCGGGGCCCCCGAGGCCGCCCCGGGCGAGCGCTCCCTGAACGCGATCCGCGTCAGCTTCGGCGCGGGCACCCCGGACGAGCACGTGGACCGCTTCGTGGGCGCGGTGCGCGAACTGGTCGCGAACGGTGCGAAGTGGCAGTACCGCACGGAGCAAGGCCGCTGCGTCCCGCAGGGCTAGGTCTCGCCGCCGCTGCCGGGCTCCGCCCGGACCCGCGCGGGGTTGCCCTGCGGGCGGCTGGCTCGCCGCCGTTGCCGGGCAGAGCCCGGCAACGCACCGGGGGCCCGCCGAAGCCAGCGCTAGGCGTCCAGGCCGATCGCGAACGCCGCCTCCAGGTCGTGCTGCGAGTACGTGCGGAACGCCACGTGCGTGTCCGTCGCCTCGACGCCCGGGATCTTGCTGATGCGGCCGGGGATGATGTCGGCCAGGTTCTCGTGGCGGTTCACGCGGACCAGCGCGATCAGGTCGTAGGTCCCCGTCACGGAGTAGACCTCGCTGACGCTGTCCAGCGCGGCGATGGACTCGGCGATCTCGGGGATGCGGTCCACGCTGGTCTTGATGAGCACGATCGCGGTGATCACGGCTGGCTGTCTCCCTCGGTGGCCGTCGCTGGTCGACTCACTCTAGTCGTACCCCGATAGCGGGCCCACGCGTAGAGGAAGCCGAGCGAGAACCCCACCAGATGGGCCAGATAGGCGACCCCGGGCCCGCTGTCGGCGCGGTGTGCCGCCACCCATTGGAGGGCGAACCAGAACAGCAGCACCATCCACGCCGGAAACCGCAGCGGCAGGAAGAAGAGGAACGGGAACAGGCTCGTCACCCTCGCCCGCGGCAACAGGTAGAGGAACGCCCCCAGGACGGCAGAGATCGCCCCGGACGCTCCCACCAGCGTCTGCGCGGACTCCGCGTTGGCCGCCGCGTACGCCGCCAGCGCCAGGTACCCCGTACAGAGGTAGAAGACGAGGAACGCCGGACGGCCCATCCGCTCCTCGGCCATCGCGCCGAAGACGAAGAGGAAGAGCATGTTCCCCAGCAGGTGCAGCCAGCTGCCGTGGACGAACAGCGCGGTGAGCGGCGTCAGCCAGGCGCGCGGGGTGCCGCTGAGGAGTTCGTCGGGGACCACGCCCCAGCGCCGGAAGTACGCGGTGCCCGCGCTCAGCAGTTCCTCGCCGGTCCCGTATCCGGGATGGAGCCCGGAGGCGGGGCTCAGGACGAACACCACCGCGCAGCCCGCGATCAGCGCGTGGGTGACCACCGGTCCCCGGGCGGCCTCGCGCACAGCCTGCCACCTTACGATCATGTGACAGAGCATGACGCAACGTGCCCCACCTGAAGCGGTGGCAGGCCGTAGGGTTACGAGCTGCGGTCCGGAGGGCCGACGCGGACAGCCGAACGACCGCTTTAATTGAATGAGCTACGAAGGAGTGAGCAGGCCGATGACGGTTCCCCTGCCGACCGACACCACCCGGTGGCGCTGCACCCTGTGCGGCAACCTCACGCGCTTCGACGTCACCCGGTCGTCGAAGGTCGTCGAGTACATCCACCTGGACCTCGCCGGGGAGCCCAAGGTCGAGGAGCGGGAGGTGGTCAATGAGACCATCGAGTCGGTCCGCTGCCGCTGGTGCAACGCGGTGGACCAGATCGAGCTCGTGGACAGGCCGGGCGCGGACTCCTGACGGAGCCCCGCACGCAGGTAGACCATCACGGTAGGGGTGACGGATTGTGGAGCCAGCAAGCGGCGCTGGGCCGGCCGACGCGGCCGGCGACGCCGCGGAGGCGCTCGACCGCCCGCTGCCGGAAGGCGTGCGGCGCCGGGTCGTCGCGCTCGTCTCGGACGCCTTCGGCGCGCTGACGGTCGCGGACCTGCCGGCGCAGCTGCGCCAGTACGCGCGCTTCACCCCGACCCGGCGCGCCAAGTTCGCCGGCAACGCCATGGCCGCGGCGGTCGAGACGGACCCGGTGTTCCGCAGCCGGGTCGCGGAGAAGCTGCGCGAGGCGCAGAGCGACCTGGCCGCCGCGCTGGAGTCCGGTGCGCCGCCGGCGGCGGCGGATCCGCTGGACGTGGCGGCCGCGGCCTTCGTCCTGCGGCCCGCCGGATGGGTCAAGCTCGTGGCCGCGGCGGGCGAGGAGGCGCAGCGCGCCGACGCCGAGCGGGTGGGCGAGGAGACCCGGCGCGAGCTGGACCGGCTGCGCGAGGAGCTGGAGCACGTACGGGAGCTGCAGCGCACGGGCGGCGAGCAGGTACGGGCTGAGCTGGAGGCGGCGCGGAAGGAAGCGGAATCGCTTCAGCGCCGGCTGCGCAGCGCCCTGAGCGACGTCAAGCGCGGTGAGGCGGCGCTGCGCAAGGTGACCGCCGAGATCGACGGGATCCGCGGCGAGGCCGCGGCCCGTGTGGCGGCCGCCGAGAGCGAGACGCGGCGGCTCAAGTCCCGGCTCGCTGAGGTGGAGACGGCGCTGGAGACGTCCCGCCGGGCCACCCGTGAGGGGCGCAGTATCGAGGACATGCGGCTGCGGCTGCTGCTGGACACGGTGCTGGACGCGGCGCAGGGACTGCGCCGGGAGCTGGCGCTGCCGCCGGTGAACACCCGCCCGGCCGACACGGTGGACGCGGTGGAGCCGGGCCGGATGACGCCGAAGGACATCGCGGCGCGGGCCCTGTCGGAGACGGATCCGGCTCTGCTGGACCAGTTGTTGGCGCTGCCCCAGGCCCATCTCGTGGTCGACGGCTACAACGTGACCAAGACCGGGTATCCGACGATGCCGCTGGAGAAGCAGCGGCTGCGCCTGCTGGGCGGGCTGTCGATGCTGGCCGCGCAGACGGGTGCGGAGATGACCTGCGTGTTCGACGGTGCGGAGCTGGCGGCCCCCGTGCTGCTCGCGCCGCCGCGGGGTGTGCGGGTGCTGTTCTCCAAGGCCGGGGTGACGGCCGACGAGCTGATCCGCCAGCTGGTGCGGGCGGAGCCGCCCGGCCGGCCGGTCGTGGTGGTCTCCACGGACCGTGAGGTCGCCGACGGCGTGGCCAAGGCCGGAGCGCGGCCCGTAACGTCCGCTTTGTTGCTGAAGCGGCTTTCGCGCGTTTCCTAACTCCCGGCCCTAATGCCTGAATTGGTGGGTCATGTGGAGGACGCACCGTCAAGTACCCGGCACGGAGCGTGCGGTGAAGGTAAAGAAGCTGGTCGGGGGCCAAGTTTTTTCCCGACAGGATTTGAACTGATCACAGCAGGGTCACTAGGGTCTGCTCAAACCTTCGTGCGGTAGATCACTCATTCGGGGTGGCGGCGAAGGTGCTGCCGAGTTGCGTTCTCCGGCGGCTCTAGGAAGAAGGAGCTCGCCTTCGTGGCGTCCCACCGTCGACCCAAGCAGCCGACCCGCGCTCGTGTGACCGTGCTCACCTCGGTCGCCGCCGCGGCCGTCGCCCTCACCGCGCAGAGCGCCTCCGCCGCGCCGGCGAAGCCGAGCAAGGACGAGGTCAAGAGCCAGGTCGACGCCCTCTACGAAGAGGCCGAGCAGGCCACCGAGAAGTTCAACGGGGCCAAGGAGCGCCAGGCGACCCTGGAGAAGGAGATCGGGCAGATCCAGGACCAGGTCGCGCGCGGCCAGGGCGAGCTCAACGACCTCCGCAACGCGCTCGGTTCGATGGCGAGCGCCCAGTACCGCAACGGCGGCATCGACCCCTCGCTCGCCCTCCTCCTCTCCGAGGACCCCGACAGCTACCTCGACAAGGCCTCCACCCTGGAGCACCTGAGCGGCAAGCAGGTCGAAGCGGTCCAGAAGATCCAGGCGAAGCAGCGCACCCTCGCGCAGCAGCGCCAGGAGGCCTCCGGCAAGCTCGCCGACCTCGACGCCACCCGCAAGGAGCTGGCCGAGAAGAAGAAGGTCTCGTCCGAGAAGCTCGCCGCCGCCCAGGCCATCCTCAACACCCTCACGGCGCAGGAACGCGCCGCGCTCAAGGACGAGGAGACGCGCGCCAGCCGCGCCGACAGCCAGCGCGTCGACCTCGGCAACGTCAAGGCCTCCGGCCGCGCGGGCGCCGCCCTGGCCGCCGCCAAGACCAAGGTCGGCAGCGCCTACATCTCGGGCCACGAGGGCCCCAACTCCTTCGACTGCTCCGGGCTGACGCAGTGGGCGTACAAGCAGGCCAACGTCAGCATCAGCCGCGTCACCTACACCCAGGCCAACGACGGCACGCGCATCAGCCGCAGCCAACTGCAGCCCGGTGACCTGGTCTTCTTCTACGGGGACCTGCACCACGTCGGCCTGTACGCCGGCAACAACATGACGCTGCACGCCTCGAACCCGCGCGGCGGCGTCAAGTACGAGTCGATGGACAACATGCCGTTCCAGTTCGGCGTCCGCATCGGCTGACCCGCCGCACACCGCCCATCCGGGCGAATTCCGCGGCCCCGCCCTGACCACACGCCCCGCCGGTGACCTGCGTCTCCGGCGGGGCGCAGGTGTGTGTGCCCTCCGGCGGCCGTTCGTCGGATGTGTGGCCGCACGGCTACTGTCTGCCAGCGCGGAACCCGGTACACGGCCGCCCACGGGGGGCGGACCCGGGCCCCGCTCAGCGGAAGGGAGCGGTGCACGTGGCGTCACATCGTCGGTCCGGGCTCGGCGGCCTCGACCGGAGCGCGAAGGCCACCGTCCTCACCGCCGCCGCGGCGACCGCCGCGGTCGCCATGGCGGGCGTACCCGCCAACGCGGCCCCGGGCCTCCCGTACGAGCCCGGCGGCGGCGCGAGATCCGGTGTCAGCGCCCAGGTCGACCGGCTCTTCGAAGAGGCCGAGCAGGCCACCGAGCACTTCAACGAGGCCGGGGAGAAGGCCGCCAGGCTCCGCACCGAGGTCAACCGGGCCCAGGACGCGGTGGCCCGCGGCCAGGAGCGCATCAACACCATGCGCGGCATCCTCGGCACCTTCGCCGGAGCCCAGTACCGCAGCGGCGGCATCGACCCCGCCGTCGGACTGATGCTCGCCGAGGACCCCGACGCCTACCTGGCCCAGGCCGCGGCCCTCGACCGGCTGACCGAGCGTCAGGCCCGCCACCTCCACGAACTGCGCCAGGAGCAGCGCCGGCTCGGCCAGGTGCGGGCGGAGGCCTCCCGCAAACTCGCCGAGCTCGACGCCCTGCGCTCCGACGTCGCCCGCCACAAGCGGTCCGTCACCGAGAAGCTCGCGGCGGCCAGGCGGCTGCTCAACTCCATGCCGTCCCAGGAACGGGCCGACTTCGAGCGCTCCTCGCGCTCCGGCGGGCGCCACGAGGCAATGCCCGACCTCGGCCCCCTGGACGCCGGCGGCGCCCCCTCGGGCCGCGCCGCGGCCGCCGTGATGGCGGCCCGCGCCGCCGTCGGCCGTCCGTACGTGTGGGGCTCCACGGGCCCCTCCGGCTTCGACTGCTCCGGTCTGATGGTCTGGTCCTACCGGCAGGCGGGAGTGTCGCTGCCGCGCACCTCGCAGGCCCAGCGGCACGCGGGCCGCCAGGTGCCGCTCTCGCAGGCCCGCCCGGGCGACCTGGTGACGTACCGCTCCGACGCCAGCCACGTCGGCATGTACGTCGGCAACGGCCAGGTCGTCCACGCCCCCTACCCCGGCGCCCGGGTGCGCTACGACCCGGTCGGGATGATGCCGGTCTCGGCGGTCACCCGCCCCTGACCCCCCGCCCCTGACCCCCGCAGTCCGCGCCGCCCCCGGCGCGCTGCGTACGATCGGCGGATGCCCCGCCTCCGCCGTCCGCCGCGCATCCGGCCGCTGCTGCCGGTCCTGCCGGTCCTGCTGTGCGCGCTGCTCGCCGGATGCGGTCCGGGGCCGGCCGGCGGCGCCGACACCGCCGAGCGGGACGTCCGCCGGGCCGTCGCCGACTGGTCGCGCCAGACGCCCGACGCACTCGCCGGGATCCCGTTCGCCGACCGGGTCTACGAGGTCGCCTCGGTCCGGCGCGACGGCGAGCGGGCCCTCGTAAGGGCCCGGCTGCGCTACCGGCTGGCCGGCTACGACACCGCCCCCGAGGAGTCCGCCCGCGAGATCGAGGCGGTCCGGCAGGGCGGGACCTGGCGGGTGAGCGCCGACCGGCCCGCACCGGGCGCCCTGCCGCAGCTGTGGGACCAGGGAGCGGTCTCGGTGGCCGCAGGCACGCACTCCCTGGTCCTCGGCGGGGCCGGACAGAGCACGGCGACGCTGGAGGAGATCGCCGCCGAGGCCGACCGGGCGGTACCGGCCGCGACCGCCGCCTGGCCCGGCCCCTGGGCGGGACGGGTCGTCGTCCTGGTCCCCGGCTCCCTCGACGCGATGGCGCGGCTGCTGGGCCGGCCCGCCGACGCCTACCGGGCCCTCGGCGCCGTCACCACCGGCCGGGTGGGCGACGGCCCGGCCCCCGCCGACCGGGTCGTGGTCAATCCGGAGGGGTACGCGGGCCTCGGCGCGGAAGGCCGGCGGATCATCCTGGCCCACGAGGTCACGCATGTGGCCACCCGCACGGCGACCGCCGCCGCCACCCCGCTGTGGCTCTCCGAGGGCTTCGCGGACTGGGCGGCGTACCGGGGCGCGTCCACCAGCCCCGCGCAGGCCGCCCCGGCGCTCGCCCGGGCGGTGCGGGACGGCGCGCTGCCGGGGCAGCTGCCCGGTACGGAGGACTTCGCCTTCGGCGGCGACCCCGAGGCGGCCGCGCGCGCGTACGAGGGGGCATGGCTGGCGTGCCGGCTGATCGCGGCGAAGTGGGGCGAGAAGGCGCTGGTGGACCTCTACGCACGGGCGGGCCGCGAGCCCCTGGAGACGGCACTGCGCGAAACCCTCGGAGTGGACCGGGCCGGGCTCACCGAGGCCTGGCGGGACTCCCTGCGCGAGGAGCTGCGCTGAGCGGGTACTGTCGGCAGGCGATGCACAAGACCCTGATCGTGACCAACGACTTCCCGCCCCGGCCGGGCGGCATCCAGGCCTTCCTCCACAACATGGCGCTGCGGCTGGATCCCGACCGGGTCGTCGTCTACGCCTCCACGTGGAAGCACGGCGCGGAGGGCCGCGAGGCCACCGCCGCCTTCGACGCGGAGCAGCCCTTCCAGGTGGTCCGCGACCGTACGACGATGCTGCTGCCGACCCCGCGCGTCACCCGGCGGGCCGTCGGCCTGCTGCGCGAACACGGCTGCGAGTCCGTGTGGTTCGGCGCCGCCGCCCCGCTCGGGCTGATGGGCCCGGCGCTGCGCAGGGCGGGCGCCCGGCGGATCGTGGCGACCACGCACGGACACGAGGCGGGCTGGGCCCAGCTGCCGGCCGCGCGGCAGCTGCTGCGGCGGATCGGCGAGGGCACGGACACGCTGACGTACCTGGGGGAGTACACCCGCTCCCGGATCGCCTCGGCGGTCACGGACCGGGCGGCCGCGCGGATGGTGCAACTCCCCCCGGGAGTCGACGAGAAGACCTTCCACCCGGCGTCCGGCGGCGACGATGTCCGGGCCCGGCTCGGCCTGACGGACCGGCCCGTGGTGGTGTGCGTGTCGCGGCTGGTCCCGCGCAAGGGCCAGGACACGCTGATCGAGGCCATGCCGAGGATCCTGGCCGCCGTGCCCGACGCCGTGCTGCTGATCGTCGGCGGCGGCCCCTACGAGGACGACCTGCGCGCGCTGGCGGCGTCCACGGGGGTGGCCCGCTCGGTGGTCTTCACGGGCGCGGTCCCGTGGTCGGAGCTCCCCGCGCACTACGGCGCGGGCGACGTCTTCGCCATGCCCTGCCGGACCCGGCGGGGCGGCCTCGACGTGGAGGGGCTCGGCATCGTCTACCTGGAGGCCTCGGCGACGGGCCTGCCCGTCGTCGCGGGCGACTCCGGCGGGGCGCCGGACGCGGTGCTGGACGGTGAGACGGGCTGGGTCGTACGGGGCGGTGCGCCCGAGGAGGCGGCCGACCGGATCACGGCCCTGCTGCGGGACCCCGGCCTGCGGGCCCGGATGGGCGAGCGCGGGCGCGCCTGGGTCGAGGAGAAGTGGCGCTGGGACCTGCTGGCGGAACGCCTGCGCGAACTGCTGTAGCCGGGGCCGTACGAGGCCGCGGCGCCCGCTCGCCCGCCGGGCGGAACGCGGAACGCGTCCTCGCCGGCCCCCGCTGACAGCGGGGACCGGCGAGGACGCGTGCAACGCCGGCGGCGGGATCAGCCGCGGTAGAGCGCCTCGATCTCGTCGGCGTAGTCCTTCGCCACCACGTTGCGCTTCAGCTTCAGTGACGGCGTGATGTGCCCCGACTCCTCCGTGAACTGGGAGGGCAGAATGCGGAACTTGCGCACCGATTCCGCCTTGGACACCGCCGCGTTGCCGTCGTCGATCGCCTTCTGGACGGCGGCGACGAGGTCGGCGTCCTCACGCAGCTCCGCCGCCGTGACCCCGGCCGGCTTGCCGTTCTCCGCGGCCCAGCGGCCCAGGAACTCCTCGTCGATGGTGACCAGCGCGGCCACGAACGGCCTCGCGTCGCCGACCACCATGCACTCCGCGACCAGCGCGTGCGCCCGGATCCGGTCCTCGATCACCGCGGGGGCCACGTTCTTGCCGCCCGCCGTGACGATGAGCTCCTTCTTGCGGCCGGTGATCGTGAGGTAGCCGTCCTCGTCGAGGGTGCCGACGTCGCCGGTGTGGAACCAGCCGTCGGTCAACGCCTCGGCCGTCGCGGCCTCGTTCTTCCAGTAGCCCGTGAAGATCTGCTCGCCGTGCAGCAGCACCTCGCCGTCGTCCGCGATGCGCACCACGGAGCCCGGCATGGGCTGGCCGACCGTACCGATCTTCTGCTTGTCCCACGGGTTGAAGGTGGTCGCCGCACAGGACTCCGTCAGGCCGTAACCCTCCAGGACCGTGAAACCGATGCCGCGGAAGAAGTGGCCCAGCCGCTCGCCCAGCGGCGCGCCACCGGAGATCGCGTACTCGCCGCGCCCGCCGAGCACCGCGTGCAGCTTGCTGTAGACCAGCTTCGAGAAGAGCTTGTGCTTGAGCTTCAGGCCGAACGACGGGCCGCGCGGCGTGTCCAGCGCACGGCTGTAGGCGATGGCCGTGTCCGCCGCCGCGTCGAAGATCTTCCCCTTGCCCTCGGCCTGCGCCTTGGCGCGCGCCGAGTTGTAGACCTTCTCGAAGACCCGGGGGACGCCGAGGATCAGCGTGGGGCGGAAGGACTGCAGCTCCTCGGTGAGGTTCTTGATGTCCGGTACGCAGCCCAGGCGGATCGGCGCCAGCACGGCCGCAACCTCCACCAGGCGCCCGAACACGTGCGCGGCCGGCAGGAACAGCAGCACCGAGCACTCGCCGGTCCGGAACAGCGGGCTCAGGCGCTCCACCGCGTTGCCGCACTCCGCGAAGAAGTTGCGGTGGCTCAGCACACAGCCCTTGGGGCGGCCGGTGGTGCCCGAGGTGTAGACGATGGTGGCCGGGTCGTCGGCGTTCGCCAGGCTGCTGCGCTCGTCGACCTCGGCGTCGGTGACCGCCGCGCCCGCGGCCTTCAGCGTGTCCAGCGCGCCCTGCTCGATCTCCCACACGTCGCGCAGCTCCGGCAGGCTCTCGCGCAGCGAGGCCACGGCCTTGGAGTGCCCGGGGCTCTCCACGACGGCGGCGACGGCACCGGAGTCGCCGAGGATCCACTGGATCTGCTCGGGGGAGCTGGTTTCGTACACGGGGACGGTGACACCGCCCGCGCTCCAGATCGCGAAGTCGATCAGCACCCACTCGTAGCGGGTGCGGGAGATCAGGGCGACCCGGTCACCGGGGCGCACGCCGGCGGCGATCAGGCCCTTGGCCGTGGCGCGCACCTCGGCCAGGAACTCGGTCGCCGTCACGTCCTGCCACCGGCCGTCGGCCTTGCGGCTCATGACGGCGGTGTCTGGGTGCTGGGCGGCGTTGCGGCGGATGAGATCCGTCAGGTTCCCGTCCGACGGGACCTCGTACAGGGCCGGAAGGCTGAACTCGCGCAAGACTGCTGCTCCTCTGGGCGCCATCGCCACCATGTGGACCGACCGGACGTTACCCACCGGTAGTGGGTTCCCGATAGAGGGAACCGGCCAGATGTTCCGTGCGTCACATTCTGCACTCACACGGTCCGACCCCGACGCGCCGACAGTAGTCGACCCCCTCGGGGACGCGGAAGTAACCGCAGGTAGGCCCCGCTTTCACAAGGCCACTACCGAGCCCTCACCAGCCCCCCTAGGGTTGTCCGCATGGCTGGCAGCACGCGGGGCGGGAAGAACGGCACGAGCGGATCGAGCCGCACACGGGTCCACGTCGTCAGCGACGTGCACGGCAACACCGAGGCCTTGGCGCGCGCCGGCGACGGCGCCGACGCCCTGATCTGCCTCGGCGACCTCGTCCTCTTCCTCGACTACGCCGACCACTCGCGCGGGATCTTCCCCGACCTGTTCGGCGTCGAGAACGCCGACCTCATCGTCGAGCTGCGCACCCAGCGCCGCTTCGACGAGGCCCACGCCCTCGGCCGGCGGCTGTGGGCCGGACTCGACCGCGAGCAGGTCATCGAGGACGCCGTGCGCCGCCAGTACGCCCAGATGTTCGCCGCCTTCCCCCGCCCCACCTACGCCACCTACGGCAACGTCGACATCCCCACCCTGTGGCCCGAGTACGCCGACCGCCACGGCCTCACCGTCCTCGACGGACAACGCGTCGAGATCGCCGGCCGCGTCTTCGGCTTCGTCGGCGGCGGCCTGCCCTCCCCCATGCGCACCCCCTACGAAGTGGACGTGGAGGAATACGCCGCCAAGGTCGAGGCCCTCGGCGAGGTCGACGTCCTGTGCTCGCACATCCCGCCGGAAGTCCCCGAGCTCTGCTACGACACCGTCGCCCGCCGCTTCGAACGCGGCAGCGAGGCCCTGCTCGCCGCCATCCGCCGCACCCGCCCCCGCTACGCCCTCTTCGGCCACGTCCACCAGCCCCTCACCCGCCGGATGCGCATCGGCGCCACCGAGTGCGTGAACGTCGGCCACTTCGCCTCCACCGGCCGCCCCTGGGCGATGGAGTGGTGAGAACCAGCCGCTCCCGCACCGCCCGCCCCGGACCCGGGGAGCCTCTGGAGTGGCGGCGCCCGCACGCGCGGTAGCCTTCACGCGGCGGCCGGAGGCCGTACACATCCTCGAACAATCTCCGGAGGAGCGACCGCGATGGCGGAACACACCAGCTCAAGCATCACGATCAACGCCACGCCCGGCGCCGTGATGGCCGTGATCGCCGACTTCGCCCGCTACCCCGAGTGGACCGGCGAGGTGAAGGAGGCCGAAGTCCTCGCCACCAACGCCGACGGCCGGGCCGAGAAGGTCCGGCTGCTGCTCGACGCGGGCGCGATCAAGGACGACCACACCCTCGCCTACACCTGGAAGGGCACCGACGAGGTCAGCTGGACCCTGGACAAGTCCCAGATGCTGCGCCAGCTCGACGGCTCCTACCGGCTCACCCCGGTGGACGGCGGCGCGCACACCGAGGTCACCTACCAGCTGACCGTCGACGTCAAGATCCCCATGCTCGGCATGATCAAGCGCAAGGCCGAGAAGGTCATCATCGACCGCGCACTCGCGGGCCTGAAGAAGCGCGTCGAGTCCGTCTGACCACGGGGAACGCCGCGCCCCGCCGGGCGCGGCACCCCGCGGGGCCCCGACACCCCGCCCGCACGGCCGCGCCCCCCCCGATCCGGAGCACCCGCACATGCACACCCTGCTCGTCACCGGCCCCGGCGGGGCCGGCCGGACCACCGTGGCGGCCGCCACCGCCCTCGCCGCCGCCCGCCGGGGCCGACAGGTGCTGCTGCTCACCGGAGACGCGGGCGACCCGCTCGCCGCACTGCTCGGCGATCCCCTCCCGCCCGGCCTGAGCACCGCCCGCGTCGACTCCGGCCAGGAGTTCCGCGACGAACTCGTCACCCTCCAGGAACGCGGATCAGCCCTCCTCTCCATGGTCGGCGCCCGCCCCCTCGCCGCCGAGGAACTCACCGAACTGCCCGGAGCCGAACAGTTCGCCCTCCTCCGCGCCCTGCGACGGGCCGCCACCGCACCCGCCGCCGACCTCGTCGTCGCCGACCTGCCCCCGATCCACCAGGCCGTCGCCACCCTCGCCCTCCCCGCCCAGCTGCGCCGCTACCTCGCCCGCCTGCTCCCCGCCGAGAAGCAGGCCGCCCGCGCCCTGCGCCCCGTACTGGCCCAGCTGGCCGGCGTACCCATGCCCGCCCAGTGGCTCTACGAGGCCGCAGCCCGCTGGGATCAGGAGCTCGCCGCCGTCCAGGCCGTCATCGAGGCCGACACCACCGCGGTACGCCTCGTCGCCGAGCCCGGACCCGCCGCCGACGACGCCCTGCGCCTCGGACGGCTCGGCCTCGCCCTCCACCAGCTGCCCGTCCACGACGTCGTCGCCAACCGGACGGTCCCGCCCGGCTCCGCCGACCCGTGGCTCGCCGGGCTCGCCGCCCAGCAGGAGAAGTACGCCGCCGAATGGGCCGGCGAGGGACCCGTGACCACCCTCGCCCACCTCGGCCCCGACCCCCAGGGCCAGGACGACCTCGACCGGCTCGGCGCCACCGCCGCACTCCTCCCGGACCGCCCCGCACCCCGCCGCGCCTGGACCGTCGAGGACCGGCTCGCCGACGACGGGGTCCTCGTCTGGGTGGTTCCGCTGCCCGGCGCGCACAAACGCGACCTCGACCTCGTCCGCCGCGGCGACGAGCTGCTGCTCACCGCCGGCCCCCACCGCAGAATCGTCACCCTCCCCTCGGCGCTGCGCCGCTGCACCGTCTCCGGAGCCGCCCTCACCGAAGGCGAGCTCCGCATCCGCTTCACCCCGGACCCCGGCCTGTGGCCCCGTACGCGCTGAACCCGGTACCCCCGTTCGGGTACCGTCGAAGGTAGACAGCACGCACGCCCAGCAGCCGCCGCAGGAGAGTCCGCCATGAGCGAGGCCACCGACCGCCCCACCGACGACGACGCCTGGGCCAAGGCCTGTGCCGAGGACCTCGCCGCCGAGAAGGAGCGCCTGCGCGGACAGGACCGGACCGGCACCGGAGCCACCGGAACCGCGGCCGAGGAGCTGTTCAAGCTCTTCGAGGCCGTCGCCGACAAGGTATCCGGACTGAACAACCCGCTGTTCGGAGCCGCCGCACAGGGCGCCGTGCGCCAGATCTTCGACCAGGCGAAAACCGCGGCGAAGCCCGTCGTCGAACGCAACCCCGAGGTCTTCGACCACCTCGCGGCAGCCGGCTCCGAACTGCTCGCCGCCTACCGCTCCGCCGTCGAAGGCCACGAGGGCCGCTGGACCCGGGGCGAGCCCCGGGCACCCCGCCAGGCCCCCGACGACCGCGACCCGCGCAGGGACGGCCCCGACGACGGCCCCGCCGAGCGGATCGATCTCGACTGAACCCCGGGCGCCCTCGGGTACCTTTGGCCGTGGCGGGGTTTGACCGGAAACCGAGGGACTAATGGGACTCACCATCGGCGTCGACATCGGCGGCACGAAGATCGCGGCCGGCGTGGTCGACGAAGAGGGCACGATCCTTGAGACGTACAAGGTGCCCACGCCGCCGACCGCGGACGGAGTGACGGAGGCCATCTGCGCCGCCGTCTCAGAGGTCAGCAGCAACCACACCATCGAGGCCGTCGGCATCGGCGCCGCCGGATACGTGGACGACAAGCGCGCGACCGTACTCTTCGCGCCGAACATCAACTGGCGCCACGAGCCGCTCAAGGACAAGGTCGAGCAGCGCATCGGCCTGCCCGTCGTCGTCGAGAACGACGCGAACTGCGCCGCCTGGGGCGAATACCGCTTCGGCGCCGGCCAGGGCCACGAGGACGTCATCTGCATCACCCTCGGCACCGGCCTGGGCGGCGGCATCATCATCGGCAACAAGCTGCGCCGCGGACGCTTCGGTGTCGCCGCCGAGTTCGGCCACATCCGGGTCGTCCCGGACGGCCTGCTGTGCGGCTGCGGCAGCCAGGGCTGCTGGGAGCAGTACGCCTCCGGACGCGCCCTCGTCCGATACGCCAAGCAGCGCGCCAACGCCACCCCCGAGAACGCGACGATCCTCCTCGCGCTCGGCGACGGCACCCCCGACGGCATCGAGGGCAAGCACATCAGCGAGGCCGCCCGACAGGGCGACCTGGTGGCCGTGGACGCCTTCCGCGAGCTGGCCCGCTGGGCCGGCGCCGGCCTCGCCGACCTCGCCTCCCTCTTCGACCCGTCGGCGTTCATCGTCGGCGGCGGAGTCTCCGACGAGGGCGACCTCGTCCTCGACCCGATCCGCAAGTCCTTCAAGCGCTGGCTCGTGGGCGGCGCCTGGCGCCCCCACGCACAGGTGCTCGCCGCCCAGCTCGGCGGCAAGGCCGGACTCGTCGGCGCGGCCGACCTGGCCCGCCAGGGCTGACCCCGCCACCCGTACCGCCCGTCGCGCCCCTTGGGGGAGCGGCGGGCGGCTGCGTATCTTGCGGTGCATGGACATGGACCAGTTGCCGCCCCCGCTGCCGAAGTCCCGTACGGAGCCCGACGGTTCTGCCGTGATCCGCGTCCTCGGCTACAACGTCCGCTCGCTGCGCGACGACGAGGAGGCGCTGGTCCGGGTCATCCGGGCCTGCGAGCCGGACCTGGTCCTCGTACAGGAGGCGCCCCGGTTCTTCCGGTGGCGCAAGCACGCGGCGCGGCTGGCCCGGAAGTGCGACCTGGTGGTGCTGGGCGGAGGCGCGACGGCCACCGGACCGCTCCTGCTGTGCTCGCTACGGGTCTTCGCGGAGCGGACGCGGGACGTGCTGCTGCCGCACACGCCCGGGCTGCACCGGCGGGGCCTGGCCACCGCGGTCGTCCGCATCGGAGGTGTGCGGGTGGGCGTGGTCTCGGCGCACCTGTCGCTGGACCGGGAGCAGCGGCGGGCCCAGGCGGGCCTCGTCCTCGACGGGCTGAGCGCGCTGGACACCCCGTACGGGATCGTCGCGGCGGATGTGAACGAGGGCCCGGACGGCCCCGCCTTCGGGAGGCTCGCCGCCGTGCTCCAGGACTGCCGGGCGGTCGCCCCCTGGGGCGGGGAGGGGACCTTCCCGGCGGTGGCGCCGGACCGGCGGATCGACGCGGTGTTCGCCACGGCGGGGGTGGAGGTGCTGGCCTGCGGGGTCCCTGCGGGGCTGGCGGGGGTGTCCGACGGTGACCTGCGGTCGGCGACGGACCACCTGCCGGTGCTGGCGGTGCTGCGGCTGCCGGCTGCGGGGTAGCCCCGGCGGGCGGTGTCCGGGTGCGGCGCCGCGGCGGGGGCGCTGCCCCCGCACCCCCGCGCCTCAAACGCCGGCGGGGCTGAGAAGTGCCCGGCGGGGCGGAAGAGCGGGGGCTCCGCCTCAGGCCCCGCGCCTCGAACGCCGGCGGGGCTGAGAAGTGCCCGCGGGGCTGAGAAGTGCCCGGCGGGGCTGAGGTGCCCCGCCGGGGTCGTTGTCAGACGACCGCGCCGCGGCCCGGGTCGTCGTCCTCGTCGTCGCCGTGCTGCATGCGGGCGACCAGCGTCGCGAAGCCGCCCAGGAAGCCGCCGATGCCCAGCGTCGTCAGCCACCAGGTCATGTCCCACTGGAGCAGCACCGCCAGCAGCAGGAGCACCGGGCCGCCGACCACCGCGAGCCACGCGAACTTCGCCGTGGTGTCCGCCGGCGGGAGCTCCGGCTCGGGCTGGACGAAATGGCCTTCGTCCGCCGCAGCCGGGTCCTCGTCGTCGGGCTCCGCCAGCGAGTGGTCCCGGGGGCCCGCCATGCCCACGCCCGGAGCGAAGACCACCGAGCTGCCCAGCGGCGGCGCCGGCGCGGCCGGCGGCTCCGGCTTGGGCTCCGGCTCGGGGGCCGCGCCCGGCTCCGCGGGCAGCGGCTTGACGTCCTCCTCCGGCAGCGCGAGGTTCTCGATCGGCCGGAACGGCCGGGACCCCGGCGGGTCCGGCGGCTCCTGCCCGTACCCGGCCACGATCGCGGCCCACGCCGCTTCCTCGTCCAGCGGCGGGATACCGCCCGACTGCTCCTCGTGCTCAGCCACCGGCCTCCGCCCCCTCCCTGCCCACGCTCTCCGCCAGTCGGCCGACGAACGCAAAACTGTCCGCGAAGATCCGCTCCGCGTCATGGTCCAACGTCGCGACGTGGTAGCTCTGTTCCAGCAGGGTCTCCGTGACGTCCGTCGACGAGACCCGGGCCAGCACCCGCGCCGAGTCGACGGGCGGCACCACGTGGTCCTGCGGGCTGTGCAGGAGCAGGAGCGGCTGCGTCACCTGCGGCAGCTCGGCGTCCACCAGCCGCAGGAACCGGCGCAGCGAGTGCGCGGCCCGCGTCGGGACCCGGTCGTAGCCGACCTCCACCGAGCCCGGCCTGGCGATGTCGCTGACGATGCCCGGCGTCGACCGGACGAAGTGCTGCGCCACCGGAAGGGCGAAGGCCAGCGGGTCGTGCACCTTGTTCGCCGGGTTGACCAGGACGATGCCGCTGATGGCGTCGCCGTGCTTGGCCGCCAGCCGCAGGGTCAGAGCGCCGCCCATCGACAGTCCGAAGACGAAGACCTGCTCGCACCGGTCCAGCAGCTCCCGCAGGGCGCGGTCCACTTCGGCGTACCAGTCCTGCCAGCCCGTGAGCTGCATGTCCTGCCAGCGCGTCCCGTGCCCGGGCAGCAGCGGCAGCGACACCGTCAGGCCCCGCTCCGCGAGGTACTCGGCCCAGGGACGCAGGGACTGCGGGGAACCGGTGAAGCCGTGGCAGAGGAGGACGCCGACCTCTCCGCCCTCGTGGCGGAACGGCTCGGCTCCAGGGAGGACGGGCACCAGGGGTCTCCTTGATCATGACGTGCGTCGGGCGGGTGCGTTGCTCTGTGTGACTTCACCGTACGCGACGGGGGTGGCACCGGCCAGGGTCGTCGGGCTCCTACCGGCGGGGCCACGGGATAAGGTCTGTTCGACAGACACAGGAAGGCTTTCGAGTTGATCTACGGCGCAATGAAGTTCTCCCTCGGCGGTTCTCTGAAGCTCGCCTTCAGGCCGTGGGTGGAGGGCATCGAGAACGTTCCCGCCGAGGGGCCGGCGATCCTCGCGAGCAACCACCTGTCCTTTTCCGACTCCCTCTTCCTCCCGGCCGTGCTGGACCGCAAGGTCACCTTCATCGCGAAGGCGGAGTACTTCACCTCCCCGGGCGTCAAGGGCAGGCTGACCGCCGCCTTCTTCAAGGGCGTCGGGCAGCTCCCGGTGGACCGCTCCGGCGCCCGCGGCGCCGGCGAGGCCGCCATCAGGAGCGGCATCGAGGTCATCGAACGCGGTGAGCTGTTCGGTATCTACCCCGAGGGCACGCGTTCACCCGACGGCCGCCTCTACCGCGGCAAGCCGGGCGGCCTGGCGCGCGTGGCGCTGGCCACCGGAGCCCCCGTGATCCCCGTCGCGATGATCAACACGGAGAAGATCCAGCCGCCCGGCAAGGTCATCCCCAAGCTCATGCGCCCGGGCATCCGGATCGGCAAGCCGCTGGACTTCAGCCGCTACCACGGCATGGACAACGACCGCTTCATCCTCCGCTCGGTGACCGACGAGGTCATGTACGAGATCATGAAGCTCTCCGGCCAGGAGTACGTCGACATCTACGCGACGGCGGCCAAGCGCCAGATCGCCGACGCCGAGAAGGCCGCCAAGGACGCCGAGAAAGCGGCCAAGGCGGCCAGGAACGACAAGGGCGACAACGGCGGCAAGAGCGAGTAGCGGCGGGCGGTACCGGCCGTCAGGCGGGTGGGGGAGATGGCGAAACGCGAACGCGTCGTACGCATGTCGGTCGAGCAGCCGCTCTGGCGCGCCCTGACCGCGTACCG
Organism: Streptomyces sp. TN58; assembly: GCF_001941845.1. Taxonomy (NCBI): domain Bacteria; kingdom Bacillati; phylum Actinomycetota; class Actinomycetes; order Kitasatosporales; family Streptomycetaceae; genus Streptomyces; species Streptomyces sp. TN58. Next base: position 2,053,760 of record NZ_CP018870.1, on the reverse strand, counting down.
GCTGCTGACCATGGTCTACGCGGTACTCCTGTTCGCCTCGGCGTACAAGCTGTTCCCGCACCCCTGGCCCGCGGCCGGCTACCTCACCGTCCTCGCCGTGTGGACCCTCGCCACCTTCCGCAAGGTCTCCAACGCCGCCAGCTGCACCAAGGGCTTCCTCGTCGCCGACCTGGCCGTGGCCATCGCCGGTGTCCTGCTCACGCCGATCGTCGACACCCAGGAGCGGATCGCCTCCGGCGGCCCCACCCTCCCCACCATCTGGACGGCCGGCGCCGTCCTCGGCTTCGCCATCAAGGGCGGCTGGCGCTGGGCCTGCTTCGCCTCCACCTTCGTGGCCATGGCCAACATCGTCATCCACGGCGGCCAGCCCACCCGCGACACCCTGCACAACGTCCTGCTCGTCTGGGTCGCCTCCGTCGCCATCGGCTACGTCGTCGAGGTCGCCCGCGCCAGTGAGAACACCCTCGCCCGCGCCCTGGAGATCGAGGCCGCCACCCGCGAACGCGAGCGCCTCGCCCGCGACATCCACGACGGCGTCCTCCAGGTCCTGGCCATGGTCCAGCGCCGCGGCGCCGAACTGGGCGGCGAGGCCGAGGAACTGGGCAGGATGGCCGGGGAGCAGGAGGTGGCGCTGCGCACGCTGGTCTCCAGCGGCCTGGTGCAGCCCTCCCGGGTCTGCCGCGACGAGTCGCGGGGCGCGCTGGTGGACACGTACGAGGACGACGAGCCCGGCACGGACGACGGCGAGCTGGACCTGCGCTCGCTCCTCGCCCCGCACGCCGGGTCCCGGGTGAGCTTCGCCGAGCCGGGCACCCCCGTACCGCTGCCCGTGCCCGCCGCGAAGGAACTGGCCGCCGCCGTCGGCGCGGCCCTCGACAACGTGCGCAAGCACGCCGGGGAAGGCGCCCGGGCCTGGATCCTGGTGGAGGACTGGGGCGACGAGGTGATCGTGACCGTCCGCGACGACGGCCCCGGCATCCCGGCCGGCCGCCTCGACCAGGCCGAGGGCGAGGGCCGGATGGGCGTCGCCCTGTCCATCCGGGGCCGTCTGCGCGACCTCGGCGGCAGCGCCGATCTGGTGTCCGTCCCCGGGCAGGGCACCGAAGTGGAACTGAAGGTACCCAGGGGCAGGACGGACAAGAAGTGAGCGAGCACACCGACGTGAACATCCCGCAGCAGTCGCAGGAGCAGCGCGAGCCGAGGGTGATGGTCGTCGACGACCACCCCATGTGGCGCGACGCGGTCGCCCGCGACCTGGCCGCCGCCGGCCTCGACGTGGTGGCCACCGCCGGCGACGGCCCCGAGGCGGTACGCCGGGCCCGCGCCGTCACCCCCGACGTCCTGGTCCTCGACCTCAACCTCCCCGGCATGCCCGGCGTACAGGTCTGCAAGGAGCTCGTCGGCGCCAACCCGGCGCTACGGGTCCTGGTCCTGTCGGCCAGCGGTGAGCACGCCGACGTCCTGGAGGCGGTGAAGTCCGGCGCGACCGGCTACCTGCTCAAGTCCGCGGGCGCCGAGGAGCTGATCGACGCCGTCCGCCGCACCGCGGTCGGGGACCCCGTCTTCACCCCGGGCCTGGCCGGGCTGGTCCTCGGCGAGTACCGGCGGCTGGCCACCGACCCGGCGCCGACCGCCTCCGACGAGCCGAAGGCGCCTCAGCTCACCGACCGGGAGACCGAGGTGCTGCGCCTGGTGGCCAAGGGGCTGTCGTACAAGCAGATCGCGGAGCGGCTCGTCATCTCGCACCGCACCGTGCAGAACCACGTCCAGAACACCCTGGGCAAGCTGCAGTTGCACAACCGGGTGGAGCTCGTCCGCTACGCCATAGAGGCGGGCCTCGACGACGCGTGACCCCACCCCGCGCGGCGTCGATCGTACTTACGTCCCCGTACGAGTGACGGGGCGTACGCAACGCCCTGCGATTCCACCTGAATTGCCGCCTTCCAAGCCCTTGATGTGACCTGGGTCACCACTAGCGTGACCGTCATGGCGAAGGGAGATGCAATGAAGGTCGGAGTACTGACCGGCGGCGGCGACTGCCCCGGACTCAACGCGGTGATCAGGGCCGTCGTCCGCAAGGGCCACCAGGAGTACGGCTGCGAGTTCATCGGCTTCAAGGACGGCTGGCGGGGCGCGGTCGAGGGGCGCACGGTCCCCCTCGACATCCCCGCCGTCCGCGGCATCCTGCCCCGCGGCGGCACCCTCCTCGGCTCCTCGCGCACCAACCCGTTCAAGACGGAGCACGGCGTGCGCGACATCAAGGACAACCTGGCCAAGTACGAGGTCGACGCCCTCATCGCGATCGGCGGCGAGGACACCCTCGGCGTCGCCGCCCGCCTCCACCAGGAGTACGGCATCCCCTGCGTCGGCGTCCCGAAGACCATCGACAACGACCTGTCCGCCACCGACTACACCTTCGGCTTCGACACCGCCGTCGGCATCGCGACCGAGGCCATCGACCGCCTGCACACCACGGCCGAATCGCACATGCGGGTCCTCGTCGTCGAGGTCATGGGCCGGCACGCCGGATGGATCGCCCTGCACTCCGGGCTCGCCGGCGGCGCCAACGTCATCCTCATCCCGGAACAGCGCTTCGACGTCGACCAGGTGTGCGCGTGGGTGACCTCCCGGTTCAGGGCCAGCTACGCCCCGATCGTCGTGGTCGCCGAAGGCGCGATGCCCAAGGACGGGGACATGGTGCTCAAGGACGGCACCAGGGACTCCTTCGGACACGTCCGGCTCTCCGGCGTCGGCGAGTGGCTGGCCAAGGAGATCGAGGAGCGCACCGGCAAGGAAGCCCGCACGACGGTGCTCGGGCACATCCAGCGCGGCGGCACCCCCAGCGCCTTCGACCGCTGGCTCGCCACCCGCTTCGGGCTGCACGCGATCGACGCCGTCCACGAAGGGGACTTCGGCAAGATGGTCGCGCTGAAGGGCACGGACATCGTCCGCGTACCGATCGCGGACGCCACGGCGAAGCTCAAGACGGTCGACCCCGCCCTGTACGCGGAGGCCGGCGTCTTCTTCGGCTGACCCCCGGCCCTCGCACCGCGAGTTCACCCGCAGTTCACCGGACGGCCCCACGTGAGGCGCGGACACCACCTAGCTTCGGCACGTGGACATTCCTTCCGCAGTCCGGTGGTTCCTGCTCGCCGTGGCCGCCGTGCAGCTCGTGCACGCGGTCCGGGCCCTGCGACCCGCTCTCCGGGCCGCGCCGGGAGAGCGGGTGGACGCATGGCTGGCGTTCGCCGACCCCGCCGTCGGCGCGCCGGTGTCCGTGGCCCTGGCAGCCGACCACCTCACCGCCTTCCTCTGCGGGATGGCGGTGTCGGGCCCGGTCCTGGCCTGGCAGCTGATCCGGTCGGCCCGGGCCTCGGCGGCGAACGGCAGGACACCCGCTGCTACGCCGGGGCCGGTGTGCGGACCGCTGTGAGCAGGTCGCGCAGCAGGTCCGCGCCGCGCAGGGTGAGCACAGACTCAGGGTGGAACTGCACCCCCGCGAAGCCGCCGCCGGCCGACCGGAGCGCGTGCACCTCTCCGGTCACCGGGTCGCGGGACACCTCCACGCCCGCCCGCGCCAGCCGCGCCGCGCCCGCCTCGTCGCAGTGCGCCGTGTACGTGTTGTAGAAGCCGACCACCTCCTCGGCCCCGAACAGCCCGATCCGGGTCTGCGCGCCCTGCGCCGGCTCCGCCTTGCGCACCAGCGGCAGGCCCAGCTCGGCGGCGAGCAGCTCGTGCCCGAGGCAGACCCCGAGCAGCCCGTGCCGGTGCCCGGCCAGCAGCTCCGCCGCCAGCCCGCGCAGCATCCGCATCTTCGGGTCGCCGCCGTCCGCCGGATTGCCCGGGCCGGGACCCAGCACGACCGGGCCCTCCCAGGCCAGGGCCGCCTCCCGCAGCCCCGGCTCGTCGAAGCGCCGTACGGCCACCTCCAGCCCGGCCACCCGCAGCACGTGCGCCAGCATGGCCGTGAAGGTGTCCTCCCCGTCGACCACCAGCGCCCGGCCCGTCGCAGCGGCCGGCCGCTCCTGCATCCGCAGCCAGAAGGGCGCCAGGTCCGCCCGCCGGGCCGCGAGGGCCGCCCGCACCCGCGGGTCGTCGGCCAGGCGCGCCCGCTCGGCGGCCGCCCGCGGCGCCGCCGGACGGACGCCGAGCGCCGCCAGCACCCCCGCCGCCTTCGCGTGCGTCTCCGCCACCTCGCCCGCCGGGTCCGAGTGCCGGACCAGCGTGGCGCCCACCGGAACCCGCAGGGTCCCGTCCGCGCCGATGTCGGCGGTCCGGATCAGAATGGGGGAGTCGAGCGTCTGCGCCCCGGCCGCGTCCAGGCCCAGCAGCGCCAGCGCGCCCGCGTAGTATCCGCGCCCGCCCGCCTCGTACCGTTCGATCACGCGGCAGGCGTTCTGCACCGGCGATCCCGTCACCGTCGCCGCGAACATCGTCTCCCGCAGCACCTCCCGCACGTCCAGCGAGGAGCGTCCGCGCAGCTCGTACTCGGTGTGCGTGAGGTGGGACATCTCCTTGAGCCGCGGTCCGACGACCACCCCGCCACGGTCCCCGACCGTGCACATCATCTTCAGCTCCTCGTCGACCACCATCGACAGCTCCTCGGTCTCCTTGCGGTCGCCGAGGAAGGACAGCAGCGATTCGGCGGTCGGCCCCGTCGACGGATGGCGGTACGTCCCGCTGATCGGGTTCATCACGACCGTGCCCCCGGACATCCGTACGTGGACCTCGGGGCTGGCCCCGACCAGCGTGCGCTCGCCCGTGTGGACGACGTACGTCCAATAGGCGCCCCGCTCGCCCTCCAGCAGCCGCCGGAACAGGGCGAGCGCGTCCGCCCGGCCGAAGCCGTCGATCCGGCCCCCGAAGGTCCGCCGGATGACGAAGTTCGCCCCCTCGCCCCGGCCGATCTCGTCCCGGACCACCCGCTCCACCGTCTCCGCGTACGCCTCGTCGCGGACGTCGAAGCCGCCGCCCTCGACCCGCACCGCGTGCGCGGGCAGCTCCGCCAGGGCCCGCGCGAGCGGGATCTCGTACACCTCCTCGGCGACGAGCGCGATCAGCGGCGTGCCGTCGTCGCGTACGTCGAACCCGCGCTCGCGGATCTGCCGGAAGGGCACCAGCGCGAGGGTGGGCAGCGGGCCGACGGGCAGGTCGGCCAGGCGGCCGGCCTCGTGGACCGGCCCGAGGAGCACCTCGACGGTGTCGTGGTCGCGGCCGGGGGTGCGCCGGCGCAGCAGGGCGAAGGGCGGGCAGGAGTCGTCGAGCAGCCGGCTGAGCGGGTGCCGGGGGTGGTCCGGGCCGTCCTGGCTGTTGCTGTGGATGTCCTGGCGGCTGGGTTCCATGGGCGGAGCGTCCTTCCGGAGGGAGGAGCGGCTCTCGCTGCCGGCGCCGAGGCCGTCGAACGCGAAAAGGCCGCCCCTCGGGGCGGCCTTCTCGCGTCGTGCGTGTCTTCAGGTACGCGCAGGAAGTGGGCCGCCGGGAGCGGGCCACCACCAGTTCTGGTTCGTGTGCGCGTACATGCGGTGAACCATAGCCCAGACCGGGAGCCCGGTGCCGCTTCCGCCACAGACCGCGCTCCGAACCATGGATTCCGCCTGCTGGGACCCCTGACGCCTTCGAGAAATCCGTCTCACGTTGTGGGCGGGGGGCCGGACGACACGCGTGACGCCGTAATGTGTACGAGGTGACCGTGAACGCTGAAACCCAAGCCCCCGCCGCCAAGGCGACCTGGCGAGACCTTCCCGCGGCGCAGCAGCCTTCGTACCCCGATGCCGAGGCTCTGCGCGCTGTCGTCGCGGACCTTGAGTCGTATCCTCCGCTCGTTTTCGCGGGTGAGTGCGACCAGCTGCGCGCCCGTCTGGGAGCCGTCGCCAAGGGCGAGGCGTTCCTGCTTCAGGGCGGCGACTGCGCCGAGGCCTTCGACGGCGTCTCCGCCGACCACATCCGAGCCAAGCTGAAGACGCTGCTCCAGATGAGTGCCGTACTGACGTACGCGGCCTCCGTGCCGGTCGTCAAGGTCGGCCGCATCGCCGGCCAGTACTCCAAGCCGCGCTCCAAGGACACCGAGACCCGCGACGGCGTCACCCTGCCGACCTACCGCGGCGACTCCGTCAACGGCTTCGCCTTCACCGAAGAGGCCCGCGTCCCGGACCCCGAGCGGCTGAAGCGCATGTACAACGCCTCCGCCTCCACGCTCAACCTGGTGCGCGCCTTCACCACCGGCGGCTACGCCGACCTGCGCCAGGTGCACGCCTGGAACCAGGACTTCGTGAAGTCCTCCCCCTCCGGGCAGCGCTACGAGCAGCTGGCGCGGGAGATCGACAACGCGCTGAACTTCATGAAGGCCTGTGGCACCGACCCGGCCGAGTTCAAGGCCGTCGAGTTCTACGCCTCCCACGAGGCGCTGCTGCTCGACTACGAGGGCGCGCTGACGCGTACCGACTCGCGCACCGGCAAGCTGTACGACACCTCCGGCCACATGGTGTGGATCGGTGAGCGCACCCGCCAGCTGGACCACGCGCACATCGAGTTCTGCTCGCAGATCGCCAACCCGATCGGCATCAAGCTCGGCCCCACCACCACGGTGGACGAGGCGCTGACCTACATCGACCGCCTGGACCCCGAGCGCGAGCCGGGCCGGCTGACCTTCGTCGTCCGCATGGGCGCCGACAAGGTCCGCGACAAGCTTCCCGAGCTGGTCGAGAAGGTCACCGCCTCCGGCGCGATCGTCGGCTGGGTCAGCGACCCGATGCACGGCAACACCTTCGAGGCGGCCTCGGGCCACAAGACGCGGCGCTTCGACGACGTGCTCGACGAGGTCAAGGGCTTCTTCGAGGTCCACAAGGGCCTCGGCACCCACCCGGGCGGCATCCACGTCGAGCTCACCGGTGACGACGTCACCGAGTGCGTGGGCGGCGGCGACGAGATCTTCGTCGACGACCTGCACCAGCGCTACGAGACGGCTTGCGACCCGCGGCTCAACCGCAGCCAGTCGCTGGACCTGGCATTCCTGGTCGCGGAGCTGTACCGCGACTAGTCGTCGCGATCAGTAGGTGCGTTCCTACGGCTGTGGGGCGCGGATCGATGTGATCCGCGCCCCACTGTCGTTCCCGGGGCTTTTAGGTCACCCTAACTTTGGGTACGGTTAGGTAAGCCTCACCGAATAGGGGATGGCTCGCCGCACCACTCAGGACCACTCAGCGCCAGGAGGTGAACCGCGTGTACGTCTGCTCTTGCTTCGGGATCACCGACAAGCAGGTCAAGGAACACGCGGCTGCCGGGGCCTGCACGCCCCGCCAGATCGCCTCGGCCACCAAGGCCGGCACCGACTGCGGCTCCTGCGTACGCACCATCCAGGGCATCCTCGGCCGCGGCGCCTGCCCCCGCCGGGAGCTGCTGGAGAAGGGCGACGCGGTGTCCGTGCTCGCCGCCGACACGGAAGCGGTCCGCTCGCCGGCGATGGCCGAAGCGGCCTAGGGACCGGCCGGCCTGGCGGCCCGGGAGCCGGAGGTCAGCTCGGCTGCTCGATGAGCTGCGCGATGTAGAGCGCCTCGCCCAGGGACTCGATGAGCTCCAGCTGGGTGTCGAGGTAGTCGATGTGGTGCTCCTCGTCCTCCAGGATCTCCTCGAACAGCCGGGCCGACGTGATGTCGCCCTTGCCGCGCATGACCTCGATGCCGCGCTTGAGCCGGTCGATGGCCTCGACCTCGACCTGGCGGTCCGCCTGGAACATCTCGGTGATCGTCTGCCCGACGCGCACATGGAAGAGACGCTGGTAGTTCGGCAGACCGTCGAGCATCAGGATGCGCTCGGTGATCTTGTCCGCGTGCTTCATCTCGTCGATGGACTCTTCACGCGTGTACTTGGCGAGCTTGGTCCAGCCCTTGTTGTCCTGGATGCGGTAGTGCAGCCAGTACTGGTTGATGGCCGTCAGCTCGCCGGTCAGCTGCTCGTTCAGAAACTCAAGGACCTCGGGGTCGCCCTGCATCGCAGAGGCTCCTTCCAGGCAATGTCAGCTATGTGACGGGGCAGTTGCGCGCATCCTTGCACCGCCGCTGAAGGTCGTCCAGTAAGTGCCTCCTTAGTGGGAGTTGCCGTGACTTGCCCGAATCGGCTCGGACCTGGTCATGACCACCCTGCCCAGTCTGTCACCATGGAGTCATGGGTCAGCCGGAAAGCCGGGAATCTCCGGGAGCAGAGCAGCTGGAGCTTCCACCGGGGCAGCGGCTGCAGAAGGGCTGGCCCGTCACCCACTACGGTCCCGTGCCCAAGTTCAAGCCGGACCGCTGGGAGTTCCGCGTCTTCGGCGCGACCGCCGACGGCGACAAGCACTGCTGGAACCACGAGCAGTTCACGGCCCTGCCGTTCGCCACCGTCGTGGCGGACCTGCACTGCGTCACGAAGTTCAGCATGCGGGGCGCCGAATGGGGCGGTGTGCTCGCGCGCGACGTACTGGCCCTCGCCCCGCCCGCGCCGCAGGTCACACACGTGATGGTGTGGGCCGAGTACGGATTCAGCTCCAACCTGCGACTGGCCGACTTCGCCTCAGACCGGACCGTCTTCGCCACCCATGAGGGGGGCGAACTGCTCACCGCCGAGCACGGTTTCCCCGTCCGGCTGGTGGTCCCGCACCTCTACGCGTGGAAGGGCCCCAAGTGGGTCCGCGGCATCGAGTACATGACCGCCGACCGCCGCGGCTTCTGGGAGGAGCGCGGCTACCACAACATCGGCGACCCCTGGCGCGAGCAGCGCTACTCGTACCAGGAGGAGCCGGGGGACGGCCCCGAGCTCTAGGGTCTGTATCGAGTTGCCCCGCGGCGTCGCGACGCCCGGCACGCACCTCCTTGCTCCACGGGGCAACTCGATGCAGACCCTAGGCGTGTGGGAAAGTCCCGTCGGGCTCGCCCTGCGGGCGGACGGCGCCACTTTCGCCACACGCCCTGGAGCTCTGCGGGGTCATTCCCTCAATGGTGGTACTGGTGGACGACCGCGTGGCCCTTGCCGCGGCCGATCATCCACTTGTTGACCGGGGTGGTGATCACGAACGCGGCCGCCAGCGCGATGGCCAGGACGATCCAGAACATCGGGTCCGACAGGTGCGCGTCCATGGCTCCGGGCCAGAGCGCGATGACCCCGTTGTCGATCAGCTCCATGACGGCGATCGAAAGGGTGTCCGCGGCCAGCGCCACCCGGACGGCAGCACGCAGACCGACGCCCGCGGCGAGAAGCCCGCGCAGGGTGAGCGCGTAGCCGAAGAAGAACGCGAGGACGATCGCCAGGATCATCGTCGGGGCGTTGCCCCAGCCCAGCGCGGTACCGATGACCATGCCCAGCACCTCGCCGATGGCGCAGCCGGTCAGGCAGTGCAGGGTGGCCCGGGCGGCCATGGCCCAGCTCGCCTTGCCCCTACCGGTGCCGGCGCCCTCGGGGCCGTGGTTGTGGTGCTGCTGGTGGCCGTGCCCCTCGTGCATGTGCTCCATGACAACCCCCTGTGATGGGAAAAGCCGGGTAGCGGTCCGTCGACATGACCGAACCGTATACCCCCCCAGGGTATTCCTCAAGGATCAGTGGATCACTGCGGGCCGCGCAGCTCCTTCAGCAGCGCCACGTCCGCCGCATGCCCTTCTCTGCCGCCGGGCGTCTCGATGATCAGCGGTACGCCGTCCGTCGCCGGGTGCGAGAACAGCTCGGCGAAGGCGTCCCGGCCGATGTGGCCCTGGCCGACGTTCGCGTGCCGGTCCTTGTGAGCGCCCACACCCTCCTTGGAGTCGTTCGCGTGGACCAGCTTCAGCCGGCCCTCGCCCACTGTGTCCACCAGCAGGTCCAGCATCACCTTCGTCCCGCCCGGCTCCGCCAGGTCGTGGCCGGCCGCGAAGATGTGGCAGGTGTCCAGGCAGATCCCCAGCTTCGGATGGTGGTCCAGCGCGTCGAAATACGGGCCGAAGTCCCACGTGCGCGAACACAGCGAGGAGCCCTGCCCGGCCGTCGACTCCAGCAGCAGGAACGGATCGTCGTCATGCGTCAGCTCGTCCAGCAGCGGCAGCATGTGCTCCCTGACCTGCGCGTACGCCGCCTCCCGCGGGCGGCCGCCGGTCGCCGAGCCGGTGTGGACGACCACGCCGAGCGCGCCGATCCGCCGGGCCCGGCGCAGCGAGTGGCGCAGCGACTCCACCGACTTCTCCACGGTCGCCTCGGTGTGCGAGCCGAAGTTGATCAGGTACGGCGCGTGCACGTACGCGGGGATGCCCTCCTGCGCGCACTCCTCCCGGAACCGCTCGTCCTGCGCCGGACTGCCGACCGGGGTGGCCCAGCCGCGCGGGTTGGCGACGAAGACCTGTACGGCCTCGGCGCCCATCTCCCGGGCGTACGTGAGCCCGACCGAGGCGAGACCGCCCGCGACGGGGACGTGTCCGCCCACCGGATTGCGTACCACGTGCGCTTACAGCCCCTTGGTCCGGATGGTGATCGTGAGGCCCTCGGCGGCGGTCTGCCCCGGCAGCACCGACTGCGCGTCCACGGTCCTGCTGAAGGAGATCAGCGGCCGGTCCACCTTCACCTTGAAGCCGGCCGCCTCCAGGGTCCTGCGGGCCGTGTCCACGTCCTGGCCGATCACGTTCGGCACCGGCAGCTGGCGCGGGCCCTTGGACACCGTCAGCGTGATCGTGTCCCCGGCCGCCGCCTGGGCGCCGGCACCGATCGACTGGTTGGCGACCGTACCCGGGTCCGACGGCGCGTTGACCTGGTCGGGAGCCGTGACGACCTTCAGGCCCAGACCCTCCAGCGTGGCCTTCGCCTGCTCGAAGGGGAGCCCGGTCACGCCCGGCACCGGCACCGGCCGGCCCTTGCTGACGACGATCGAGACCGCCGTGTCGGGCGCCCTCTTCTCGCCGCCCGCCGGGTTGGTGCTGATCACCGAGCCCTGGGCGACCTCCTGGCTGAAGGCCTGCGTGACGATCCCGGGCGCCAGCCCGATCCGGGTCAGCTCGGCCTTGGCCTCCTCCAGGGTCCGGCCCTTGAGGTTGGGCACGGAGACGACCTCGGGGCCGCGGGAGATCGTGATGGTCACCGCGCCGTTGCCGCGGATCCGCCGGCCCCCCGGGGGATCGGTGTCCATCACCGTCCCGCGCTCGAAGGCGTCGCTGAACTTCCGGTCGACGCCCTTCACGCCGAGCCCCGCCTCGGACAGCTGGGCGCGCGCCTGCTCCTCGGTCTTGCCGAGCATGTTGGGGACCTTGGTGAACTGGCCGGAGTTGATGTACCAGACGCCCGTACCGATCCCCAGCGCCAGCAGGACGCCGACGACGACCAGCAGCATGCCGCGGCGCGGGCGCGCGGACGGCGCCGGGCGGCGCCCGGGCGGCGCGGGCGGATCCAGCTCGTCCAGCGGCGGCGACTCCAGCCGGGACGTGAGGTTCACCGGCTGCGCGGCCACCGGGCGCGGGATCACACCGGTGCGGTCCTCCGCGGACGACCGCTCGACGGCGTGCGCCTGCGGCGGTACGGCGTCCAGCTCGGCGTCCGTCAGCTCGGCGCGGGCCTCGCGGGCGAGGCCGAACAGGGCGGCGGCGTCGTAGGGGCGCAGCTCGGGGTTCCGGGCGGTGGCGGAGGCCACCAGCCCGTCGAGGGCGACGGGCAGGCCGGGGACCACGGCGGACGGCGGCGGGACGTCCTCGTGCAGGTGCTGGTAGAGCACCTGCGCGGGGGAGTCGCCGAGGTGGGGCTTGGAGCCGGTGAGCATCTCGTAGAAGACGACACCGCAGGCGTAGACGTCCGCGCGGGTGTCGGCGGTCCCGTGCTCGATCTGCTCGGGGGCCAGGTAGGAGACGGTGCCGAGGACCGAGCCGGTGGTGTTGGTCACCGAGTCCACGGACCGGACCAGCCCGAAGTCGGCGACCTTGACCCGGCCGTCGTCGCCGATCAGGACGTTCTCGGGCTTCATGTCACGGTGTACGAAGCCGGCCCGGTGGGCGGCGCCGAGCGCGGCGAGCACCGGTTCGAGGATGTCGAGGGCCGCCCGGGGCTGGAGCGCGCCGCGCTCGCGCAGCACGTCGCGCAGGGTGCAGCCGGAGACGTACTCCATCGCCAGATAGACGTACGGCCCGTCGGTGCCCTGGTCGAACACGGCGACCACGTTGGGGTGCGCGAGCCGCGCCACGGACTTCGCCTCGCGGATGAACCGGTCCACGAACGCGGCGTCGGAGGCGAGCGCCGGATGCATCACCTTCAGGGCGAGGATCCGGTCCAGGCGGGTGTCGACGGCCCGGTAGACCGTGGCCATGCCGCCGGCCGCGATGCGGGCGTCGATGCGGTAGCGGCCGTCGAGCACGCGCCCGACGAGAGGGTCTTCCAAGGTCGTATCCACCCGCCGATTCTACGAGCCGACGCGAGGACCCCGGCGGGTGCGGGTCGCCTTGCAGCGCAGCTGTGACGTGAACGACCACCGAACCGGCGCCTCGGCCTGCCGCCGGCAGGGCGGTGACCAGGGGGTGGGGGTGCGGGCGGGGGCTTCGGGGGGCCGGGCGCGGGGGCGGGGGTGGGAGGCGCGGCGGCGGCTTCGGGGGGCGGGATCCACTCGGGCGGGTTCGGAGATGTCCTGGGGGTTTCCCGTCAGTCCCATCGTCTCTCCGCGTCGGGCCGGTCCGTCAAGGGCGCTCCCTTCGGTCGCGTCACTTCGTGAGGGCCTTCGGCCCCCCTTGACCGACCGTCCCGCCACGGAAATCCGAAAGACTGCCGGGAAGCCCCCAGAGGAACGGGCCGGCCATCAAGACATCCCTCGGGGCGGTCGGCGCCGCCCGGGCAGATCCAGGAGCGCCCCAAATCGCTACGCGCTCCTGCCCGACGGCGCCTGCGAGCCCCATGGGCTGGACATAGGCCGCTCTCGATCGCTACGCGCTCCTCGATCACGCGTCCGCAGGCCTCTTGGGCTGGGAACAGGCTGTCCATTGGGGAAGCTTCTTTCCTCTCCGGAAAGAAGGTGGTACTTTCCTCCTGAGAAAGTACTAGGACAAGGACTCACCCATGACCGCTTACGACGCCCAGACCGCCCTCGACGCCATACGTCACCACCGGCAGCAGACGCTTGACGCGTACCTCCGCCACGCCAACTCGCGCCCCCACGCGATCCTTGCGGCGCTGGGGCTGTTCGCCGTCTGCTCGTCCTTCGACCTGCCGACCCCCTGGAATACCGCCGCGGTCCTGGCGGGGAACGCTCTGACCCTCGGCGGGCTGTTCATGCACCAGCGTCGGACTCCCGTCCGCCGCAAGATCGTCGGCTCGGAGGCACTGCTCTACGCGGCCCTGGGGGTCCTCCTCCTCGTACTCTTCTGGGGAGTGGCGATCGCCGCCCACTTCCTCGGCCTGTCGGCGCGGCACACGCTCGCCGCGGCCGTCACCGCGCTGGCGGCTGTGGGTGCCTCCTACGCCTTGCGCCCGACCGTCGAGAGCATCATCCGCAGAAACGGACAGGGCTGATGGACCCCGACTTCGACGAGTTCCTGCATGTTCCCGCGCGGCTGTCGATCGTCGCCCTGCTGGCTCCTGCGGACTGGGTGGAGTTCGGTTTCGTCCGGGACGCGGTGGGCACCAGCGACTCGGCTCTGTCCAAGCAGGTCGCCGCCTTGGCGGAGGCCGGGTATGTCGAAGTTCGCAAGACGCGGAACCCCACGGGCCGCCACACACACCTCCGCCTCACCCCGCACGGGCGCCAGGCGCTCCAACGGCACGCCTCGGCGCTGGAGAGGATCGTGGCAGCGGCGCGCCACCCTCTGCAGCCGGAATAGCGTCGGATGACGGCTGAAGTGATGCCCATCCACGTCTGGGTGAGCGCGCACCCCAGACCCCCTTCGCTTCGCCCCAATTGCCCTGTCTGTGCCGCTGGGTGGCATATCATCGTGGCCTTGCTGGGGGTTGGGTTCGGCGAAGCCGATGAATCGCCTTCCCGCCCCCGATTTCGCCCCTCCCAGCCCCGAACAAGGGCCGGACGCCGTCGTCGAGAAGCGCGTAGCGATCGATGGCGGCCTATGCCCAGCCCAAGAGGCTCGCGGACGCGCGATGGAGAAGCGCGTAGCGATCTGGGGCGGCCTATGCCCAGCCCACGGGGCTCGCAGACGCCGTCTGGCAGGAGCGCGTAGCGATTTGGGGCGCCCCTGGATCCGGGCGCGCGGCGCCGACCGCCCTGGGTGTCTCTTGATGGCCGGCCCGTTCCTCTGGGGGCTTCCCGGCAGTCTTTCGGATTTCCGTGGCGGGACGGTCAGTCAAGGGGGGCCGAAGGCCCTCACGAAGTGACGCGACCGAAGGGAGCGCCCTTGACGGACCGGCCCGACGCGGAGAGACGATGGGACTGACGGGAAACCCCCAGAACCCCACCGACACCGCCCCAGCGGCCCCCGCTCCCCCGAAGCCACCGCCGCCCCTCTCGATGCCCCCGCCCCGGCGGCCCCCCGAAGTCCCCCGGATCCCCCCGAAGCCCCCGCCCCCTCAGAACGCCGGGCGTTCCGGGTCCAGGGTTGCGCGGCCCTCCGTGGGGGACGAGGCTTCGGCGAAGCGGCGTTGGGGGATGCGGCCCGCCCGGTGGGCGAGGCGGCCCGCCGAGACGGCGTCCCTCATGGCGGACGCCATGAGGACCGGCTCCTGTGCGCGGGTCACCGCCGAGGCCAGCATCACCGCCGCGCAGCCCAGTTCCATCGCCAGCGCGGCGTCGGACGCGGTGCCCGCCCCGGCGTCCAGGATCACCGGGACCCCCGCCCGCTCCGTGATCAGCTCGAAGTTGTGCGGGTTGCGGATGCCCATGCCCGACCCGATGGGGGAGCCGAGCGGCATGATCGCCGCGCAGCCCACGTCCTCCAGCTTGCGCGCGAGCACCGGGTCGTCGTTGGTGTACGGCAGGACGGTGAAGCCCTCGTCCACCAGGATCTCGGCGGCGTCCAGCAGTTCGACGCCGTCGGGCAGGAGGGTCCGTTCGTCCGCGACCACCTCCAGCTTGATCCAGTCGGTGCCGAGTGCCTCCCGTGCGAGCCTGGCCGTCAGGACGGCCTCGCCCGCCGTGAAGCAGCCGGCCGTGTTCGGCAGGACGGCGATGCCGAGCTTGGTGAGGACGGAGAGGACCGAGCCCTGCACGGTGGGGTCCAGGCGGCGCATGGCCACGGTGGTGAGTTCGGTACCGGACGCGACGAGGGCGCGTTCGAGCACGTCCAGGCTCGGGGCGCCGCCCGTGCCCATGATCAGGCGGGAGGAGAAGGTTCGTCCGCCCAGGGTGAAGAGGTCGTCGGCCATGCCGGTCAGCCTCCCTGGACCGCGGTGAGGATCTCCACGCGGTCGCCGTCGCCCACGCGGGTGGCCGGCCACTGCCCGCGCGGGACCACTGTCTCGTTGAGCGCGGCGGCCACCCCGGAGGGGGCCGCGGTCAGCGTGGCGACGACGGTGTCGAGGGTGGTGCCGGCCGCGACCTCGCGCGGCTCGCCGTTGACGGAGATGGTCATGCGTACGACTCCTGACGTGCGGCGGAGAAGCGCCGGGGGGTGAAGGGGCGCGCGATCTCGGGCAGTTCCCCGGTGGCCAGCAGCCCGGCCATCACTTCGCCGGTGAGCGGGGTCAGCAGCACCCCGTTGCGGTAGTGGCCGGTGGCCAGGTGCAGGCCGGGCAGATCGGTCGGCCCCAGCAGCGGGGCGTTGTCGGGTGATCCGGGGCGCAGTCCCGCCCGGGTCTCGGTCAGCGGGAGTTCGGTGATGCCGGGTACCAGTTCGTGGGCGTCGCGCAGGAGTTCGTAGACGCCGCCCGCGGTGACGGTGGTGTCCCAGCCGAGTTCCTCGCTGGTGGCGCCGATGACGAGTTCGCCGTTCTCGCGGGGCACGAGGTAGACGTGGCTGCCGCGCACGACCGCCCGTACGGTGCGGGAGAGGAAGGGGGCGTACGCGGCGGGCACCGCGAGCCGCAGCACCTGCCCCTTGACCGGCCGTACGGGAGGCAGCACCTCGGCGGGTACGCCCGCCAGCCTGCCGCTGAGCGAGCCCGCGGCCAGGACCACCTGGTCGGCGCGCAGCTCCGTACCGTCGTCGAGGAGGGCGCCCGTCGCCCGGTCCGCGGTGGTGAGCAGCTGTTCGGCGCCCGCCCGGTGGATGGTGACCCCGGCGCCTTCGCAGGCGGCGAGGAGCGCGGACGCGAGCCGGCGGGGGTCGACCTGGTGGTCGCCGTCGACGCGCAGGCCGCCGCGTACGCCGGGGGCCAGCATGGGCTCCAGGCGGCGGCATTCGCGGCCGGTGAGCCATTCGGACTGCAGGCCGCAGCGGCGCTGGAGGGCGTGGAGTTCGCGCAGGTGGAGGCGGTCGTCGGCGTCCAGGGCGACGGCGAGGGTGCCGCAGGCGCGGTAGCCGATGTCCATGCCGCCCGAGGCGGCAGCCAGCTCGGCGGCGAACCGCGGATAGCGTTCGGCGGAGGCGAGGCCGAGGCCGAGGAGGGCTTCCTCGCCGTAGTGGAGTTCGGTGACGGGAGCGAGCATTCCGGCCGCGACCCGGGCGGCGCCGCCACCAGGCGCCGGGTCGGCGAGTACGGTGTCCAGTCCGCGCTCCGCGGCCCGCCACGCGGTGACCAGGCCGATGATCCCG
This sequence comes from Streptomyces sp. TN58, assembly GCF_001941845.1. NCBI lineage: Bacteria > Bacillati > Actinomycetota > Actinomycetes > Kitasatosporales > Streptomycetaceae > Streptomyces > Streptomyces sp. TN58. Next base: position 2,037,162 of record NZ_CP018870.1, on the reverse strand, counting down.
CCCCCGATGACGAGGACGTCGGATCCCCGGCCGGATCCCTCTCCACCGGATCCCTTTCGAGATGAGTGCATGGGCGTCCAGCCCCTCCCTTCGCCGGCATGACCCGGATCAGGTTCGTACGGTCGGAGGCCGGCCAGCCTCCCTCTCAGCCCGGTGCGCCGGACTCCCGCGATAGGTACGGTGGCCAGACTATCCCGGCCGTGGACGGCGGGTAAGGCGGCACCTGTTCCTGACGGAGCGTCAGATGATTAGGGTGGCCGCGTGAGCGAGCAGACGGAACACAATCAGCACGGCGTCGTGATCGTCGGCGCCGGAATGGCCGGGGTGCAGACCGCGGTCGCCCTGCGCGAGCAGGGCTTCACGGGCCCCGTGACCCTGCTGGGAGCCGAACCCCACCAGCCCTACGACCGGCCCCCGCTGTCCAAGGCGGTGCTGCTCGGCAAGGCCGAGGACTCCGCCTTCGACGTGGACTTCGAAGGCCTCGACGTCGAACTCCGCCTCGGAACGGAGGTCACCGGACTGCGCGCCGCCGACCACGAGCTGGACACCGAGGCGGGACCCGTCCCGTACGGGGTCCTCGTCCTGGCGACCGGCGCGCAGCCGCTGACCCTGCCCGGCACCGAGGGCGTCCCCGGCGTCCACCTGCTGCGCACCCTGGACGACGCGGCGCGGCTGCGCCCGGTCCTGGCGGCCGCCGCCCGCGTCGTGGTCGTCGGCGCGGGCTGGATCGGAGCCGAGTTCGCCACCGCCGCCCGGGAGGCCGGCTGCGCCGTCACCGTCGTCGAGGCCGCCGACCGGGTCCTGGCGGGCGCACTGCCCGCGGAGGTCGCCGAGCCCATGGCGCGCTGGTACGGCCAGGCCGGCGCCGAGCTGATCACCGGCGCGAGGGTGGCCGGCGTCGAGGAGGGGCGGGTCCTCCTGGCCGACGGGCGCGCCCTGCCCGCCGACGCGGTCGTGGTGGGGATCGGCGCCCGCCCCGCCACCGGATGGCTGGCCGGGTCCGGCGTGGAACGCGGCGCCGACGGCTCGATCACCGCGGACGCGCACCTGCTGACCTCCCTGCCGGGGGTGTACGCGGTCGGCGACTGCGCCTCCTTCCCCTCCCGGCGGTACGGGGCGCGGCTGCTCGTGCACCACTGGGACAACGCCCTCCAGGGCCCCAGGACGGTCGCGGCGAACATCCTGGCCGGGCGGCCCACCGCGGTCTACGACCCGGTGCCGTACTTCTGGTCCGAGCAGTTCGGGCGCTTCGTGCAGTACGCCGGCCACCACACCGCGGCCGACACCCTGGTCCGGCGCGGCGACCCCGGCCAGGACACCTGGTCGGTTTGCTGGCTGCGGGACGGCGCCCTGGCCGCGGTCCTCGCGGTCGGCCGGCCCCGGGACCTGGCCCAGGGCCGCAAGCTCATCGAGACGGGCGCCCCCGTCGACCCGGCGAAGGCCGCCGACCCGGGCACCCCCCTGAAATCGGCCACCGCGTAGCTCCCGGCCCGGGCGGGCCACGGACGGTCCGCCCGGGTACCGGCTGTCGGCGGGAGGTGGCAGGCTTGGCCTGTGACCGAGATTGACGCAAAGATCGATGCCCTCGTCCCCGACTGGCTGTACCTCCCCGACATCGCGGAGATGCTGAACGTCGAGGTGACGCGGGTCCGCCAGATGGTCAAGGAAGGGCAGCTCATCGCCGTACGCCGGGGCGAGAACAGGGCCCTGCAGGTTCCGGCCCCCTTCATCGACGGCGACAAGGTGGTCAAGGGCCTCGTCGGCCTGCTGACCGTCCTGCGCGACGACGGCTTCTCCGACGAGGAGATCCTGGAGTGGCTCTTCACCGCCGACCCGACCCTGCCCGGCACCCCCGCCCAGGCGCTGAGCGAGAATCGCGGCACGGAGGTGAAGCGCCGCGCTCAGGCGCTCGCCCTCTGACCTGATCCGCAGTAGCCGCTCCACCGCGGTGTACGGGCCCGTGCCCGTACACCGCCTCCATCACGGGGGGTACACCCATGCAGCTGTCCGACGCCCGGCTCTACCTGTGCACGGACGCCCGCAAGCGCCAGGGTGACCTCCCCGAGTTCCTCGACGCCGTCCTCGCCGGGGGCGTGGACATCGTCCAGCTCCGCGACAAGGGCATGGAGGCGGGCGAGGAGCTCGAACACCTCCAGGTCTTCGCCGAGGCCGCCCGCCGCCACGGCAGGCTCCTCGCCGTGAACGACCGCGCCGACGTCGCCCACGCCATCGGCTCCGACGTCCTGCACCTCGGACAGGGCGACATCCCCGTCCCCGCCGCCCGCGCCATCCTCGGCGGCCAGGTGATCGTCGGCCGCTCCTGCCACGCGGAGGACGAGGTCGACGCCGCCGTCGCCGAACCGGGCGTGGACTACTTCTGCACCGGGCCCTGCTGGCCCACCCCTACCAAGCCCGGCCGCCACGCCCCCGGCCTGGACCTGGTCCGCTACGCCGCCTCCCGGGAGCAGGACCGGCCCTGGTTCGCCATCGGCGGCATCGACGCCGCGAACCTGGACCAGGTGCTGGACGCCGGCGCCACCCGCGTCGTGGTCGTCCGCGCGCTCACCGAGGCGTCCGACCCCGGCGCCGCCGCCGCCGACCTCGCCAAGCGCATCCGCGCCAGGCCCTAGGAACGTATCCGGACACCCCTGGCGCCCCCGGCACCCCCTGGCAATCCGCGCCGCGCAGACCCGTGGAGTCCTTTTCAGGCCAGACGTGAGACCCCGAGTGTCCAAAAACGTGTCCAAAAGGCGGACGCCGCTTCGGGGAGCGCCGGGCCGCGTCTAACCTGCCCACATGGCCTCTGGTACCGCTTCCACCTGGTCGGACCGTGCACACACGGTCCGCGACCTCCTCGCGTCCGGGCGCTCGTACTCCTTCGAGTTCTGGGCCCCGAAGACCGAGAAGGGCGAACGCAACCTCTGGAACGCCCTGCGCAGGGTCGAGGCGGTATCCCCGAGCTTCGTGTCCGTGACCTACGGAGCCGGCGGCTCCACCCGGGGCGGCACCGTCAAGGCCACCCAGGAGATCGCCGCGGACACCACGCTGACCCCGGTCGCGCACCTGACCGCCGTGGACCACTCCATCGCCGAGCTGCGCCACGTCATCGGCCAGTTCGCCGACGCCGGGATCCGCAACATGCTCGCCCTGCGCGGCGACCCGCCGGGCGACCCGATGGCCGACTGGGTGGCCCACCCCGAGGGCGTGCACTACGCCGCCGACCTGGTGCGGCTGCTCAAGGAGTCCGGGGACTTCTGCGTCGGCGTCGCGGCGTTCCCCGAGATGCACCCGCGATCCACCGACTGGGATACGGACATCCGGCACTTCGTGGACAAGTGCCGTGCGGGCGCGGACTATGCGATCACCCAGATGTTCTTCGATCCCGAGAATTATCTGCGGCTGCGTGACAGCGTCGAGAAGGCGGGCTGCGAGACCCCGATCATCCCCGAGGTCATGCCTGTTGTGGGCATCAAGCAGCTCGACCGGCTGCCCCAGCTCAGCACCGCGGTCTTCCCCTCGGACGTGAAAGAGCGCATGCTCGCGGTCAAGCACGACCCGGCCGCTGTACGCTCCATTGGCATCGAGTTCGCCACGGAGTTCTGCGCGCGGCTGCTGTCCGAAGGTGTACCAGGACTGCACTTCATCACGCTGAACAATTCCACGGCGACTCTCGAAATCTACGAGAACCTGGGCCTGCACCAGCGGGCCTGACCGGCCGTACCCGTGTGACGGCCGTACCGAGAGGGGCCTTGCATGGGTATGACGGTCCTCTACATCGCGTTCGGAATCGTCGCGTTGTGGCTGCTTGCCGAGGTACTGATGCAGTACAAGGCCCGGCTCCGCTGGCGCCTGCTCGCCTTCGCCGGCTTCGCCGGCGTGGTCGCCGGGGTGATACTGCCCTCGGTGCCGGTCATCGGCGCCGGTGCCGCCGCGTTCGCCGTGGGCCAGACCCTGGTGACGCTCTCCTTCCGCAAGGGCTTCGTCGCCGGCTGGGCGCTGCGCCGCGGCGGGGAGCCCGTACGGCAGGCCAGGCGCCGCAGGGGAGGTACCGCGGCGCCGGAACCGGCACTCCAGGTCACCGCCCTGGAGTACGGCGACGGGGACGGGACCCCGGACGAGCGTCCGCGGCGGGCCGAGGCCGAAGAGGTCTACAGCCCGGAGCCGGTTCCCGAGGACACGGGCTCCTACGGGATACAGAGCTTCTCGACGCCCGCCCCCGAGGTCGGCCAGACGGCGGCCTTCGCCTCCCCGTTCACCACCGCCGAGCAGGACGCCCACCAGTACGCGGCGTACTACGACCAGCACGGCCAGGGCGGCTACGACTACTCCGGCGGCTACCAGGCGGGCGAACAGCAGGTCTACGCCGCCTACTCCGACCCGTACATCGGCACCGGCGGAGGCGTCGTACCGACCCAGCCGTACGACTACACCCCGTACGCCGACTACGGGCAGCAGCAGTACTCCACCGACACCCCGCCCGGCGGCGTCTGGGTCCCACAGCAGAGATCCACCGACGGGGCCGGCCAGCACTACCCGGCCGACGGGCAGGGCGGGCAGCCGCCGCAGCAGTACCCGTACCCCCAGCAGGGGGAGTACGGGCAGTACCGCTACTGAGCCTGCCGGCGCCGAAACCGCCGCCGGCCCCGCAGCGGGGCCGGCCGCAGGGTCACCGGGAGCCGCGGAAGTCCGCGCCCTCCACGATCAGCCCGGCCACCAGGGCCCCGGTCATCCCGGCGTGCGCGAGCCCGCCGCCGGGATGGGCCCAGCCGCCCGCCAGATACAGCCCCGGCACGGCCGTGGAGTTGGCCGGGTACAGCAGCCGGCCCCCCGCACCCGCGAGGGCGGGCGGGGGCACCGCGCCGCCCACCGCACCGGTGGCCGCCTCCACATCGGCCGGAGTGCGCACCTCCTGCCACAACAGCCGCTCCCGCAGGCCCTGTACGGCCTTCTCCGCGAGGTTCAGCAGCTCCCCGGGCTCCGAGGTCCCCGGACCGTGCACGGCGCTCACGGTGACCGCCTCGTGCTCCGGGTCGGGCCGCGTGCCGGGATCGTCCGGCCGCATGACGGTGACCTGCGCCCCGGCGGAGTGCACGAGGGTGCGGTGGACGGTCCCCGCCGGGCGGGCCCCGCGCAGGGCGAGCAGCAGCGTGATCCGGCCGGGCACGCCGTCGCCGCGGGCCGGCACGGCCTCGGCGGGCCACGGCAGCGAAGCGGCCGGCAGCCGCCGCGGGTCGATGCCGCAGACGACGTGGTCGGCGGCCGCCTCGGTGCCGTCGGCCAGCAGCAGGCCGGCCGCCCGGCCGTCCCGGACCAGGACCTCGCGCACCTCCGTCCCGAAGACGAAGGCGACCTTCCGCTCCAGGCAGCGCTCGTGGACGGCGGTGGCCAGCGCCCGCATCCCGCCGCGCACGTACCAGCTGCCGAAGGTCTGCTCCATGTACGGCAGCACGGCCGCCGAGGCGGGCGCCGTGGCAGGGTCGACCCCGTAGCCGCGGACCACCCCGGTCAGCACCTCCGCCAGGGGGCCGCCCAGCTCCCGCCCGGCCATCTCGGCGAGGGTCGGCGTACGGCGGCGGAACAGGCCGCTGCGCCGCAGGGCCGGGTACGGATCGCCGCCCAGCGCCTGCCGGGCCCCCTCGCGCAGGGGCTCCTCCAGCAGCGGGCGCCGGGTGGGGTCCCAGGCGTCCCGGGCGCGGCCCAGCACGCCGTTCCACCGCTCGCCGGAGCCCTGGCCGAACGCGGCGTCCAGGGCGGCGGCCACCCCGCCGTGCGAGGCGCCGGGCAGGGTGGCGTCGATGCCGTGGGCGGGCAGGACGTGCCGGACGGCCGGGTCGGCCTGCGTCATCTCGACGCAGTCCTCCAGCGGCCGCCTGCCGGTCTTCACGAAGAGGTCGCGGTAGACGGCCGGCAGGTGCAGCAGCCCGGGTCCGGTGTCGAAGGCGAAACCGTCCCGCTCGTACCGGCCGACGGCCCCGCCGTAGGTCGCGCCCCGCTCGTACACCGTCACCCGGTGTCCCGCCACTGCCAGCCGGGCCGCCGTCGCCATCGCGCCCATGCCGGCGCCGATCACCGCAATTCGTGCCATGCGGGCGAGCCTATGGCCCCGACCGGACGCCCCCGGTCAGCGGGGTGGGGCGCCGGCCACCTCACGGGCCTCGGTGGCCAGCCGCTTCTCCTCGCGGCGCTGGGCGCGCCGGCGCAGGAAGCGGCGGATCCGGCTCCAGAGGAAGAAGAGTATGGCCAGTCCGACGACCAGCAGGGAGCCCGCGATGGCGGCGGCGGCGACCGGGTAGAAGATCGCGAAGGTGACGAGGCCCGCCACGCCCAGGTCCTCGGCGATGCTCATCGCCACGTTGCTGAACGGCTCGGGCGAGGTGTTGATCGCCATCCGGGTGCCGGCCTTCACGAAATGGCTGGCCAGCGCCGTGGTGCCGCCGACCGCCCCGGCGGTGATGTCGGAGAGCGAGCCGCTCTGGCCGGCCAGCAGGGCACCGATCACCGCACCCGTCACGGGACGGATCACCGTGTGGACGGTGTCCCATATCGAGTCGACGTACGGGATCTTGTCGGCGACCGCCTCGCAGAGGAACAGCACGGCGGCGACGATCAGCACGTCCGTGCGCTGGAGCGAGGCGGGGACCTCGTCGGTCAGGCCGGTACGGCCGAAGATGCCGAGCAGGAGGACCACGGCGTATGCGTTGATCCCACTGGCCCAGCCGCTGGTGAAGACCAGGGGGAGCACACTCATCGGATCATCATGCCGTACGGGGGCCGCCGCGGGCCGCAGGGTGGCGCACAACAGTGAGGGGACGGCCACCGCGCGGCGGCGGCCGTCCCCTCACTCATGCAGTCCGGGGGCTACTGCCCCTGCTCGTCACGGCGGCGCTGCCACCGGTCCTCGATGCGGTTCATCATCGACCGACGCTGCCGGTTGTGGCCGCGGGCCGAACCGCCGGTACTTCCGGAGACGGGCTGCTCGCCGGGCTTGGGTGCCTTGCGCCAACCGGTGACCACCAGGACCGTGCAGCCCAGCATGACGAGGAAGCCCACCACGCTGATCCAGAGCACGTTCGGAATGATCACACCGGTCATGAGGAGCGCGATACCCACCACAATGCCTGCGACTGCCTGGTAGACCCGTCGCCGGGTGTACGTACGCAGTCCGCTTCCCTCAAGCGCTGTCGCGAACTTGGGGTCTTCGGCGTACAGCGCTCGCTCCATCTGCTCGAGCATTCGCTGCTCGTGCTCCGAGAGCGGCACGGGAGTCCTCCTCATCCGTCGGTCGCGGGGGTGGCGACCAGGGGTCCCCTTCAGGATAGGCGGGGAATCGCCCCCGTGACACCCGCCCTCTACGTACGTTGCAAATTGACAAAGCACAGAAAGAAACAGCCGGTGAAGCCACTGCGCGAAACCGTACCGCCGTGGGAGCGGTCACTGAGGCCGTTATTCCCCAATGGCCCGATCGCCATGCCGGTCGCTGCTCCCGATCATACGGGGCCGACCGGCGAAGCGGAGGGTCGGCGGCAGACTCCGTGCGCGCAAGAGCTGCAGTTCAGACCTGCTTCTCGCCCAGGACGTGCAGTTGCGTGGCCACCGCGTGGAAGGCGGGCAGCTCCGCCGCCGCCTCCTCCAGGCGCAGCAGCGCCTCCACCGCACCCGGCTCGGTGTCCACCAGGACGCCCGGCACGAGGTCGGCGAAGATCCGTACCCCGTGCACCGCGCCGACCGCCAGGCCGGCCCCGCCGACCAGCTCGGACAGCTGCTCGGCGGTGAAGCGGCGCGGTACCGGATCGCCGGAGCCCCAGCGGCCCGCCGGGTCGGCGAGAGCGGTACGTGCCTCCGTGAAGTGCCCGGCCAGCGCACGGGCCAGCACGGCCCCGCCGAGGCCGGCGGCCAGCAGGCTGAGCGTGCCGCCGGGGCGCAGCGCGGCCACCGCGTTGGCCACGCCGTCGGCCGGGTCGTCCACGTACTCCAGGACGCCGTGGCAGAGCACCACGTCGTAGGCGCCCCGCTCCACCACGTCCAACAGGCCCTGGGCGTCGCCCTGGACACCGCGCACCAGGTCGGCGACACCGGCCTCGGCCACCCGGCGCTCCAGCCCGAACAGCGCGTTCGGGCTGGGATCCACCACGGTGACCCGGTGGCCCAGGTGGGCCACCGGCACGGCGAACTTGCCGGTGCCGCCGCCGGTGTCGAGCACGTCCAGCACGTCCCGTCCGGTCGCCTTCACCCGGCGGTCGAGCGCCTCCTTGAGGACCTCCCACACCACGGCGGTGCGGAGGGAGGCACGGGGGCGGGAAGTGTCCGACACGGCTGATGGCTCCTCGGCGCGGTAAGGGTGAGCGGTCAGTGCCCCACCCTATTGCCTTCCGCAGCCGGGCAGCTCATCCCGCGTCCGGACGCTCCGGCCGCGGCTGGGGCAGGGTCTGGGCGGGGACCCGTACGGCGAGCATCCGCTCCACCAGGCGCAGGAACATCGAGGCGGCCCGCACCAGGTCGTCCGCGTCCCGGGCGCTCGCCGCGTCCGGTATCCCCGCCTCCGCCCGGGCCCGGCGGGCGGCGCCGGAGGCGAAGAGCGCGCTCCACTCGGCGAGCTCCGGCGCCAGCTCCGGCAGCACCTCCCAGGCGCTGCGGATCCGCGGCCGACGCCGCGGGGAGACCGGCTCGGGGCGTCCGCGCGCGGCGAGCACGGCCGCGGCGGTGCGCAGCGCGGAGAGGTGGGCCGTCGCGTAGCGCTCGTTGGGCCGGGTCAGCCGGGCGGCCTCGGCCAGGCCGCCGCGTGCCTTGGCGAGGAGGTCGAGGGCGGCCGGAGGGGCCGCCGACTTCCGTAGGACGGGGTGGACAGGGGACGGGGACGGTGTGGCCATGACGAACCTCCTGTCGATGCGTCGTGCGTTGCCCCCATCGTGACGGGCCCCACTGACAATCGCCCTGACCTGCACCTTTTCCGTCAAATGCAGAGCAACTGCCCCCTGCTGCACGCCTGGTGCGCATGAGGATGATAGTTTTTGAACTGACCGGTCAGTTCAAAAGGAGGGGGTTGGCGTGGACAGCCCGCACGGCGCGGCCGTCAAGGCCGAGGACTTCGGACTCAAGGGACCGCGCGGCTGGGCCTTCAGGGGAATCGGCCTCGACGCGGCCCCCGGCTCGCTCGTCGCGGTCGAAGGCCCCTCCGGCAGCGGCCGGACCTGCCTGCTCCTTGCCCTCACCGGGCGGATGAAACCCACCGAGGGCCACGCCGAGATCGGCCGTCACCGGCTGCCGAAGAAGATGGCCGCGGTCCGCCGGATCGCCGCCCTCGGCCCGGTCCCCGGGGTCAACGACCTCGACCAGTCCCTCACCGTCGCGGAGCAGCTGCGCGAGGGCGCCCTGCTCCAGCGCCACTACGGCGCCCCGATCCGCTCCCTGCTGCGGCCCCGCGCCGAGCGCCGCGCCGCCGCCTCCGCCCGGATCGAGGCCGCCCTCGACGCCGCCGGACTGGACCTCGCCACGCTGCCCAAGGCGGAGCGCACCAGCGTCCGGGACCTGGAACGCCTGGAAGCCGTACGGCTGTCGGTGGCCATCGCCCTGCTCGGCACCCCGCAGCTGCTCGCCCTCGACGACCTCGACATCAAGCTCTCCGACACCGAGCGCACCGAGGTGTGGGCCCTGCTGCGCTCGATCGCCGCCCGCGGGACCACGGTCCTCGCGGTGTGCAGCGAGGCTCCCGCCGACGCCGTGGTCGTGCGGACCGGCCCCCGGGCGGACGGCGGCGCGCCGGAGAAGGACGCCGAGAAGGATGCGGAGGCCGCGGAGGCCGGCGAGGCCGCCGGCGCCGAAGAGGGCACCGGCACCGACGCCGCGAACGACATCGAGAACGACATCGAGAACGACAGCGACACCGAGAACGACACCGACGACACGAAGGGGGCGGACGATGCGCTCGCCGAAGCTGGCCGCGCTTGAGCTGAAGCGGTTCGGGCGGGGGAAGCTGCCCCGGGCCGCCCTCGTCGCACTGCTCCTGCTGCCACTGCTCTACGGAGCCCTCTACCTCTGGTCCTTCTGGGACCCCTACAGCCGCCTCGACAAGGTGCCCGTCGCCCTCGTCAACTCCGACCGGGGCGCGACCGTCGACGGCAAGCACCTGGACGCGGGGGGCGAGATCACCAGGAAGCTCCGCGACAGCAAGACCTTCGACTGGCGGGAGGTGAGCGCCGAGAAGGCGGCCGAGGGCCTGGAAGACGGCACGTACTACCTGACCCTGACCATGCCCGCCGACTTCAGCGAGAAGATCGCCTCCAGCTCCGGCGAGGACCCCACCACCGGGGCGCTCCAGGTCCGCACCAACGACGCCAACAACTACGTCGTCGGCTCCATCTCCCGCAGCGTCTTCTCCGAGGTCCGCTCGGCGGCGTCCGCCAACGCCTCCCGCGGCTTCCTCGACAAGATTTTCGTCAGCTTCTCCGACCTGCACGACAAGACCGCCGAGGCCGCCGACGGCGCCGACAAGCTCAAGGACGGCGCCGGCAAGGCCCAGGAGGGCGCCAAGGAGCTCGCCGACGGCCTCGACACCGCCGGGAAGAAGAGCGGCGAGCTCGCCGCCGGCCTGAAGAAGCTCAACTCGGGCGCCGCCAAGCTGGAGACCGGCACGCGGGACGTCGCGAACGGCACCCAGCTCGTCGCCGACAAGGTCAACGGCGCGGCCGACAAGGCCCGGCCCTTCGTCAAGGACCCCAAGAGCCTCGCGGCCGCCGCCGAGCTGGTCGCCGACAGCGCCAAGGTGGTCAACAACCACCTCGACAAGTTCGCCGAGAAGGCCCCGGCCGCCGCGGCCGCCGCCAAGCGGGCCTCCACCGGAGCCGACGCCTACTACACCAAGCACTGCGTCACCCCCGGCGGCGCGCCGCACCTCGCCTCGTGCCCCGACCTGAAGAAGGTCAGGGACGACACGGCGGAAGCCGCCGAACTCAGCGGTGACGTCAGCGCCCTGGTCAAGAACGCCAACGGTGACGTCTCCAAGCTCCGCACCCAGCTGACCGACCTGGAGAAGAAGGCCCGCGACCTCGCCGACAAGGCGCCCCACCTCGCCGCCGACCTCGACGCGGCCGTCGCCAAGGTCAACGCCCTCAACACCGGCGCCCACAAGGTCGCCACCGGCATGGCCGAACTGCACACCGGCCTCGGCACCGCCACCACCGGCTCCGGCGCCCTCAGCGAAGGCGTCGGCAAGCTCGGCGACGGCGCCCACCGCCTCGACGGCGGCATGTACAAGCTCGTCGACGGCACCGGCGAACTCGCCGGCGGCCTCCACGAGGGCGCGGGCAAGATCCCCGACTACGACCAGCAGCAGCGGGACGCCCGCACCGAGGTCATGGCCGACCCGATCAAGCTCGCCAACCAGTCCCTGCACAAGGCGCCCAACTACGGCACCGGCTTCGCGCCCTACTTCATTCCGCTGTCCCTCTGGGTCGGCGCCATGGTCGCCTACATGCTGATCACCCCGATGAACAAGCGGGCCCTGTCCTCCGGCGCCTCCCCCTGGCGGATCGCCCTCGCCGGCTGGCTGCCCGTCATGGGGATCGGCGCCGCCCAGGTCACCCTGCTGATGTCCGTCCTGCACTGGGCCCCGGACCTCGGCCTCAAGATGGCCAACCCGGCCCTCACCATCGGCTTCCTGCTGCTGGTCACCGGCTGCTTCGCGGCGATCATCCAGTGGCTCAACGCCAAGTTCGGAGCGGCCGGGCGGATCCTCGTCCTCGCCGTCCTGATGCTCCAGCTGACCTCGGCCGGCGGCACCTACCCCGTCCAGACCAGCCCGGACTTCTTCAACGCCGTCCACCCCTACCTGCCGATGTCCTACGTCGTGGAGAGCCTGCGCCGCCTCATCACCGGCGGCGACCTCACCCCGGTCTGGCAGGGCAGCGCGGTCCTGCTGGCCTTCACGGTCGGAGCCCTCGCCCTGACCGCGCTCGCCGCCCGCGGCAAGCAGGTGTGGACCATGGACCGACTCCACCCGGAACTGAGCCTGTAGGGATGTGCCGACCTGTGACAATCAGCGCCATGGACAGCAGCAGTACCACTACCGGTACCGGCGGGGGCCGGCGCCAGGCCACCCGGCAGAAGCTCTACGAAGCGGCCGTCACCCTGATCGCCGAGAAGGGCTTCTCCGCGACCACCGTCGACGAGATCGCCGAGCGGGCGGGCGTGGCGAAGGGCACCGTCTACTACAACTTCGCGAGCAAGAACGAGCTGTTCGAGGAGCTCCTGCGGCACGGCGTCGGGCTGCTGACGGCGTCGCTGCGGACGGCGGCCGAGGAGACCGAGGCGCGCGGCGGCACCCGCGTCGAGGCGCTCGACGCGATGATCCGGGCGGGCCTCGTCTTCATCGACCGCTACCCCGCCTTCACCCAGCTGTACGTCGCCGAACTGTGGCGCACCAACCGCACCTGGCAGTCCACCCTGATGGTGGTCCGCCAGGAGGCCGTCACCGTCGTGGAGAAGGTGCTGCGCGAGGGAGTCGAGCGGGGGGAACTCAGCTCCGAGATCGACGTGCCGCTCACCGCGGCCGCGATGGTCGGCATGGTGCTCGTGGCCGCCCTGGACTGGCAGTCCTTCCAGCGGGAGCGGTCCCTCGACGACGTGCACTCGGCGCTGTCGCTGCTGCTGCGGGGCCGAGTCAGCGGCAACCGCTGAAACACGCGGCACCCCCCCAGTCGGCGGTGCCGCGCGGCCGCGCCGGGCCGTACAACTGGTGGGGCCCGCCGCGGCCGCTGAGTACCCGTACCTAGGCGCGGAAATGAGTACCCACGCGGATGGGCTCCCACCTGCGCGGACGCCAGACTGGGAGCAACGGACAGGAGGCCCGGTCCGCACCGCCGACACGGGGCTGCGGAGCGGACCGGGTACCTCCTTCCGGAACCGGGACGAAGTACGGACGACGTACGGGGGACCCGGTCGGAAAAGCGCGGACGCGGCGGGGCCCGGGGGGATCGGGCCTCGCCGCGTTCTCGCGTCCGCGGGATCGGCGGGTCTTCGCTGCCGGTGCGGCGCCGTGGCGGGGGCGCTGCCTCCGCACCCCCGCGCCTCAAACGCCGGCGGGGCTGAAAAGAGCGGGGCTCCGACCCGGGCCCCGCGCCTCAAACGTCGGCGGGGCTGGATGGGGCGGCGGGGCTGGGTGGGGGCGGCGGGGCTGGAATCAGCCGCGGTCTCGGAGGGGGAGGCGGAGGCGGAGGGCTGTGAGGCGGGACGAGACCGTCGAGGCCAGGGCCGACCAGCGGGACGAGACCGCCCACGCGACCCGGGCCGCCGAACGCGGCAGCAGCAGGGCCCGCAGCCGCGGCAGGCGGTCCGCCGCAGCCAGCAGGCCCGCCTGGGCCTCCCGTACGTCGTCGGCCAGGCCCGCGTACGAGACCTCCGCACCCGGCGGCGCGTACAGGGCCCGCTCCACCGCGCCCGCCACCCGGTGCACCGCCGCGGCGGCGTCCGGCTCCAGGCGGCCCAGATCGGCGATACGGCTCGCCGCCCGGCGCGGGGACAGCGCCTCGTCGGGAACCACGCCCACGTCCCAGGCGGCGTCGCCCAGCTCCTGCCAGGCCGCCAGAACCTCCCCGGTGCCCAGCCGCCGCGCCCGCAGCCGGGTGCGCCACAGCAGCGGGAGCAGCGGCAGGCCCAGCACCGCGAGCACCAGCGCCGCCCATCCCAGAACCGTCGTCACGGACGGCCCGCCGTCGCCGGCCGCGCTCTGCTGCGGCGCCGTCGGCCCGCACTCGCCGAGCCGCTTCAGCGCCGGCGGGCACTCCACGGACGCCGACGGCGCCGGAGCCGGCTGCACCGCGCCCTGCGAGGGAAGCGGCGCCGGCGCCGACGGCTGGGCCGCCGGAGCCTGCGCGCGGGAGTAGTCCGGGACGTTGAGGCCGGACCGGGGCGTCGGCTCGAACCGGGTCCAGCCCACACCCTGGAAGTACAGCTCGGGCCAGGCGTGGGCGTCCCGCATCGACACGTTCACGACGCCGTCCGACTGCTTCTCGCCGGGCGTGAAGCCCACCGCGACACGCGCCGGGATGCCCAGCGTGCGGGACATGGCCGCCATCGAGAACGCGAAGTGGATGCAGAATCCCTCCTTGTCGGCGAGGAACCGGGCCACGGCCTGCGGACCCGTCCCCGAGGCGGTCTGCGTGTCGTAGCGGAACCCGCCGCTCACGGCGAAGAAGTCCTGCAGCTTCACCGCACGCGTGTAGTCGTCCTTCGCCCCCTGCGTCACCTGGCGGGCCGTCTCGGCGACCACCGCCGGCAGGTTGTCCGGGACCTTCGTGTACTCCTCCCGGACCGCCGGGTCCGGCGCCGGGGCCTTCTGCAGCTGCTGCGCGGTCGGGTTCAGCAGCAGGCTGCGCACCTTGTACTCCGCGCCCTGGACCGTCTGGTACTTGTCCCTGCCCAGCTGGTCGCCGACCAGGGTCCGCCCGACCGGCTCGAAGCGCCACTTGCCGCGGATGTCCACCGCCGTCGCCGGATACGGCATGGGCAGGTAGCGCTGGCTGTAGCCGTCCGACGCCGTGATGTTCGTGGTCACCTCGGTCGCGCCGAGGCGGACCTGGTCACCGAGGCCCGGAGGCACGGGCATCTGCTGCGGCACGTCGGTCAGCGCCCGCCCCGACGCCTCCCACTTGACGCCGTTGAACTCGTCCAGCGCCAGGATGCGCAGGTACTGCTCGCTCTGCTGCGGGTTGTCCGTGCGGTACCGCAGGATCACCCGGTTGTCCTGTGCGTTCAGGTTGCTCTGCAGGGAGACCAGCGGGTTGACCGCCGAGATCGTGCCGCCGGACCCGCCGCTGCCCTCGCCGTCCGCGGTACCGCCGAGCAGCCCGTCGTCCAGGGCGGGCAGCGCCGCCGGCACCACCAGGGCCAGGCCCAGCGCCATGGCGCCGATCCGCCGGCCGAACCGCACCGGGGCCGTGGCCCGGCCGCCGCCGGAGCTGATGCCGGAATCGGCCGCACCGCGTCCGCGCGGTGCCGCGCCGAAGACCCGCCCCCACTGCGCGAGCCGGTCACGGCCCTCGCAGAGCAGCAGCATCAGGTAACCGCAGCCCGCCATCAGGAAGGAGACCCAGGAGGCGTCCCCGCCGCCCGACAGGCCCGCCGCGACCGAGTACAGCGCGAGCAGCGGCAGCCCGGCCGCGGCGGCCGTGCGCGCCGTCACCGCCAGCAGGTCCACGAGCAGGCCGATCAGCAGCACCCCGGACACCAGCAGCAGCTGGATGCCGTCCGTCAGCGGTGCCGGTATCGCGAACTCGCCGACGTCGTGGACACCCTGCGCGAACAGCGAGCCGAAGTCCGTCACGAAGTACGCCAGCGGCCCGCTGCCGGTGGACTCGACCTTGCCGGCGAAGAGCAGCGCGAGCAGCAGCAGCGACACCAGCAGCTGCGCGGCCACCGTCAGCGACCGCGCCAGCGGCACCCGCCGGGCCCCCGCGCCCACCGCGCTCTGCACGGCCAGCAGCAGCGCGCCCTGCAACAGCCAGGCCTGCGACTCCACCAGCGGGCTCAGCGACCACGCGGTGAGCAGCGTCGCGAGCGCCGCGAACACCGTCAGTCTCGCCCGTCCGCTCATTCCCGGCCTCCGCTCGTTCCCGTACCGAAGCGCCCGGCCCCGGCCTGCCGCCAGAGCTCACCGAAGGCCTCCCCGGGCCTGGCGGCCAGCGCCGTCCAGCCCGCGTCGCGCAGTCTGCGCAGCCGCTCCTCCAGCGGGACGACATCGTGCCCGGGCGCGGGCTGTCCGCCCCAGGCCCGGGTGTCCAGTACGAAGGCCAGCGCGCCCGAGGTGCGCTGGCGCATCCTGGCCGCCATCTCGGTCTGCGCGTCGTCCAGGTCGCCGAAGAAGGCGACGAGGAGCCCGTCGCCGCCTTCGCCGAAGCCGCTGCCGCGCACCGCGTCGTAGGCGCGGGAGAGCCCGGCACCGTCGGAGTGCACGACCACGGCGAGGGTGTCCATCATCAGCCCGGCGGCCTCCGCGGACTCCTGCCCGCCGGCGGAGAACCCGCCGCCGCCCTCGCCGGGCACCGCGTCCCCGGTGTCGGTGAGCAGCCGTGTGGAGAAGCCCTGCTCCAGGACGTGCACCAGGCTGGAGGCGGCCGCGGAGACGGCCCATTCGAAGGCCGAGTCCGGGCCCGCGCCGTCGAAGGCGAGGCGGCGGGTGTCGAGCAGGACGGTGGCCCTGCTGCGCTGGGGCTGCTCCTCGCGGCGCACCATCAGCTCGCCGTAGCGGGCGGTGGAGCGCCAGTGGACGCGGCGCAGGTCGTCGCCGCGCCGGTAGCCGCGCGGGATCACGTCGTCGTCGCCGGCCAGGGCCAGGGACCGGCGGCTGCCGTCGCCGTAACCGTTGGCCTCACCGGTCAGCCGGACCGGCGGGAGGGGTTCGGTGCGCGGTATCACCGTGAGGGTGTCGTAGGTGCTGAAGGAGCGGGTCAGCTCGACCAGCCCGAAGGGGTCGGTCAGCCGCAGCTGGAGCGGGCCCAGCGGGTAGCGGCCGCGCAGGTCGGAGCGGACCCGGTAGGACACCTCCCGGCGGCCGCCGGGCTCGACCCGGTCCAGGACGAACCGCGGGCGCGGGCCCAGTACGTAGGGCACCCGGTCCTGGAGCATCAGCAGTCCGGTGGGCAGCCGCGAGACGTTGTCCATGCGCAGCTGCACCCGCGCCTCGGCGCCCGCGGGCACCCGCCCCGGGGTCAGCCGGCGGCTGCCGGAGACCCGGTAGCGGGTGCGGTGCAGGGCGTAGACGCAGATCAGCGGCAGGAGGGCGAGCAGCATGCCGACGCGCAGCAGTGCGCCCTGGCCGAGGACGTAGGCGCACGCGGCCGCGGCGATCCCGGCGGCCACGAACGAGCGGCCGCGGGTGGTCAGCCCGGACAGCGAGGCGCGCAGTCCGCCGCCCTCTCCCGGGCCGCCGGCGCCGCGCGGGGCACCGGCGCCCATCAGAAGCTCCGGGCGGCGGCGCCGGGCGGCATCTCGCCGCGGAGGTGCGCGGCCGGGACGGGAGTGCGCTGCAGGATCTCGCCGACGACCTGCTCGGAGGTGCGCCGGTTCAGCTGGGCCTGTGCCGTGGGCAGCAGCCGGTGCGCGAGGACCGGCGCGGCCAGCGACTGGACGTCGTCGGGCAGCACGTAGTCCCGGCCGGCGAGCGCGGCGGAGGCCTTCACGGCGCGCAGCAGGTGCAGGGTGGCCCGGGGGGAGGCGCCGAGCCGCAGGTCGGGGTGGCTGCGGGTGGCGGAGACCAGGTCGACGACGTAGCGCCGGACGGGCTCGGCGACGTAGACCTCGCGCACGGCCTCTATGAGCTTGACGATGTCGTGGGCGTGCGCGACGGACTGGAAGTCGTCGAGCGGACTGACCCCGCCGTGCACGTCGAGCATCTGGAGCTCTGCCTCGGGGCTGGGGTAGCCGACGGAGACGCGGGCCATGAAGCGGTCGCGCTGCGCCTCGGGCAGCGGGTAGGTGCCCTCCATCTCCACCGGGTTCTGGGTGGCGACGACCATGAAGGGGCTCGGCAGCGCGTAGGTGGTGCCGTCGATGGTGACCTGGCGTTCCTCCATCGACTCCAGCAGCGCCGACTGGGTCTTCGGGGAGGCCCGGTTGATCTCGTCGCCGATGACGATCTGCGCGAAGATCGCGCCCGGCTTGAACTCGAACTCGCGGCGCTGCTGGTCGTAGATGCTGACGCCCGTGATGTCGGAGGGCAGCAGGTCCGGCGTGAACTGGATGCGCTGCACCGAGCAGTCGATGGACTTGGCCAGCGTCTTCGCGAGCATCGTCTTGCCGACACCGGGCACGTCCTCGATGAGGAGGTGCCCCTCGGCGAGGAGCACGGTCAGCGCGAGGCGGACGACCTCGGGCTTGCCCTCGATCACGCTCTCGACCGACCGGCGGACCCGCTCCGCCGTGCTGGTCAGATCCGCGAGGCTCGCTCGGTCGTCATACGTCGTCACCTGGTTCTCCTCGGCCCATCTCCCAGGGCCGACGCCCTTGGCGCATGACCGGCCCACCCCGAAAACACGGACACCGGACCCGGGGCTCCCGGGCGGTGTATCCCCGCATTCTTGACGGCGTCAGGGCCTTGTGTCACTCAGGAGCCGGGATCGATCTCCCGGAGCAGCCCGGTGTGCACGTCGAAGACGAAGCCTCGCACATCGTCCTTGTGCGGCAGGAACGGGTTGGTGCGGACCCGCTGCATGGACTGGCGGACGTCCTGGTCGACGTCCCGGAACGCCTCGACGGCCCAGGAGGGGCGCTGGCCGACCTCGTCCTCCAGCTCGTGCCGGAAGTCCTCGGTCAGGTTCTCCAGACCACAGCCGGTGTGATGGATCAGTATCACGGTGCGGGTGCCGAGTGCCCGCTGGCTGATGGTCAGGGAGCGGATGGTGTCGTCGGTGACCACACCGCCCGCGTTGCGGATGGTGTGGCAGTCGCCGAGCTCCAGACCGAGGGCCTTGTGCAGGTCCAGGCGGGCGTCCATGCAGGCCACGACGGCCACGTGGAGGACGGGACGGGCGTCCATGCCGGGGTCGGTGAACTCGGCGGCGTAGCGCTGATTCGCCTCGACCAGCCGGTCGGTGACGGATCCGCCGACGGATGCCTCGGGCGCGGACTCTGCAGGCAGTGATGCGGAAGTCGTCATGGGTACGACGTTAGTGGTCACGCGCGCCGAAGGCCTTGCGTGAGATTGGACAAAGAACGTCAACGGGGCTTGTTGTGAGCTAATCCACAGGGGTGGGCGGAGGTCGGCCGTCCGGGTGGTCGGGGGGCATTCGCGGCTTCGGTCCGAGAGGCGCGTACGGCGCGCGGGCCGGTTCGTTGACCGCGGCGACCGTTGCACTAAAGTGACGCGAACCGGCCGGAGCCCGGCCCTGACCGGCCGCCGGCCACCGATGAAGACTCCGCGTGCGCGGCGCGTACGTACGGCCCGGCCCTCTTCCGCTCACCGGCCGGGGGAGCGGGCGGTGCGTACGCGTGCCGCGCCGTTATCTGAGAGGGCGCTTTGACTAGCGAGTCCCGACATGTCCCGGTGATGCTCCAGCGGTGCCTGGACCTGTTGGCCCCGGCGCTGGAGAGGCCCGGGGCCGTCGTCGTCGACTGCACCCTCGGCCTCGGCGGCCACAGCGAGGCCCTGCTGACCCGCTTCCCCGAGGCCCGCCTGATCGGCCTCGACCGCGACAAGGAGGCCCTGCGGCTCTCCGGCGAACGGCTCGCCCCCTTCGGCGACCGGGCCACCCTCGTCCACGCGATCTACGCGGACCTCGCCGAGGTGCTCGACGGGCTGGGTCTCCCGGCCGTCCAGGGCATCCTCTTCGACCTGGGCGTCTCCTCCATGCAGTTGGACGAGGCCGACCGCGGGTTCGCGTACGCCCAGGACGCCCCGCTGGACATGCGCATGGACCAGACGACGGGCATCAGCGCCGCCGAGGTCCTCAACACCTACGCACCGGGCGAGCTCGTGCGCATCCTGCGCCAGTACGGCGAGGAGAAGCAGGCCAAGCGGATCGTGTCCGCGATCGTCCGGGAACGCGAGAAGGCCCCCTTCGGCAACAGCGCCCGGCTGGTCGAGCTTATCCGCGACGCCCTGCCCCAGGCCGCGAAGCGGACCGGCGGCAACCCGGCCAAGCGCACCTTCCAGGCGCTGCGGATCGAGGTCAACGGCGAACTGTCCGGACTGGAGCGGGCCATCCCCGCCGCCGTGGACCGGATCGCGGTCGGCGGCCGGATCGCGGTGCTCTCGTACCACTCGCTGGAGGACCGCCTGGTCAAGCAGGTCTTCTCGGCGGGCGCCGCCTCCACCGCCCCGCCCGGGCTGCCGGTGGTGCCGGAGAAGTACCAGCCGAAGCTCAAACTGCTCACACGAGGCGCGGAACTGCCGACCGAGGAGGAGATCGCCGAGAACCGGCGGGCCGCCCCGGCCAGACTCCGGGGGGTCGAACGCATCCGGGAGGCGCGACTGTGACCAAGGCCGGGAAGGTCGCCACGCTGACCCGCGGGCAGGCGGCCCGCATCGGCAGGGCCCTCGGCGCCCGCCCGGCCGGGCCGCGCCCCGACGGGCAGGCGGCGCGGATGCCGTTCGTCCTGCTGGTCGTGGCCCTGCTCGCCGGCGGGCTGATCAGCCTGCTGCTGCTGAACTCCGCGCTCAACGAGGGCTCCTTCCAGCTGACCCGGCTGAAGAAGGAGACCACCACCCTCACCGACGAGGAGCAGGCCCTCCAGCGCGACGTGGACGCCCACTCGGCGCCCGACGCCCTCCAGCGCCGCGCCCGGGAACTGGGCCTGGTCCCGGGCGGCAGCCCCGTCTTCATCGACCCGGACGGCAAGGTCTCCGGCAGCGTCTCGGTGGCCGAGGCGCCGCCACCGCCGTCACCGACCCCGACCGCGGCGCCGCCCGCGCAGGCCGGACCGGGCCAGACCCCGGCCGCGCCCCCGGCGCCGGTTCCCGCCCAGCCCGCTCCCACCGGCAGTTCGCAGCCCAGCCAGACCCCTGGAAGGTGACGTCGTGACGCGGATCCCGTCTGAACCAGCCTCGCCGGCGTTCGAGGCGCGGGGGCCGGGGCGGAGCCCCGGAACGCCCGGGCCCGCGGCCCCGCACCGCGGCCGCCGTGCCGGCACGGGCGCCGGCGCCCGCACCGGCACGCCGCGGACGGTGGCCGGGTGAGCCCGCAGGACCCGCCGCGACGGCGGATGCCCGGACCGTCCAGGCCGCCGCGGCCCGGCGACCGCAACCGCGCCACCGCCCGGCCGGCCACACGCCCGGCGACCCGCCGCCCCGCCGGCCCCCGCAAGCCCCACACGATCCGGCTCGGCAGCCCCCGGCCCCGGCTGCGGCTGGTCGGCGTAGGTCTGACCCTCGTCATGCTCGCCTTCGTCGTCCGGCTGCTCCAGGTGCAGGCCGTCGACGCCTCCTCCTTCTCCGCGGCGGCGTCCAAGAACCGCTACACGAACGTCAAGCTGGCCGCCGAGCGCGGCGAGATCACCGACCGCAAGGGCGTGGCACTCGCCACCAGCGTCGACGCGTACGACATCACCGCCGACCCCAAGATGTTCACCCCGCAGGAGAGCAAGGCCCCGGACGCCCCCGAGCAGGCCGCCGCGCTGCTGGCGCCCATCCTCGGCAAGGACGCCAAGGAACTCGCGGACAAGCTCAGGACCAAGAACAGCCGCTACGTGGTCCTCGCCCAGCGCCAGACCCCCCAGGTCTGGAACCAGATCAAGGACCTCAAGCGCGTCTTCGCCGAGAAGGCGACCGCCGACAAGAAGAACAACGCCCCCGGAGCCAACGTCCTGGCCGGGGTGTTCAAGGAGGACAGCAGCAAGCGCGTGTACCCCGGCGGCGACCTCGCCGCCGGGATACTGGGCTACGTCAACGCCGAGGGCAAGGGCGCCGGCGGGCTGGAGTCCTCCCTCGACAAGAAGCTCGCCGGCAAGGACGGGGAGATCACCTACGCCCAGTCCGGCGGCCGCAAGGTCCCCACGGCCGGCTCCAGCGAGAAGCCCGCCGTCCCCGGCGACGACATCGAGCTGACCATCGACCGGGACATCCAGTGGGCGGCGCAGAGCGCCATCGCCGAACAGGTGCAGAAGTCCGAGGCCGACCGCGGCTACGTCATCGTCCAGGACACCCGCACCGGCGAGGTGCTGGCCATGGCCAACGCCCCCGGCTTCGACCCCAACGACCTGACCCGGGCCAGCTCCGCCGCCATGGGCAACGCCGCGCTCCAGGACGTGTACGAGCCCGGCTCCACCGCCAAGGTGATGTCGATGGCCGCCGTGCTGGAGGAGAAGAAGGCGACCCCCGACACCCGCGTCGAGGTCCCCAACCGGCTGCACCGCGGCGACCGGCTGTTCAAGGACGACATCGACCACCCGACCTGGTACCTGACCCTCAACGGGGTCCTCGCCAAGTCCTCCAACATCGGCACCATCCTGGCCACCGGCCAGCTCGGCCCCACCCAGGCCAAGTCCAACGAGGTCCTGCACTCGTACCTGACCAAGTTCGGCATCGGCCGGCCCACCGGCCTGAACTACCCCGGCGAGTCCCGCGGCATCCTCGCCCAGCCGCAGGACTGGTCCACCTCCCAGCAGTACACGATCCCTTTCGGCCAGGGACTGTCCGTCAACGCCATGCAGGCGGCCTCCGTGTACTCGACCATCGCCAACGGCGGGGTCCGCATCGAGCCGACGCTGGTCCGCGGCACCAAGGGCCCCGACGGCCGCTTCACCCCGGCCCCCGCCCCCGAACAGAACCGTGTGATCAGCGAGGAGACCGCCAAGACCCTCGCCGAGATGCTCGAATCCGTCGTCGACGACCAGGAGGGCACCGGAACCAAGGCGAAGATCCCCGGCTACCGGGTCGGCGGCAAGACCGGCACCTCCAACCGGGTGGATCCGGCCACCGGCCGGTACAAGGGCTACACCGCCTCCTTCGCCGGCTTCGCCCCCGCCGACAAGCCGCGCATCACCGTCTACTGCGCCATCCAGAACCCCACCAAGGGCAGCTACTTCGGCGGCCAGATCTGCGGCCCCATCTACAAGAAGGTCATGGAGTTCGCCCTCAAGACCCTCCAGATCGCCCCCACCGGCACCGCCCCCGCAGGGCTCCCGGTCACCTACGAGCCCGGCCCGCAGGCCGCCCAGCCGCCCGCCCCGCAACCCAGTCCGCAGCCCGGCCGGTGACCCGAAGCCGCGGCCTGCCCGCAAGAAAAGCGTGAGGCACCACCAGTGACAACGATCACCCCGAAACCCGGGAACCGACCGGACGCCCCAGCCGGGCCCGGGCCCTCACTTCGCGGCCCGGCCGCCGGGCCCGGTACGCTCACCGCCGTGCCCCACGCTGATCAGCCCCGAACCACCCAGCAAGACGCCCCGGCAGCGCCGCCGGGAGCGCCCAGGCCCGCGTCCGCCACTCCGAGCCCGCTGGGCGAGCTGGCCACGCTGCTGGGCATCCCGTCACCAGGCGCCGCGCAGATCACCGGGATCACGCACGACTCCCGTGCGGTCCGCCCCGGAGACCTGTACGCGGCCCTGCCCGGAGCCCGCACCCACGGCGCCGAGTTCGCCGCACAGGCCGCGGCCCTCGGCGCCGCAGCCGTGCTGACCGACCCCTCCGGCGCCGAGCGCGCCGCGGCCACCGGCCTGCCGGTGCTGTCCGTCGCCGACCCGCGCGGCCGGATGGGCGAGCTCGCCGCGGCGATCTACGGCAGCCCCGGCGAAGGCCTCCTCCAGATCGGCATCACCGGAACCTCCGGCAAGACCACCACGGCGTACCTCGTCGAAGGCGGCCTGCGCGCCGCCGGACGCAGCACCGGACTGGTCGGCACCGTCGAGATGCGCATCGGCGACGAGCGCATCAAGTCCGAGCGGACCACCCCCGAGGCCACCGACCTACAGGCCCTCTTCGCGGTCATGCGCGAACGCGGCGTCGAGGCCGTGGCCATGGAGGTCTCCAGCCACGCCCTGGTGCTCGGCCGCGTCGACGGCTGCGTCTTCGACGTCGCCGTCTTCAACAACCTGAGCCCCGAGCACATGGAGTTCCACTCCGACATGGAGGACTACTTCCAGGCCAAGGCGGGGCTCTTCACCCCCCGCCGGGCCCGCCTGGGCGTGGTCAACCTCGACGACGAGTACGGCCGCCGCCTGGCCAAGGAGTCGACGATCCCGGTCGTCACCTTCTCGGCCGCGGGCGACCCCGCCGCCGACTGGCGCGCCGAGGACGTCGTCACCGGCCACATGGACTCCACCCTCACGCTGGTCGGCCCCGAGGGACAGCGCGTGCGCGCCAAGGCCCCGCTGCCCGGCCCGTTCAACGTCGCCAACACCGTCGCCGCGGTCGTCACGCTCGCCGCAGCCGGCCTCGACCCGCAGACCGCCGCCGACGGCATCGCCGCGGTCCCCGGAGTCCCCGGCCGGCTGGAGCGCGTGGACGCCGGACAGCCGTACCTCGCCGTCGTCGACTACGCGCACAAGACGGACGCCGTCGAGTCGGTGCTCCGCGCACTGCGCGAAGTCACCACCGGCAAGCTGCACATCGTCCTCGGCTGCGGCGGCGACCGCGACACCACCAAACGCGCCCCGATGGGCGCCGCGGCCGCCCGGTACGCCGACGTGGCCGTCCTGACCTCCGACAACCCGCGCTCCGAGGACCCGCTCGCGATCCTCGCGGCGATGCTCGGCGGCGCCGTGTCCGTACCGCCCGCCGAGCGAGCGGCCGTCCTCGTCGACGCCGACCGGGCGGCCGCCATCGCCGCCGCCGTCGCGCGCGCCGAGCCCGGCGACACCGTGCTGGTGGCGGGCAAGGGCCACGAGCAGGGCCAGGACACCGCAGGGGTCGTCCGGCCCTTCGACGACCGCACGGTGCTCCGCACCGCGATCGAACACCAACGCTTGCTCGATCGAACGACCCAGGTCCGACAGGCCGAGGTGAACCAGTGATCGCCCTTTCCCTCGCCGAGATCGCCGACATCACCGGCGGGCGGCCCCACGACATACCGGATCCGTCCCTCCAGGTCACCGGTCCCGTCGTCTACGACTCCCGCGAGGTCCGGCCCGGAAGCCTGTTCGCGGCCTTCGTCGGCGAACGGGTCGACGGCCACGACTACGCCGAAGGCGCCGTCGCCGCCGGCGCCGTCGGCGTCCTCGCGACCCGGCCCGTAGGCGTCCCCGCCATCGTCGTCCCCGACGTGGTGGCGGCCCTCGGTGCGCTCGCCCGCGCCGTCGTCGGCCGCCTCGGCACCGACGTCGTCGCCCTCACCGGGTCCGCCGGCAAGACCTCCACCAAGGACCTCATCGCGCAGGTGCTCCAGCACCACGCCCCCACCGTGTGGACCCCCGGGAACCTCAACAACGAGATCGGCCTGCCGATCACGACGCTGCGCGTCACCGAGGACACCCAGCACCTCGTCCTGGAGATGGGCGCCCGCGGCATCGGCCACATCCGCTACCTCACCGGGCTGACGCCTCCTCGGATCGGCCTGGTCCTCAACGTCGGCACCGCGCACATCGGGGAGTTCGGCGGCCGCGAGCAGATCGCGCAGGCCAAGGGCGAGCTCGTCGAGGCCCTGCCGGCCGAGGCGGAGGGCGGCGTCGCCATCCTCAACGCCGACGACCTGCTGGTTCGTTCCATGGCCGGGCGTACGAAGGCCCGTACGGTGCTGTTCGGCGAGGCCGACGACGCCGAAATCCGGGCCACGGAAGTCCGCATGACGGACAGGGGGCAGCCTTCCTTCACACTGCACACACCGACCGGGTGCAGCGACGTGACCTTGCGGCTGTACGGTGAGCACCACGTGTCGAACGCGCTCGCCGCGGCCGCCGTCGCCCACGTCCTGGGCATGTCCGCCCTGGAGATCGCCACCGCGCTCTCCGAAGCGGGCACGCTGTCGCGGTGGCGGATGGAGGTCACCGAGCGCGCGGACGGTGTGACGATCGTCAACGACGCCTACAACGCGAACCCGGAGTCCATGCGGGCCGCACTGCGCGCGCTCGCCGCGATGGGCGGTGGCGGCAGGGCGAACGGGGGGCGGACGTGGGCGGTGCTCGGCCCGATGGCCGAGCTCGGGGACGACGCTCTCGCCGAGCACGACGCGGTCGGACGGCTTGTCGTCCGGCTCAACGTGAGCAAGCTCGTCGCGGTCGGGGGCAGGGAAGCCTCCTGGCTGCAACTGGGCGCATATAACGAGGGTTCGTGGGGTGAGGAGTCGGTGCTCGTGTCCGACGCGCAGGCGGCGGTCGACCTGTTGCGCAGTGAACTGCGCCCGGGTGACGTCGTGCTGGTGAAGGCTTCCAGGTCGGCCGGTCTGGAGCGGGTGGCGCAGGCCCTGCTCGAAGGCACTGTCGAGGGCGAGGTCGCCGGCCGATGAGGCAGATCCTGTTCGCCGGTGTCATCGGCATGTTCCTGACCGTCGTCGGCACCCCGCTGCTGATCAAGCTGCTCGCCCGCAAGGGCTACGGCCAGTTCATCCGCGACGACGGCCCGCGCGGCCACGCCGGGAAGAAGGGCACGCCCACCATGGGCGGCATCTCCTTCATCCTGGCCACGCTCGTCGCGTACGCGCTGACGAAGGTCCTCACCGGGGAGGAGCCGAGCTTCTCCGGTCTGCTCGTGCTGTTCCTGATGGCCGGCATGGGCCTCGTCGGGTACCTCGACGACTACATCAAGATCGTCAAGCGGCGTTCGCTGGGTCTGCGGGCCAAGGCCAAGATGGCCGGCCAGCTGATCGTCGGTATCGCCTTCGCGGTGCTCGCACTGCAGTTCAAGGACTCGCGGGGACTCACCCCGGCCTCCATGAAGCTGTCGTTCGTCACGGACTTCGGCTGGTCGATCGGCCCGGTGCTCTTCGTGGTCTGGGCGCTGTTCATGATCCTGGCCATGTCCAACGGTGTGAACCTGACCGACGGCCTGGACGGTCTGGCCACCGGCGCCGCCGTGATGGTCTTCGGCGCCTACACCTTCATCGGTGTCTGGCAGTTCCAGGAGTCGTGCGCGATGGCCGCCGACCTCACCAACCCCAACGCCTGCTTCGAGGTGCGAGATCCCCTCGACCTGGCCGTCGTCGCCTCCGCCCTCATGGGCGCCTGCTTCGGCTTCCTGTGGTGGAACACATCGCCCGCCAAGATCTTCATGGGCGACACCGGCTCGCTGGCCCTCGGCGGCGCGCTCGCCGGCCTCGCGATCTGCTCCCGCACGGAGTTCCTCATCGCTCTCCTCGGCGGCCTCTTCGTCCTCATCACGATGTCGGTCGTCATCCAGGTCGGCTCCTTCAAGCTGACCGGGAAGCGCGTCTTCCGGATGGCGCCGCTCCAGCACCACTTCGAGCTCAAGGGCTGGTCCGAGGTCCTGGTCGTGGTCCGCTTCTGGATCATCCAGGGCATGTGCGTGATCGTGGGTCTCGGTCTCTTCTACGCGGGATGGGCAGCCGACAAGTGAGCGCCACCGACCTGGCCGGCCTGCTCGGCCCCGACGCCCTGGGCCGGTTCGGCCTGCCGGGCCGGATCACCGTGGCGGGGCTCGGCATCAGCGGCATCAGCGCCGCCCGGGCATTGGCCGCGCTGGGCGCCCGCGTGACCGTCGTCGACAACGGCGACGGTGACGCGCACCGGGCCAGGGCGGCCGAGCTGGCGGAAGCCGGCATCGAGGTCCGCCTCGGCCACCTGCCCGACGGGGCCCGCGCCGGCGAGACCCTGCCCGAGGGCACCGAACTGGTCGTCACCTCGCCCGGCTGGCAGCCGCAGAGCCCGCTCTTCCTGGCCGCCGCCGCGGCGGGCGTCGACGTCGTCGGAGACGTCGAGGTCGCATGGCGGCTGCGCGGAGCCGGCGCGGAACTCCGCGCCGCCCGCCGGGCCGCGGGGCAGGACGCCGGCGGAGGGTCCCCTGCCGGGCCCGCCGAATGGCTCGCGATCACCGGGACCAACGGCAAGACCACCACCACGCAGATGCTGGCGTCGATCCTCAAGGCCGCCGGCCTGCGGACCGCCGCCGTCGGCAACATCGGCACCCCGATCATCGACGTGGTCCTCGGCGAGCAGGAGTACGACGTACTCGCCGTCGAACTCTCCAGCTACCAGCTGCACTGGGCGCCCTCGCTGCGCGTCCACTCGGCGGCCGTCCTCAACCTGGCCCCCGACCACCTCGACTGGCACGGCTCCATGCAGGCGTACGCCGCGGACAAGGGCCGGATCTACGAGGGCAACACGGTGGCCTGCGTCTACAACGTGGCCGACAAGGCGACCGAGGACCTCGTCGTCGAGGCCGACGTCGAAGAGGGCTGCCGCGCGATCGGCTTCACCCTCGGCGCCCCCGGCCCCTCCATGCTCGGCGTCGTCGACGGCATCCTCGTCGACCGGGCCTTCGTGGAGAACCGGCAGAAGAACGCCCAGGAGCTCGCCGAGGTCGGCGACGTCAACCCGCCGGCCCCGCACAACATCGCCAACGCGCTCGCCGCCGCGGCCCTGGCCCGCGCCTTCGGCGTGGAGCCGCGCGCGGTCCGCGACGGGCTGCGCGACTTCCGCCCCGACGCCCACCGGGTCGCCCGGGTGGACGAGGTCGGCTCCGTCGTCTACGTCGACGACTCCAAGGCCACCAACACCCACGCGGCGGAGGCCTCCCTCGCCTCCTTCGACAAGGTCGTCTGGATCGCCGGCGGCCTCGCCAAGGGCGCGACCTTCGACGAACTCGTGCAGAAGTCGGCCGACCGGATGCGCGGCGCCGTCCTGATCGGCGCCGACCGGGCGCTCATCGCCGAGGCGCTGGCGCGACACGCCCCCGAGGTCCCGGTCGTCGACCTCGACCGGACCGACACTGGGGCGATGCTCGCAGCGGTCCGGGAGGCGGCCGCGCTCGCCGAGCCCGGCGACACGGTCCTGCTGGCACCGGCCTGCGCCTCGATGGACATGTTCGCGAACTACAACAAGCGTGGGGAAGCGTTCGCCGACGCGGTGCGTGAACTGGCCGCCGAGAGCGCCGCGGACACGGCCTAGGCCGGGGGCGCCGGGACAGGTTCCCTCCGGCCGGATGCTCGCCTCGTACGAGTGGAGGGGAAGATCACAGATGCCGGCCAAGCAGATGCTGCCGGGGCGGCGGCCGTCCGCCGTGAAGGCGCAGGGCCGCAAGCGCCCCGGCGTGAGTGTGAAGCGCCCGGCGCGGCCCGCCGGGCGCGGTCCGCTGGCCGGTCTCCGGCGTACGCAGCAGCAGTTGCGCAGGGCGTGGGACCGCCCCCTCACGGCGTATTACCTGATTTTCGGCAGTTCCCTGCTCATCACCGTGCTCGGCCTGGTGATGGTGTACTCCGCCTCCATGATCAAAGCGCTCCAGCTGGGGCTGGGTGACGCGTACTTCTTCAAGAAGCAGTTCGTGGCCGCGCTCATCGGCGGGGTCCTGCTGCTGGCCGCCTCCCGGATGCCGGTCAAGCTGCACCGGGCCCTGTCCTACCCGGTGCTCGCCGGCACGCTGTTCCTGATGGTCCTGGTCCAGGTCCCCGGGATAGGGGTCTCGATCAACGGCAACCAGAACTGGATCTCGCTCGGCGGCCCGTTCATGCTCCAGCCCAGCGAGTTCGGCAAGCTGGCACTGATCCTGTGGGGCGCCGACCTGCTGGCCCGCAAGGGCGGCAAGGGCCTGCTGAGCCAGTGGAAGCACCTCCTGGTGCCGCTCGTCCCCGTGGCCTTCCTCCTGCTCGGCCTGATCATGCTGGGCGGGGACATGGGCACGGCGATGATCCTCGGCGCCATCCTGTTCGGGCTGCTGTGGCTCGCGGGCGCCCCGACGCGGATGTTCGTCGGCGTACTGGCCTTCGCGGCTGCGATCGTCGCCCTGCTCATCAAGACCAGTCCGCACCGGATGGACCGGCTGGAGTGCATCGGCGCGACAGAACCGGGCAAGAACGACCTTTGCTGGCAGGCCGTACACGGCATCTACGCCCTCGCGTCGGGCGGCTGGTTCGGTTCCGGCCTGGGCGCAAGTGTGGAAAAATGGGGTCAACTACCCGAAGCACACACCGACTTCATCTTCGCCATCACAGGGGAGGAACTGGGACTGGCGGGGACGCTGTCGGTCCTCGCCCTCTTCGCGGCTCTAGGCTATGCGGGTATCCGCGTGGCCGGACGCACGGAGGACTCCTTCGTACGGTTTGCCGCGGGAGGCGTGACCACCTGGATCACGGCCCAGGCCGTGATCAACATCGGTGCGGTGCTCGGCCTGCTGCCGATCGCCGGAGTCCCGCTCCCGCTGTTCTCCTACGGGGGGTCGGCCCTGCTGCCGACCATGTTCGCGGTCGGACTGCTCATCGCCTTCGCGCGGGAGGAGCCCGCCGCGCGCGCGGCCCTCGCGATGCGACAGCCGAAGACCGGCTGGAGGCGGACCGGGGTGAGATGGAAGTCGATGAGACGGCGCGTCAAGAAGCGTCCGTCCGGAGAGCGGTGAATTTCGGTGCATGTCGTACTCGCCGGTGGGGGGACCGCCGGCCACATCGAGCCGGCGCTCGCCCTCGCGGACGCCCTGCGCAGGCAGGACCCTTCAGTGGGCATCACCGCCCTGGGCACCGAGCGCGGACTCGAAACCCGCCTGGTGCCGGAGCGCGGCTACGAACTGGGGCTGATCCCCGCCGTACCGCTGCCCCGCAAGCCCACCCCCGAGCTGATCACCGTCCCCGGACGGCTGCGCGGCACCATCAAGGCCGCGGAGGAGATCCTCCTGCGCACCAAGGCGGACTGCGTCGTCGGCTTCGGCGGCTACGTGGCCCTGCCCGGCTACCTCGCGGCCAAGCGGCTCGGGGTGCCGATCATCGTCCACGAGGCCAACGCCCGGCCCGGACTGGCCAACAAGATCGGCTCCCGGTACGCGCACGCCGTCGCGGTCTCCACCCCCGACAGCAAGCTGCGCGGCGCCCGCTACGTGGGCATCCCGCTGCGCCGCTCCATCTCCACCCTCGACCGGGCCGCCGTACGCCCCGAGGCGCGCGCCGCGTTCGGCCTGGACCCCAACCTGCCCACGCTGCTGGTCTCCGGCGGCTCGCAGGGCGCACGCCGCCTCAACGAGACCATCCAGCAGGTCGCTCCGACCCTCCAGCGCTCCGGCGTGCAGATCCTGCACGCGGTCGGGCCGAAGAACGAACTGCCGCGTGTCGACAACATGCCCGGGATGCCGCCCTATGTGCCGGTACCGTACGTGGACCGGATGGATCTCGCGTACGCCGCCGCCGACATGATGCTGTGCCGCGCGGGAGCGATGACCGTCGCCGAGCTGTCCGCCGTCGGGCTGCCCGCCGCCTACGTCCCGCTGCCGATCGGCAACGGCGAACAGCGGCTCAACGCCCAGCCGGTGGTCAAGGCCGGCGGCGGCCTGCTCGTGGACGACGCGGAACTGACGCCCGACTGGGTGCTCGGCCAGGTCCTCCCGGTGCTGTCCGACCCGCACCGCCTGTACGAGATGTCCCGCGCCGCCGGTGAGTTCGGCCGCCGGGACGCCGACGAGCTGCTGGTCGGCATGGTGTACGAGGCGATCGCAGCCCACCGGTCCCGCTGACGCGGGAGCACGGACGCAGGAGGCACAGCAGTGGCCGGAGCGACGACCGCACAGCGCGGAACACCGTCTCCTGACGGGCCCGGCCGGCCGCCCCGCAAGGGCGCCGGCTCTCCCGCGCCGTCCGCAAGCCCCGAGTCCGCCAAGCCCCCGAAGCCCCCGAAGAAGGCCGCCCCGCGGGGCTCCGGCACGCAGCTGCGCCGGGGCCCCGTGCTGGCCTGGGCGGCCGCCGCGGTCCTCCTCGTCGGGGGCGGCAGCTGGGTCCTCTACGGCTCCTCCTGGCTCCGCGTCGAGAAGGTCACCGCCACCGGCACCGACGTGCTCACCCCCGAGCAGGTGCTCGCGGCCGCGGCCGTGCCCGTGGGCGCGCCCCTCGTGAGCGTCGACACGGACGAGATCGAGAGCCGCCTGCGGGGGCGTCTGCCCCGCATCGATTCGGTTGATGCGGTGCGGGCCTGGCCGCACGGAATCGGACTGAAGGTGACCGAGCGCAAACCCGTCCTGCTCATCAAAAAGGACGCCAACTTCGTGGAAGTGGACGCATCGGGTGTGCGATTCGACACGGTTGCGAAAGCACCCGCGGGTGTTCCGGTCCTCGAATTGAACGCGGCCGGCTCTCCGAGCGCCCGCCGCTTCGACGAAGAGCGGCTGCTGCACGAGGCCGTGCTCGTCGCCGGATCCCTCCCGGCGCCGATCGCCGGGCAGACCGTGCAGGTCAAGGTGGGTTCCTACGACTCCATCGTGCTGGAGCTGACCGGGGGCCGGTCGGTGCGGTGGGGCAGCGGCGAGCAGAGCGAGGCGAAGGGGCGTGCACTGACCGCTCTGCTGAAAGCCGCTCCGAAGGCCGCCCACTTCGACGTGAGCGTTCCCACCGCCCCAGCCGCGGCCGGGAGTTGACGTCAGGTCGAACAGCGGCGCACCCTGGTTGGCCAGCGATACGGGTGATCACATAGGGTGAAAAGAAAAACGGGAGGTTCGGCGTGTTCGTTGAACACGCGCTACTTGTCGACTTAGTGTCCTGTTCGGAAGAGTCCAGGGAACAGACACACCCCTAACCCTAAACTTTAGGGTGAGGGTTCGGGTCGGCGCGTTCGGACCGTCCCTATTTCGGCATCAGTCGTCGCAACGCAGGCCCGCGAGGCGGCGACACGTAACTCGAGGCGAGAGGCCTTCGACGTGGCAGCACCGCAGAACTACCTCGCAGTCATCAAGGTCATCGGTGTCGGCGGCGGTGGTGTCAATGCCATCAACCGAATGATCGAGGTCGGTCTCAAGGGCGTCGAGTTCATCGCCATCAACACGGACGCGCAGGCGCTGTTGATGAGCGACGCCGACGTCAAGCTCGACGTCGGCCGCGAACTCACCCGCGGCCTCGGCGCCGGCGCCAACCCGGCGGTCGGTCGCAAGGCGGCAGAGGACCACCGCGAGGAGATCGAGGAGGTCCTCAAGGGGGCCGACATGGTCTTCGTCACCGCCGGTGAGGGCGGCGGCACCGGCACCGGCGGCGCACCCGTCGTCGCCAACATCGCGCGCTCGCTCGGCGCCCTGACGATCGGTGTGGTCACCCGGCCGTTCACCTTCGAGGGCCGGCGCCGCGCGAACCAGGCGGAGGACGGCATCGCCGAGCTCCGCGAAGAGGTCGACACCCTCATCGTCATCCCCAACGACCGCCTGCTGTCCATCTCGGACCGCCAGGTCAGCGTCCTGGACGCCTTCAAGTCGGCGGACCAGGTCCTGCTCTCCGGCGTCCAGGGCATCACCGACCTCATCACCACCCCGGGTCTGATCAACCTCGACTTCGCCGACGTCAAGTCCGTGATGTCCGAGGCCGGCTCGGCCCTGATGGGCATCGGCTCCGCCCGCGGCGACGACCGCGCGGTGGCCGCCGCCGAGATGGCGATCTCCTCCCCGCTGCTGGAGGCCTCCATCGACGGCGCCCGCGGCGTGCTGCTCTCCATCTCCGGCGGCTCGGACCTCGGTCTCTTCGAGATCAACGAGGCCGCGCAGCTGGTGAGCGAGGCCGCGCACCCCGAGGCGAACATCATCTTCGGCGCCGTCATCGACGACGCGCTCGGCGACGAGGTACGGGTGACCGTCATCGCCGCCGGGTTCGACGGCGGACAGCCCCCGGCCCGCCGGGACAACGTCATCGGCGCCGCGTCCACCAAGCGTGAGGAGCCGGCCCCGGCTCCGGTCCGCGCCGCCGAGCCGGTCCGTCCGGCCTTCGGCGGACTCGGCACGGTCCCGCCGCGCGAGGAGCCCCCGGCTCCCGCCGAGCCGGCCCCGGTCGAGGTCCAGGCCCCCGCGCCGCAGGTCCCCACGGCCCGGCCGTACCAGGACAGCCCGGCCGAGGAACTGGATGTCCCGGACTTCTTGAAGTGACACCGGAGCAGCACCACGTGGGCGGCGCCCACTTCGCCTTCACCGACCGGTGGGGCGGAGTGAGCGCCGTTCCGTACGAAGAGCTCAACCTCGGCGGCGCGGTCGGAGACGACCCGGCCGCCGTTCTGGCGAACCGGGCCCTGGCGGCGCGTTCCCTGGGACTCGATCCGGACCTGGTGGTCTGGATGAACCAGGTGCACGGCCGGGACGTCGCGGTGGTCGACGGCCCCTGGGGGGCGGACACCGCGATCCCCGCCGTGGACGCGGTGGTGACCGCCCGTCGGGGACTCGCCCTCGCCGTCCTCACCGCCGACTGCACCCCCGTCCTGCTGGCCGACCCCGTCGCCGGGGTCGCAGCGGCCGCCCACGCCGGCCGGCCCGGACTGGTCGCCGGGGTGGTGCCCGCGGCCGTGGAGGCGATGGTCTCCCTCGGCGCCGAACCGGGGCGGATCGTCGCCCGTACCGGACCCGCGGTCTGCGGACACTGCTACGAGGTGCCGGCCGAGATGCGGGAGTCGGTGGCGGCGGCGGTCCCCGCCGCGCGGGCCGAGACCAGCTGGGGGACGCCGGCGGTCGACGTGGTGGCGGGGGTGCACGCACAGCTCGAAGAGGCGGGGGTGGTGAACGGCCTGCGTTCACCGGTCTGCACACTGGAGTCGCGGGACCACTTCTCGTACCGCCGCGACCGGGTCACCGGCCGACTGGCCGGATATGTCTGGTTGACGGAGCTTTCCCGGGGGGAGGACCCCCGGACCCCGGGGGAAAAGAAGAATGACGGACCGTAAGTCGGAGCTCGCCGAGAACCTGGCGCGGGTGGAGGAACGTATCTCGTCCGCATGCGCCGCGGCGGGGCGGGGGCGGGAGGAGGTGACCCTCATCGTGGTCACCAAGACCTACCCCGCGAGCGACGTACGACTGCTGGCGGAGCTGGGCGTCCGCCATGTCGCCGAGAACCGCGACCAGGACGCCGCCCCCAAGGCCGCGGCCTGCGCGGATCTGCCGCTCAGCTGGCACTTCGTCGGCCAGTTGCAGACCAACAAAGTCCGTTCCGTGGCGGGATACGCGCATGTGGTGCAGTCCGTCGACCGGCCCCGGCTGGTGACCGCGCTCTCGGCGGCCGCGACAGGCGCCGGCCGCGAACTCGGCTGCCTCGTCCAGATCGCCCTCGACGCCGAGTCGGGCGAGCGGGGGGACCGGGGCGGCGCCGCACCCGATCAGCTGGCGGAGTTGGCGGACCTCGTCGCCGGGGCACCCGGACTGCGGATCGACGGACTGATGACCGTCGCACCACTGTCCGGCCACTACGCGGGACGCGAACAGGCCGCCTTCGAGCGGTTGATGGAATTGTCATCCCGCCTGCGCGCGGACCATCCGGCTGCCACGATGGTGTCGGCCGGGATGAGCGCAGACCTGGAACAGGCCGTTGTGGCCGGTGCGACACATGTACGCGTCGGCACTGCGGTACTCGGCGCGAGACCCCGGCTCGGGTAACGTCGCGAAGAAAGTCGGACCACAGCAGAAAATATGGTCATTCCCGCCGATGAGCGGGCAGACCACGTGGATCGCGGGCAGTTGGTGACATTCGTGACACGGCGGCACCTGCGACAGGGCGATCCACCACAGAGCGGAGGACTCGGAGAATGGCCGGCGCGATGCGCAAGATGGCGGTCTACCTCGGCCTCGTGGAGGACGACCGGTACGACAACCCGGGGTACGACCCCGACGACGAGTTCGAGCCCGAGCCGGAGATGGAGCGGGCTCGGGAGCGGGATCGCCGACAGCAGCCCGTGCACCAGTCGCCCGTATCGGACGAACCGGTACGAGCCGTACAGCCTCCGGCGCAGCGGGAACCCATCCCAATTCCGGTGGAAAACGGACGTCCTGCGCGAATTGCCCCCGTGGCATCCATCACACCTGATCGCACGAACCTGGAGAAGAACGCCCCCGTGATCATGCCCAAGGTCGTCTCCGAGCGGGAGCCGTACCGCATCACGACACTGCACCCCCGGACCTACAACGAGGCCCGTACCATCGGGGAACACTTCCGTGAGGGCACTCCGGTGATCATGAATCTCACGGAGATGGACGACACGGACGCGAAGCGTCTCGTGGACTTCGCCGCCGGACTCGTGTTCGGTCTGCACGGCAGCATTGAACGCGTGACACAGAAGGTGTTCCTGCTGTCGCCTGCTAACGTCGATGTCACGGCGGAGGACAAGGCCCGCATCGCGGAGGGCGGGTTCTTCAACCAAAGCTAGACCGATCCGTCAGATACGGGACCGGGAACAGATCGGGAAACGGGGAGAGGGAAGCGCGGGATGGGCGTCGCACTGCAAGTGGTCTACATCGTGCTGATGTGCTTCCTGATCGTGCTGATCTTCCGACTGGTCATGGACTATGTGTTCCAGTTCGCACGTTCATGGCAACCCGGCAAGGCGATGGTGGTCGTCCTGGAGGCCACCTACACTGTCACCGATCCACCGCTCAAGCTCCTTCGGCGGTTCATCCCGCCGTTGCGTCTCGGCGGCGTGGCACTCGACCTGTCCTTCTTCGTTCTGATGATCATCGTTTACATCCTCATCAGCTTCGTGAACACAGCTGCGAGAAGCGTGTGAACGATGAGCTTCCCCGCACGCGCGGGGACGGTCCCGATACGGTCCAGCCGACTGCCGACGACTACGTAGAGGTGAAGAAGACATGCCGCTGACTCCCGAGGACGTGCGGAACAAGCAGTTCACGACCGTCCGCCTCCGAGAAGGCTATGACGAGGACGAGGTCGATGCCTTCCTCGACGAGGTCGAGTCCGAACTGACGCGCCTGCTGCGCGAGAACGAGGACCTGCGCGCCAAGCTGGCTGCCGCCACGCGTGCCGCCGCGCAGAACCAGCAGCAGCAGAACATGCGTAAGCCCGAGCCCCAGGACCAGCGCGGCCCCGGCGCCCCCGTGCCCGCGGCCATATCCGGCCCGCCGCAGCAGCAGAACCCGCAGATGGGCCCGCCCCAGCTGCCGGGCGGCGCACCGCAGCTCCCGCCGGGCCCCGGCGGCCAGGGCCAGCAGGGCCCCGGCCCGATGGGCGGCCCCATGGGCGGACCCATGCAGCAGCACCCCATGGGCGGACCGCAGGGCATGGGCCAGCAGCCGATGCAGCAGCAGCAGTCGATGGGCGGCCAGAACCCGCTCGGCCAGCAGATGCAGCCCATGGGGCAGCAGATGCAGCCGATGGGCCAGCAGATGCAGCCCATGGGCCAGCCCATGCAGCAGATGCAGCAGCCGCAGCTCCCGCAGCAGGGCCCCGGCGGCGACAGCGCCGCCCGCGTCCTGTCGCTGGCGCAGCAGACCGCCGACCAGGCGATCGCGGAGGCCCGCTCCGAGGCCAACAAGATCGTCGGCGAGGCCCGGTCGCGCGCCGAGGGCCTGGAGCGGGACGCCCGCGCCAAGGCCGACGCGCTGGAGCGGGACGCGCAGGAGAAGCACCGCGTCGCGATGGGCTCCCTGGAGTCCGCCCGCGCCACGCTGGAGCGCAAGGTCGAGGACCTGCGGGGCTTCGAGCGTGAGTACCGTACGCGTCTGAAGTCCTACCTGGAGTCGCAGCTGCGCCAGCTGGAGACCCAGGCGGACGACTCGCTGGCCCCGCCGCGCAACCCGGCCGGTCCCGCGCTGCCCCCGTCGCCGTCTCCGTCGATGGCTCCGGCCGGTGCGATGGGCCACACCATGGGCGGTCCGTCCATGGGCGGTCCCTCCCCGATGGGCGGCGGTCCGTCCTACGGCGGCCAGCAGCAGATGTCCCCGGCGATGACCCAGCCGATGGCTCCGGTGCGGCCGGCTGCGCCGCAGCCGATGCAGGCGCCGTCGCCGATGCGGGGCTTCCTGATCGACGAGGACGACAACTAGGCGCCGCCGCGCAGTCGGCAGTCACGGGCCGGGCCCGGTTCCCCCACGGGGGCACCGGGCCCGGCCCGTTCCCGTCTCCCGCTGGCCGTGCCTCAGGTCTGGGGGCGCTGCCCCTGCCCTCCGGGTGCGGGCGGGTGGCCGCGCCTCAATCGCCGGCGGGGCTTGGGGGTGGTGCCCCTGATCGGGATCACAGGGGTGGGGTGGTGCCCCTCCGGGGGCTCTCCTCGGTTCGGCGCGTTCTGCACTTCTCGGTCGTACCCGGTGGTTGCGCCTCGGCCTGCGGGGAGCCCCCGGAGTGTCCCCACCCCACGGCCCGGACGCCGGGCGGGGCGGCCGGGGTGGGGGTGTGGGGACGGTGGGGGGTGTCCCCGCAGGACGAGCGCGCACCGCCGGGTATGGCCGAGAGGTGCGGCACCGCGCGAGCCGAGGAGACACCCCCCGGCGGCCCCGCACCCCCACCCCCCAACCGACCCCGACCAGGGACACCACCCCAGCCCCGCCGGCGCTTGAGGCGCGGCCACCGGCCCGCAGCCGGGGAACAGGGGCCGCGCCCCCGCGACCGACCCCGGCCGGGGACACCAAACCAGCCCCGCCGGCGTTTGAGGCGCGGCCACCGGCCCGCAGCCGGGGAACAGGGGCAGCGCCCCAGCGACCGACCCCGGCCGGGGGGCATCAGACCCAGCCCCGCCGGCGTTTGAGGCGCGGCCACCGGCCCGCAGCCGGAGGGCAGGGGCAGCGCCCCGGCGACCGGCCCCGGTCGGGGGGCACCAGACCCAGCCCCGCCGGCGTTTGAGGCGCGGCCACCGGCCCGCACCCGGAGGGCAGGGGCGGCGCTCCAGGACCGCCGGCGGGGACGGCCCGCCCCGCGTCGGGCTACGCCTTGCGGAGGCGGAACGTCAGGGACAGGGAGTCGTCCGTGAAGGGGTCGCCGTACTCCGCGTCGGCCTCGCCGGACGCGAAGTCCGTGGCGAGCACCTCGTCCGCGATGAGGCCCGCGTGGTCCGTCAGGGCCGTCACGACCTCCGGCTCCGTGGAGGACCACCGCAGGGCGATCCGGTCCGCGACGTCGAGGCCGGAGTTCTTCCGGGCCTCCTGGATCAGGCGGATCGCGTCACGGGCCAGGCCCGCCAGCCGCAGCTCCGGGGTGATCTCCAGGTCCAGGGCCACCGTCGCGCCCGAGTCGGACGCCACCGACCAGCCCTCGCGCGGGGTCTCCGTGATGATGACCTCCTCGGGGGTGAGGGTGACCGGCTCGCCGTTCACCTCTACCGAGGCCTCGCCGGAGCGGAGCGCCAGCGACAGCGCTGCCGCGTCGGCCGCGGCGACCGCCTTGGCCACGTCCTGGACGCCCTTGCCGAAGCGCTTGCCCAGCGCGCGGAAGTTCGCCTTCGCCGTGGTGTCCACCAGGGACCCGCCGACCTCCGAGAGGGAGGCCAGGGAGGAGACGTTCAGCTCCTCCGTGATCTGGGCCTGGAGCTCCGGGGACAGCGCGTCGAAGCCCGCCGCGCCGACCAGCGCCCGCGAGAGCGGCTGGCGGGTCTTCACGCCCGACTCGGCACGCGTGGCGCGGCCCAGCTCGACCAGGCGGCGCACCAGCAGCATCTGCTGCGACAGCGCCGGGTCGATCGCCGCCGTGTCCGCGACCGGCCACGTCGACAGGTGCACCGACTCGGGGGCGTCCGGGGTGACCGGGACCACCATGTCCTGCCAGACCCGCTCCGTGATGAAGGGGGTGAGGGGGGCCATGAGGCGGGTCACCGTCTCGACCACGTCGTGCAGGGTGCGCAGCGCGGCCGCGTCGCCCTGCCAGAAGCGGCGGCGCGAACGGCGGACGTACCAGTTGGACAGGTCGTCCACGAAGGCGGACAGGAGCTTGCCGGCCCGCTGGGTGTCGTAGGACTCCATCGCGTCGGTGACCTCGGCGACGAGGGCGTGCAGCTCCGAGAGCAGCCAGCGGTCGAGGACCGTGCGGTCCGCCGGGGCCGGGTCGGCCGCGGACGGCGCCCAGTTCGACGTACGGGCGTACAGCGCCTGGAAGGCGACTGTGTTCCAGTACGTGAGGAGGGTCTTGCGGACGACCTCCTGGATCGTGCCGTGGCCCACGCGGCGGGCCGCCCACGGGGAGCCGCCGGCCGCCATGAACCAGCGGACCGCGTCCGCGCCGTGCTGGTCCATGAGGGGGATCGGCTGGAGGATGTTGCCCAGGTGCTTGGACATCTTGCGGCCGTCCTCGGCGAGGATGTGGCCCAGGCAGACCACGTTCTCGTAGGACGACTTGTCGAAGACGAGCGTGCCGACCGCCATCAGCGTGTAGAACCAGCCGCGCGTCTGGTCGATGGCCTCCGAGATGAACTGCGCCGGGTAGCGCTTCTCGAAGATCTCCTTGTTCTTGTACGGGTAGCCCCACTGCGCGAACGGCATCGAGCCCGAGTCGTACCAGGCGTCGATGACCTCCGGCACGCGGACCGCTTCGAGGGAGCAGCCCTCGTGGGTGCAGGTGAAGGTGACGTCGTCGATGTACGGGCGGTGCGGGTCCAGGTCCGAGTGGTCCCGGCCGGACAGCTCGCTCAGCTCGGCCCGCGAGCCGACGCAGGTGAGGTGGTTCTCCTCGCAGCGCCAGATCGGCAGCGGGGTGCCCCAGTAGCGGTTGCGCGACAGCGCCCAGTCGATGTTGTTGTTCAGCCAGTCGCCGAAGCGGCCCTGCTTGACGGAGTCCGGGAACCAGTTGGTCTTCCCGTTTTCCCGCAGCATCGCGTCCTTGACGGCGGTGGTGCGGATGTACCAGGACGGCTGCGCGTAGTAGAGCAGGGCCGTGTGGCAGCGCCAGCAGTGCGGGTAGCTGTGCTCGTAGGCGATGTGCTTGAAGAGCCTGCCGCGCGCGTCGAGGTCGGCGGTCAGCTTCTCGTCGGCCTTCTTGAAGAAGACGCCGCCCACCAGGGGCACGTCCTCCTCGAAGGTGCCGTCGGGACGGACCGGGTTCACGACCGGCAGGCCGTACGCGCGGCAGACCGCGAGGTCGTCGGCGCCGAACGCGGGGGACTGGTGGACCAGACCGGTGCCGTCCTCGGTCGTGACGTACTCGGCGTTCACCACGTAGTGGGCGGGCTCGGGGAACTCGACGAGGTCGAAGGGGCGCTCGTACGTCCAGCGCTCCATCTCCTTGCCGGTGAAGGACTCGCCGGTGGCGTCCCAGCCCTCGCCGAGGGCCTTCTCCAGCAGCGGGCGGGCGACGACCAGCTTCTCGTTCCCGTCGGTGGCCACGACGTACGTGACCTCCGGGTGGGCCGCGACGGCCGTGTTGGACACCAGGGTCCACGGGGTGGTCGTCCAGACCAGCAGCGCCGCCTCGCCCGCGAGCGGGCCGGAGGTCAGCGGGAAGCGGACGTAGACGGAGGGGTCGACGACGGTCTCGTAGCCCTGGGCCAGCTCGTGGTCGGACAGGCCGGTGCCGCAGCGCGGGCACCAGGGGGCGACGCGGTGGTCCTGGGCGAGCAGCCCCTTGTTGAAGATCTCCTTCAGCGACCACCACACGGACTCGACGTACTCGGGGTCCATGGTCCGGTAGGCGTCGTCCAGGTCGACCCAGTAGCCCATGCGGGTCGTGAGCTCGGCGAACGCGTCGGTGTGGCGGGTCACGGACTCCCGGCACTTGGCGTTGAACTCGGCGATGCCGTACGCCTCGATGTCCTGCTTGCCGTTGAAGCCCAGCTCCTTCTCGACGGCGAGCTCGACGGGCAGGCCGTGGCAGTCCCAGCCGGCCTTGCGGGCCACGTGGTAGCCGCGCATCGTGCGGAAGCGGGGGAAGACGTCCTTGAAGACGCGGGCCTCGATGTGGTGCGCGCCGGGCATGCCGTTCGCGGTGGGCGGGCCCTCGTAGAAGACCCACTCGGGGCGGCCCTCGGACTGCTGCAGGGTCTTGGCGAAGGTCTTGCTCTCGCGCCAGAAGTCGAGGACCGCGTGCTCAAGGGCAGGCAGGTCGACCTGGGCGGGTACCGGGCGGTACTGCGGCGGTGTGGTCATGAGGCTGAACTCTTCCTCCGGCGGGGTGTCACTTCCGTCCGGAGGGACGAGAGCCGACTGCTGCTCCCGCGGTACCACCCTCCTTGGCCGCCGGACGGGTCCGGTGGCCCCCTCATTGGGGTGCGAAGCCGGTTCTACTCGCCCTGCGGGGGACCCGCGGCTTTCTTCCGGCGGCTCAGGGGTGATCCTTCACGTCGCGCTCGCCCCCGGGCTCTCACCGTCCCCGGGTCGCTCCTGGCTGCGTCCGACGCTACTCGTCCCCGTCCATGCCTTTCGCTGCGCCCAGTGTAAGGGCCGGGAGGGCGAGCGGCAGACCGGTTTACGGGGGCCCGTACGGGGCCCGGGGCCGCGGCGTGGCGGGGGCGCGGGCCCGGGGGCCGGGGCGGGGCGGGAGTGACCCGAACGGGCCATCGGCGCCGCTGTGGGACCGGGTGGGGCGTGAGTGGCGGATTACCGGGCTTCCGGATGGGCACAACGGATGCAGGTTGACCTCGAAGGATGCGTGCCCCGTTGCCGCGGGGACGGCGCCGATTTATCGTTCCGGCACGATTCGCTAG
This sequence comes from Streptomyces sp. TN58, assembly GCF_001941845.1. NCBI lineage: Bacteria > Bacillati > Actinomycetota > Actinomycetes > Kitasatosporales > Streptomycetaceae > Streptomyces > Streptomyces sp. TN58. The sequence goes on along the minus strand of NZ_CP018870.1, from coordinate 1,995,291 downwards.
CAATCTCACGGTATGTGAAGGGGCCGCGGCCATGGTGGCGAAGAAGACAGCGGTCTCCGGGAACCCGGCTCCCGCCGAGAAGGCGACGGCGGCCCGCAAGGCGACCGCCGAGAAGACTCAGGCGAACACGAGGACGAAGGCGACGACGAAGAAGGCGACGACGAAGAAGGCTCCGGCCAAGAAGGCGTCGGCGGCCGAGACGGCCGCGGCCGAGAAGGCGTCGGCGGCCGGTGGGAAGACGACCGCAGTCAGGAAGACGACCGCCGTCGAGAAGCGGACGGCCACGGCCAGGAAGGCCGGAGCCGAGGGGGCGGCGCACGCCGCGAAGGAGACGGGAGTCCGGAACGTGGTTGCCAAGAAGAGCACCGGTGCGGCGAGGAAGACGGCTGCGGCCGCCACGAGCGGGCTGCCCAAGACCCGGGTCACGGCCCCCGCCGCCCCCGCCGAGCTCGCCGTACGGCCCGGGGAGGACCCGTGGACGCCCCAGGAGGTCGAGGAGGCCCGCGCGGAGCTGGCGTCGGAGGTGCTGCGGCTACGCGCCGAGCTGGACGCCTCCGAGGTGGCCATCTCCGGCCTGATGCGGGACTCGGGCGACGGCGCCGGCGACGACCAGGCCGACACGGGCACCAAGAACATCACGCGGGAGTCGGAGCTGGCGCTCGCCGCCAACGCCAGCTCGATGCTGGAGCAGACCGAGCGGGCCCTGGAACGCCTGGAGGCGGGCACCTACGGGCTCTGCGAGAACTGCGGGCAGCCCATCGGCAAGGCCAGGATGCAGGCCTTCCCGCGGGCCACCCTCTGCGTGGACTGCAAGCAGAAGCAGGAGCGGCGCCACTAGGGGGTGTCGTCGAAGCGGCGTCGGCCGCCCGTGAGGGCGGGGGTGCCGGACCCCGCCACCCGGACGGGACGTCGAAGACACCTCTGGGGTCCCGGCCGCGGGCGCTGTGCGGGGGCCCTGGCGTACCCTCGTCTGGTCAGGGTCCAGGAGGAGCCTGGGTCGGCTAGTTCGGGGAACTCACGTGGCAGAGGCGGAGCGCATCATCGGTACGCCGGAGGTCGGGGACGACGCCCAGCCGGAGTCGGCGGCGCCCAGGGGGCGCCGGCGCATCGCGGCGCTGCTCGTCGTGGCGGTGCTCGCCTACCTGCTGGACCTCGGCACCAAGATGCTGGTCGTGGCGAAGCTGGAGCACCAGCCGCCGATCGAGATCATCGGCGACCTGCTGAAGTTCGAGGCGGTCCGCAACCCGGGCGCCGCCTTCGGGTTCGGCGAGGCCTTCACCATCATCTTCACCGCCATCGCGGCGGCCGTGATCGTGGTGATCGTGCGCCTGGCCCGCAAGCTCTACAGCCTGCCGTGGGCCATCGCCCTGGGCCTGCTGCTGGGCGGCGCGCTGGGCAACCTGACCGACCGGATCTTCCGTTCGCCGGGAGTCTTCCGCGGGGCGGTCGTCGACTTCATCGCGCCGGCGCACTTCGCCGTCTTCAACATCGCGGACTCGGCGATCGTGTGCGGCGGCATCCTCATCGTGCTCCTGTCCTTCAAGGGCCTGGACCCGGACGGCACCGTCCACAAGGACTGAGCGCGGCACTGATCGCGGGACGGCCGCTGCGCCGAGTCCTGCATACTCGACGGGTGAGTACGATTCCCGAGATCCGCACCCTGCCCGTTCCCGATGGCCTCGAAGGCGAGCGCGTCGACGCCGCCATCGCCCGTATGTTCGGTTTCTCCCGGACCAAGGCGGCCGAGCTCGCGGCCGAGGGGAAGGTGTCGGTCGACGGCAGCGTCGTCGGGAAGTCCGAGCGCGTCCACGGCGGGGCCTGGCTGGAGGTCGAGATGCCCGCGCCCCCGCGGCCCGTCGAGGTCGTGGCCGAGCCGGTCCCGGGCATGGAGATCGTCCATGACGACGACGACATCGTCGTCATCATGAAGCCCGTGGGCGTCGCCGCCCACCCGAGCCCCGGCTGGACCGGCACCACCGTCATCGGCGGTCTCGCCGCCGCCGGCTACCGCATCTCCACCTCCGGCGCGTCCGAGCGGCAGGGCATCGTGCACCGCCTCGACGTCGGCACGTCCGGCCTGATGGCCGTCGCCAAGTCGGAGCGCGCCTACACCTCGCTGAAGAACCAGTTCCGCGAGCGGGTGGTCGACAAGCGCTACCACACGCTGGTGCAGGGCCACCCCGACCCGATGAGCGGCACGATCGACGCGCCGATCGGCCGTCACCCGAGCGCCGACTACAAGTGGGCGGTGACCCAGGACGGCAAGCCGTCCGTCACCCACTACGACCTGATCGAGGCCTTCCGCGCCGCCTCGCTGCTGGACGTCAAGCTGGAGACGGGCCGTACGCACCAGATCCGCGTGCACATGTCCGCGCACCGCCACCCGTGCGTCGGCGACCTCACCTACGGCGCCGACCCGACCGTCGCCAAGCGCCTCGGACTGACCCGCCAGTGGCTGCACGCGGTCCGGCTGGGCTTCGAGCACCCGGCGGACGGGCAGTGGGTGGAGTTCGAGAGCACCTACCCGGCCGACCTCCAGCACGCCCTCGACGTGATCCGCGCCGAGAGCGAGTAGGAGCAGCCCCCCGGGCCGCCGCACCGGGCGGGCGCCGCGGCCCGACACGCGGCCGGCGCCCCGACGACGCGGCCGAGGCCGGGCCAGGCGGCCTGGCAGGGTGGGGGAGTGGATCAGCTCGCTCTGCTCTTCGTGCTCCTCCTCGGGGCCGTGGTCATGGTGCCGCTCGGGGACCGGCTGGGGCTGCCCGCGCCGGTCCTGATGACCCTCGGCGGGGCGGTCCTCGCCCTGGTGCCGGCGGTGCCGGACGTCGAGGTCCCGCCCGAGTACATCCTGCCGCTGGTGCTGCCGCCGCTGCTGTACGCCTCCGTACAGCGGACCTCGTGGCGGCAGTTCGCCGCCAACGTGCGGCCCATCCTGCTGCTGGCCGTGGCCCTGGTCTTCGTCACGACGGCCGCCGTGGCCGCCGTCGCCTACTCCGCGGTGCCCGCGCTGCCGCTCGCCGCGGCCGTCGCGCTCGGCGCGCTCGTGGCGCCGCCCGACCCGGTCGCCGCCACCGCCGTCGCCGGATCGCTGGGGCTGCCCCGGCGCATGGTGTCGATCCTGGAGGGCGAGGGGCTCTTCAACGACGTCACGGCAATCGTGCTCTACCACGTGGCGATCGCCGCCGCCGTCAGCGGCAGCTTCTCCTGGCCCGACGCGCTCGCGGAGTTCGTGCTGTCCGCCGTCGTGGCCGTCGCCGTCGGCCTGGCCCTCGGCTGGACCACGCACCGGCTGATGGGCAGGCTCGGCGACGCCACCCTCCAGATCGGCCTGACGCTGCTGGTGCCGTTCGTGTCGTACGTGCTCGCCGAGGAGCTGCACGGCTCCGGGGTGCTGGCCGTGCTGACGACGGCCCTGTTCCTCGCCGAGTACGCCTCCGACGCCGACGACGTCCTGGGGCGCCTGGCCGGGCACACCTTCTGGGAGGTCGTGGACACGCTGGTCACCGGCGTCGCCTTCGGGCTGATCGGACTGGAGCTGCACAACGTCTTCGGGACGGCGCAGGACCGGCTGGGCGAGATGGTCGGATGGGCCGCGGCCGTCGTGGCGGTGGTGGTCGGCGTACGGCTGGTCTGGCTGCTGCCGGCCGGGTGGCTCGCCAAGAAGCTGCACCGGCGGCGCGACTACGACGAGGAGATCCCGGTCAGCTGGCGGGAGAGCGTGGTCATGTGGTGGGCCGGGATGCGCGGGGTGGCCTCGGTGGCCCTGGCCCTCGCCATCCCCCTGAAGACGGACTCCGGCGAGCCCTTCCCCGCCCGGGACGAGATCGTCTTCATCGCCTTCGCGGTGATCATGGTGACCCTGGTGTGCCAGGGGCTGACCCTGCCGTGGCTGGTGCGGCGCCTGGGTGTGGAGGAGGACACCGACGCCCGGCGGGAGGCCGAGCGGCAGCTGGCGATCCGCGCCGCCAAGGCCGCGAAGCGGCGGCTGAAGGAGATCGAGGAGGCCGAGGACCTGCCGGAGGACCTGCTGGAGCAGCTGAGCCGGCGCGCGTACGACATGGGCGCCCGTATCAGTCCGGACATGGTCGACGAGGAGCGACGTGAGGCGTACGCGCAGCGCGTGCAGCGGCTCCACGACGTCCAGCGCATCCAGCGGGAGATGATGTCGGCCGCCCGCCACGAGGTGCTGGCCGCCCGCAGCGAGCCGGGCTCCGACCCGGAGGTCGTCGACCGGGTGCTGCGCCACCTCGACGTACGCAGCCTGCGCGCACCATGAGCGGTGTCTTCCTCTCGGTGAAGGGACGCTCGGTGTGTGGTGTCGGTCACGCACGGGCCGCCGTCGCGCGCCCGTCCTCGTGCCGTCCGGCTGTGAAATGCGCCACAGGGGCGGGGCGGGCGCCAGGAGTCGCGGCGTACCGGGGCCTGGGGCGGCTGGCACGATGGAGGCATGAACATCATGCTTTTCCATTCGACGTACGGGCTGCGGCCCGCGGTGCACGCGGCGGCCGACCGGCTGCGCGCGGCCGGTCACCAGGTCCAGGTGCCGGACCTCTTCGAGGGGCGTACCTTCGAGACCGTCGAGGAGGGCATGGCCCACCAGGAGGAGATCGGCCGTGACGAGCTGCTGAAGCGGGCGGTGCTGGCCTCGGCCCCCCACTCCGACGGGGGCCTGGTCTACGCCGGCTTCTCCTTCGGCGGCTCCCTCGCCCAGCACCTGGCGCTGGCCGACGAGAAGGCGCGCGGGCTGCTCCTGCTGCACGGGACGGCGGACCTGGAGGAGGACGCCTCGGTGGACGAGCTCCCGGTGCAGCTGCACATCGCCGACCCGGATCCCTTCGAGCCGCACGACTGGCTGACGGCCTGGTACCTGCGGATGCAGCGGGCCGGGGCGGACGTCGAGGTCCACAGCTACCCGGGCGCCGGGCACCTGTTCACCGACCCGGACCTCGACGACTACGACGCAGAAGCGGCGGAGGAGGCCTGGAAGACCGCGATCGGCTTCCTCGACAGCCTGTAGCGGCGCGGGGCATGGGAAAGGGCCCGGACCGGCGGATGCCGGTCCGGGCCCTTTCCGTCGCTGGGGTCAGCCCGCGCGGTAGGCGGTCCAGTTGCTGCTCATGCGGGCCACCTGGCCGGCGGTGAACTGGTACATGCAGGAGTCGTACGTGTAGTCCATGAAGTTGCGGATCGGGTCCGCGCCCGGCTTGTTGGCGCAGCTGTCGCGCCCGGTCGGGCACTCGTACGCGGGGCTCTTCTCGGCCGGGGTGTCGGAGACGTAGTCGCCGTTGCCGTTACAGCCGCCCTGGAAGGTGTGGTACAGCCCGAGCCAGTGGCCGACCTCGTGGGTGGCGGTGTCGCCCTCGTTGTAGTTGGCGGAGGAGCCGCCGGGCAGCGAGCTGTCCAGCACGACCACGCCGTCCATCTTGGGGCTGGAGGCGTAGGAGGTCGGGAAGGTCGCCCAGCCCAGCAGGCCGCCGGAGAGCTTGGCGGTGTAGAAGTTGAGCGCGCCGGGGCCGCCCTTGCGCAGGGTGTTCTTCATGTCCTTCTCGGCCTGGGAGCCGGAAGCCAGGTTGTACCAGGACGCGTTGTCCGTGTAGTCGGTCGACGCCAGGGTGAACTGGAAGTTCGTGTTGACGTTTCCGGTGCCCTGGCCGCCGTAGGCCGCGTTGAGGACCGCGAGCTGCTTGCTGACGTCGGTGGACGTGAGCTTGCCGGTGGTGCCGGAGTGGATGACGTGGAAGTACACCGGGATGTTCACCACGGCCTCGGCGGCGGCGAGGCTGCGCTGCGGCTGGTTCTTGAGGGCCTTGTCCAGCTTCGACTTCAGGTCGGCGTCCATGGCCTTGGCCTGCGCGTCGGTGAGCTCGTTCGGCTCGTCCGCGTGCTCGTCGTGGGCGCGGGTCACGCGGGCGTTGGCGGGTGCGGCGGCCTGGTCGGCGCACACCTCGGCGGGGGTCTTGGCGGCCGCGAGCGTGGTGGGGGCGGCAAGCGGGGTGAAGGCCAGGGTTCCGGCCAGGACCGCCGTGCCCATCAGGCGGCGGCGGAGAAGGGGGGATATGCGGGCGTTCGCGCGCACGTGTGCTCCTCGCGGGTGGGGGGTCGTGGGGGGTGGTGGCCTGAAGGATCTTCTTCAGCTGGCGCGAAGCTTATGTGTGCATGACATATTCAGGTCAAGTGTCTTACGTAAAAGATTTGTTGCTTCAAACGCACAAGGGGCGTCTGGTACGTACCAGACGCCCCTTGTGGCGAGAGAATTGACCGTTTGTCAGGTGAGTCAGCGAACGGGCTGGTAGGCGCGCTCCACCTTCTGGGTGCCGTTCAGCGTCCGGTAGGAACGCGACCATTCGGACGTGGCGTCGGGACGGCGCTTGTCGGATATGACGTAGTAGTCCATCTGCGAGCGCTCCCGCGTCACGTCCAGCACGCCGTAGCCGTGCGCGTCCATGTCGAGCCACTTCACGTGCCAGTTGGCGGCCCTGATGGCGGACTCGGCCACCAGCGAGAGCGTGTCCGGCAGCACGTGCAGGATCTCGTCCAGGTTGTCGGACGTCACCGACGTGACGACGAACTCGGTCGCGGCCGTGCCCGAGCCTGGGTACGTGGCCATGTTCACCGGGACCTCGTTCGCCCAGGCCATGTGGATGTCACCGGTCAGGAACACCGTGTTCCTGACGTTGCGCTCCTTCAGGTGGCCCAGCAGCTCCTTGCGGTCGTCCGTGTACCCGTCCCACTGGTCCACGTTGATCGCGATACCGCCCTCGGGCAGGCCGAGCAGCTTGGCGAGCGGCTTCAGCAGGTGCGCGGGCAGCGAGCCGAAGGCCACCGGTGAGATCATCACCGACGTGCCGACCAGCTTCCAGGTCGCGTCGGAGCCCGCGAGCCCCGCCTTGAGCCAGTCCAGCTGGGCGCGCCCGGTGATGGTGCGCTCCGGGTCGTCCACCGCGCCGCTGCCGATCTTGGCCTGCTGCGAGCGGAAGGAGCGCAGGTCCAGCAGGTGGAGGTCGGCGAGGGTGCCGAAGCGCAGCCTGCGGTAGACCGTGCCCGCCGTGGAGGTCCGTACCGGCATCCACTCGAAGTACGCCTGCTTGGCGGCCTCGGCGCGGGCCGCCCACTCGCCCTCGGCGCCCGGGGTGTGGTTCTCGGCTCCGCCGGACCACGTGTCGTTCGCGAACTCGTGGTCGTCCCAGATGGCGATCACCGGGTGCGCGTGGTGCAGGGCCTGGAGGTCGGCGTCCGTCTTGTACCTGCCGTGCCGGGTGCGGTAATCGGCCAGCGAGACGATCTCGTGTGCCGGCTCGTGCCGGCGCACGGTGTACTCGGCCTCCGGATAGCCCCCGGAGGCGTACTCGTAGATGTAGTCGCCCAGGTGCAGGACCGCGTGCAGGTCCGTACGGGCGGCCAGGTGGCGGTAGGCCGAGAAGTAGCCGGACTCCCAGTTGGCGCAGGAGACCACGCCGAACCGGACCGAAGGGGTCGTCACGTCGTGGGCGGGGGTGGTCAGCGTCCGCCCGACGGGGGAGACGGCCGAGCCGGCCGTGAACCGGTACCAGTACGGCGTCTGCGGCCGCAGTCCCCGCACGTCAACCTTGACCGTGTGGTCGGCGGCCGCGCTCGCCGTGACGGTTCCCCCGGCGACGATCCGGGAGAAGGCCCGGTCGGAGGCCACCTCCCAGCCCACCTGGACGGCCGGGCCGGCGCCCGAGCCGGGAACGGCCTCGGGGGTCGGGGTGACACGGGTCCACAGCAGGACGCCGTCGGGCAGCGGGTCGCCGGAGGCGACGCCGTGCAGGAAGGCGGGCGCGATGCCCGCCGCGTGGGCGGTCGCGGCGCCCAGCGAGGTGAGGGGGGCCAGCGTGGCCGTGGCCGCCGCGGCGAGAACGACCGTACGGCGCCGGGGCGTTGCCCCGGGCTGGGAAGGGATGAGATGACTGGTCACGGCCGGTCATATTACCGACGGGTACAGCATGTGGAACAGATGTCGGAACGCAACGAGCGGGCGAACTCCAGGAGTTCGCCCGCTCGTCCGCCCTATCGCCGGGCCGCCCGCGCGGAAGGGTGACTTCCGCCCTTTCGGGATCAGCCCTGCAGGGCCTTGTCGATCGCCGCCGTGAACTGCTCCGCCGTCTGCGGGGTGTCGATCTTCTTGCCGTCCATCTTCAGGGTCGGCGTACCCTTCACGCCCGACTTGTCGAAGGTCTTCGACATCTCCAGCGCCCACCGGTCGTAGGTGCCGTCCTCGACGGCCTTCCTGAACTCGGCGTTGCCCTTGAGCGCCGGGACGGTGTCGGCGACCTTCAGCAGGTAGTCGTCCTTGGCGAAGCTGTCGACGGTCTCCTCGGGGTGCTGCTCCTTGGAGTACAGGGCGCCCTTGAACTCCAGGAACGCCTCCGGGCTCACGTTCAGCGCCGCGCCCAGCGCGCTCAGCGCGTTCTTCGAGCCCTCGCCCTTGACCGCGTTGTCGATGAAGGTCGCGCCGACGTACTGGAGCTTGTACTTGCCCGCGTCGACGTCCTTCTTGATCTGCTCGCCGGCCGCCTGCTCGAAGGAGGCACAGGCCGGGCAGCGCGAGTCCTCGTACAGCTCCAGGGTCTTCTTCGCGTCGGCCTTGCCGACGACGACCGTGGTGCCGTCCTCGCCGGTGGTGTTCTTCGGCTTGACCAGCTCGGCCTTGGCGGCCTTCTCCCAGTAGTCGGGCTCGTTGGCCTTCATCACCCCGTAGGTGACGACGCCGATCAGGCCCAGTGCGGCGACGACGCCGACGCCGACTATGACCTGGCGGCGGAGCTTGTCCTTCTTGGCCTGCGCCTCGCGCTCGGCCCGAAGCCGCTCGCGGGCCGCCGCCTTGTTCGCCTGGCTGTTGCGTGAACTCATCATGGTCTCCGTGGTGTGTGACGGGGGGAACGGACTGCCGTACGTGCGTCAGGCGCGCGCGAGCGCGCCGGGCACGGGCGGTCCCCGCCGTCCCACGGAGTGTGCGGGGAAACGCGTACGGGCCCCGGCGCCCGCCGGGACCGGCCGCAGCGCCCGCCGGGCCCGACCGCGGGCCGCCGTGACAGAAGCCGCCGCCAGCCGCAGCGGCCGGAACGCGAAGGCCGCCACCGCCCGCAGCAGCCGGCCCAGCGCCCGCTCGCCGTGGCGCAGCCAGGCGGCGGCGAGCAGCCCCACCGAGACGTGTGCGCCGAGCAGCAGCCAGGGCGTGAACGGCCCCGGAGAGGCCAGCAGCGCGGCCGCCTCGGCGGGCCCGGCCACCTCGGTCAGCGGCCCGCCCACCGGGGCGCCCCCGCACAGCTCCTCCAGCCCCATGGCGCGCAGCGGCCCCGAGACGGGGCCGCCCGCCGGGCCGTAGCAGAGGTGCTGGCCGGCGGTGAAGACGGTGTCGGCGGCCAGCTCCAGCGGTACCAGGAGCCCCGCGATGGGGCCGAAGCCCCGCTCGCGCCCCGCGAGGGCGTAGGCGATCACGAAGACGCCCGCGAAGGCCCCGCCCACCAGCGCGGGCGGCAGCGGGACCTGGGACATCAGGACGTGCGAGCCGGACGAGAGCAGGACGACGAGCGCGCTGAACAGCGCGGCCCGCAGCCCTCTGAGTCCCGTCCCGGAAAAATCCATCCTCGCGAGTGTGCCACGTGTTCCTGTGCGAGCCGGTTCAGGGGCTGAGGCGCCCGTTGCGGAACAGGTCCACGAAGATCTGGTGGTCGGCGCGCGCCCGGGCCCCGTACGCGTGCGCGAAGTCCACGAGCAGCTCCGCGAAGCCGGCCTCGTCCGCCGCGATCGCCGCGTCGATGGCCCGCTCGGTGGAGAACGGCACCAGGGACTGCCCGCTCTCCGCCTCGTCGGCCGACGCGTGCATGGTCGCCGTGGCCCGGCCGAGGTCCGCGACGACCGCCGCGATCTCCTCCGGGTCGTCCAGGTCCGACCAGTCCAGGTCCACCGCGTAGGGCGAGACCTCCGCGACGAGCTGGCCCGTGCCGTCCAGCTCGGTCCAGCCCAGCCACGGGTCGGCGTGCGCCTGGAGGGCACGCTGGGAGATCACCGTGCGGTGCCCCTCGTGCTCGAAGTACTCCCGTACCGCCCGGTCCGTGATGTGCCGGGACACCGCCGGGGTCTGTGCCTGCTTGAGGTAGATCACGACGTCGTTCTCCAGGGCGTCGCTGTGCCCCTCCAGCAGGATGTTGTAGGAGGGCAGGCCCGCGGAGCCGATGCCGACGCCCCGGCGGCCCACCACGTCCTTGACCCGGTAGGAGTCGGGGCGCACCAGCGACTCGTCGGGCAGGGTCTCCAGGTACCCGTCGAAGGCGGCCAGCACCTTGTAGCGGGTCGCCGCGTCCAGCTCGACGCAGCCGCCGCCGGACGAGAAGCGGCGCTCGTACTCCCGTATCTCCGTCATCGAGTCCAGCAGCGAGAAGCGCGTGCGGGAACGGGCCGAGCGCAGCGCGCCCAGCAGCGGGCCCTCGGCGGTGTCCAGGGTGAAGGAGGGCACCTCGTCCTTGTCGAGCGCCCCGCCCCCGACGGCCAGCCGGTGGATCCGCTCCCGGTAGGCGCCCGCGTAGATCCGCACCAGCTCGCTTATCTGGCCGTCGCTGAGCGCCTTGGTGTAGCCGATCAGTGCCACGGAGGCGGCGAAGCGCTTGAGGTCCCAGGTGAAGGGGCCGACGTAGGCCTCGTCGAAGTCGTTGACGTTGAAGATCAGCCGGCCGTTGGAGTCCATGTACGTGCCGAAGTTCTCCGCGTGCAGATCCCCGTGGATCCACACCCGGCCCGTCCGCTCGTCCAGGTACGGACCGCCGTGCCGGTCCCGCTCCAGGTCGGAGTAGAAGAGGCAGGCCGTGCCTCGGTAGAAGGCGAAGGCGGAGGCCGCCATCTTGCGGAACTTGACCTGGAAGGCAGCGGGGTCTGCGGCGAGCAGTTCACCGAACGCGGTGTCGAACACGTCGAGGATCTCCTCGGCGCGCTGCTCGTCGGTCGTCACGGGGACCGCCATGGCGGGTTCCTCCTGGTGCACGGGTGGTACGGGCTCTGCCGGACTGGACGCCGGACCTGCGCCCCTGGTTCTGCAACGCCCGACCGTACCGCCGCGTGCCCCTGATTGGTCACCCGTGGGACGTAGGATTCGAAGCTGCCCCCTCCCCCCGCCGCCAGGAGACCAGCGCCGTGACCAAGACGCCGTTCACGCACCTGCACGTCCACACCCAGTACTCCCTGCTGGACGGTGCCGCGCGGCTGAAGGACATGTTCAACGCGTGCAACGAGATGGGCATGACGCACATCGCCATGTCCGACCACGGCAACCTCCACGGCGCCTACGACTTCTTCCACTCCGCCCAGAAGGCGGGCATCACGCCGATCATCGGCATCGAGGCGTACGTCGCCCCCGAGTCCCGGCGCAACAAGCGCCGCATCCAGTGGGGCCAGCCCCACCAGAAGCGCGACGACGTTTCCGGCTCCGGCGGCTACACCCACAAGACGATCTGGGCGGCGAACGCCACCGGCCTGCACAACCTCTTCCGGCTGTCCTCCGACGCCTACGCCGAGGGCTGGCTCACCAAGTGGCCGCGCATGGACAAGGAGACCATCAGCAAGTGGTCCGAGGGCCTGATCGCCTCCACCGGCTGCCCCTCCGGCGAGCTCCAGACCCGGCTGCGCCTCGGCCAGTTCGACGAGGCCCTGAAGTCGGCCTCCGAGTACCAGGACATCTTCGGCAAGGACCGCTACTTCCTGGAGCTGATGGACCACGGCATCGAGATCGAGCGCCGGGTCCGCGACGGACTGCTGGAGATCGGCAAGAAGCTCGGCATCCCCCCGCTGGTGACGAACGACTCGCACTACACCTACGCCAGCGAGGCCGCCGCCCACGACGCCCTGCTGTGCATCCAGACCGGCAAGAACCTCTCGGACCCCGACCGCTTCCGCTTCGACGGCTCCGGCTACTACCTGAAGTCGACCGACGAGATGTACGCCATCGACTCCTCGGACGCCTGGCAGGAGGGCTGCGCCAACACCAAGCTGGTCGCGGACCAGATCGACACCGAGGGCATGTTCAAGTTCCGGAACCTGATGCCGAAGTTCGACATCCCGGAGGGCTACACCGAGGTCACCTGGTTCCGCGAGGAGACCATGCGCGGCATGCACCGCCGCTTCCCCGGGGGCATCCCCGAGGACCGCATGAAGCAGGTCGAGTACGAGATGGACACGATCATCTCGATGGGCTTTCCGGGCTACTTCCTCGTCGTCGCCGACTTCATCATGTGGGCCAAGAACCAGGGCATCGCGGTCGGCCCCGGCCGAGGCTCCGCGGCCGGCTCGATCGTCGCCTACGCCATGGGCATCACCGACCTCGACCCCATCCCGCACGGCCTGATCTTCGAGCGCTTCCTCAACCCCGAGCGCGTCTCCATGCCCGACGTCGACATCGACTTCGACGAGCGCCGGCGCGTCGAGGTGATCCGGTACGTGACGGAGAAGTACGGCCAGGACAAGGTCGCCATGATCGGCACCTACGGCACCATCAAGGCCAAGAACGCGATCAAGGACTCGGCCCGCGTCCTCGGCTACCCGTACGCCATGGGCGACCGCCTCACCAAGGCCATGCCCGCCGACGTCCTCGGCAAGGGCATCCCGCTCTCCGGCATCCTCGACCCCTCGCACCCCCGCTACAGCGAGGCCGGCGAGATCCGCTCGATGTACGAGAACGAGCCCGACGTGAAGAAGGTCATCGACACCGCCCGCGGTGTGGAAGGCCTGGTCCGCCAGATGGGCGTGCACGCCGCCGGCGTGATCATGTCCAGCGAGACGATCACCGACCACGTGCCCGTCTGGGTGCGGCACACCGACGGCGTCACCATCACCCAGTGGGACTACCCGAGCTGCGAGTCTCTCGGCCTGCTGAAGATGGACTTCCTCGGCCTGCGCAACCTCACGATCATGGACGACGCCGTCAAGATGGTGAAGGCCAACAAGGGGATCGACATCGACCTCCTGGCCCTCCCGCTCGACGACCCCAAGACCTTCGAGCTCCTCGGCCGGGGCGACACCCTCGGCGTCTTCCAGTTCGACGGCGGACCCATGCGCTCCCTGCTGCGCCTGATGAAGCCCGACAACTTCGAAGACATCTCCGCCGTGTCGGCCCTGTACCGACCGGGCCCGATGGGCATGAACTCGCACACCAACTACGCCCTGCGCAAGAACAAGCAGCAGGAGATCACCCCGATCCACCCCGAGCTGGAGAAGCCGCTCGAAGAGGTGCTCGCGGTCACCTACGGCCTGATCGTCTACCAGGAGCAGGTCCAGAAGGCCGCCCAGATCATCGCCGGCTACTCGCTCGGCGAGGCCGACATCCTGCGCCGCGTCATGGGCAAGAAGAAGCCCGAGGAGCTGGCGAAGAACTTCACGATCTTCCAGGCGGGCGCCCGCAAGAACGGCTACTCCGACGAGGCCATCCAGAAGCTCTGGGACGTCCTGGTCCCCTTCGCCGGCTACGCCTTCAACAAGGCCCACTCGGCCGCCTACGGCCTGGTCTCCTACTGGACCGCCTACCTCAAGGCGAACTACCCCGCCGAGTACATGGCGGGCCTGCTCACCTCGGTCAAGGACGACAAGGACAAGTCCGCGATCTACCTCAACGAGTGCCGCCGCATGGGCATCAAGGTGCTCCCGCCGAACGTCAACGAGTCCGAGTCGAACTTCGCCGCCCAGGGCGACGACGTGATCCTCTTCGGCCTCACCGCCGTCCGCAACGTCGGCCAGAACGTCGTCGACTCGATCATCAAGACCAGGAAGGCCAAGGGGAAGTACTCCTCCTTCCCCGACTTCCTCGACAAGGTCGAGGCCGTCGTCTGCAACAAGCGCACCATCGAGTCGCTGATCAAGGCCGGCGCCTACGACGAGATGGGCCACACCCGCAAGGGCCTGGTCGCCCACCACGAGTCGATGATCGACAACGTGGTCGCCGTCAAGCGCAAGGAGGCCGAGGGACAGTTCGACCTCTTCGGCGGAATGGGTGACGAGGACGGCGGCGACGAACCCGGCTTCGGCCTCGACGTGGAGTTCTCCGACGTCGAGTGGGAGAAGTCCTACCTCCTCGCCCAGGAACGCGAGATGCTCGGCCTCTACGTCTCCGACCACCCGCTCTTCGGCCTGGAGCACGTCCTCTCCGACAAGACCGACGCCGGCATCTCCCAGCTCACCGGCGGCGAGCACTCCGACGGCGCCGTGGTCACCATCGGCGGCATCATCTCCGGCCTCCAGCGCAAGATGACCAAGCAGGGCAACGCCTGGGCCATCGCCACCGTCGAGGACCTGGCCGGTTCCATCGAGTGCATGTTCTTCCCCGCGACCTACCAGCTCGTCTCCACCCAGCTGGTCGAGGACACCGTCGTCTTCGTCAAGGGCCGCCTCGACAAGCGCGAGGACGTCCCCCGCCTGGTCGCCATGGAGATGATGGTCCCCGACCTCTCCTCCGCCGGCACCAACGCACCCGTGGTCCTCACCATCCCCACGGTCAAGGTCACCCCCCCGATGGTGACCCGTCTGGGGGAGATCCTGCGCCACCACAAGGGCAACACCGAGGTGCGGATCAAGCTCCAGGGCCCCCGGACCACCACCGTGCTGCGCCTCGACCGGCACCGCGTACAGCCCGACCCGGCCCTCTTCGGCGACCTGAAGGTACTGCTCGGACCGTCCTGCCTGGCCGGATAGCCACGGCCTTCGCGGGACGGCCGCGGCCGCCACGCGTACGGAAAGGGCCTGCCCGGCGATGCCGCCGGGCAGGCCCTTTCCGGTTCCGGTCGCACAGACCGACGCGGAGGCGTCAGTTGTGGCCGAACCGCTTCTGCTTGCTCTTGTGGGCCAGGTCCATCGGACTCGGCGCCTGGGACGTCTGCTCGTGGGAATCCGACGAGCGCGACGCGTCCTGTCCGGACGAGCGGGTCTGCTGCTTCGCCGGCTGCTTCTGGTTCTTGTTCTTGGCCATGGGGGAGCCTCCGTGAGGGTCTAGGGGCCAGGACCGCCTTCACACTCACACAGCGCCAGAAACCGCGCATTTTGGATCATTACTGCGCGTGGCCGAAGACGGCCGCCCGACACCGCGTGAGATCCGCCACGCCGATGATCGAGTTCCGGCCTTCAACACCCACGGGGTCGGGCAGACTCGGGGCACCCCCGGAAAACGCCATGGGGACTCCAGGGAAGAGGGTGGAACGCGTGGACCGCTGCGTCGTCCTGGTGGACGCCGGCTACCTGCTGGGCGCCGCCGCCAGCCTTCTCGCCGGGGAGCCCTCCCGCTCCCGGATCACCGTCGACCATGCCGCCCTCATCCAGGGCCTGCGCGAGCGGGCCGAAGCCGACACCGAACAGCCCCTGCTGCGCATCTACTGGTTCGACGGCGCACCCGACCGGGTGCCCCAGCCCGAACACCGCAGGCTGCGCGTCATGTCCCGCGTCACCGTCCGCCTCGGCGCCCTGACCCGCAGCGACGGCCGCTGGGCCCAGAAGGGCGTCGACGCCGCCATGCACGCCGAGCTCACCGAGCTCGCCCGCAACCGCGCCTGCTCCGACGTGGTCCTCGTCACCGGCGACGGCGACCTGCTGCCCGGGCTGATGTCCGCCAAGGAGCACGGCGTCGCCGTCCACCTGTGGGCCGTCCAGGCCGCCGACGGCGACTACAACCAGTCCGAGGACCTCGTCGCCGAAGCCGACGAACGCCGCGTCCTCGACCGCGCCTGGATCACCCGCGCCGTCCGCGCCAAGGACCTCACCGGACTCTGCTCCCCGCCGCCCGCACCCCGCCCCGACATCGCCGCCATCCTCTCGGCGCCGCTGCCCGAGGCCGCGCTCGCCGAGGCCGCCCGCAACGGCGCCGCCGCCCCCGCGGACGACGACCGCGAGGGGGTCCCCGTACCGGCGCCCACCACCCCCGGCGGCAAGAGCGTCCCCACCCCCAAGGACCTCGCCGGAGCCCTGCGCGCCCCCGGCGCACACGGCGGCCAGCACGCCGCCGCGAGCAGCCCGCCCGCCCCCGCCAGCGCCCTGCGCTGGTCATCCGACAAAGGCTGGATCGACCGCGCCGGACCCCTCGGCGAACCCGCCGAGACCGCCTCCCTGCCCACCCTCGCCCAGCTCACCAGCGCCGAACAGCGCTGGGCGGACCGCGAGGAGGACATCACCACCGTCGGCGGCGACCCCTTCGAGGTGGGACAGGTGTTCGCCCGGCGCTGGATGGAACGCCTCCCCGAAACCGTGCACCTGCAGAAACTGGCCACCATGTACCCGCGCATCCCGCACCGGATCGACGGCGAGCTGCTGCGCTACGCCGCCCGATTCGGCCTGCTCGCGCACAAGGACGACCAGATCGACGAACACGACCGCTACGCCATCCGCGCCGGGTTCTGGAGGGAGATCGACGTCCGCGCCGCCGCCGAACACGTCGCCGCGGTACCGGCCGCCGCACCCGCGACCGCACCCGCCGACCTGCCCTCCCCGCTGACCCCGGCGGCCGAGTAGGGGCGGGAACCCCGTAGGCTGCTCCCTCGTGAGTACGGGCACAGCACAGGCGCAGGACAGCACGGCGGCGGCCGCGGGAGCGGCGCCGGACGTGGTCTGCGCGGTACGTGACCTGGTCAAGACGTACCCCGCGGTACGCGGCCGGCGCGGAGCCCCCGCCCTGCCCGAGACCCGCGCCAACGACGGCGTCACCCTCGACGTCCGGCGCGGCGAGATCTTCGGCCTGCTCGGCCCCAACGGCGCCGGCAAGTCCACCCTGGTACGCCAGCTCACCGGCCTGATGCGGCCCGACTCGGGCACCGTGACCCTCCTCGGCCACGACCTCGTACGCCACCCAGGACGCGCCTCCCGCCTGCTCGCCTACCTCGGGCAGGAGTCCACGGCGCTGGACGAGCTCACGGTGGCACTGGCCGCCGAGACCACCGGACGGCTGCGCGGGCTCGACGTGCGCGCGGCCCGGACCGCGCGGGACGCCGTACTGGACGAACTCGGGCTGACCGCCATCGCCGACCGGCCCCTGAAGAAGCTCTCCGGCGGCCAGCGGCGCCTGGCGTGCTTCGCCACCGCACTCGTGGGGGAGCGGCCCGTACTCGTCCTCGACGAACCCACCACCGGCATGGACCCCGTGGCCCGGCGGGCCGTGTGGGCGGCCGTGGACCGGCGCCGCGCACAGCACGGCGCGACCGTCCTGCTGGTCACCCACAACGTCATCGAGGCCGAGACCGTCCTCGACCGGGTCGCCGTCATCGACCAGGGCAGGGTCATCGCCTGCGACACACCGGCCGCGCTGAAGGCCAAGGTCTCGGGCGAGGTCCGGCTGGAACTGGTGTGGCGCGACAGCGCTCCGCTGGAGGTGCCGGAGGTGGCCCGGCTGCACGCCCGGGCCGCCGAGTCGGGGCGCCGCTGGGTACTGCGGCTGGCGCCGGACGAGGCGCGGGCGGCGGTCGCCTCGGTCACCGGGGGGCCCGCCTTCGCAGCGCTCGACGACTTCACCCTGGCCACCCCCAGCCTCGAAGACGTGTACCTGGCCCTCGGCGGCAGGACGAAAGGGCTGGTGAAGTCGTGAGCGACCGCTCGACCGGGGCGGCGGGAGCGGCCGGGCTCGCACCCGACGCCGCGGCCCCGTCCCCACCGCAGACGGCGCCGGCCGGCGCCGCCGCGGACCGCGCCCCGGCATCCCGGCCCGAGCCCCGGCCCGAGGCCCAGCCCGCGCCGCTGGCGCCCCGCGCGCGGGTCCTCCCCGCGCTGGCCGCCGTCTACCGGGCGCAGCTGTCCCGGGCCCGGGTCGCGCGGATACCACTGCTGTTCGTGGCCACCTTCCAGTCCGTCGGCATCATGATCCTCATGCGGGGCGTCGTCGACGGGGGCTCGGAGGCCCGCGCCGTCGTCGCCGGCTCCTCGGTGCTCGTCGTCGCCTTCGTCGCGCTGAACCTGCTCGCCCAGTACTTCGGGCAGCTGCGGGCCGGCGGCGGACTCGACCACTACGCCACCCTGCCGGTGCCGCCCGCCTCGGTGGTCCTGGGCACGGCCGCCGCGTACGCCTCCTTCACCCTGCCGGGGACGCTGGTCACCGCGGTCTTCGGCTGCCTGCTCTTCGGCCTGCCGATGAGCGGCCTGTGGATCCTGGCCGCCGTCGTACCGCTGGCCGGAGCCGCGCTTGCCGGGCTCGGCGCCGCGCTGGGACTGCTCGCACCGCGCCAGGAGCTGGCCACCCTCGCCGGACAGCTCGGCATGTCGGCGGCGCTGCTCCTCGGGGTGCTGCCGCCCGAGCGGATGCCGTCCCTCATCGTGTGGGCGCGTGACCTGCTGCCGTCCACCTACGGGGTGGAGGCGTTCGCGCGGACCTTCGAAGCGGAACCGGACTGGGCCGCCGTCGCCGTCGACCTCGGGGTGTGCGCGGCCGTCGGAGTCGCCTCCCTGGCCCTCGCGACCTGGGCGTACCGGCGGGCATCGGTGCGCTGACGCGGTCCGCCGGCGCGGTCCGTGACGCGGTCCGGCGACGCCGCGGCCGGACACACCTGGCACGATGTGGGGGTGACCGAAGCCGTGACCCCGCAGTCCCCGTTCGACCCGCCGTCGCCGGCGCCGTCGTCGCCGCCCGAGAAGCCGGACGCCGCCGCGGGCATCACCCCCGCGGACATCCGAGACGGGGCCGTCGTGGCCCTGGCGGTCGGGGTGGCCGGGCTGCTCCTCGGACTGCTGTGGGTGTGGCTGGCGCCCCGCGTGCAGTACGTCTCCAACGGGGAGGCGGTGTTCCTGCGCAACAGCGAGAGCGAGGCGCGGATCGCCGCCGACGGCACCTTCTTCCTGCTGTCGGTGGGGCTGGGCCTGCTCAGCGCCGTCGGCACGTTCCTGTGGCGCCGGGCCGGCGGCGTGCCGCTGGTGATCGGGCTGGCCGTCGGGTCGGGCTTCGCCGCGCTCGCGGGGTGGCGGTTCGGGCTGTGGCTCGGGGCGTCGTCGTCCGACCTGGCCGCCGCCGCGGCCGCGGCCGGCAAGGGGGTGCCGTTCGACGCGCCGCTGGAGCTGGTGGCGCACGGGGCGCTGCTGGTCTGGCCGATGACCGCCGTGCTGCTGCACCTGGGGTGCACCGCGCTGTGGACGCCGCGGGACCCGGAGCCGGATCCGCTGGCGGGGTGGAGCGGGTACTACCAGCCGGCGGGGGCGTCGTCGCCGGCGCCGCCGTCGGCCGAGCGGTCGCTGCCGCCGACCGACACCGGGCCGACTGCGTCGGAGGCCCCGCGCGCCTGACCCCTCCGGGGTGGTCGGCCGCCGGGTTGCGCCGCTGCGCGGAGCCTGGCCCCGCCCCGCCCTTTCTCCGTTTCCCGGGGCTCCGCCCCGGACCCCGCCGGGTGCTGCCCGGGCCCGCGCCTCAAACGCTGGCGGGGCTGGGGTGGGGGCTCCGCCCCGGACCCCCGTTGGGCGCTGCCCGGGCCCGCGCCTCAAACGCCGGCGGGGCTGGGGTGGGGACTCCGCCCCGGACCCCCGTTGGGCGCTGCCCGGGCCCGCGCCTCAAACGCCGGCGGGGCTGGGGTGGGGGCTCCGCCCCGGACCCCCGTTGGGCGCTGCCTGGGCCCGCGCCTCAAACGCTGGCGGGGCTGGGGTGGGGGCTCCGCCCCGGACCCCCGTTGGGCGCTGCCCGGGCCCGCGCCTCAAACGCCGGCGGGGCTGGGGTGGGGGCTCCGCCCCGGACCCCCGTTGGGCGCTGCCCGGGCCCGCGCCTCAAACGCCGGCGGGGCTGGGGTGGGGGCTCCGCCCCGGACCCCCGTTGGGCGCTGCCCGGCCCGCGCCTCGTACGCCGGCGGGGGCTGCGAGACAAGCCTCGCCGGCGTTTGAGGCGCGGGGTCTGGGGCGGAGCCCCAGCCCGGCCGGGGTGGGTCTAAGGTCGCGCGATCGGGGCCACGGTGGCTGAGGTGAGAGTGGCCAGGTCCGTGGGGGAGAGTTCGACCTCCAGGCCGCGGCGGCCCGCCGAGCAGCAGATCGTGGGGTGGGCCCTGGCGGACTCGTCGATCACCGTGCGCAGCCGCTTGCGCTGCCCCAGCGGGGAGATGCCGCCGCGGACGTAGCCCGTGGTGCGCTCCGCCAGGGCCGGGTCGGCCATCGCCGCCCGCTTGCCGCCCACCGCCGTCGCCAGCGCTTTCAGGTCCAGCGACCCCGAGACCGGAACCACCGCCACCGTCAGGGCGCCGTCCACGTCCGCCACGAGCGTCTTGAAGACCTGCGTCGGCGAGACGCCCATGGCCTCCGCCGCCTCCTCGCCGTACGAGGGATGCGCCGGGTCGTGCTCGTACGCGTGCGTGGTGAAGGCGACCCCGGCCGCCGTCAGCGCCACGATCGCCGGTGTGCCGGCCGCCTGTTTCGTCTTCTTCGCCATCGGTCCCCCGTCGCTCTCGCTCGTCAGTTCGGGCTGGTCGGAGCCCGGGTCAGTTCCACCGCCGGCAGCGACGGCAGGTGGCGGATCACTGCCGTCTCCGTGCGCAGCAGCTTCAGCTCCTCCGCCAGCCGCGTCGCCGTGTCCGGCGCCTGCAGCAGCCGCTGCCGCGCCGGGATGTCCAGTACCACCGCCGCGGCCACCAGGTAGGAGACCACCGACGGCTCGTCGGGGAGCTCCGCGCCCGTCAGGGACCGTTCGCGGGCACCCGCCAGACGCTTCTGGTAGTTGCGGAAGGCCCGCAGCACGCCCTCCGCGAGGACCCCGGCGCCGTCGCCCGCGTCCTCCGGGAGCTCTTCCAGCTCCGCCGTCAGGAAGGGCCCCGACGCGTCGACCGACAGCAGCCGGACGCGCGTCGTACCGGTCGCGAGGACCTCGAAGCTGCCGTCCTCCCGCTCCCGGATCGTCGCCGCGTCCGCGATGCAGCCCACCCGGTGGAACGCCTGGATCGGGTCCGCTCCGAAACCGGCCGCCGGACCCCGCTCGGGTACGGCCGTCGGGTCCGGCAGGCCGGGCGCGGTCG
Organism: Streptomyces sp. TN58; assembly: GCF_001941845.1. Classification (NCBI taxonomy): domain Bacteria; kingdom Bacillati; phylum Actinomycetota; class Actinomycetes; order Kitasatosporales; family Streptomycetaceae; genus Streptomyces; species Streptomyces sp. TN58. Next base: position 1,974,346 of record NZ_CP018870.1, on the reverse strand, counting down.
GGGCGACCTCCCGGCCGTCGCGGATCGCGACGACCGCGAAACGGCGCGGCTCGTCCTCACCCGTCTTCAGCAGCTCGCGCATCATGGCGCGATAACGCTCCTCGAAGACGTTCAGCGGGAGCACGAGTCCCGGGAACAGCACCGAGTTCAGCGGGAAGAGGGGCAGGCGAACGGTGGTCACGACGCACAGGGTAATCGTCCGCAGACGCGCCCCGTCACCCCCGCCGCAGCAGCCGGGACGCCCCCGCCGCGACCGTCGTGGCCAGGATCCAGCCCATGACGACGAGCCCCGCCGCCCCCCACTGCCAGCCGCCCGCCAGTTTCCAGTGCCCCTGCTGGCCGAGGTCGATCACCGGGAGCAGCAGATCCAGGGCGTACAGCGGGGCGCTCCACTCCGGATGCTCGCCCTCCTTGATCGCCGGCGGGTCGAGCTGGGAGAACAGCAGCGCCCCCGCCGCCCACAGCACCGCCATCCACAGCGCGGCCCGGCCAGGCCGGTAGCCGTAGACGACCGTCCAGTCCTGCAGGTAGCCCCACGCCTTCGGCCCCGGCGGCAGCGTGGCCCGGCGCCGCCGCTGCTTGGCCAGCAGCACCTCGCGGGCGTCCGCGTCCTCGCCGCTGGCCCGCAGTACGGCCGCCAGCCGCTCGTACGGCCCCGGCGAGTACTCGGGAGTGGCCGCCTCCAGCCAGGCCAGCCTGCGGGACAGCGGGAAATGGCCGCGGGGCGCGATGTCCTCGTACTCGAAACCCTCGATGGACAGCCCGCCCGGACCCGGCCAGCTCGTGGACGTGTCGACGAGCTTGACCACCTTGGCGCCCGACACCACCACCCGGCCGCGCTCCGGCCCCTCCCCGACGAAGCGGAACTCCGGCGTCTGGATCCGGCGCAGGGATATCTCCTGCTCGTCCGTGAGCTCGAACCGCGCGCCGTAGAAGTCGATGGCGTCCCCGAACCGGCCGTCGTCCAGCCGCAGCCCGCCCCGGCACTCGAACGGCCGTGCCCGCCGGCCCCGCGCCGGCGTGCGGCCCAGCCCGTACGGGGGAGTGGAGGAGCCCGTACCGCCGCGCCCGTAGTCCATGGCGATCGCCGTCAGGTACAGGGTCCGCTCCACGGTCAGCTGCGGCGCGTTCAGCGCGAACCGCCCCGACGGATTGCGCAGCCGGGCCCCGCGCAGGTTCATCGACACGCCGACCTTCGCGCCGCGCAGACTCACCTCCCCGTACGTCTCCAGCAGCTCGCCCTGGAAGTCCTGCGCGACCGACAACCCGTCGGCGGCGATCGCCCGGCCCTTGCTGTCCCGCTGCACCACCGCCTGGCTGACCAGCAGGTCCGTGCCGATCTGCGCGTCGGTCAGCCGGATCCCGCGCGCCACCCGGCAGCGCGGCAGGTGCAGGTCCCCCTCCGTGTGCAGCCGGGCCGCCTCCAGCCGCGGTATCGCACAGTTGACCAGCCGCAACGTGCCGAAACGGGCCTCCGACAGCTGGATCTCGCTGTCGAAGCGGCAGGACTGCAGCTCCACGTACGGAGCCACCGTCCCACCGGACAGATCCAGCCGCCCGGAGATCCGTACGCCGCGCAGCTTCAGCGACGCCACCCGGCCCGGCACCGGCGGCGGTCCGTGGAGCAGCAGCAGCGCCACCACACCGGCACGGACGCCGCGCCCCGCACCCCAGACGTGGTCGCCGTGCGGATCGTCCACGTCGGCGGCGCGCGCACTGAGATCGCAGACGCTGCCCGTGCGGAAGGCGTCCCACATACGGCGCTCGGAATCGCTGAGATCCGCCGGACACCCGTCCGGTTCCGCCTCGACCACCGCGGCCCCCTCCGCCGTCATGTACGTGTAGACGAACGCTAACGGGCACCTGTGACATCCGGGGGCGTCCGTGGCGTGTATCAGCCAGTGATACGGGCGGACGGTGGCACGGGACGGTCTGAGAGAATTGTGAGGTGATCTCTCGTATCGACCTGCGCGGTGACGCCCTCCCCGAGGGCGGCGCCCTGCGCGACCTGCTGCCCCGTGCCGAGTTCGACGTGGAAGCCGCCCTGGAGAAGGTGCGGCCCATCTGCGAGGACGTCCATCATCGTGGCACGGCGGCGCTGATCGAGTACGCGCAGAAGTTCGACGGGGTGACGCTGGAGCAGGTCAGGGTGCCCGCCGCGGCCCTCAAGGCCGCCCTCGACGAGCTCGACCCGGCCGTCCGCGCAGCCCTGGAGGAGTCGATCCGGCGCGCCCGGATCGTGCACCGCGCACAGCGCCGCACCGAGCACACCACACAGGTGGTCCCCGGCGGCACCGTGACCGAGAAGTGGGTTCCGGTGGAGCGCGTCGGGCTGTACGCGCCGGGCGGCCGCTCGGTGTACCCGTCGTCCGTCGTCATGAACGTCGTACCGGCCCAGGAGGCGGGCGTCGAGTCCGTCGCGCTGGCGTCCCCGCCGCAGAAGGAGCACGGCGGACTGCCGCACCCCACCATCCTGGCCGCCTGCGCGCTGCTCGGCGTGGACGAGGTGTACGCGGTCGGCGGCGCCCAGGCCGTCGCGATGTTCGCGTACGGCACCGAGGACTGCCGCCCCGCCAACATGGTCACCGGCCCCGGCAACATCTGGGTCGCCGCCGCCAAGCGCTACTTCACCGGCCGGATCGGCATCGACACCGAGGCCGGCCCGACCGAGATCGCCGTCCTCGCCGACTCCACCGCCGACCCGGTGCACGTCGCCGCCGACCTCATCAGCCAGGCCGAGCACGACCCGCTGGCCGCGGCCGTCCTCGTCACGGACTCCGCCGAGCTCGCGGACGCCGTCGAGAAGGAGCTGGAGCCGCAGGTCGCCGCGACCAAGCACGTCGAGGACCGGATCAAGCCCGCCCTCGCCGGCAGGCAGTCCGCGATCGTGCTCGTCGACAGCCTGGAGGACGGCCTCAAGGTCGTCGACGCCTACGGCGCCGAACACCTGGAGATCCAGACCGCCGACGCCGCCGCCTGGGCCGCCCGCGTCCGCAACGCCGGCGCGATCTTCGTCGGCCCCTGGGCCCCGGTCTCCCTCGGCGACTACTGCGCCGGCTCCAACCACGTCCTGCCCACCGGCGGCTGCGCCTGCCACTCCTCGGGCCTGTCCGTGCAGTCCTTCCTGCGCGGCATCCACATCGTCGACTACACCCGCGACGCCCTCGCCGAGGTCACCCACCACGTGGTGACCCTCGCCGAGGCCGAGGACCTGCCCGCGCACGGCGCCGCCCTCAAGGCCCGTTTTGGCGGAGCCGTACCCGACAAGCACAGCGGATGGAAGGTGCCCGGCCAGTGACCGACAGAGCCATCGGCATCGACGACCTCCCCATCCGGGACGAACTGCGCGGCAAGAGCCCGTACGGCGCCCCCCAGCTCGACGTGCCCGTCCAGCTGAACACCAACGAGAACCCCTACGAGCTGCCCGCCGAGCTCGTCGCGCGCATCGCCGAGCGCGTCGCCGAAGCCGCCCGCACCCTCAACCGCTACCCGGACCGGGACGCGGTCGAGCTGCGCACGGAGCTGGCCGCCTACCTCACCCGTACGGGCAAACACCCGGTCACCCGGGAGAACGTATGGGCCGCCAACGGCTCCAACGAGGTCATCCAGCAGCTGCTGCAGACCTTCGGCGGGCCCGGCCGCACCGCGATCGGCTTCGAACCCTCCTACTCCATGCACGCGCTGATCTCCCGCGGCACCGGCACGGGCTGGATCTCCGGCCCCCGCCGCGAGGACTTCCGCATCGACACGGAGGCGGCCGAACGGGCGATCGCCGAGCACGCACCCGACGTCGTCTTCATCACCTCCCCCAACAACCCCACGGGCACCGCCGTCGACGCGGAGACCGTCCTGGCCCTCTACGAGGCGGCCCAGGCGGCCAAGCCCTCCCTCGTCATCGTCGACGAGGCCTACGTGGAGTTCAGCCACCGGGACTCGCTGCTGCCCCTCATCGAGGGCCGCCCCAACATGGTGATCTCCCGGACCATGTCCAAGGCCTTCGGCGCGGCCGGCCTGCGCCTGGGCTACCTGGCCGCGCACCCCGCCGTCGTCGACGCCGTACAGCTGGTCCGCCTGCCGTACCACCTGTCCGCCGTCACCCAGGCCACGGCACTCGCCGCCCTGGAACACACCGACACCCTGCTCGGCTACGTCGAGCAGCTCAAGGCCGAACGGGACCGCCTCGTCACCGAGCTGCGCGCCATCGGCTACGAGGTCACCGAGTCCGACGCGAACTTCATCCAGTTCGGGACGTTCGAGGACTCCCACACCGCCTGGCAGAAGATCCTCGACCACGGGGTCCTGGTCCGGGACAACGGCGTACCCGGCCGGCTGCGGGTCACCGCCGGCACCCCGGCAGAGAACGACGCGTTCCTGGAAGCGGTTCGCGCACTGAAGAAGGAGCAGCACGCATGAGCCGCATCGGACGGGTCGAACGGACCACCAAGGAGACCTCCGTCGTCGTCGAGATAAACCTCGACGGAACCGGCCAGGTCGACGTCTCGACGGGCGTGGGCTTCTACGACCACATGCTCGACCAGCTCGGCCGCCACGGCCTCTTCGACCTCACCGTCAAGACCGACGGCGACCTGCACATCGACTCCCACCACACCATCGAGGACACCGCCCTCGCACTCGGCGCCGCCTTCAAGCAGGCCCTCGGCGACAAGGTGGGCATCTACCGCTTCGGCAACTGCACCGTCCCGCTCGACGAGTCCCTCGCCCAGGTCACCGTCGACCTGTCCGGCCGCCCCTACCTCGTGCACACCGAGCCCGAGAACATGGCACCGATGATCGGCTCCTACGACACGACGATGACCCGGCACATCCTGGAGTCCTTCGTCGCCCAGGCCCAGATCGCCCTGCACGTCCACGTCCCCTACGGCCGCAACGCCCACCACATCGTGGAATGCCAGTTCAAGGCCCTCGCCCGGGCCCTGCGCTACGCCGCCGAGTTCGACCCGCGGGCCGTCGGCATCCTGCCCTCCACGAAGGGCGCCCTCTAGCAGTGAACGGGCTGAACACCATCCTGATCGTCCTCGGCCTGTTCCTGGCCGGGGGCGTCTACTCCTTCCAGAAGCAGCAGATGCCCAAATCGGTCGTGGTCCTGCTCGCCATCGCCTCCGCGATGTGCCTGGCGGCCGGAGTCCTGCGGATACAAGGAATCTGGGAATGAGCACAGCACGCCCCACCAAGAAGGTCGTCGTCCTCGACTACGGCTTCGGCAACGTCCGCTCCGCCGAACGCGCACTCGCCCGCGTCGGCGCGGACGTCGAGATCACCCGCGACTACGACAAGGCCATGGACGCCGACGGGCTCCTCGTCCCCGGCGTCGGCGCCTTCTCCGCCTGCATGCAGGGCCTCAAGGACGTCCGCGGCGACTGGATCATCGGCCGCCGGCTCTCCGGCGGCCGCCCCGTCATGGGCATCTGCGTCGGCATGCAGATCCTCTTCGAACGCGGCATCGAGCACGGCGTGGAGACCGAAGGCCTCGACGAGTGGCCCGGCACCGTCGGCCCGCTCAAGGCCCCCGTCGTCCCCCACATGGGCTGGAACACCGTCGACGCCCCCGCCGACAGCCAGGCCTTCGCCGGACTGGACGCCGACGCCCGCTTCTACTTCGTGCACTCCTACGCGGCCCACGACTGGACCCTGGAAGTCACCAACCCGCTGATCCGCGCCCCCAAGGTCACCTGGGCCACCCACGGCGAACGCTTCGTCGCGGCGGTGGAGAACGGGGCCCTGTGGGCCACCCAGTTCCACCCCGAGAAGTCCGGCGACGCCGGCGCCCAGCTCCTCACCAACTGGATCGAGACCCTCTGATGACCGTGAAGACGCTCGAACTCCTCCCCGCCGTGGATGTCCGCGACGGCCAGGCGGTCCGCCTCGTCCACGGAGTCTCCGGCAGCGAGACCTCCTACGGCTCCCCGCTCCAGGCCGCCCTCGCCTGGCAGGCCGCCGGCGCCGAATGGCTGCACCTCGTCGACCTCGACGCCGCCTTCGGCACCGGCGACAACCGCGCCCTGGTCGCCGAGATCACCCGCGCCATGGACATCAAGGTCGAGCTGTCCGGCGGCATCCGCGACGACGCCTCGCTCGCCGCGGCCCTCGCCACCGGCTGCACCCGCGTCAACCTCGGCACCGCCGCCCTGGAAACCCCCGAATGGGCCGCCAAGGCCATCGCCGAACACGGCGACAAGATCGCCATCGGCCTCGACGTACGCGGCACCACCCTCAAGGGCCGCGGCTGGACCAGCGAGGGCGGCGACCTCTACGAGACCCTCGCCCGCCTCGACTCCGAGGGCTGTGCCCGCTACGTCGTCACCGACATCGGCAAGGACGGCACGCTCACCGGCCCCAACCTGGAGCTGCTGAAGAACGTCTGCGCCGCCACCGACCGGCCCGTCGTCGCCTCCGGAGGCGTCTCCTCCCTGGACGACCTGCGGGCCCTGTCCGAACTGGTGCCGCTCGGCGTCGAGGGCGCCATCGTCGGCAAGGCCCTGTACGCCAAGGCCTTCACTCTGGAAGAAGCCCTGAAGGCGGTCTCCGCATGAGCTCCCCCGACACCGGCGCCGTACGCCGCATCTCCTCCGGCGGCCCCTACGAGGACGTCATCGGCTACTCCCGCGCGGTACAGCTCCCGAACGGCCTCGTGCTCGTCTCCGGCTGCACCGCCGGCGACGCGGGCGGCCCGTACGACCAGGCCGTCGCCGCCTTCGGCGTCGCCTTCAAGGCCCTCGCCCAGGCCGGCCTCGGCCCCGAGGACGTCGTCCGCACCCGCATGTACCTCACCCACGCACGCGACGTCGACGAGGTCGGCCGCGCCCACAAGGAACTCTTCGACGCGGTCCGCCCGGCCGCCTCGATGATCATCGTCTCCGGCTTCGTCGACCCGTCGATGGTCGTCGAGGTGGAGGTCGAGGCGTACAAGGCGGTGCCCGCATGAGCCTCGCCGTACGCGTGATCCCCTGCCTGGACGTGGACAACGGCCGGGTCGTCAAGGGCGTCAACTTCCAGAACCTCCGCGACGCCGGCGACCCGGTGGAGATGGCCAAGCTGTACGACGCCGAAGGCGCCGACGAGCTGACCTTCCTCGACATCACCGCCTCCTCCGGGAACCGCGAGACCACCTACGACGTGGTGCGGCGCACCGCCGAGCAGGTCTTCATCCCGCTGACCGTCGGCGGCGGCGTCCGCACCGCCGACGACGTCGACAGACTGCTGCGCGCCGGAGCGGACAAGGTGGGCGTGAACACCGCCGCCATCGCCCGCCCCGAACTGATCCGGGAGATCGCGGAGCGGTTCGGCCGGCAGGTCCTCGTGCTGTCCGTGGACGCGCGCCGCACCGCCGCCGGGACCTTCGAGGTCACCACCCACGGCGGCCGGCAGGGCACCGGCATCGACGCCGTCGAGTGGGCCCACCGGGCCGCGGAACTGGGCGCGGGCGAGATCCTGCTCAACTCCATGGACGCGGACGGCACCAAGGACGGCTACGACACCGAGATGATCGCGGCGGTCCGCAAGCACGTCACCGTGCCGGTGATCGCCTCCGGCGGCGCGGGCCGCCTGGCCGATTTCGCCCCGGCGATCGAGGCGGGGGCGGATGCGGTGCTGGCGGCGTCGGTGTTCCACTTCGGCGACCTCCGGATCGCCGAAGTGAAGTCGGCCCTCCGCGAAGCGGGCCACCCGGTCCGCTGACCTTCGCCTCCGGCGCGGCCGGCGGATCCCGGGGCGCTGCCCCTGCCCTCCGGGCGCGGCCGGGTGGCCGCGCCTCAATCGCCGGCGGGGCTTGGGGGTGGTGCCCCTGATCGGGATCACAGGGGTGGGGTGGTGCCCCTCCGGGGGCTCTCCTCGGTTCGGCGCGTTCTGCACTTCTCGGTCGTACCCGGTGGTTGCGCCTCGGCCTGCGGGGAGCCCCCGGAGTGTCCCCACCCCACGGCCCGGACGCCGGGCGGGGCGGCCGGGGTGGGGGTGTGGGGACGGTGGGGGGTGTCCCCGCAGGACGAGCGCGCACCACCGGGTATGGCCGAGAGGTGCGGCACCGCGCGAGCCGAGGAGACACCCCCCGGCGGCCCCGCACCCCCACCCCCACAACCGACCCCGACCAGGGACACCACCCCAGCCCCGCCGGCGATTGAGGCGCGGCCACCGGCCCGCAGCCGGGGAACAGGGGCAGCGCCCCCACAACCGACCCCGACCAGGGACACCAGACCAAGCCCCGCCGGCGTTTGAGGCGCGGCCACCGGACCGCAGCCGGGGAACAGGGGCCGCGCCCCCGCGACCGGCCCCGGCCGGGGGCACCGGACCCAGCCCCGCCGGCGTTTGAGGCGCGGCCACCGGGGCGCAGCCGGGAGCGGGACGCGGACGGGTACCTGCTACAGGCCGAGGGCGGCAGCCGTGAGCATCGCGATCGCGTCCTTCTCGCCGTCCAGCGACACCGCGGCAGCGGCCTGGCGGCCGAAGCAGAACAGCGTCAGCTCCCCCGGCTCGCCCGTCACCGTCACCACCGGCGCGCCCTTGTGCGCCACCGCCGTCTGCCCGTTCGGACGGCGCAGCACCAGGCCCACCGGCGAGCGGCGGCCCGTCAGGCGGGCCATCTTCTCCAGGCGGGACCACAGCGCGTCCGAGAACACCGCATCCAGCTCCCGCGGGGACCAGTCCGGCTGGGCGCGGCGGACGTCCTCCGCGTGGACGTAGAACTCCACCGCGTTCGCCGCCTCGTCGATCTGCTTCAGCGCGTACACCGACATCCGCGGCGGCCCGGTCCGGATCAGCTGGATGAGTTCCTCGTACGGCTTGGCCGTGTACTCCTCCATCGCCTTGTCCAGGCGGGCCTTCAGGACGTTCAGCAGGAGCCCGCCCGCCGCGTCCGGGCGCCGTTCCCGGACGACCACGTGCGCGGCCAGGTCGCGACAGGTCCAGCCGTCGCACAGCGTGGGGGCCTCCGGACCGGCCGCCTCCAACAGGTCCGCCAGCAGCAGGCGTTCACGCTTCGCATGGGTAGACATGCCAGCCAGCCTACGGCCGGATCGCGCCGGACGCCCGCCCATCAGGCGGACATGGATCAACGCGCCCCTCCCCGCCCGGCACAATGGCTCCATGAGTACGTCCCCCCGCCCCGGCAGCCTCGACCCCGCCATCGCCGCGCGCCTCAAGCGCTCCGCCGACGGGCTGGTACCGGCCATCGCCCAGCAGTACGACACCGGTGAGGTGCTCATGCTCGGGTGGATGGACGACGAGGCCCTGCACCGCACCCTGACCACCGGCCGCTGCACCTACTGGTCGCGCAGCCGCCAGGAGTACTGGGTGAAGGGGGACACCTCCGGCCACTTCCAGCACGTCAAGTCCGTCGCCCTCGACTGCGACGGAGACACCGTGCTCGTCCAGGTCGACCAGGTCGGAGCCGCCTGCCACACCGGAGCCCGCACCTGCTTCGACGAAGACGTCCTCCTCCGCGCAGCCGACTAGTCAGGGGCACCCCCTCAATGGATCTTGAGACGTTCCGCAAGCTCGCGGCCGACCGCCGCGTCATCCCCGTGAGCCGCAAGCTGCTCGCCGACGGGGACACGCCCGTCGGGCTCTACCGCAAGCTGGCCGCCGAACGCCCCGGAACCTTCCTCCTGGAGTCCGCGGAGAACGGCCGGTCCTGGTCCCGGTACTCCTTCGTCGGGGTCCGCAGCGACGCGACCCTGACCGTCCGGGACGGCCAGGCGCACTGGATCGGCACCCCGCCCGTCGGCGTACCCACCGGCGGCGACCCCCTCGACGCCCTGCGCGCCACCGTCGAGGCCCTGCACACGCCCCGCGACCTCGCGGCCGGCATGCCCCCCTTCACCGGCGGCATGGTCGGCTACCTCGGCTACGACATCGTGCGCCGCCTGGAGCGCATCGGCGAGCACGGCAGCGACGACCTGAAGCTGCCCGAGCTGACGATGCTGCTCACCTCCGACCTCGCCGTGCTGGACCACTGGGACGGCACCGTCCAGCTCATCGCCAACGCCATCAACCACAACGACCTCGACTCCGGGGTCGACGAGGCCTACGCGGACGCCGTGGCCCGCCTGGACGCCATGGAGGCGGACCTGGCCCGGCCCGCGCCCTACGTTCCCGCCCCGCTGCCCGCCTCCGAGCTGCCCGAGTTCTCCGCCCTGTGGGGCGGCGAGGAGTACCAGGCGGCCGTCGAGGACATCAAGGAGCGGATCCGGGCCGGCGAGGCCTTCCAGGTGGTGCCCTCGCAGCGGTTCGAGACCTCCTGCGAGGCCTCCGCGCTGGACGTCTACCGGGTGCTGCGCGCCACCAACCCGTCCCCGTACATGTACCTCTTCCGCTTCGAGAACGGCTTCGACGTCGTCGGCTCCAGCCCCGAGGCACTGGTCAAGGTCGAGGACGGCCGGGCCATGGTCCACCCCATCGCCGGCACCCGCCACCGCGGCGCGACCCCGCAGGAGGACAACGACCTCGCCGAGGAGCTGCTGGCCGACCCCAAGGAGCGCGCCGAGCACCTGATGCTCGTCGACCTGGGCCGCAACGACCTCGGCAGGGTCTGCGAGCCGGGATCGGTGGAGGTCGTCGACTTCATGTCGATCGAGCGCTACTCCCACGTCATGCACATCGTCTCCACCGTGACGGGCCGCGTGGCCGAGGGCAGGACCGCCTTCGACGTGCTCACGGCCTGCTTCCCGGCCGGCACCCTCTCCGGGGCGCCCAAGCCGCGCGCCATGCAGATCATCGAGGAGCTGGAGCCCTCCCGCCGAGGCCTCTACGGCGGCTGCGTCGGCTACCTGGACTTCGCCGGGGACTCCGACACCGCCATCGCCATCCGGACGGCCCTGCTGCGCGACGGCACGGCGTACGTCCAGGCCGGCGCCGGGGTCGTCGCCGACTCGGTGCCCGAGCTGGAGGACAACGAGTGCCGCAACAAGGCCGCCGCCGTGCTGCGCGCGGTGGCGGCGGCGAACCGCCTGAGCGGCTCCTGAAGGCGTAGGGGATAGTGGGGTACGTGAGTGCCGTACCCCCGCCCCGATCCGACGCCCCCGCCGAGCCCGAGCCCGAGACGGCCGACAGCCGCGGCAGCCGCCGCAGCGTGGCCGCCGCGCTGCTGCTCGGCGCGCTCGGCGCCACCGTCGTCCTGCTCGCCTCCGGCCGGGTGTGGGCCCGGGGCACCGCCGCCATCGGCAGCGACTCGCTCCAGCTCAGTGCCGACGGGCGGGCCGTGACCGGCCTCCCGGCGGCCCTGGCCATCGTGGGCCTGGCCGCCCTGGTGGCCGTCTTCGCCGTACGCGGCAAGGGCCGGCTGCTGGTGTCGGGCCTGCTCGCCCTCAGCGGCCTCGGCGCGGCGCTGTCGGCGCTCTTCGGCTCCGACGGCCGCAGCGCCCTGGACGCGCAGGCCGCCCGTACGACGGCGGACAGCGCGGCCCACGTGGCCGGCCTGACCCAGACGACGTGGCCGTACGTCACGGCGGCCGGCGCGGCCCTGATCCTGGCCGCCGGACTGCTGGCGCTGCGCTACGGCCGCGGCTGGCCGTCGATGGGAGGCCGCTACGAGCGTGACGGCAGCCCCCGCCCGCGGGCCGTCGCGGCGGTGGATCCCGACCGGCCGGAGGATCTGTGGAAGGCTCTGGACCGCGGCGAGGACCCGACCACGGACCCGGGCGGCGACCGGACCCGCCGAACCGGCCCCTGAGCCGACCCCCCTGGACGGCGAAGCCGCCGGGTACGGGACAATGTCACCGAGCGTTCGTCACAGACCGCACGCTCGACACAGCAGCGCGACAGAGAGCAAACGAGGAGCAACTCATGGCGGGCACGAGCCACGGACACACCCCGGCCGCCTGGACCGGTGTCACCATCGCCTTCATCGGTTTCTGCGTCTCCGGCGCCTTCATGGTGCTCGCGAACCCGCTGGGCTTCTGGGCCGGTCTGGTCGTCGTCGCGCTCGGCGGTGTCGTCGGCCTGGCGATGAAGGCCGCGGGCATGGGCGCGCCGAAGGCGGCCCACAAGGACCTCGCCGAGGTCATCGCCGCGAACAAGGTCCCCGCCAAGGCCTGAGCGCGTCACCTGCGCCGGTCCTGGAAGAGAGCCGAAAGGCGCGGCCCCGCCGGGCTGCGCCTTTTGTCGTGAGCGGAGAGAATCAGCAGGTGGACGCCTCCAGTACCCCCGACGCCGTGCCCGGTCCGCAGGCCGTGTCCGGACCGCCTGCCGTGTCCGGACCGCCGGCCGGACCGGTCGTACCCGCGGTGTCCGCCAGGCGGGCGTCCCTGGGCAGGCGGCTCGCGGCCCCGGCGCTCTACCTGGCCGCGGCCGGCGCGGCGTTCACGTACGTGGGCACCGTCGACCCCAACGAGCCGGGCCACTACCCGGTCTGCCCGCTGCTGCGGCTGACGGGCATCCTGTGCCCCGGCTGCGGCGGGCTGCGCAGCGCGCACGCCTTCGCCCACGGGGACCTGGCCGCCGCTTTCGGGTCGAACGCGCTGGCCGTCGCCGGCTACTTCGTCTTCGCGGGGTTCATGGCCCTGTGGCTGGTTCGCGCCTTGCGCGGCGGGCCCGTCCCGAGGATCGTCCTGCGTCCGGCCTCGTGGTGGGCGCTGGGCGCGGTGGTACTGGTTTTCGCCGTTGTCCGAAATCTCTCTTTCGGGTCGGCGCTGGCGCCCTGAGCCCCGTACGCAGCGGGGATGAAGGGCGTATTCCGAATGTCCAGTTACTGGGACGACGTCAACCGAGTGCGGAGGGCGACTCCTCCGCCGGATACCATTTGATAGCCGACCTTGCAGTGGTACGTGTCTGCAGGGCGGCCGACCGTCATCGACCCGGAAGGGGGCCGCTCGCGTGAGTGTGCTCGACGAGATCATCGAAGGGGTCCGCGAAGACCTTGCCGAACGGCAGGCCCGAGTGAGCCTCGACGAGCTCAAGGAGCGTGCCGCCAAGGCGCCCCAGGCCAAGGACGGCGTCGCGGCCCTGCGCGGCGACGGCGTCAAGGTGATCTGCGAGGTCAAGCGCTCCAGCCCCTCCAAGGGCGCGCTGGCCGCCATCGCCGATCCGGCCGGGCTCGCCGCGGACTACGAGGCGGGCGGTGCGGCGGTCATCTCCGTCCTCACCGAGCAGCGCCGGTTCGGCGGCTCGCTGGCCGACCTGGAGGCCGTCCGCGCCCGCGTGGACATCCCGATCCTGCGCAAGGACTTCATCGTCACGGCGTACCAGCTGTGGGAGGCCCGCGCCTACGGCGCCGACCTCGCGCTGCTGATCGTCGCCGCCCTGGAGCAGGAAGCCCTCGTCTCCCTCATCGAGCGGGCCGAGTCCATCGGCCTCACCCCGCTCGTCGAGGTCCACGACGAGGAGGAGGTGGAGCGCGCGGTCGCCGCCGGCGCCAAGATCATCGGCGTCAACGCCCGCAACCTCAAGGACCTCAAGGTCGACCGCTCCACCTTCGAGCGCGTCGTCGGCGAGATCCCGCCCCACATCGTCAAGGTCGCCGAGTCCGGCATCCGCGGGCCGCACGACCTGATCGCCTACGCCAACGAGGGCGCCGACGCCGTCCTCGTCGGCGAGTCCCTGGTCACCGGCCGCGACCCGAAGGCGGCCGTCGCCGACCTCGTCGCCGCCGGCGCCCACCCCGCCCTGCGCCACGGACGGAGCTGACCCGTCCCATGGCCCACGACCGCCCCTCCGTCCGCACGCGCCGCGTGCCGACGGCGTACGCGCCCCTGGCGCGCGGCTGCCGCCCCCGCGGCTGCCGCGCACCGGCCCGGCGCGTCCACGGGCGGCGGGTCCGGTACGTGATCGGCTCCGAGCCCGGCCAGGTCAACGGCATGCGATGGCGCCGCGGAGACGCGCCGTAACGAGGGCTGCCGCGGCCCGGTACGCGAGACGTACCGCGCCGCGAGGCGGTCCCGTACAGCCTGACGCCCCCGGCCGACCGGCTCCGGGCGCGGGTTCCCGCGTACCGTGCGGCGACATCCCCAGCGGGGTGTCCGCGGCACGGGCGGGCGGCGCAATACGGTGAAACCACCCGCCGCATCTCGCACCCGTAGGAGCACTGGATCATGTCCAGCGAGTTCTTCATCCCGGACCCGGAGGGTCACGTCCCCAACGCCGAGGGCTACTTCGGCGACTTCGGCGGCAAGTTCATCCCGGAGGCGCTCGTCGCCGCCGTGGACGAGGTCGCCGTCGAGTACGAGAAGGCCAAGGGCGACCCGTCCTTCGCGGCCGAGCTGGGCGACCTCATGGTCAACTACACCGGCCGCCCGAGCGCCCTCACCGAGGTGCCCCGCTTCGCCGAGCACGCCGGCGGCGCGCGGATCTTCCTCAAGCGCGAGGACCTGAACCACACCGGCTCGCACAAGATCAACAACGTGCTGGGCCAGGCGCTGCTCACCAAGCGCATGGGCAAGACCCGCGTCATCGCCGAGACCGGCGCCGGCCAGCACGGCGTGGCCACCGCCACCGCCTGCGCCCTCTTCGGCCTCGAATGCACCGTGTACATGGGCGAGATCGACACCCAGCGCCAGGCGCTGAACGTCGCCCGCATGCGCATGCTGGGCGCCGAGGTCATCGCGGTGAAGTCCGGCTCGCGCACCCTGAAGGACGCGATCAACGAGGCGTTCCGCGACTGGGTCGCCAACGTCGACCGCACCCACTACCTCTTCGGAACGGTCGCCGGGCCGCACCCCTTCCCGGCGATGGTCCGCGACTTCCACCGCGTCATCGGCGTCGAGGCCCGCCGCCAGATCCTGGAGCGCGCCGGCCGGCTGCCCGACGCCGTCGCCGCCTGCGTCGGCGGCGGCTCCAACGCCATCGGCCTCTTCCATGCCTTCATCCCGGACGCGGACGTCCGCCTGGTCGGCTTCGAGCCCGCCGGGCACGGCGTCGAGACCGGCGAGCACGCGGCCACGCTGACCGCGGGCGAGCCGGGCATCCTGCACGGCTCCCGCTCCTACGTCCTCCAGGACGAGGAGGGCCAGATCACCGAGCCGTACTCCATCTCGGCCGGCCTGGACTACCCGGGCATCGGCCCGGAGCACTCCTACCTCAAGGACACCGGCCGCGGCGAGTACCGCGCGGTCACCGACGACGCCGCCATGCAGGCCCTGCGCCTGCTGTCGCGCACCGAGGGGATCATCCCGGCGATCGAGTCGGCGCATGCCCTCGCCGGCGCCCTGGACCTGGGCCGGGAACTGGGCCGGGACGGCCTGCTCGTCGTCAACCTGTCCGGCCGCGGCGACAAGGACATGGACACCGCCGCCCGCTACTTCGGCCTGTACGACACCGACGGTGAAGTCGCCGACAACGAGTTCTCCGAGGGGGACGACAAGTGAGCTCCACGCACGGACGCGGCAACATCGAGCTGCTGAGCGCCACCCTCGCCAAGGCGAAGTCCGAGGACCGCGCGGCCCTCGTCGCCTACCTCCCCGCCGGCTTCCCGACCGTCGACGGCGGCATCGAGGCCGTCAAGGCCGTCGTCGCCGGCGGCGCGGACGTCGTCGAGATCGGCCTGCCCCACAGCGACCCGGTCCTCGACGGTCCGGTCATCCAGACCGCCGACGACATCGCCCTGCGCGGCGGCGTCAAGATCGCCGACGTGTTCCGCACGGTCCGCGAGGCCCACGAGGCGACCGGCGCCCCGATCCTGGTGATGACCTACTGGAACCCCATCGACCGCTACGGCGTCGAGCGGTTCACCGCCGAGCTGGCGGCCGCGGGCGGGGCCGGCTGCATCCTGCCCGACCTGCCGGTCCAGGAGTCCGCGCTGTGGCGCGAGCACGCGGAGAAGCACGGTCTGGCGACCGTCTTCGTCGTGGCACCCAGCAGCAAGGACGCGCGGCTGGCCACCATCACGGCGGCCGGCTCCGGCTTCGTCTACGCCGCCTCGCTGATGGGCGTCACCGGAACCCGCGAATCGGTCGGCGACCAGGCCCAGGACCTGGTCCGCCGTACCCGGGCCACGACCGAGCTGCCCGTCTGCGTGGGCCTCGGCGTCTCCAATGCCGCCCAGGCGAAGGAGGTCGCGGGCTTCGCCGACGGCGTGATCGTCGGCTCCGCCTTCGTGAAGCTGCTGCTGGACGCGCCGGACCTGCCGGCCGGGCTGGACGCCGTACGGGCGCTGGCGGGCGAACTCGCGCAGGGCGTACGCAGAGGCTGAGACAAACCGGACACCCGATCGGGTTCTGTAGTCCGATCGGGTGGAATGGTCGGCGGGGAGGCACGCGAGTGCCTCCCTGCTTCGTTTGGCGGAGCGTGAGCGAGAAGAACGACGGTGCGAACCGCGATGCGACGAAACGATCGGCCCGGGAGCGACTCCAAGCGGAGCGCGAGCGGCAGAAGAGCCGGGACAAGCGCCGGCGGACCCTGATCGTCGCGGCGGCGGTGGTCGGCGTCCTGGGCCTGGCGACGGTCGTGGGCGTGATCGCGGCCAACGCCGGCAAGGGCGACAAGTCCGACTCGGCGGGCCCGGTGGTCGCCCCGTCCGGCGCCACCGGCAAGGACGCTCTCGCCATCCAGACGGGCAAACCCGAGGCGAAGTCCACCCTCACCGTGTGGGAGGACTTCCGCTGCCCCGCCTGCAAGTCCTTCGAGGACAACTACCGGGACACCATCCACGAGCTGGAGGCCAAGGGCCTGCTCAAGGTGGACTACCACCTGGTCACGCTCATCGACGGGAACATGGGCGGCAGCGGCTCCCTGAAGGGCGCCAACGCGGCGGCCTGCGCGCAGGACGCCGGAAAGTTCGCCGAGTACCACGACGTCCTCTTCCAGAACCAGCCGCAGGAGGTCGACGACGCCTTCGGCAAGAACGCCAAGCTGCTGGAGCTGGCGGGCAAGGTCGAGGGGCTGGACACCCCCCGGTTCCGCCAGTGCGTCGAGGACGGTACGCACAACAGCTGGGTGGGCAAGTCGCACGAGGCCTTCGCCGCCGGGAACTTCCGGGGCACCCCGACCGTGCTGCTCGACGGCAAGGACATCTTCGCCGACCAGGCCGACCCGCTGACCCCGCAGAAGCTGAAGCAGCGGGTGGAGGCGGCCGCGAAGGGCACCGGCGGAGCCGGCGCCAAGGACGCGGAGAAGGAGAAGGGGTCCGGGAAGGACGGGGAGAAGGACGCGGGGAAGGGCGGGGCGAAGGCCTCACCGTCGGCGTCGAGGACGGCGTCCACGACCTCCAAGGGAACCGCGGACAGTCCCGTGAGCGGCACCGCGAACGGCTCCGGCACCAGGCCGGGGAGCGGCACCGGGAGTGGCACCGGGAACGGGTCCTCGGGGGACTGACTTCCGCCGATCCATGTCTGGATTTGGTTTCGACCCTGCCGGGCGGGTTGCGGTACGCACCGTCCGGCAGGGTAGCGTCAGGTCTGCCATGGACATTGCTTACATCCCCAGTCCGTCGACCGGCGTGATCCATCTCGGACCGATCCCGCTCCGCGGCTACGCGTTCTGCATCATCATCGGCGTCTTCGTCGCCGTCTGGCTCGGCAACAAGCGCTGGATCGCGCGCGGCGGAAAGCCGGGCACGGTCGCGGACATCGCCGTGTGGGCGGTGCCGTTCGGGCTGGTCGGCGGTCGCCTCTACCACGTGATCACCGACTACCAGCTCTACTTCGGCGAGGGCCGCAACTGGGTCGACGCCTTCAAGATCTGGGAGGGCGGCCTCGGAATCTGGGGCGCGATCGCGCTGGGCGCGGTGGGTGCCTGGATCGGCTGCCGGCTGCGCGGCATCCCGCTGCCCGCCTGGGCCGACGCCCTGGCCCCCGGCATCGCACTGGCCCAGGCCTGCGGCCGCTGGGGCAACTGGTTCAACCAGGAGCTCTACGGCCGGGCCACCGACCTGCCGTGGGCGGTCGAGATCAGCGCCGGCCCGAACCGGGACGCCGGGACCTACCACCCGACCTTCCTGTACGAGTCGCTGTGGTGCGTCGGCGTCGCCATCCTGGTGATCTGGGCCGACCGCCGCTTCAAGCTCGGGCACGGCCGCGCGTTCGCCCTGTACGTGGCCGCGTACTGCGTCGGCCGCGGCTGGATCGAGTACATGCGGGTCGACGAGGCGCACCACATCCTGGGCGTCCGGCTGAACGTGTGGACCTCGATCTTCGTGTTCGTGCTCGCCGTCGTCTACCTCGTCGTCTCCGCGAAGCTGCGGCCGGGCCGCGAGGAGATCGTCGAGCCGGACGCCTCCGGCGGGGACGGCAAGGACAAGTCCGCGACCAAGGGCCCGTCCGCCGAGGCAGCCGGTGACAAGGCCGGTGACAAGGCCGGGGACGGGTCGGACGGCACGGCCGAGGCCGGCGCCGAGCCCAGGGACTCCCTGCCGACCCGCGCACAGCGAGCCGACGCCGAAGTGCGCGAGGGAGCCGTCAAGGCCGACCTGCGCAAGCCGGCCGTAGACGCCGAGGCCCCGGAGGCCGACAAGGCCTGACGGCGGAAACGTCACGAGGGGGTGCCGCGGACCACGCGGCACCCCCTTCGCGTCTGCCGGGAGCGATCCGCCCGTGAGGTGAGCGCGGGCCGGTGCGCGCCCCACGGTGCGCGCGCGGGGTACGCCGGTGGCCTGAACCGGCCGGATCGTGCTTGCCGGGACCGGGGCCGGGGTCGGCGCCCGGCGCGGATCGGCCCGCGCGGCAGCGCGCGGCGGTGCGGCGGCCGCCGGGGCCGGCGCCCGGGTTCCGGCGGGTGGCCGCGCGGTCGGCGCAGGGGTTCAGTGGACCGGGATCCGCGCGGCGAGCGCGAGGGTGCGGTGCGCCGACGCCACGACCGCCGGGTCCACGAACCGGCCGTCGGGCAGGGCCAGTGCGCCGGGCGCGGCCCGGGCCGCGCTGAGCACCTCCACCGCGGCGCTCACCTCCTCGGGCGCCGGGAGGTAGGCCCGCTCGATCACCGGCAGCTGGCGCGGGTGGATAGCCGCCCGGCCGAGGAAGCCCAGGGACCGGCCGCGCGCGCAGGAGACCGCCAACGCCTCCACGTCGCGGATGTCGGGGAACACCGACTGGGCCGGGGGCGCCAGCCCGGCGGCACGCGCCGCGACCACCACCCGGGAGCGGCACCAGTCGAGCCCCTCCTCCGCGCTGGCCGCGAGGTCCGCCCGCAGGTCCGCCTCACCGAGGGAGAGCCCGCGCAGGGCCGGGTGCGCGCGGGCGATCTCGTACGCGCGCTCCACGCCCAGCGCCGACTCCAGCAGGGCGTGCAGCCCCACCCCGCCGGTGCGGTCGGCGGCCACGGCGATCTGCTCCGGGGCGCTGATCTTGGGCAGCCGCAACCCCGCGAGGCCGCGCAGCCCGGCGAGCGCGGTGAGGTCGGCGCCGCCCCACGGGGAGTCCAGGGCGTTGACGCGGACGTGGACGGGGACCGCGGGCCGCTCCGCGAGCAGTTCGACGGTGGCGGCCCGGGCGTACTCCTTGCGGGACGCCGCCACCGCGTCCTCCAGGTCGACGATCACCGCGTCGGGCCCGCAGGCCAGCGCCTTCGCCACCACCGCGGGCCGGTCGCCAGGCGCGTACAGCCAGGTCAGGATCACAGGGCCCCCTCGGTGCGCAACGCGGCGATCTCGGGCCCGGTCAGACCGAGCTCGGTCAGCACCTCGGCCGTGTCCGCGCCGTGCGGGCGGCCCGCCCAGCGGATCTGGCCGGGAGTCTCGGACAGCCGGAAGAGGACGTTCTGCATCCGCAGGGGGCCCAGCTCCGGATCCTCGATCTCGGTCACCGTGTCCAGGGCCGCGAACTGCGGATCGTCCATCACGTCGCGGACGTCGTAGACCAGCGCGACGGCCGCCTCGGCGTCCTCGAAGGCGTCGACGACCTCCTCCGCCTTGTGGCGGGCGATCCAGCCGCCGACCGCCTCGTCGAGGACGTCGGCGTGCCGGGCCCGCCCGGTGCCGGTCGAGAACCACGGCTCGGCGATCAGCTCCGGCCGGCCGACCAGCCGCATCACACGCTCGGCGATGGACTGGGCGGAGGCGGAGACCGCCAGCCAGCGGCCGTCGGCACTGCGGTAGGTGTTGCGGGGGGCGTTGTTGGCGGAGCGGTTGCCGGTGCGCGGCTGGACGTAGCCGAGCTGGTCGTACCAGAGCGGCTGCGGGCCGAGCACGGTGAGGATCGGCTCGACGATGGCCAGGTCCACGACCTGCCCGTGTCCCGTGCGGTCACGCCCGGCGAGCGCCGTCATCACCGCGTACGCGCAGGTCAGCGCGGCGATCGAGTCGGCGAGGCCGAAGGGTGGCAGGGTCGGCGGGCCCTCCGGCTCCCCGGTGGCCGCGGCGAAGCCGCTCATGGCCTCGGCGAGGGTGCCGAAGCCGGGGCGGTGGGCGTACGGGCCCTGCTGGCCGAAGGCCGTGACGCGGGCCAGGATCAGGCGCGGGTTGGCGGCGGACAGCTCGGGCCAGCCCAGGCCCCACCGCTCCAGCGTGCCGGGGCGGAAGTTCTCGACGACCACGTCGGCGGTGGCGGCGAGCCGCAGCAGGGTGGCCCGGCCGCCGGGGGTGGACAGGTCCAGGGTGATGGTGCGCTTGTTCCGGCCGAGCAGCTTCCACCACAGGCCGATGCCGTCCTTGGCGGGGCCGTGGCCGCGGGAGGGGTCGGGGAGGGACGGGTGCTCGACCTTGACGACCTCGGCGCCGAAGTCGCCGAGCAGGGTCGCGGCGAGGGGGCCGGCGAAGAGCGTCGCGAGGTCGAGCACCCGCAGACCGTGCAGGGGCCCTGGCCGGGCGGTGCCGGTTCCCGTGCCGGGGGCTTCGGTGGGGGTGGGGGTGGGGGTGGGTCGGGGCGTCTCCTCGGGCGCCGAACGGTTCTCGGGGTCGGCAGGTGTGGCGGTGGTGCGTTCGGCGCCCTGCGGGGAGCGCCCCGACCCACCCCCGCCCCCGGCACGTAGGTCGGCGGTCACGAGGTGGCTCCGGCCTGCTCCGCTTCCCAGCCGGCCAGGGCGAAGGCGTCGGTCTCGGCGCGGGTCGGCATCGAGTCCTGGGCGCCGTGGCGCTGCACCGACAGCGCGGCCGCCGCCGAGGCCCAGCGCAGCGCCTCCGGCATCGGGCGGCCCTCGCCCAGGGCCACGGCCAGGGCCCCGACGAAGGTGTCGCCGGCCGCGGTGGTGTCCACGGCCCGGACCCGGGGCGCGGGCACCGTCAGTGGCTCGTGGCCGCGGGCCGCGTGGAGGACCCCCGCCGCGCCGAGGGTGATCACGACTTCGGGCACGGTGGCGAGCAGTGCCTCGGCGGCCTGCCGGGGGTCGGTCAGGCCGGTCAGGGTGGCCGCCTCGTGCTCGTTGGGCACCAGGAGGTCGGTGGCGGCGAGGAGTTCGGCGGGCAGAGGCTGTGCCGGGGCCGGGGTGAGGACCGTACGTACGCCGTGTGCGCGGGCGGCGCGGGCGCCGGCGAGGACGGCGGGCAGGGGGAGTTCGAGCTGGAGGAGGAGGGCGCCGGCGGCGGCGATCCGGGCCTCGTCGCCCGCTTCCAGGCCGGTGACGCTGCCGTTGGCGCCCGGGATGACGACGATGCGGTTCCCGCCCTCGTCGTCCACGGTGATGTGCGCGGTGCCGCTGGGGCCCTCGACGGTGCGCAGGCCCGCCGTCTCGACGCCGGCGGCGGTGAGCGCGGAGCGCAGCCGTACGCCGAACTCGTCGGCCCCGACCGCGCCGAGCATCACCACCTTCCCGCCGGAGCGGGCGGCGGCGACGGCCTGGTTGGCGCCCTTGCCGCCGGGGACGGTCCGGAAGGCGCGGCCGGTGACCGTCTCTCCGGGGAGAGGGGCCTTGGGGACGTAGGCGACGAGGTCCATGTTCGTACTGCCGAGCACGGCGATGGCCGTCATGAGCGTGCTGCCTCCTGTGCGGTGAGGTGGGCCAGGGTGTCGAAGCCGATGCCGTCGAAGCCGGGGACGGTGGTGGCGAGGCGGTTGGCGAGTGGGGCGGTCCAGCGGTGCGGGATCCGCTGCGGGGAGCCGGCGAGCAGTCCGGCGAGGGCGCCGGCGGTGGCGCCGTTGGAGTCGGTGTCCCAGCCGCCGGACACCGCTCGGCAGACGGTACGGGTGAAGTCGCCGTCGGCGTGGGTAAGGGCGGCGGCGATCAGTGCGGTGTTCGGGACGGCGTGGACCCAGTGGTAGTGCCCGTAGCGGGCGTGCAGCCGGTCGACGACGGAGTCGAAGTCGGCCTCGTCGGTGGCAGTGCGGATCCCGAAGCGGATCGCCTCGGCGAGGCGGGAGCGCCGCGGTACGGCGGCCAGTCCGGCGTCCAGGGCGGTGTGGACGTCCGCGCGCCCGGTGGCGGCGTGGGCGGTGGCGGCGGCGACGAAGAGGGCGGCGTAGACGCCGTTGCCGGTGTGGGTCAGGGAGGCGTCGCGGTAGGCCTGGGCCGCGGCGGCGGCCGGGTCGCCGGGGTTGGTCCAGCCGTGGACGTCGGCGCGGATGAGGGCGCCGATCCACTCGCGGAAGGGGTTGTGGTGGGTGGCGGTGGCGGGAGGCTCCCAGCCGAGGAGGAGGTTGCGGTACGCGACGCGCTCGGCGGTGAAGGTACGGCCGGCGGGCAGTTCGTCGAGCCACAGGCGGGCGACGTCGGCGGTGGTGAAGGCCTTTCCGTGGCGCTGGAGCAGCAGGAGGTTGAGGAGGGGGTAGTTGAGGTCGTCGTCCTCGGGCATGCCGTGGATGTTCTCGGCGAGTGAGGTGGGGGCGGAGCGGCGGTTCCAGGGGTAGGCGGCCAGCAGTTCCGCGGGGACGCCACGGGCGGTGAACCAGTCGTCCAGCGGCCAGTTGCCCGCGGCGCGGGCCAGCGCCCGGATCCCGTGGAGGGGCAGCTTCTCGACGGGCTTGCCGAGCAGGCACCCGACGGCCCGGCCGAGCCATGCGGCTTCCAGCCGCTCCCGCAGCCCCGATCCGGGCTCCGAGGCCGCATTTGCCCCTGTCCCTGCCTTTCGGCCTGCCGCCGGCTCTGCCCCGGCCTTCGGCCACCACCCGGGTTCGGGGCGGGCGTCGTCCGGCCCCGGGCCGGTGCCGCACGGCGGGGCTTGGGGCGCCGGGCCATGGGCGTTGGCCGCCTGGTTACGGACCTGGGCCTCCGGGGCGGCGGGCTTGTGCCGCCCGGGGCGGGCGGCGGGCCGGGCCTCGCCCTTGGCCTGCGGTCGCCACCTGGGTTCGGGACCGGCGCTGTTCGGGCCCGGGTCGGCAGGTCGCGGGCCGGTGGGGGTGCCGATGCCGTGCGGCGGGGCTTGGGGCGCGGGGTGGGCGGTCTTTTGCGGTTCGGGGCGGGCGGCGGGCCTGGCCTCGGATCTCGGGACCGGACCCGTGGAGGGGTGGCCCGGCAAGGGGGCGGGGGCGTGGCCCACGGGCCGGGGCCTCCGGCCCGTGGCCGTACGCCCGGGGCGGGTGTGCGGTGGTTCGGGGGATACGACCGTCTCCGCGGTCTGCGGCAGGGAGGCGACGATGTCGGCCCAGGAGGTCGGCTCGGCGGCGGTCAACGGGGAGGGAAGGCAGGCGAGTTCGTCCAGCAGGTGGGCCGCCAGCGCACGCAGGTGCGGGGGTGCCGGTGCGGGGGAGGCTCCGGCGCGCTCGGGCGCCGGCCGGCCGCCCGCGGCGGTCCAGGCTCGCAGGGCGGGGCCCGGGTCGCGGCCGTCCTCGGCCGCCTGCCGCAACTCGTGCCCGACCAGGTCCTCGGGCTGAGCCCAGGTCAGCCGCACCCGGTCCGCCTCCGCCGCCCGTCCGGCCGGACGGCACCCCCCTACGAGGTCCGCCCCGTACGGGGAGCTTCCGATCGGCGGTTCCGGCGTGCCGGAAGGCGTTGTCGCAGCGCCGAATTCGGTGGCCGCGCGCGGCACGAGCCCGGGAGGCCGGTCCTCCGCGGCGGGGGAGCCGACGGCGGGTCCGGCCGCCGGTGTCGGGCTCCGGCCCGGGGCGGGGGCGCCGGCACCGGCCCCCGCCGGCCCCGTGCACGGGTTCCGGCCGGTGGCGGAGAGAGCGCCGGTGCTGTTCGGGCCGGCCGGCCCGGGGGCAGCCGGGGAGCCTGCGCCGGAGCGGCCGGGGGCCGAGCCTTCGGGCATCCGGGCGGTGCCATGGGCCGGAGCGCCGGCCGCCCGCCGGGGAGGCTTCGGGTGACCGGCAGTGGTGGCGGGCTCGGGCCGGGAGGGCCCTCCGGCGGCGGAGGAGGGCGTCGGGGAGGTCATCGGGGGGTGGCGATCGCGGCGAAGGCCGACTCGTGGGCGCGCCGGCGGGCACGGTCGTGGGCGAAGATCTCCCGGGCCACAGCGGCCAGCGCCACGGCCGGGGCGTGCAGGTCCAGGCGGCTGGCCTCGGCGACCTGCTTCGCCCAGACGGCCGGGACCGCGGCCTCGCCGCCCAGGGCACCGGCGATCGCTCCCGCCATGGTGGCGATGGAGTCGCAGTCCCGCCCGTAGTTCACCGCTCCGAGCACGGCCCCCTCGTACCGGCCGTCCGCGACGAGCAGCATCCCCAGCGCGATCGGAAGTTCCTCGATGGCGTGGAGGCGGGACGGGCGGCGGGCGTCGAGCGAGGGGTTGCGGTAGTCCGGGCCGACCGAGTCGTACGGGGCCACCGCCGCCCGTAGCGGGGTGAGCGCCGACTCGAAGTCCCGGTGGGCGCGGGCCGCTTCGCGGACGGCGGCGATCGCGGTCCGGGTGCCGTCCTTCGCGAGGGACAGCGCCGTGTCCACCACGCTCGCCGCCGTCGCCCCCGGCATGCACGCCGCCGCCACGGCCGCCGCGAACACGCCCGCCGCCTCCCGCCCGTACGAGGACTGGTGCGCGCCGGCGATGTCGAGGGCCTCCGCGTAGGCGCCCGCCGGGTTGCCCGCGTTGGCGATGCCCACCGGAGCCATGTACATGGCCGCACCGCAGTTGACGATGTTGCCGGTGCCGGCCTCGCGTGGGTCGGCGTGCGCGTAGTGCAGGCGGGTCACCATCCACTTCTCCGCGAGGAAGACCCGCTGCAACGGCAGCGCCTCGGCCTCCAGTTCGGGGATCCAGCGAGGGGTGGACATCAGGTCGGGGACCAGGTGCTCGGCGACGGCGTAGGCGTCGAGGTGGTCGCGCACGGCCTCGTAGACCCGTACCAGCGCATGCGTCATCAGGGTGTCGTCCGTGACGTGTCCGTCGCCCTTGTGGTACGGGGCGATGGGGCGCGCCGTGCGCCAGTTCTCGTGCCACGGGCCGACGATGCCGTGGACGCGGCCGCCGTGCCGTTCGACGATCTGGTCCGGGGTCCAGCCCTCCACGGGGCCGCCGAGCGCGTCACCGACGGCGGCGCCGACCAGGGCCCCGCAGGCCCGGTCCTCCAACGTGAGCGTCATGCCACTCTCCTTGTCCGGAAACCCCGGTCGCAGCCGGTGCGGGCGGTGCGTGCGGGAGGTCTACCACCTTGCCCCCAAGGAGCCCGCGCGGGCGCGGTCGACACGTACCGAGCGTGCTCGCGGGGCCGGCTGCCGCCGTTCACGGGGCCGTCTTGGGCGAGGTGAGCTCGGTGCCGGCGAGGAGCGCGGCGAGTTCCACGAGGTCGGTGCCGGCGAGGCGGGGGAGGGCGCAGCCGGAGAGGGTGCGGCAGGCCTGGCGCCAGGCGGCGGGGATCGAGTCGCCGCCGCCGATCACGCCGGTGAGCGCGCCGACGAGGGCGGGGGCGGAGTCCGCGACGCGTGACAGGCACGCGGCGGCCGGCACGGCCTCGGCCGCCCTGCCACGGGCGGCGGTCGCGAGGGCGAGGGCCACGGGGACGGTCTCGGCGGCGGCGATGCCGTAGCTGTAGACGTGGTCGACGATCTCGTGTTCCAGGGTGGGCACGATGGCGAAAGCGCCTCCGTCCGCGTGGGCACGGGCCAGCCCGACGGCGTGCCGGGCGTTGCGGCCGATCTCGGTGGCCGAGGGGAGCTGGGCGAGGGCGGCGTCCACGGCGTCGTCGACGTCGGCGGTGGTGAGGGCGGTGGCGACGGCGGCCGCCATGGCGCGGGCGCCGTGCACGCCGTCGCCGTCCTGGGTGTAGCGGGCGTCGAACTCGGCGAGGTCGGCGGCGGCCCCGGCGTCGCCGGGGTGGACGACGGCGAGGACGCAGGCGCGGACGCAGGCGGCGTCGTCGAAGTAGTGCGGGTTGTCGTGGCCGGTTGCGGGCGGGCGCAGGCCGGTGGCGAGGTTGCCGAGGCCGGCTCGTACGGAGATCCGTGCGCGCAGGGGCAGGACGGCGGACTCGACTTCGGGTGCGCGTTCGGCCGCGGCGGCGACTTCGGAGGCGAGGGCGTTCCAGGCGAGGTCGATGGCGGCGCGCATGCGGCGGGAGCGGGAGAGGTCGCTGAGGAGGACGCCGGCGGCGGTGAGTACGGACTCGGCCACGAAGGCCGCCCATTCGGCGTCGTCGGAGGGGCCGAGGCGCAGCGGCTCCGGGGGCTGGTTGAGGGCGATGGGGACGGGGAGGGTGGTGGTGGCGTTCTGCTCGGCGAAGGTGTCGAGCTCGCGGGTGAGGCGGCGGGTCCACTCGGGCATCCGGCTGGCGCGGTGGCGGGCCGCCGGCCAGCCGGCCGCGTCGCCTGCGGCGAGCCCGAGGAGGAGGCCTTCGATGGGGCGGCGGTCGTCCCGCCCCACCCGGCCCCTCCCCGAAAGCAGGGGCAGCCCCCTGACCGCCGGCCGGGCTTGCGCCCCTGGGACGGCCTCGGCCCCGGTGCCCGCCGGTACGGGCTGCGGTGCCCGGGGGCCGGGGTGAAGTCCGGCCGGGGCGACCGCGGAGCCGGGGTTCGCCAGTACGGGGTGTGCCACCCCGGGCCCCGGGCCGAGTACGGCCGGTACGGCCTCTGCCTGGGCCCGCGGCCCGCGAGCCGCCCCGGACCGGAGCTCCGCCGGTACGGACAGCGGTGCGCCGGGGCCGGGGTGGAGGACGGCCGGGCCGGCCGGTAGGGGTTCTGCGCGGGTCTGCGGCCCGCGAGCCGCCCCGGACCGGAGCTCCGCCGGTACGGACAGCGGTGCCCAGGACCCGGGGCCGAGGGCGGCCGGGCTTGCCGGGACCAGACCCGCCCGGGCCTGTGGTCCCGGGGCCGCTTCGGACCAGCGCTCCGCCGGTACGGGCGCGCCCGGGGGTACGGGCCCGGGGCTTCCGGGGGCCGGGTCGGGCGCCTGCGCGGGATCCGGCACGCGGTCGGGGCCGGGGGCGGTCGGGCTTGGGCCGGGGCTCGCCGATCCGGCCGCCAGGGCGGTCGGTACGGGTCGCGGTTGCCGCCGGATCTCCTGATGGCGGGTCGCGTCCGGGGCGCTGCCGAGGGCGGTGGCGGCCGCTCGGGGCCCTGGCTGGGCGCCCGGGCCGCGTTCGGCGGGGCTCGGCGGATCGGCCGGACCTGTGGGAACGTGCCCGAGGCGTCCCGCGGCAGCCAGGGGCGCCGGCGGGGCGGCCGGGTCCGCGGGTGCCGGCAGGCCGCGGGTCTTCGGTGCAGCGGCAGGCGGCTCTACCGGCTCCGGCGCTCGTTCCGGCGGGCGGGTGACGGTTCCGGGGCCTGCCGGTGCCGGGTGGCGCGGGGGCGTGGGGGACCGGTCGGTGTCGGGGGCTGCGGCGGTCGCCGGAGGCTGCGGGCTCCCCTTGCCGGCAGGGTCGGTCGGGGAGGGGTCGGGGGTCGGGGTCACCGGGCGGCCTCGTATTCCGGGGTGAGGAGGTCCGCGATGTCCAGGACGTGGTAGCCCCGCATCGACGGGAGGCAGCTGCCGCGCACCGGGCCGATCGCCGAGCCCCAGGCGGTGGGGATCGCCGCGGCCCCCGACACCGCGCCGGCCAGGGCGCCCGCCACCGCGGCGGTGGTGTCGGCGTCGCGGCCCATGTTCACGGCGGTGAGGACGGAGGCGGCGAAGTCCCCGCCGGCGGCGGCGAACGCGCCGAACGCGAGGCCCACCGCCTCCGGCGCCAGGTCCGTCCACGGGTAGCCGCCGATGACCACCGCCGAGCGCACGGCCCGTTCCCCGCGCGGGGCCGCGGTGACCGCCCGGCGCAGGGAGCGGGCCGTCCAGGAGTCCGACGGGATGACCGAGAGGGCGGCGGAGACCACGGAGGCCGGGCTGCCGCCCGCCATGGCCGCGGCGACGCCCGCCGCGACCGCCTGGCCGCCGTAGATGCCCTCGCCGTCGTGGCTGACCGTGCCGTCGATGGCGACCAGCCGCGCCGCCTCGGCGGGCCGGCCCGCCGCGAACACCCCGAACGGCGCGGCCCGCATGGCCAGCCCGTCCGACCACGCGTGCCGGTGCTGGGCCGAGATGGGGGCCGCCAGGCCCCGGCGGAGGTTCTCCAGGGTGCCGCGCTCGGAGAACCCGGCCCCGCGGAAGGGGCCCTCGTCGAGGTCGGCGATCCAGTGGTGCCACGCCCGCTCGACGTGGGACACGGTGAGCGCCGAGCCGTGGCGGGCCAGGAGCAGCCCGGAGAAGATCGCGTACTCGGTGTCGTCCGTGCCCGCCGGGTCCTCCGTCACGAAGCCCTCGATGCGGCCCCACCTCGCCCGGATCTCGGAGGGCTTCATGTTCTCCGCGGGGGCGCCGAGCGCGTCGCCCACCGCGAGTCCGAGGAGTGCGCCCCTGGCCCGTTCGAGGAGGACCTGCGGATCGCACGCAATCTGCTTCACCGGCTCCATGGCGCGCCTCTCCCACGTGGATGGTGCTCATCATGAGCCCTTGGGGGATTTGTGCCATGTCATGTGGTTTGTCGCGCGCCGCGAAACACCCCGGGAACGCCCGCGTCACCCGGTCGCCGACCCGTAAAACCGCAGGTAAGTACGGCCTTCCTTGCTGGCGGGCGACAAAAATCGTGCGTAGTTTCGAGGAGTCCAGGGGGAGCGGAACGTGTCGCAGCGTCCGCCCGCACCAATGGGGAGACAAGGGGAGATACCGCGCATGTCCATCATCGACATCGAAGCACCGCTGCACACCGCGCACCGCGACAACCACACCCACCGCGACGTCAACGGTGGATGGCTGCGGCCGGCCGTCTTCGGCGCGATGGACGGCCTCGTCTCCAACCTCGCCCTCATGACCGGCGTGGCCGGCGGAGCCGTCGCCCCGCAGACCGTCGTGATCACCGGACTCGCCGGACTCGCCGCCGGAGCCTTCTCGATGGCCGCCGGCGAGTACACCTCCGTGGCCTCCCAGCGCGAGCTGGTCCTCGCCGAGCTCGACATCGAGCGCCAGCAGCTGCGCAAGCACCCCGTCGACGAGATGGAGGAGCTGGCCGAGCTCTACGTCTCCCGAGGCGTCGAGCCGGCGCTCGCCCGCGAGGTCGCCATGCAGCTCTCCCGCGACCCCGAGCAGGCCCTGGAGATCCACGCCCGCGAGGAGCTCGGCATCGACCCGGACGACCTGCCGTCGCCGCTCGTCGCCGCAGCCTCGTCCTTCGGCTCCTTCGCGCTGGGCGCCCTGCTCCCCGTACTGCCGTACCTCCTCGGCGCCACGGCCCTGTGGCCCGCGGTGCTGCTCGCACTGGCCGGGCTCTTCGCCTGCGGCGCGGTCGTCGCCCGGGTCACCGCCCGGACCTGGTGGTACAGCGGCCTGCGCCAGCTGCTGCTCGGCGGTGCGGCCGCCGGTGTGACGTACATCCTGGGCAGCTGGATCGGCGGAGCCGTAGGCTGACCGGCCTGGGAGTGAGACACTATGCAGAACGCAACATAAGTAGTCCGTTACCCGGTGGTTTCGATCGTGTGTCCGCCGGGCATCACTCCAGGACTCCGGGTGGGCAATGATGCCCGCCCTGTACCGGGACCTTCGCCCCACGCGCTACGCCGCGACAGCCGGGTCACCTCGCGACACCCCCGCGACACCCCGCAGCCCGCCCGTAGAGCGCCGTGAAAGTCCCCTCTTTCTGCCTCGCGCAGTGTCCGCATGCTGGAATGGCATATCCGCTTCTCGGGATAGTCGTCATCATGTAATCTGCACGAAATTTCGCAGAGGGCCAACGTCGTCCCTCGGCTATGCACATATGCCACGACGACGACGGGAGAGCCGATGCGTTCCGCATCCACGCACTCCGCGACCGGCCTGAACACCGCCTGGTCGCCCATGGACGGTCGCCCCGCCCAGCAGGGCATGTACGACCCGCGCAACGAGAAGGACGCCTGCGGCGTCGGATTCGTGGCGAACCTCACCGGCGAGGCCACCCACACCCTCGTCGAGCAGGCCCTGACCGTCCTGCGGAACCTCGAACACCGCGGCGCCACCGGCTCCGAGCCGGACTCCGGTGACGGCGCGGGAATCCTCTCCCAGGTACCGGACGCCTTCCTGCGCGACGTCGCCGGATTCGAGCTCCCCGAAGCCGGCGCCTACGCCGTCGGCATCGCCTTCCTCCCCGCCGACGGCACCGCACAGGCCGTCGCCGCGGAGCAGATCGAGGCCATCGCCGCCGAGGAGAACCTCACGGTCCTCGGCTGGCGCGAGGTCCCGGTCACCCCCGACCTGCTCGGCAACGGCGCCCGCGCCACCATGCCCGCCTTCCGCCAGCTCTTCGTCGGCAACGGCACCACGGGCATCGAGCTGGACCGCAAGGCGTTCGTGCTGCGCAAGCGCGCCGAGCGCGAGGCCGGCGTGTACTTCCCGTCGCTCTCCGCCCGCACCATCGTCTACAAGGGCATGCTGACCACCGGCCAGCTGGAGCCCTTCTTCCCCGACCTCTCCGACCGCCGCTTCGCCTCGGCGCTCGCCCTGGTCCACTCGCGGTTCTCCACCAACACCTTCCCGTCGTGGCCGCTCGCCCACCCGTACCGCTTCGTCGCCCACAACGGCGAGATCAACACGGTCAAGGGCAACCGCAACTGGATGAAGGCCCGCGAGTCCCAGCTCGCGTCCACCGCCTTCGGCGAGGGCGCACTCGACCGCATCTTCCCCATCTGCACCCCGGACGCCTCCGACTCGGCCTCCTTCGACGAGGTCCTGGAACTGCTCCACCTCGGCGGCCGGTCCCTGCCGCACAGCGTGCTGATGATGATCCCGGAGGCGTGGGAGAACCACACCTCCATGGACCCGGCCCGCCGCGCCTTCTACCAGTACCACTCCACGATGATGGAGCCCTGGGACGGCCCCGCCTGCGTCACCTTCACCGACGGCACCCAGGTCGGCGCGGTCCTCGACCGCAACGGCCTGCGCCCCGGCCGCTACTGGGTCACCGACGACGGCCTCGTCGTCCTCGGCTCCGAGGTCGGCGTCCTCGACA
This sequence comes from Streptomyces sp. TN58, assembly GCF_001941845.1. Classification (NCBI taxonomy): domain Bacteria; kingdom Bacillati; phylum Actinomycetota; class Actinomycetes; order Kitasatosporales; family Streptomycetaceae; genus Streptomyces; species Streptomyces sp. TN58. Next base: position 1,943,231 of record NZ_CP018870.1, on the reverse strand, counting down.
TCGACCCGGCCAAGGTCGTCCGCAAGGGCCGCCTCCAGCCCGGCAAGATGTTCCTCGTCGACACCGCCCAGAAGCGGATCGTCGAGGACGACGAGATCAAGAACGAGCTCGCCTCCGCCGCCCCCTACGCCGAATGGCTGGAGACCGGCGAGATCGAGCTGACGGACCTGCCCGAGCGCGAGCACATCGTGCACACGCACGCCTCCGTCACCCGCCGCCAGCAGACCTTCGGCTACACCGAGGAAGAACTGCGCGTCATCCTCGCGCCGATGGCCCGCACGGCCGGCGAGCCCCTGGGCTCCATGGGCACGGACTCCCCGATCGCGGCCCTCTCCGAGCGCCCCCGACTGCTCTTCGACTACTTCACCCAGCTGTTCGCACAGGTCACCAACCCGCCGCTGGACGCCATCCGCGAAGAGCTCGTCACCTCGCTGCTCTCCTCGATCGGCCCGCAGTCCAACCTGCTGGAGCCGACCGCCGCGTCCTGCCGCAGCGTCACCCTGCCCTTCCCGGTGATCGACAACGACGAGCTGGCCAAGCTCATCCACATCAACGCCGACGGCGACATGCCCGGCATGAAGGCCGCCACGCTCTCCGGCCTCTACCGCGTCTCCGGCGGCGGCGACGCCCTCGCCGCCCGCATCGAGGAGATCCGCGCCGAAGCCGACGCGGCCATCGCTGGCGGCGCCCGCCTGATCGTCCTCTCGGACCGGCACTCCGACGCCGAGCACGCACCGATCCCGTCGCTGCTGCTCACCGCCGCCGTGCACCACCACCTCATCGCCACCAAGCAGCGCACCCAGGTGGGCCTGCTGGTCGAGGCCGGCGACGTCCGCGAGGTCCACCACGTCGCCCTGCTCATCGGCTACGGCGCCGCCGCGGTCAACCCGTACCTCGCCATGGAGTCCGTCGAGGACCTGCTGCGCGCCGGCACCTTCCTCTCCGGCCTGGAGCCGGAACAGGCCATCAAGAACCTGATCTACGCCCTCGGCAAGGGCGTCCTGAAGGTCATGTCCAAGATGGGCATCTCCACCGTCGCCTCCTACCGCGGCGCCCAGGTCTTCGAAGCCGTCGGCCTGAACGAGGAGTTCGTCGAGACCTACTTCAACGGCACCGCCACCAAGATCGGCGGCGCCGGCCTGGACGTCATCGCCAAGGAGGTCGCCGCCCGCCACGCCAAGGCGTACCCGGCCTCCGGCGTCGCCGCCACGCACCGCGCGCTGGAGATCGGCGGCGAGTACCAGTGGCGCCGCGAGGGCGAACCGCACCTGTTCGACCCGGAGACCGTCTTCCGCCTCCAGCACGCCACCCGCAACCGCCGGTACGACATCTTCCGGCAGTACACGGACCGCGTGAACGAGCAGTCCGAGCGCCTGATGACGCTCCGCGGCCTCTTCGGCTTCAAGAGCGACCGCCCGTCGATCTCCATCGACGAGGTCGAGCCGGTCTCCGAGATCGTCAAGCGCTTCTCCACCGGCGCCATGTCGTACGGCTCCATCTCCAAGGAGGCGCACGAAACCCTCGCCATCGCCATGAACCAGCTGGGCGCCAAGTCCAACACCGGTGAGGGCGGCGAGGACCCGGAGCGCCTGTACGACCCGGCGCGCCGCTCCTCCATCAAGCAGGTCGCCTCCGGCCGCTTCGGTGTCACCAGCGAGTACCTGGTCAACGCGGACGACATCCAGATCAAGATGGCGCAGGGCGCCAAGCCCGGCGAGGGCGGCCAGCTGCCCGGCCACAAGGTCTACCCGTGGGTCGCCAAGACCCGGCACTCCACCCCCGGCGTCGGCCTGATCTCCCCGCCGCCGCACCACGACATCTACTCCATCGAGGACCTCGCCCAGCTCATCCACGACCTCAAGAACGCCAACCCGGTCGCCCGCATCCACGTGAAGCTGGTCTCCGAAGTCGGCGTCGGCACGGTCGCGGCGGGCGTCTCCAAGGCCCACGCGGACGTCGTCCTCATCTCCGGCCACGACGGCGGCACGGGCGCCTCCCCGCTCACCTCGCTCAAGCACGCGGGCGGCCCCTGGGAGCTCGGCCTCGCCGAAACCCAGCAGACCCTGCTGCTCAACGGCCTGCGCGACCGCATCGTCGTCCAGACCGACGGCCAGCTCAAGACCGGCCGCGACGTCGTCATCGCCGCGCTGCTCGGCGCCGAGGAGTTCGGTTTCGCGACCGCGCCGCTCGTCGTCTCCGGCTGCGTCATGATGCGCGTCTGCCACCTGGACACCTGCCCCGTCGGCATCGCCACGCAGAACCCGGTCCTGCGCGACCGCTTCTCCGGCAAGCCCGAATTCGTCGTGAACTTCTTCGAGTTCATCGCGGAGGAGGTGCGCGAGCTCCTCGCCGAGCTGGGCTTCCGCACGATCGAGGAGGCCGTCGGCCACGCCGAGCTCCTCGACACCACCAAGGCCGTCACGCACTGGAAGGCGCAGGGTCTCGACCTGGAGCCGCTCTTCTACGTGCCCGAGCTGCCCGAGGGCGCGGTCCGCCACGCCCTGATCGAGCAGGACCACGGTCTGGAGAAGGCCCTCGACAACGAGCTCGTCGAACTCGCGGCCGACGCCCTGAACGCCGAGTCCGCCGAGACCGCCCAGCCGGTCCGCGCCCAGGTCGCCATCCGGAACATCAACCGGACCGTCGGCACGATGCTCGGCCACCACGTCACGAAGAAGTTCGGCGGTGCGGGCCTGCCCGACAACACCATCGACCTCACCTTCACCGGAAGCGCCGGCCAGTCCTTCGGCGCCTTCGTCCCCAAGGGCATCACCCTCCGCCTGGAGGGCGACGCCAACGACTACGTCGGCAAGGGCCTCTCCGGCGGCCGCATCGTGGTCCGCCCGGACCGCGCCGCCGACCACCTCGCCGAGTACTCCACCATCGCCGGCAACACCATCGGCTACGGAGCCACCGGCGGCGAGATGTTCCTGCGCGGCCGCACCGGCGAACGCTTCTGCGTCCGCAACTCCGGCGCCCTGGTCGTCTCGGAAGGCGTGGGCGACCACGGCTGCGAGTACATGACCGGCGGCACCGCGGTCGTCCTGGGCGAGACCGGCCGCAACTTCGCGGCCGGCATGTCGGGCGGCGTCGCGTACGTCGTCGACCTCGACCCGAACAACGTCAACGTCGGCAACGCGGGCGCCGTCGAGGCCCTGTCCGACGCGGACAAGCAGTGGCTGCACGATGTGGTGCGCCGCCACGAGGAGGAGACCGGCTCGACCGTGGCCGCGAAGCTCCTGGCTGACTGGTCCGTCGCGGTGGACCGCTTCAGCAAGATCATCCCGACCACGTACAAGGCAGTGCTCGCCGCCAAGGACGCCGCTGAGCTCGCCGGACTCTCGGAATCCGAGACCACGGAGAAGATGATGGAGGCGGCGACCCATGGCTGACCCGAAGGGCTTCCTCACCACCACCCGCGAGACCGCCTGCTCCCGTCCCGTCGCCGACCGGCTGAAGGACTGGAACGAGGTCTACGTCCCGGGCTCGCTGTTGCCGATCATCAGCAAGCAGGCCGGCCGCTGCATGGACTGCGGCATCCCGTTCTGCCACAACGGCTGCCCGCTGGGGAACCTGATCCCCGAGTGGAACGACTACGCCTACCGCGACGACTGGGCGGCGGCGTCGGAACGGCTGCACGCCACGAACAACTTCCCCGAGTTCACGGGCCGCCTGTGCCCCGCCCCGTGCGAGTCGGCGTGCGTGCTCGGCATCAACCAGCCGGCCGTCACCATCAAGAACGTCGAGGTCTCGATCATCAACAAGGCGTGGGACAACGGGGACGTCACCCCGCAGGCCCCCGAGCGCCTGTCCGGCAAGACCGTCGCCGTGATCGGCTCCGGCCCGGCCGGCCTGGCCGCCGCCCAGCAGCTGACCCGGGCCGGCCACACCGTCGTCGTCTACGAGCGCGCCGACCGCATCGGCGGCCTGCTGCGCTACGGCATCCCCGAGTTCAAGATGGAGAAGGTGCACATCAACCGCCGCATCGAGCAGATGCGCGCGGAGGGCACCAAGTTCCGCACCGGCGTCGAGGTCGGCCGTGACATCACGGCCACCGACCTGCGCAAGCGGTTCGACGCGGTGGTCGTCGCGGCCGGCGCCACCGTCTCCCGCGACCTGCCGGTCCCGGGCCGCGAACTCAAGGGCATCCACTTCGCGATGGAGTACCTGCCGCTCGCGAACAAGGTCCAGGAGGGCGACTTCCTCACCCCGCCGATCACCGCCGAGGGCAAGCACGTGGTCGTCATCGGCGGCGGCGACACCGGCGCGGACTGCGTGGGCACCGCCCACCGCCAGGGCGCGGCCTCGGTCACCCAGCTGGAGATCATGCCGAAGCCGGGCGAGGAGCGCAGCGCCAACCAGCCGTGGCCGACCTTCCCGATGCTGTACAAGGTCACCTCGGCCCACGAGGAGGGCGGCGAGCGGGTCTACTCCGTCTCCACTACCCACTTCGAGGGCGACGAGGACGGCAACGTCCAGGCCCTGCACCTGGTCGAGGTCGAGTTCGTCGACGGCAAGCTCGTCCAGAAGCCCGGCACCGAGCGCGTCCTCCCCGCGCAGCTGGTGACCCTGGCCATGGGCTTCACGGGCACCGACCAGGCCAACGGCCTGGTCCAGCAGTTCGGCGTGGAGCTGGACGCCCGCGGCAACATCGACCGCGACGCCTCCTACGCGACCAACGTCGACGGCGTCTTCGTCGCCGGCGACGCCGGCCGCGGCCAGTCGCTGATCGTCTGGGCCATCGCGGAAGGCCGCTCCGCCGCCCGCGGCGTGGACCGCTTCCTGACCGGCAGCAGCACCCTCCCGTACCCGGTCAAGCCGACGGACCGCTCGCTGACGGTGTAGCCCGCCTTTCCGGGCGCCGTGCCCGCACTGCTCGGCCGGGGGCCCCTCCGACCGGCGGTGCGGGGTACGGGCATTCGGCAAGCGCCCCCGCCTCGCGAAGGGCGGGACCCCTCATACGGTCCGTACAACGGCGTACGGAACACCCGGCACAGCGCCCGCCACGACTCCTTCCGGACGCCGTGCTCGCACCGCTCGGCCGCGGGCGGCCTCCCGGGCTTCGCCCGGCTGCGCCGGCCTCCGACCGGCGGTGCGGGGCCCGGGCATTCGGCAAGCGCCCCCGCCTTGCGAAGGGCGGGACCCCTCATACGGTCCGTACAACGGCGTACGGAACACCCGGCACAGCGCCCGCCACGACTCCTTCCGGACGCCGTGCTCGCACCGCTCGGCCGCGGGCGGCCTCCCGGGCTTCGCCCGGCTGCGCCGGCCTCCGACCGGCGGTGCGGGGTACGGGCATTCGGCAAGCGCCCCCGCCTCGCGAAGGGCGGGACCCCTCATACGGTCCGTACAACGGCGTACGGAACACCCGGCACAGCGCCCGCCACGTCCCCGACCAGGGGTGGCGGGCGCTGTGGCGTGTTCGTTGTCAGGTGCCGGGCGTGAACTCGTAGCACAGCTCGTAGAGGTGGCCCGCCTTCACCATGACGGTGACCTCGATGGGCCGGTCGCCGTCGCCGTACACCGTGCGGAGCGTCCGCAGGACGGGCAGGTCGCCGGGCAGCCGCAGTGCCGCGTACTGCTCCTGCGTGGCGATACGCGCCGAGACCCGGTCCACGCTGCGCCGGGGCGGGTGGCCGAGCTCCGGCAGCAGGGCGGGTGTCCCGCCACTGATCCTGCGGGGTTCGGCGAGTGCGGTGCCGCGGGCGATGTCCACCGGGTAGTGCGAGTTCACCAGCTCCGCCGGCTCGCCGTCGATGCTGATCAACTGACGGCGGCAGACCGCCGAACGGCCTTCCGGCAGACGGAGCGCCGCACTCACGTCACCAGTCACCGGGACCTCCGCCACAGACAGCAACGTGCTGCGCGCGGCAGGGCGTCCCTCCCCCATCTCGGCCAGCCACGGGTACGCGGCACCGGCCGGGGCCGGGGTGAGGGAGCGCTCCGGGTGCACGGCCCGCTGCCGGTTCTTGCGTACGGTCACGGCGGCGCCCGCTCGTCCCACGGCCAGACCCTCGGCTTTGAGTAGTTGCAAGGCCTTCTGGATGGTGGCGTTGGACGCGTCGAAGCGGGTCTTCAGCTGCGCCGTCGACGGCAGGTTGCCTCCTACGGCGAGATCACCGTTCATGATCTCCTCGCGGAGATCGGCAGCGATGCGGGCGTGGAGCGGCCGTGGGTCGGCGCCCTCGGTGTCATGGGTGGGCACGGTCATCCGATCCTGATCTCGTACTGCAACTGCCGGCCCCCGGCGGGCATGAGCATCACGTCGGCCTGGATCGCCCGATCCGCCGCGTCGTACGTGATGCGGGCCAGTCGGAGGACCGGTTCGCCCGCGCCGAGGCGCAGTTGCTCGCGTTCGTCGTTGCTCGGCGTACGCGCTGTGACGTTCTCGACGACCCGTACGCCGGTGTGCCCCAGAGCCGCCAACAGGGTCACAGCGCCGCCGGCGATCTTCGCCGTTCCGGCCAGTGCGGTACCAGCGGCGATCTCCACGGGGTAGTAGGTGTCGGTCAGCTCGACCGGCTCGCCGTCGAGTTCGATGAGCCTGCGGCGCACCACCACGGGGCTGCCCTCCGCCAGTTCGAGCATCGCGGCGACACCGGCCGTGGCCGCCGCCTCGCCCGCGTGCACGATGCGCTGGGTGCCCCGGCGCCCCGCCCTGGCGGCCTCCTCGGCCCACGTGTCTCCGGCCCCTGCCGCGCGCGGAGCCAGGTACGGCATCGACACGCTGGTCCACCCGCTGCCACTCACGCTGACTCCCACCCGTCCGGATTCCCGCCGACCGTACCCACGTTAAGTGACTCCGACGACGGAACCCAGCCCCGCAACCTTGCTGCTTTTCGCGAATAGCGATACGTTCTGTGCGTCCCCGGAAGCTCAGAGTGAGAGGGGTGGAGCGCGGTGGCCGTCTTCCGGCAGCAGCGGTTTCCCCGAGCGCGCGTCGGTTCGCGCTGCTCGGCAGTTCGCAGGTGACGCACTCGCGGAGTGGGGGGTTTCCGAGCGCAGGGACGACATACGCTTCTGCGTCTCCGAACTGGCGGCGAACGCCGTGCTGCACGGGGTGCCGGAGGGGCGCGAGTTCTGCGTGCGGCTGTCGCTGGACGAAGGGGTGCTGTGGATCGAGGTGCGCGACAGCGGCCCCGGCCGTCCGGTCGTGCGGCACGCTGACCTCAACGCTCAGCGAGGTCGGGGGTTGTGGCTGGTGACGGCGCTGGCGGACGAGTTCGAGGTCCGCGACGAAGGGGTCGGGAAGTCTGCCCGAGCGGGGTTCAAGACCGCGAGCGGCTGAACCGAGCGCCGGCACAGCGCCCGGTACGACTCCTCCCGGACGCCGTGCTCGCACCGCTCGGCCGCGAGCGGCCTCCCGGGCTTCGCCCGGCTACGCCGGCCTCCGACCGGCGGTGCGGGGCCCGGGCATTCGGCATGCGCCGGACGTGGCCCCTACGGAGGGGCCCCACGCGGGGCAGCTGCTCGACTATCCGGCCCTGGTTCAGCGCTACTGGAGGTCATACGATCTTGCCAGGGCCGCTGCCTTGTCGCCGGAAGTGTCCCTGACCTTGATCGAGTCGGTGGCGGAGGAGTACGCGACATGCGCGCAGACGCGGACGGTCTGACCTGGCGCAAGTCTTCGTACAGCAATGGGGACGGCGGCAGCTGCGTAGAGGTGGCCTGCGAACTCCTCCCCGCCCTGGTCCCGGTCCGCGACACGAAGCAGTCCGGCGCCGGCCCGGTTCTGACCTTCGCAGCCGCCGCATGGGCCTCATTCGTGCAGGGCGTGAAGGCTCAGGTCTGACCTCACGCCGCAACCGCTCCGGCACCGCGGCGTCGGGCCTACTCCGGCTGGGTGACCGTCGCGCCCCAGTGGGTGGTCGGGGTCGAGGCGGTCACCCAGGCGGTGAATCCGCCGTGCAGGCCGGTGCCGAGGGGGACCGTGACGACCGTCGGGTCCGAGCCGGGGCAGTCGACGGTGAAGGGGGCCGGGTCGCGGTCGGGGTGCTCCTGGAGCCGGAACGACACCTCGATGCTGCCGCCTTCGGCGCAGCCGAACGTGATGTACGTGTCCAGGTACGGGGAGAGGCCGCCCGAGACGAAGCCGCTGGAGCCCGCCTGGTCGGCGATCCAGATCAGGCCGTCAGGGCCCGGGTAGCCGATGATCTCGCCCGTCGGCGCGGCCTGGGCCGGCGCGGCCTGGGCCGGCGCGGCCGCCAGGGTCAGGGCCAACACCGGTGCCAGGGCTGTCAGTGCTGTGGTGCGCTTCTTCATGTCGTCCCCCAGGTGCTCGTGTCGTCCGTCCGTCGGACAGTCGTGACGCTACCCGGGGGTACCGACATCCGCCTGAGTGCGCGTACTCAGGCGTGCGGGATCAGCGGGTGAACAGCGGCGACGCCGCGTTCTCCGATGTGCTCTGCCAGTACGTCACGCGGGCCTTGTCGTCCATGTGGACGCCGCCGGAGGGCAGTTGGAGGAGTGATCCCTCGCCGGTGTTCTCCTGCGGGCGCTGGCCGTGCGGGGCGAGCGCGAGGTCTGTCGTGAGCGTGCCGGCCTCCTTGCCGCCCTTCCGGGCGAGCAGGCCCGCGTAGGCCTCCTTGCCGGGTTCGAGGACCACCGGGGTCTGGGGCCTGGAGTTCTCGAAGACGGCCACCAGCCGGCCGTTCCCGTCCTTGATGCGGAGCACCGGGTAGGAGGTCAGCTTGCAGCTCTTGGGGCCCGTGTTGACCACGGTGAGCAGCAGCTTCGAGTCGTCCTTCGTGGGCGGGACGGCCCACTCCACGGAGACCTGGGCGTACTCGTCGGAGCAGTTTCCGTTCTTCCCCACCGGCTCACCCTCCGCCTCGCCAGGCCGGGGCACGGATGAGGCGGAGGGGGAGGGGGCCGAGGGGGCGGGAGTGCCGTCGGCGGCACCCGGCGTGGTGGCGGCGGGCTTCGGCGTCGGCGTGGCGCTCGCCTTGCCGTCCTCCTCCGTGGGCCCGCAGGCCGTGGTCGTCGCGAGGAGCGCGGCGGCCGTCAGGCCCAGGAAGGCGAGGGTGCGGGTGCGTCCGGCAGTCTTGCGGTGAGTGGGCATCGTGGTCCCCCGTGGCGGCTCGCTGGATGAATGGCCGAGTGGCCGGCCGACCGACTCCACCACCTGACCCTTGCGGTCCGGTCCGGTCCGGTCCGGTGCGGTGCGGTGCGGTGCGGTGGGGTGGCGGTTCGGTGCGGTCAGGATGCCCCGTGCGGCAGCGGATTCACGCCATACGGGGGATCGTTACGGGTCGCGCATACGGATGCCATGCTTCCGTCATCAGGCCCCCGGCGCCGGGTCCTCCCTGGGCGGCTCGTCGTCGTTGCCGCGCCGCTGGGTGCGCAGGCCGTGGTCCGGGGTCCAGCTGCGGACCACTAGGTCGTCGCCCTGCACGGTGATACGGACGACCTCCGTCAGGTCGGCGTAGAAGAGGTGGAAGGGATGCGGGGTCTCCGTCTCCTCCGCGTACCGGTGGAGTTCCGGCGGGTCCACGAGCTCCACCGCACGCCCGGAGATCCGTACGTCCCCGTCCGGCATCGTCTCGCCCTCGCCCGGATTGGTGTGCAGGGCGAAGCGCGGGTCGCGCTGGAGGTCCCTGGCCTTCATCGAGCCTGCCATCATGCCGAGCCACAGCTCCCCGCCCCGGATGTCGACGTTCAGCCCGGCCACCCGGGGGGAGCCGTCCTTGCGGAGGGTGGCCAGGACGTGGTGCGGGTACTGCGCGAAACGGGCCTGGACGGCCGCCGCGAACTCCGGTTCCGCCTTCTCGAAGGCTGCCCAGCTGGTGTGCGTCATACGTCCATCAAAGCGCGGGCACCGGCGGGCCCGGGTCAGGCGCGCACGATGCCCGCCCCGCGTGCCGCCGCCAGCCAGGCGGGGAACTCCCCGACGAGGCGGTCGTACAGTTCGCCGTCGGGTACGGCGCGCGGGTCGAGGCCCGCGTGGAAGTAGCCCGCGTTGTCCACGGGCCGTTTCGCCGGGACCGGCAGCTCGTCCAGCCGGCGCAGGAAGTCGAACTGCGTGCTGCGGGTGTTGCCGAAGCCCACGAACTGCCAGAAGATCGGCAGCCGGGCCGCCTTGCACAGGTACTTCTCGGCCGCGAGCTTGTTGATCGGGCCGCCGTCGGTCTGGAAGACGACCAGGGCGGGTGCCGTGGAGCCCGAGTCGAGGTAGTGGTCGATGACCGCGTCCATCGCCGCGTGGTAGGCCGTCTTGCCCATGTGCCCCAGGCGGGAGGCGATCTCGGTGACCCGGCCCTCGTGCCCGGGCAGGGAGATCTCCTCCACCGCGTCGACCTCGGTGGAGAAGAAGACCACCGGTACACGGGCGTCGTCGTCCAGGTGTGCCGACAAACCCAGCACCCGGTCGGCGAGGGCCTGCACGCTGCCGTCCTGGTAGTACGGGCGCATCGACCCGGAGTAGTCCAGGACCAGGTAGACCGCCGCGCGACCGCCCTCCAGGCCGTACTTGCGCAGGGATATCCCGGCGCTCTTGTAGAGGTTCACGAGGGCCGGAGCCGACTCCTCGACCTTGCGGAGGCTGATGGCGCTGCTCGTCATGGGGCGAGGGTATGCCGAAGGCCGCGGGTCCCGGTCACTTCGGGCGCTTGGCCTGCGCCTCCTTGAGGAGTTGCGCGTACGGAGTCTGGACCAGCGAGCCGCGTATATGGGCGAGGCCGTACCGGTCGATCGCCTGTGGCTGCAGGCGTATTTGGTCGAACATGAAGACCTTCCTTTTGTCGCCCGGACTGCCGACATCGACATAGACGAAAGGTTGGCCAAGGTACAGCCACCAGACCGTCACACGTTCCCGCCCGCGCGTCAGATTCAGGAGTTCACTGCTCTGGGATATGTCTGACTGGTATCTGAAGTATTCTTTTTTCTTCGTCGGGCCCGGCGGGTCGTCGTCTTTTTCTTCCTCTTTGAGTTTTCCTCGCCATTTCCCGGTGGCGAAATCGGTGTCCAGTCTCATCCTGTCCTGCCGGAACGCGTACGCCTCCACCCGGGCTGCTACCGCTTCATAGTCGACATCCTCAGGGTTTTCGATCTCGGCGACAACGTCCGTCGAAACCTCCTCCCCCGGGCTCAACTCCCGCCCCGGTGGTTTGACCAGCTCGCCGGGTTTGATCAGTTTGTACCTGTCCTTCGGATCGCTGGCGAGCTTGACGTGGATCCAATAGATGCTGCCGAGGATGTGAACAGGGACCTCGCCGGAGTTCTTGAGGTGCAGACGGACCCGCAGGTACATCTTCGTGCCTGCCTTGTTGAGGCTCGCCGTTCCGATCTCAGCCGTGCCCTGCATGAGCGGCCGGGATATCGAGGGGAGGTAGATCTGGGTGTAGGCCAAGTTGGTGGTGACGAGGACGGTGGAGACGACGGCCCCCATCGCGATGCGGCCGGGATTGCGTAGCGCCTTCCAGACCCGCCGGCGACAGAGGACCCAAACGGACCATGTGGCACAGGCTATGAGGCCTATCCAGAGCAGCAGGCACAGCACGTATGTCGACCTGGCCTCGTTGGCGAGGAACAGCACGAGCAGTGTCGCGCCGACAAAGAACTCGACCAGCGCTCCGAGCAGAAGGGTCGGTCCGGAGTAGGGCATTTTTCGCTTGCGCCAATAGTCGAATCCGGCCGCGAGGGCGATCACTTCCACGATGGCCATGAGGAGGAAGATGAAGCCCGTCATCCGACCGGCGAAGGTGAGGGCGTCGAAGGAGTCCTTCATCCCTATCCAGGTGCACATGGCTGCGGTCGCCAGGAAGCCGAGCGCCATGACGGCCCCCGTCGTGAGGCGCCCCCAGGTGTGAGCCGGCCACACTCCGCTGTCTCCGCCCTGCCAGTCGATGTCGCATTTGGGCGAAACACCGGCGCGGCGCAGGACCTTCTGCAGTTCGCGGCGGTTCCAGACCCGGCCTCTGTTCTTGCCGTCGATCACGACCTTCCGCAGGCCGTCGTCGTCCGGCGGCCCTACGGCCACATCGGGCTTGGTGTCCATGGCGCCAGCGTGCGCCTGCTCCCGCGCACACGCCGCTGGAAGGCGTGTCCGAGGCGGGATTCCCGTGCGATGGCGGGGGCACAGCCTTCACCCGAATGGAGTAACCGGGTGCGCGCCTCGGCACGGTCCGGACCGAGAGTGGTGGCGACCGTGTCGCTCGTCCTTGTGGGAGGTTCGGATGCGTACACGACTGGTCGGGCTGATGGCCGCCGCCGTACTGGCCGCTCTCGGTGCCGGGCTCCCCGTCGCCCAGGCGGCCGTACCCGCGATCGGCGGGCAGATGTGCGTGGACGGCGGCGGAACCGTGGAGTACGAGTCCGTCAGGGGCTCGTGGATCTGCGTCGACGGGAAGTACGACGGCAAACCCATCGACTGAACCGGGCCCACCGGGTACATGCCGGGCCGACCGGTCCCCGCCGTCGGCGCGCGGCTGACCGTCACGGCGCGCTCCTGCTGCTCCAGACCGCCCTCCTGCTGCTCCAGACCGCCCTCCTGCTGCGGATCTCCCTGCGCCGCTCCCGGAGCTGACGGCGCAGGGCCCCGCAGCCCCCGCTACTGCTTGATCTTGTAGGAGCAGCCCTTGGCGTTCGTGACGCCGTCGCTCTCCGCGACCACCTTGCCGTCGACCTTGATCGTGCAGGGGGCCTGCTGGAGCTTGCCGTCGGCGCCCGTGATCGTGCCGGGGACCACGCTGACCAGGTAGCCCACCTTCTGCTCCGCGGCGGTGAGTTCGGCGGTGCCGGACTTCGACCACGGCAGCGTCTGCTGCTCGAAGCCGCTGCCGATGCCGTTGTACATGACGGCCGTCCTGCCCGTGCCACCCACCTCCAGGACCACCTCGTGCTTCGCGCCACCGCCGACGGCCGGGGCCGGCGCGGGGTCCTGGCCCTTGTCCTGCGACGCCGCAGGCTGCTGCTTCCCGCCCTCGGGGGCCGGCTTCGGCTCCGCGCCCCCGCAGCCGACGAGCAGCAGCGCCGCCCCGGCGCACAGCGTCACGGCGGTGATGGTCCTGCGCATGTCCTGATACCTCGATCTTGTCGCCTTGCACTACTGATCGAAAACAATGGACGCATGACGACACGCGCCCGTTCCTTCGACACCGCAGCCGCTTCCTACGCCGCCCACCGGCCCGGCTACCCGCCGGCCCTCCTCGACGCCGTCGAGGAACTCACCGGCCGCCCTCTCGCCGGGGCGCGCGTGGCCGACATCGGCGCGGGCACCGGCATCGCCACCGCCCTGCTGCACCGGCGCGGAGCCGACGTCGTCGCCGTGGAACCCGGGGACGGGATGGCCGCGCAACTGCGCCTGGCCCACCCCCGCATCCCGGTCCTGCGCGGTGACGGCAACCGGCTACCGCTGGTCACCGGCGCCTTCGACCTCCTCACCTACGCCCAGGCCTGGCACTGGACCGACCCGGCCCGCTCCGTCCCCGAAGCCCGCCGGGTGCTGCGCCCCGGCGGTGCGCTCGCCATCTGGTGGAACGACTCCGACACGACCGTCCCCTGGATCGCCGAACAGGAGGCCCGCCTGGCCGAGTTCTTCGAGGCGAAGGCGGACCCGGCCAAGGAAGCAGGACCGTCGCGGCAGACGGGCCAGGGCAGTGGCTTCCGTACGCTGCCCCGCGGGCTCGGCGGCTTCGCCACCCGCTCCGTGCGCTGGTCCCGGCGCGTTCCGCTGGACGCGCACCTCGCCAACCTCGCCAGCCACTCCGCCTTCCTGATGCTGGGCGAGGCCGGCACCCGCGCGTACCTCGCCGCCGAACGGGAGCTGCTGGCCCCGCACTTCCCCGACGGCACCGTCGAGGAGAGCTACGTCGTCAGCCTCCACGTCGCCCGGGTGTGAGCGAGCGCAGGACCTCCGCCCGGCACACCGACGGCGAACCCCACGCGTCCCGAAGCGGCCGGGCCTTGCGCAGCCACAGCGACAGGTCCAGCTCCTCGGTGTAGCCCACCGCACCGTGGAGCTGGAGCGCCGTCATCGCCGCCCGGTACGCCGCCTCCCCGCAGCGCAGCTTCGCCGCCGCCACCTCGCCCGGGGCCGGCGACAGCGCCGCCGCCCACAGCAGCGGCCGGGCGAACTCCAACGCCACCAGGGTGTCCGCCAGCCGGTGCTTGACCGCCTGGAAGGACCCGATCGGCACTCCGAACTGCGTGCGCTGCTTCACGTACCCGACCGTCCGCTCCAGCAGGGCCTCGGCGACGCCCAGGCACTGGGCCGCCGTCAGCAGCCGCGCCCACAGCCCGGCCGCGCGGGCCGCCCGCGCCACCGCCGGCCCCGCCGCGAGCGGCTCGCCCGCGGCCGGCACGGGGAGGCAGAGCCGCCGGGCGGGATCCGTCGACCGCAAGGGCCCGCCCGCGGCGGCCGTCCGCAGCTCGCCCGACTCCGACACGGTCACGCAGTACGCCGCCGCGTCCGCGTCCAGCGCGTACGGGCCCCCGCCGCTCCCGCCCGGCAAGGTCAGCGTGGCCCAGGCCTCGCCCCCGGCCAGGCCCGGCAGGAACCGCTTGGCGAGCGCATCGTCCCCCAGCTCCGACAGCAGCACGCACACGGCGGCGCTCTCCACCACCGGCCCCGGCACCCCCGCCCGGCCCAGCTCCACGAACCCCAGCGACAGCTCCAGCGGAAGCAGGCCCGCCCCCTCGTACGCCTCCGGCACGGCCAGCGCGAACAGCCCCGTCCCCGCGAGCCGGGACCGCAGCGCCAGCCCCGGCCCGTACTCCCCGTCCGCCCAGGCCCGTACGGCCGTAGGGACCTGCGCCGCGCCCAGCAGGGAGCGCAGCGTACGGGCGAAGTCCGACTGCTCGGCGGTCGGCAGGAAACGCATCAGCGGCGGCCCTTCGGGAGGCCGAGCAGCCGCTCGGCGATGATGTCGCGCTGGATCTCGTTCGTACCCGCGTAGATCGGCCCGGCCAGCGAGAAGATCCACGGCTCGGCCCACTCCCCGTCCGCGAGCTCGGCGTCCGCGCCCAGCAGGTCCAGCGCCGTCTCGTGCAGGGCGATGTCGTACTCCGACCAGAACACCTTGTTCAGGCTGGACTCCGCGCCGACGGCCCCGCCCGCGGCGCACCGGGAGGCCGCGGCCCAGGTGAACAGCTCGTAGGCGCGCGCCCCGGCCACCGCGTCGGCCACCCGGTCGCGCAGGGCCGTGTCGGCCGGATCCCCCTGCTGTCGCCACAGCGCGGCCAGCCGGCCGGCCGCCGCCAGGAACCGGCCGGGGGAGCGCAGGGTCAGGCCGCGCTCGTTGCCGGTCGTCGACATCGCGATGCGCCAGCCCTGGCCCGGCTCCCCGATCACGTCCTCGTCCGGTACGAAGACCTCGTCGAGGAACAGCTCCGCGAAGGCCGGCTTGCCGTCGAGGCGGCCGACGGGCCGCACCGTGACCCCTGGCGCCCGCAGGTCGAACATCAGGTACGTCAGCCCCTGGTGCGGTTTCGGGGCGTCCGGGTCGGTGCGGAAGATGCCGAAGGCCCGGTCCGCGAAGGCGGCCCGCGAGGACCAGGCCTTCTGCCCGGACAGCAGCCAGCCGCCCTCCGTCCGGACCGCCCGCGAGGTCAGCGAGGCCAGGTCGGAGCCCGCCTCCGGCTCCGACCAGGCCTGCGCCCACACCACCTCGCCGCTCGCCATCGGCGGCAGCACGCGCGCCCGCTGCTCGGGCGTCGCGTGGTCGAAGAGCGTCGGCGCGAGGAGGCTGACGCCGTTCTGCGAGACCCGGCCGGGCGCGCCGGCCGCCCAGTACTCCTCCTCGAAGACCAGCCAGTGCACCAGGTCGACGCCCCGGCCGCCGTACTCCTCGGGCCAGGACACCGCCGACCAGCGGTCCGCGTACAGCCGCGCCTCCCACTCCCGGTGCGCGGCGAAGCCCTCCCGCGTCTCCAGCGAGGGCAGTGGGCGGACGGGTACGTGGTCGGCCAGCCAGGCGCGCGCGTCGGCCCGGAAGGCCGTCACGTCCGCCGTCTGGGTCAGGTCCATCGGGTGCCCGCCTCTCGAACGCCGTCACTTCCCTAACAAGTGTTTGGTAGGTTAACGTACGGCCATGAGCAGCGTCGAGGAGTTCGCATGAACGAGCCCCGGTACACCGCCGGCCACCACCTGCTGCAGGACCGCACCGCCGTCATCACCGCCGCCGCCGGCGCCGGGATCGGCGGAGCCACCGCCCGCCGCTTCCTGGAGGAGGGCGCCCGCATCGTCATCGGCGACGCCCACGCCCGCCGGCTCAAGGAGACCGAGGCCGCGCTCACGGCCGAGTTCGGCGCCGGCCGCGTCACCTCCCTGCCCTGCGACGTCACCGACGAGGACCAGGTACGCGCCCTGTTCGCGCTCGCCGAGCAGACCCACGGCAGCCTCGACATCGTCGTCAACAACGCCGGACTCGGCGGCACCGCCACCCTCGTCGACATGACCGACGACCAGTGGACCCGCGTCCTCGACGTCACCCTGAACGGCACCTTCCGCTGCACCCGCGCCGCCCTGCGCTCCTTCAAGGCCTCCGGGACGGGCGGAGTCGTCGTCAACAACGCCTCCGTCGTCGGATGGCGCGCCCAGGCCGGCCAGGGCCACTACGCCGCCGCCAAGGCCGGGGTCATGGCACTCACCCGCTGCGCGGCCCTGGAGGCCGCGGAGTTCGGCGTACGCGTCAACGCGGTCGCGCCGAGCCTGGCCATGCACCCCCACCTGGTGAAGGTCACCAGCGCGGAACTCCTGGCCGAACTCACCGCCCGCGAGGCCTTCGGCCGGTA
Source organism: Streptomyces sp. TN58 (assembly GCF_001941845.1). NCBI lineage: Bacteria > Bacillati > Actinomycetota > Actinomycetes > Kitasatosporales > Streptomycetaceae > Streptomyces > Streptomyces sp. TN58. The sequence goes on along the minus strand of NZ_CP018870.1, from coordinate 1,926,500 downwards.
CGCCGAACCCTGGGAGGTCGCCAACGTCATCGTCTTCCTCGCCAGCGGCTACTCGTCGTACATGACGGGCGAGACGGTGTCCGTCAGCAGCCGGCACCCGTAGCCCGACAATGGAGCCGTGCCCACGAACAAGCCCGCAGCCCAGCCCGCAGCCAAGAAGAAGCCGCAGGTGACGCCTTCGCCCGAGCGGCGCCGCGAACTCCTCGACACCGCCGCCGAGGTCTTCGCCGCACAGGGCTACAACGCCACCACCGTCCGCAAGATCGCCGACGCCGCCGGGATGCTCGCCGGCAGCCTCTACTACCACTTCGACTCCAAGGAATCGATGCTCGACGAGATCCTCTCCGCCTTCCTGACCGAGCTGTGGGACGGCTACGACGCCGTCCTCGCCGCCGGACTCGGCCCCAGGGAGACCATCGAGGCCCTCGTCACCGAGTCCTTCCGCGAGATCGACCGGCACCGCGCCGCCGTCGCGATCTACCAGAAGGAATCGCGCACCCTCTCCACCCAGCCCCGCTTCCACTACCTGTCCGACTCGCAGGTGAAGTTCGAGAAAGCCTGGCTGGGGACGCTGGAACGCGGCGTCGCCGCCAAGGTCTTCCGGGCCGACCTCGACATCCGCCTCACCTACCGCTTCGTCCGCGACACGGTGTGGGTGGCGGCCTCCTGGTACCGGCCGGGCGGACAGCACAGCCCCGACGAGATCGCCCGCCAGTACCTGTCGATGGTCCTGGACGGGATCGCCCTGCGCCCCGCCTGACAGCCCCGACCACCCGGCAGTCCGACCACCTGGCAGCCCGACCACCCGACCGCCCCGACCGTCCGAGGAGTCCCGATGCCCGAGGCCTACATAGTCGACGCCGTACGCACCCCCGTCGGGCGGCGCGGGGGCGGCCTGTCCGCCGTCCACCCGGCCGACCTCGGCGCGCACGTCCTCCGAGCACTCGTGACGCGCACCGGGGTGGACCCGGCCGCCGTCGAGGACGTGGTCTTCGGCTGCCTCGACACCGTCGGACCGCAGGCCGGGGACATCGCCCGCACCGCCTGGCTCGCCGCCGGCCTGCCCGAGGAGGTCCCCGGCGTCACCGTCGACCGCCAGTGCGGCTCCTCCCAGCAGGCCGTGCACTTCGCCGCGCAGGGCGTGCTCTCCGGTACCCAGGACCTCGTCGTCGCCGGAGGCACCCAGAACATGTCGATGATCCCGATCGCCTTCGCCTCACGGCAGGCGGCCGAACCGCTAGGCCTCACCGAGGGCCCCTACGCGGGATCCGCCGGCTGGCGCGCCCGGTACGGCGACGCCCCCGTCAACCAGTTCCACGGCGCCCAGCTCATCGCCCGGAAGTGGGGGATCTCCCGCCGCGACATGGAGGAGTACGCGCTCCGCTCCCACCAGCGGGCCGTACGCGCCGCGGACGAGGGCCGCTTCGACCGCGAGATCGTGGCCCACGGCGACATCACCGCGGACGAGGGCCCGCGCCGGGACACCACCCTGGAGAAGATGGCGGCGCTGAAACCGGTCGTCGAGGGCGGCACCATCACCGCCGCCGTCTCCTCCCAGGTCTCCGACGGCGCCGCGGCCATGCTGATCGCCTCCGAGCACGCCGTCCGCGAACACGGCCTGCGGCCACGGGCCCGCATCCACCACCTCTCGGTCCGCGGCGAGGACCCCATCCGCATGCTGTCCGCGCCCATCCCGGCGACGGCGTACGCGCTGAAGAAGACCGGCATGTCCCTGGCGGACATCGACCTGGTGGAGATCAACGAGGCGTTCGCCCCGGTGGTCCTGGCCTGGCTGAAGGAGACCGGCGCCGACCCCGAACGCGTCAACGCCAACGGCGGCGCCATCGCACTGGGCCACCCGCTGGGCGCCACCGGAGTCAGGCTCATGACCACCCTCCTGCACGAACTGGAGCGCACCGGCGGCCGGTTCGGCCTCCAGACGATGTGCGAGGGCGGCGGCCAGGCCAACGTGACGATCATCGAACGCCTGTAGCCGCCGGCCGTCCGGCCGCCCCCGCGGCGGGTGTCAGGAGGCGGACGGCAGGGCGAAGCCGAGGAGGACCGCGGCGTCGACACGCACCGAGCCCGGCGAGAGGGTGCCGTCGTGCTCGTGGTCCGCGTGGACGGCGCCGCGGCCGTGGCCGCCGACCGACTCCGGGTTCACGTCCTCGATGTGGATCACCGCCCCCAGCTCGATCCCGCAGGCCTGCGCGTACACCTCGGCCTTGCGGCGGGCTGCCTCGACCGCGCGGGCCCGTGCCTCGTCGCGCATCGCGGGCTTGTCCCGCACCTCGAAGCGGACGTCGTCGACCCGGTTCGCTCCGGCCGTGACCGCGTCCTGGATCAGCAGTTCCAGCCGGTCGAGCGCCTCCGTCTGCACCGTGTACCTCGCCTCGCAGCTGTAGCCGAGGAAAGTCCGATCCGCCCCGTACCCGCTGTACTGCGAAGTCAGCCGGAGCCGGGAGCCGGAGACGTCCGCGTCCGGTATGCCGTGCTCCCGCAGGGTCTCCCGCAGCCGCGCCACCGCCGCCCCCGCCTCGGCGAAGGCCACCTTCGGCGTCGGGGCGACGAGGTCGACCGCGAGGTCGACGAAGGCGAGACTGGGTTCGGCGGACACGCTGCCCGCGCCGAGCACACTGAGCCCCCAGGGCTCTCTGATCGCTGCCATCCCATGATCAAAGCAGGCGCGGGAGCCCACCACCAGGGACTTCCGATACCACGCCGGACGGACGTCACACCCGGCCGTCCACACCTCGGCGCCGAGGTGTGCTAGGTTAGTGACCGTTGCAGTTGTGGTACCCATGAACTTTATGTGCGCCTGACGGGAATGTTCCTCAGGCGCTTTTATTGTTTTGCCGGAATCTCCGGATGGGGCCCTTGCCGCCTATTCAGGAGATTTAAAATGGCACTTGGCACCGTGAAGTGGTTCAACTCGGAAAAGGGCTTCGGCTTCATCGAGCAGGACGGTGGCGGTCCGGACGTGTTCGCCCACTACTCGAACATCGCCACCCAGGGCTTCCGTGAGCTCACCGAGGGCCAGCGCGTGTCCTTCGACGTGACGCAGGGCCAGAAGGGCCCCCAGGCGGAGAACATCATCCCCGCCTAATTCCTTCAGCATGCCGGGGTCCGCACCGAGAGGTGCGGGCCCCGGCTTGTCTGCTGTCTCGACCTTTGTTTTACCTGCCGGTTTCAGGAGGGCTTTCTCGCATGACCAGCTCCAGCTCCGCACGACCCAGCCGCCGCCCCACCCGGGGACGAGGAGCGGCCCAGGGGCGTCCGAAGGCTGGTGCGGGACGGCAGAAGTCCGCCCCCGCCCCCCGGCCCCAGGAATTCACCATGCCCGAGCCGACCGTCCCGGCACTGCCGGCGGTCGCCGCGTTCGAGGACATGGACATGCCCGAGGCGCTGCTGAAGACCCTCGCAGCCCAGGGCGTCACCGAGCCGTTCCCCATCCAGGCCGCGACCCTGCCGAACTCGCTCGCCGGCCGCGACCTCCTCGGCCGCGGTCGCACCGGCTCCGGCAAGACCCTCGCCTTCGGCCTGGCACTGCTGGCCCGCACCGCCGGCCGCCGCGCGCAGCCGAAGGCGCCACTCGCGATGGTCCTCGTACCGACCCGCGAGCTCGCGCAGCAGGTGACCGACTCCCTGGCCCCGTACGCCACGGCCGTCAACCTGCGCATCGCCACCGTCGTCGGCGGCATGTCGATCAACCGGCAGTCCGGCGCCCTGCGCCGCGGCGCCGAGGTGCTCGTCGCCACCCCCGGCCGTCTGAAGGACCTCATCGACCGCGGGGACGCGGACCTCTCGCAGGTGTCGATCACCGTCCTCGACGAGGCCGACCAGATGACCGACATGGGCTTCATGCCGCAGGTCACCGCGCTGCTCAAGCAGGTCGAGCCCGGCGGCCAGACCATGCTGTTCTCGGCGACCCTCGACAAGAACATCGACAAGCTCGTCAAGATGTTCCTGACCGACCCGGTCGGCCACTCCGTCGACCCGTCGGCCGGCGCGGTCACCACCATGGAGCACCACGTCCTGTACGTCATGGACGAGACCGACAAGAAGGCCGTGGCGACGCGTATAGCCGCTCGCGACGGCCGGGTGATCATGTTCGTCGACACCAAGCGCGGTGTGGACCGCATGGTCAAGAAGCTCCTCGCCGACGGCGTGCGCGCCTCCGGCCTGCACGGCGGCCGCTCGCAGCCACAGCGCAACCGCACCCTGGACTGGTTCAAGACGGGCGAGGTCACCGCGCTGATCGCGACGAACGTCGCGGCGCGCGGCATCCACATCGACGACCTCGACCTCGTCGTCAACGTGGACCCGCCCACCGACCACAAGGACTACCTGCACCGCGGCGGCCGTACCGCCCGCGCCGGCGAGTCCGGCAGCGTGGTCACCCTGGTCCTGCCCGACCAGAAGCGGGACATGACCCGGCTGATGTCGGACGCCGGGATCTCCCCGCGCACCGCGCAGATCAAGTCCTCCGACGAGGAACTGGCCCGGCTGACCGGCGCCAAGGAGCCCTCGGGCATCCCGGTGGTGCTGGAGGTCCCCCAGCAGCCCGCGCCGAAGGCGCGCAGCGGGGCCGGCTCCGGTTCGGGCTCCGGCTCGCGCCGCCGCTCGGGCTCGGGCGGCGGGCGCGGCGGCTCCGCCACCGGCGGCGCCCCGGCGGCCGGCGGCAGGCCCCGCCGTTCCGGCGCGGGCTCCGGGCAGGCCCCGGCGGGCTCGGGCCAGGCCCGCCGCGGCGGTCAGGGCGGACAGGGCAGCTCGGCCGGCGGCTCCGGCGAGCGCGGCCGACGCGGCGCAGGCGGCTCCGGCGGCGGCGCCGCCGCTGCCTCCGCCCGCAGCCGGGTCGGCACCGGCGGCCAGGGCCGCCGCCGGGCGGTCTGACCGGCACCACCACCCACACGCACCGAAGCCGGGCGGCGCAGCACGCGCCGCCCGGCTTCGCCGTTCGACCGGGTGTTCCGCTAGCGGACCAGCTTGTCCTGGAGCTTCGCCAGCGTCCACAGGTCCAGGCCGAGCCCCCGGGTCAGGTAGCCGTAGAAGCCGCCGTAGTCGGCCTCCAACTGCGCCGTCGCCGAGTCCAGGTAGTCCTGGCGGACCTCCTGGAGCGGGATCAGCAGGTCCGGGTTCTGCATCCGACCCGACTGCTTCAGGCCCGCCCGCACCCTGGCGTCGTAGGCGGCACGGAAGGTGTTCGACGCCAGGTAGTCGCGCTCGGCGGCGTCCTCGGGGACGGCGAGGGCGCGCAGCAGCACGTAACTCATCCAGCCCGTCCGGTCCTTGCCGGACGTGCAGTGGTACAGGACCGGGCCCTGCCGGCCGTCCGCGAGGTCCCGCAGGGTCGCCGCGAACTGCGCCCGGTTCTCGGGGCTGGTCACGAAGGTGCGGTAGATGTCGCGCATGTACGCCTCGGCGCGGCCGCCGCCGAGCATCTGCTCCTGGGTGACGGGGTCCCCGCTGCCGATCGCCGTGACGAGGGTCCCGTAGAGGCCGAGGTCGCTGACCGGGCGTGCGGTGGGGGAGAGGCCGGGAGGCAGCCGGTCGGCGCCGTCGTACTGGACCTCTGTCGGGATGCGGAAGTCGACGACCTTCGTGAGGCCGAGACCGGAGACGGTGGTGACGTCGGTGTCGGTCAGCTTGCCCAGTGCGTCGGAGCGGTAGACGAGCCCCTGGCGGACTTCGCCGCCCGTCCAGGTGCGGTAACCGCCGAGGTCGCGGACGTTGACGGCGCCTTGGAGGACGATCTGGCGAATCGTTTCGGCTTGCTGCTGCTGCTGGTGGTGGTGATGCCGGGCGTCGGCCCGGGCTCCGGGTACGGGCGCCGCGTGCGCGGCGGACGGCAGGGCGGCGAGGGCGAGGGCGGCGACGGCCGCCGCGGCCCCTCTGCGGATACTGACACGGCTCATGGGGGCGACTCCTGTGACGGAGAAGGGGGATCACCCTGGTGGTGGCAGGGCGTCGAGCGAGTGCGGTCCGTGCGGCTTGTGGGGTGCGTGCGGTGCGTGCGGCTCGCGGGATCCCTGGAGGCGGTCCAGCACGCAGTGGGCCTCGGCCATGACGCGGCAGACGAGCTCCGCACAGGACGGGAGGTCGTCGATCACCCCCGCGACCTGGCCCGACGCCATGACGCCGAGATCCGTACGGCCCTCGACCATGGACGCCCTGAGGAGCATCGGAGTGTTCGCGGCGAGCAGCACCTGGCTCCAGGACAGGTCCTTGCCGTGCTTCATCGCCAGGCCGTCGCGGACCATCTGCGACCAGCCCAGACCCGACAGCTTCCGGAAGCCCGCCGCGTGCCGGACCGCCCGGACCAGCGCCCGGGCCCGACCGGCACGCTCCAGGGAGGCGACCAGCTCCGTACGCAGCATGCGGTGCGGGAGGCCGTCGACGGCCGTGGTGACGGTCACGTCCCGGACCGTCGCCTTCAGGTACTCGGCCTTCACCGCGTCCGGCACGGTCGAGTCCGAGGTCAGCAGGAACCGCGTGCCCATGGCGATGCCCGACGCCCCGTACGCCAGGGCCGCCACCAGGCCGCGGCCGTCGCGGAACCCGCCCGCCGCGACGACCGGGATGTCCACCGCGTCCACGACCTGCGGCAGCAGCACGGTGGTGGCCACGTCGCCGGTGTGCCCGCCGCCCTCGCCGCCCTGCACGATCACCGCGTCCGCGCCCCAGGCGGCCACCTTCTCGGCATGCCTGCGTGCCCCGATCGACGGGATGACGACCACGCCCGCGTCCTTCAGCCGGCCGATCAGCTCCCGCGAGGGCGCGAGCGCGAAGGACGCCACCCGCACCCCCTCGTCGATGATCAGCCGGACGCGCTCGGGGGCGTCCCCGGCGTCCGCACGCAGGTTGACCCCGAAAGGCGTCCCCTCCGGCACGCGGGAGCGCACCTCGCGGACCGCCGCCCGCAGCTGCTCCGTCGTCATCGTCGCGGAGGCCAGGATGCCCAGCGCGCCCGCCCGCGCCACGGCCGACACCAGGCGGGGCCCGGCGACCCAGCCCATGCCCGTCTGCACGACGGGGTGCTCGACCCCGACCAGTTCCGTGAACGCCGTCTCCACCGGATCAGCCCCGCACTTCCCGGTCGCGCAACCCCTGCGGGTCGATCACCTCGCGGATCAGCCGCAGTTCCTCCTCGGTCGGCTCCCGCGTGTACGGGACCTCCTCGGGCAGCGCCAGCTCGAAACCGGTCGCCGCCCGGACCTGCTCGACGGTGACCCCGGGGTGCAGGGAAGCCAGCCGCATGGAGTGGCCGGGGCCGGCGAAGTCGAAGACACCCAGATCGCTGACCACCCGGGGCAGCCGGTGGAAACGGGCCACCCCCGCCTCGGCGGCCCGGTCGTGGCCGACGCCGCAGACCATGTCGACGCGCTCGACGAAGACCCGCGCCGAGTGCTTCGGGATCCAGTAACTCACCGGGTTGTTGAGGGTGTTGACGGGAGCCCCGCGCACACCCAGCAGCTGGCGGGCCGGCCGCTCCCAGTCGCCGATGCAGGAGATGTTCTGGTTGCCGAACCGGTCGATCTGGCTCGCGCCCATCATCACGTGCCGCCTGCCGCCGGTGACCATGGCCAGGTGGCGCCGGTACGGTAGCCAGCCCTCGGGCGTGCCGTCGAGCCCGACGAGCATGGCCTCGCCGTCCGTCAGCAGCAGGTCGGGGGAGAAGGTCCGCTTCGCGAGCCGGGCCCCGATGGAGGGGATCAGGCCCATCGGGCTGGCGAGCACCTCGCCGTCGCCGCGCCAGGCCTCGGCGCACGCGATCACGCAGTACTCGGCACGGGTGGCTCCGCCGGTTCCGGTGGACCGGTCGGTGCCTGCGGGCGTCGTGGTCACTGCTGCTCCTCGTGCCAGGTCCGGACGGCCGACTGGTAGTCCTGCTCGCCCGCCCCGGTCAGGAAGCGTGCCGAGAACTCGGGCCAGGGGGTCCTCGCGTACAGCTTCTGGAAAGCCTCGTCGCGGCCGTGGTCGGGGGCGCAGGAGGTGAAGTGCGCGCCGTTCGGGGCCTCCACCACCCCGGTGACGGAGTGCCGGCTGACCAGGAGCGACTGCGGCGGGCCGGCCTTGGCGAGCTCGGCGGTCTCGACCAGCTGCTCGCAGGAGACGTAGGCGGCGTCGGCGGCCTCGCAGAACAGGTCGTCGAAGTACGGGTCCGGGCCCAGGTACTGGGCGTTGCCGAGGCGGTCGGCGCGGTTGAGGTGGACCAGGGCGGCGTCCATGCGCAGGGCGGGGACGGCGACGAGTTCCTCGCCGTCGCCGTAGGGGGAGGTGACCGTCCGCAGTTCCGGGTTGACCCGCATGACGTCGGATCCGAGGCCGGCGCGGACCGGGAGGAAGGGCAGCCGGTTTGCGGCGGCGTGCAGGCCCCACATGAACATGGCCTCGTCGTACTCGGTGAGCGTGAAGGCGGCCCGCTCCCGGGCGGCCCGGAAATGCGGCTCCAGCGCGATGGAGTCGAGGGTGGCGAAGGGGGCGACGAGCCGGCGGATCCGGCCCGCGGCCGCCAGCATGCCGACATCCGGGCCGCCGTACGAGATCACGGTGAGATCGGTGATCTCCGACCGGAGCAGCGCTCTGACCAGGGCCATCGGCTTGCGCCGGGACCCCCAGCCGCCGATCCCGAGGGTCATCCCGCTGCGCAGCTGCCCGACCGCCTCTTCGGCGGTCATGGTCTTGTCGCTCATGCGCGCTCTCCCTTCCCGAAGGTGTCGCGGACCCGGTCGGCCACCCCGCTGAGGTTGGCCTCGAAGGTGAAGCCCTGCTCGAAGCGGTAGCTGCGGCGCACGTCCACCGGGTCGATCCCGTTGATGGCCGCCTTCGCCAGCCGGATCAGGCAGCCGTCCTTCTTCGCGATCTCGGCGGCCAGCTCCAGGGCGGCGCCGCGCAGCACCTCGCGCGGGACCACCCTCCAGACCGAGCCGTGGGCGTGCAGTTCGGCGGCGGTCGCGGTGCGCGAGGTGTAGTAGAGGGCGCGCATCAGGTGCTGGGGGACCAGCCGGGCCAGATGGGTGGCGGCGCCCAGGGCGCCCCGGTCCAGCTCGGGCAGGCCGAAGACGGCGTCGTCGGAGGCGACGATCGCGTCGGCGTTGCCGGCCAGGCCGATGCCGCCGCCCAGGCAGAAGCCGTTCACGGCCGCGACGACGGGCACCTCGCACTCGTAGACGGCGGCGAACGCCTCGTAGCAGCCCCGGTTGGCGCCGATGAGGGCCGTGTGGCCGGTGTCGCGCTGCATCTCCTTGATGTCGACGCCCGCGTTGAAGCCGCGGCCGTCGGCGGCGAGGACCACGCACCGGACCTCGGGGTCCCGGCCCGCCGACCGCAGGGCGTCGGCGAGGTCGTACCAGCCCTGTACGGGCAGCGCGTTGACGGGCGGGAAATCGACCGTGACCAGTGCGACGCCCTTGTCCGGGCGGGAGGTGGAGACACCCATGACAGGATCAGCTACCTTTCCACCAAACATTTGTTAGGTGAGGAAGGTAGCAGCCCATGGAGCTCGACGGGAGGGTTGTCGTCGTCACCGGCGGAACCAGGGGCGTCGGCGCCGGGATCGCCCGCTCGTTCCTGCAGGCCGGCGCGGAGGTCGTCGTGTGCGCCCGCCGGCCACCGGACGGACCGGTGTCGGCGGACGGCCGCGAGGCGTCCTTCACCGCGCTCGACCTGCGTGACACCGGCGCCGTACGGGACTTCTTCGACGCGGTCGGCGACCGGTACGGGCGGCTCGACTGCCTGGTCAACAACGCGGGCGGGACCCCGTACCGGCTGCTCGGCGAGGGCGGCGCCGAACGCCACGCACGGGTCGTCGAGCTCAACCTGCTCGCCCCGCTGACGGCCTCGCTGGCGGCCCACCCCTGGCTCAGGCGGACCGGGGGCTCGGTCGTGATGATCGGCAGCGTGAGCGGGACCCGCCCCTCGCCGGGGACGGCCGCCTACGGGGCGGCCAAGGCCGGCCTGGAGAGCCTGGCCCGGTCCATGGCCGTCGAATGGGCACCCGAGGTACGGGTGAACTCGCTGGTCCTCGGCATGGTGCGGACCGAACTCGCGCACCTGCACTACGGCGACGAAGCCGGGATCGAGGCGGTCGGCGCGACCGTCCCGCTGGGCCGGCTCGCCGAACCGGACGAGGTCGGCGACGCGGCGGTCTTCCTCGCCTCCGACCGGGCGCGGTACGTGAGCGGGGCAGCCCTGCTGGTGCACGGCGGCGGGGAGCGCCCTGCCTTTCTGGACGCGGCAACTGTCAACAAGGGGAGCTGAGATGGCGGGACTGTGCGAGGGCCGGGTCGTGATCGTGACGGGCGCGGGGCGGGGGCTGGGTCGGGCCCACGCGCTGGCCTTCGCCGCGGAGGGGGCGAAGGTCGTCGTCAACGACCTCGGCGTGGAACTGGACGGACTGCCCGGGCCGCAGAGCCCGGCGGCGCAGGTGGTCCGGGAGATCGAGGCGCTGGGCGGCGAGGCCGTGGCCCACGGCGGGGACGTAGCGACCGCGCGGGGCGCGGACTCCCTGGTGGAGGCCGCCGTCGACGCCTTCGGCCGCCTCGACACACTGGTCAACAACGCCGGATTCCTGCGGGACCGGATGCTGGTGAACCTGGACGAGGACGACTGGGACGCGGTCGTACGGGTCCACCTGAAGGGGCACTTCCTGCCGTTGCGGTCGGCGGCCGCCTGGTGGCGGGCGGAGGCCAAGGCCGGCCGCCCGGTGGCCGCCCGGGTCGTCAACACCTCCTCCGGGGCGGGACTGCTGGGCTCCGTCGGCCAGGGCAACTACAGCGCGGCCAAGGCGGGCATCCTCGGCCTGACCCTGGTCGCGGCGGCGGAGACGGGCCGGTACGGAGTCCAGGTCAACGCCATCGCCCCGGCCGCCCGGACCCGCATGACGGAACAGGCCTTCGCGCAGACCATGGCCGCCCCCGAGGACGGCGGCTTCGACGCGATGGCACCCGAGAACGTCTCCCCGCTCGTGGTGTGGCTCGGCGCGGACGCCTCCGCCGGGGTCACCGGCCGGGTCTTCGAGACCGAAGGCGGCCGGATCACCGTCATGGAGGGCTGGCGGCCGGGCCCCACGGCGGACCGGGGCGCGCGGTGGACCCCGGCGGAGGCGGGCGAGGCGGCGCTGAAGCTGCTGGCCGCGGCCGAGCCGCCGCTGCCGGCGTACGGCTCGCGCTGAGCAGACGGAAGCGGGCCCGGCCCCCTGGCGAGGGGTCGGGCCCGAGTCTTCGTCGGTGCGTTGAGGTATCACTACCCGCTGGGCCCACCCGCTGAACCGCAGTTAGGCCATTTGTTGTGGGGGAAGTTGCGCGGCACCGCACGAAGGACGCTCCGGAGGCGGCGCGACGGGCGGCGCGTGGGGCGGGAACCGGGGACGGTTCCCGCCGCCGCGTCAGGAGAGCTTGCCGTTGTAGTCCGGGAGCTTCACGGTGCGCTCGGCGTGACCGCCGACCAGGTCGGTCGGGCTGTTCCCGATGTTCGCGATGATCGTGTAGCCGCGCGCCTCGATCTCCGCCCGCTTGGCCGTCTTGTAGGCGCTGACCTCCTCGAAGAGGTCGGGCAGGTCGCGGACGTAGAGCCCGGACACCGGGTAGCCGACGGCCTTGAGGTTGTAGTCGGTGAGGGAGTGGATGATGCCCGGGCGGGCCGTGACGAAGAAGACGGCGACACCGCGCGCGTGCGCGTACTGGGTCAGGGCGCGCACCTTGCTGATCGCGGGGGTCGGATAGGTCCAGAACCAGTGGAAGTCGGTCTCCAGCGACGTGTTGTCGATGTCGAGGACGAGGGCCGGCTTCTCGCCGGCCGGCGAGTTCGCGATGCGCTGCTCGATGGCGGGGCGGGCCGCGTCGACGATGGCGGCCACCTCCCGCTGCCAGGCGGCGTAGTCGATGCCGAGTATCGCCGCGTTGCCGCCCGGCGCGGACGCGGTCGCGGTCGTGGCGGCGGTGGCGGCGGTCGCCGGTGCGGAGACGGGCGCGGGCGCGGCGGCCGGGGCCGCCTGGGCGGCGGTGGCCGGAACGAGCGTCAGGAGGGCGGCGGCCGCGGCCACGCCGACGGCGGCGGTACGGGGCGTGCGGATGCGGCGGGAACTGCGCATGGGGGGTGCTCCTCGGTCGCAACTTGACATGGACGTGACCAGAGTTGGCGAGAACACCAGCCATGTCTACTGGCCGGTAGGAAACTTTTCGCGGCCGATCGGTGAACGATCAAGCCATATGCGGGCGGACCGGGCCCGGGTCCGTCCCCGACGCCCCGGGGCAACCTCTACGTGTCGCAGTCCAGCACCGAGCGGCACAGGCCGCACCGCGCCCGCAGCCGCCCGCCCACCGGCACCCGCACCCGCTGCTCGCACACCGGGCACGGGAAGCTGACCCGCAGCCCCGGGCCGGACCCCTCGCGCTCGAAGCGGTACGCCGACCCGTCCGCCGGGACGCCCCCGCCGCGGCGCGCCCTCGCGTACCGCCGCCGCGCCCCCGGGCCGGCCGCGGCGAGCGGGGCCCGGCGCAGGTCCCGGGCCGCCAGCGCGCTCCCGCGCACGTAGGCCTCGTACGCCTGGGGGCTGGTGAACCACGTGGACGGATCCTCGCCGAACAGCACCGCCCGCTTGGCCAGGACGTAGCCGAACTCCTCCGGCGTCAGGTAGCCGAACCTCTGGCGGGTGAGCGCGTCCTCCCGGTAGGCGTCGAGGAGCAGCCAGCCCGCCCCCAGGTAGGCGGCGGCGGTGTCCGTGAGGATCTCGTTCTCCGCCGGATCGGGGAAGACGAGTTCCAGTCGGTGCAGCAGCACATGGGCGGCCTCGTGCGACAGGGCGGCCGCCAGATCCCGCCGGTGGGTGCGGAAACGGTCGTTGACCTCGACGAAGTACTCGGGCCCAGCGGCCAGTTCCACCGTCGCCGCCTCCTCCATCGGGCGGAAGGCGACCACCATCCGCGCGTCGGGCAGCCGCAGCGCGCGCACCACGGCCGAGGCCACCCGCTGCGCCCCCAGGTGCAGGTCGTCGGAGGCGTCGAAGGCCGCGTCGGCGGGGGACAGGCTCGTGGCGTAGGCGCGGACCCCGTCCGCCGACAGGCGCCGGAAGAGCGCGGTGATCGCGGCGCGCACGGTCGCCAGGTGCGGAAATCCGTGCTCGACGGCGCCGCTCCGCCCGCGGTTCTCCTTCATCGGGTGCTCCTTACCGCAATCCCTGTTGCTGTGCCCGGAGTTGGCCGAAACTGCCTTCTTGTTGGCCGCCATCCTTCTGATGTGTCATGGACCCGTCATTCCCCGATGACACGCACGGCCCAACCCCCCACGAAAGGCAGTGTGTTGACTGTGACCAGCCTCGTGCGATTCATGAAGCGCACCCTCGCCGTCGGCGCCGTCGCCCTCGCAGCCGTCAGCCTCCAGCCCGGCACCGCCTCCGCCGGCACCGCACCCGTCGTAGGCGGCACCCGAGCCGCCCAGGGAGAGTTCCCCTTCATGGTGCGCCTCTCCATGGGCTGCGGCGGCGCCCTCTACACCCAGCAGATCGTCCTCACCGCCGCCCACTGCGTGAACGGCTCCGGCAACAACACCTCCATCACCGCCACCGCCGGAGTCGTCGACCTCAACAGCTCCAGCGCCATCAAGGTCAAGTCCACCAAGGTCCTGCGCGCCCCCGGCTACAACGGCACCGGCAAGGACTGGGCCCTGATCAAGCTCGCCAAACCCGTCAACCTGCCCACCCTCAAGATCGCCGAGACCAAGGCCTACGACAACGGCACCTTCACCGTCGCCGGCTGGGGCGCCACCCGCGAAGGCGGCAGCCAGCAGCGCTACCTCATGAAGGCCACCGTCCCCTTCGTCTCCGACGCCGACTGCGGTGCCGCCTACAGCGACCTCGTCCCCGGCGAGGAGATCTGCGCCGGCCGCCTCGGCCAGGGCGGCGTCGACACCTGCCAGGGCGACTCCGGCGGCCCCATGTTCCGCCGCGACAACGCCGGAGCCTGGATCCAGGTCGGCATCGTCAGCTGGGGCATCGGCTGCGCCCGCCCCGACTACCCGGGCGTCTACACCGAGGTCTCCACCTTCGCCGCCCAGATCAAGAGCGCCGCGGCCACCCTGTAGCCCCACCCCCGCACCCACCCCCTCGTCCTCCCGGCCCCGCACGAACCGGCCGGGAGGACGAGCCACACCCGCCACCACCCCGACGCACCTCCCGTACGCAAGCGGGCCGAACCCCACGCCGCCCCCAGGGCGTGTCGTCGAAGTCCCGTCTGGGTGGCGGGGTCCGGCACGCACGCTCGCCGCGTCGTCGTCGGTCGCCGACGCCCGCGTCGACTCCCTCCTGCGCCTTGCGAGCGCACGCACCGGACCCCGCCACCCCCGCCCTCACGGGCGGCCGACGCCACTTCGACGACACCCCCTACCAGGCGCAGGCCGACAGCGCGGCCCAGCCGAGCACCCACCCCCCACGGGAAGACGCAGGCCCCCCCCCCACGGTTGAAAGGCCCCCCCCCGCCCCGCCGCGAACCGCCTCCGGACCGGCCGCCCACCCACCCCGTCTCACAGGCCGACTGCCCCGCGACCTGCGGCCCCGCGCCACGTATTCTCGACAACCATGAACCACAGCGACCACGACAACGGCCCGGGCAGCGACACGGCCGCCGCCGACGGCATCGACGAGAACGTCACCGCCGAACTCGCCCGCCTGCGCGACAGCATCGACAACATCGACGCGGCCGTGGTCCACATGCTCGCCGAACGCTTCAAGTGCACCCAGCAGGTCGGCCACCTCAAGGCCCGCCACCAGCTGCCCCCCGCCGACCCGGGCCGCGAAGCCAGCCAGATCGCCCGACTCCGCCAGCTCGCCGAGAACGCCAAGCTCGACCCCGCCTTCGCCGAGAAGCTCCTCAACTTCATCATCGCCGAGGTCATCCGCCACCACGAGACCATCGCCGCCGGCGAAGACTGACGACACAAGGGGTCCGGCCGCCCACTGCGGCAGCATGGGCCCCATGTCCGCACTGACGCGCAACGAAGCGCAGCTCCGAGCCCAGCTCCTCGACGTCCACGACTACGCCGTCCGCCTCGACCTCACCACCGGCGACGACACCTTCGACTCCGCCACCACCATCCGGTTCACCGCCCGCACCACCGGCGACACCTTCGTCGAACTCAAGCCCGAAGAACTGCGCTCCGCCACCCTCGACGGCCACCCCCTCGACCCGGCGGCCCTCGACGACAACCGCCTCCCCCTCACCCTCACCCCCGGCGACCACGAGCTGCGCATCGACGCCCGCATGCGCTACTCCCACACCGGCGAAGGCCTCCACCGCTTCACCGACCCCGCCGACGGCGAGACGTACGTCTACAGCCAGATGTTCCTCGACGACGTCCAGCGCGTCCTGCCCGCCTTCGACCAGCCCGACCTCAAGGCCGTCTTCCAGTTCACCGTCACCGCCCCCGCACACTGGACCGTCCTCGCCAACGGAATCACCACCCGCCTCGCCGACCGCGACTCCGACGGCGCCGGCATCTGGCAGTCCGCCCCCACCCCCCTCATCTCCACCTACCTCGCCGCCGTCGCCGCAGGCCCCTGGCACAGCGTGACCACCCAGCACGCCGGACTCCCCTTCGGCATCCACTGCCGCCAGTCCCTCGCCCCCCACCTGGACGCCGACGCCGACGAAATCCTCTCCATCACCACAGCCTGCTTCGACCGCTACCAGACCAAATTCACCGAGCCCTACCCCTTCGACTCCTACGACCAGGCCTTCGTCCCCGAATTCAACGCCGGCGCCATGGAAAACCCCGGCCTCGTCACCTTCCGCGACGAATTCATCTACCGCTCCGCCGTCACCGACACCGAACGCCAGTCCCGCGCCATGGTCATCGCCCACGAAATGGCCCACATGTGGTTCGGCGACCTCGTCACCCTCGCCTGGTTCGACGACATCTGGCTCAACGAATCCTTCGCCGAATACATGGGCTACCAGACCCTCACCGAAGCCACCCGCTTCACCGACACCTGGACCGCCTTCGGCGTCACCCGCAAACCCTGGGGCTACGAAGCCGACCAGCGACCCTCCACCCACCCCGTCGCCCCCGAAGACGTCCCCGACACCGCCTCCGCACTCCTCAACTTCGACGGCATCTCCTACGCCAAGGGCGCCTCCGCCCTCCGCCAACTCGTCGCCTGGCTCGGCGAAGAAGACTTCCTGGCCGGCATCAACACCCACTTCGCCCGCCACAAGTTCGCCAACGCCTCCCTCGCCGACTTCATCGACTCCCTCGCCGCCCACACCCGACGCGACGTCCGCGCCTGGGCCGACGCATGGCTGCGCACCACCGGCATCGACACCCTCACCCCCCGCATCGAAGACGCCCCCCACGGCACCGCCGGCTGGACCCTCACCATCGACCGCGACGGCAGCCGCCCCCACCACATCGCCGTCGGCGTCTACGACCGCGACCCCGCCGACGGCCACACCCTGGAACTACGCGAACTCCTCGACCTCGACGTCCCCTCCGACGAGGTCGTCTCCACCAGCGGCACCCGCCCCGCCCTGCTCCTCCTCAACGACGCCGACCTCACCTACGCCAAGATCCGCCTCGACGAAACCTCCCTCGAAACGGTCCTGCGCGGCCTGTCCGGCATCCCCGAAGCCCTCACCCGGGCCGTCGTCTGGAACTGCCTGCGCGACATGGTCCGCGACGGCGAACTCGACCCCCGGGACTACCTGACCACCGCCGAAGCCCACCTCCCCGCCGAACACGACCTCGCCATCGTCCAAGGCGTCCTCGCCTTCGCCCGCACCGAGATCGCCGTCCGCCACCTCGCCCCCGAAGACCGCACCGCCGCACTCACCACCCTCACCACCATCGCCCGCGACCTGCTGCGCCGCACCGAGGACGGCACGGAACCCGGCATGCGGCTGACCGCCGTACGCACCCTCATCGGCAGCGCCACCCAGCCCGACACCATCGCAGCCTGGCTCGCCGACGACACCGTCCCCGGCGGCCCCGCCCTCGACCCCGAACTGCGCTGGCGCATCCTCGGCCGCCTCGCCGTCCTCGGCGCCGTCGACGAAACCGACATCGACGCCGCCCTCACCGCCGACCCCAGCGCCACCGGCGAAGAAGGCGCCGCCCGCTGCCGCGCAGCCCTCCCCACCCCCGAAGCCAAAGCCGCCGCCTGGAACCGCCTCTTCCACGACGACACCCTCTCCAACTACCTCTTCACCGCCATCGCCCAAGGCTTCTGGCAGCCCGAACAGAGCGACCTCACCGCCGAGTACGTCACCCGCTACTACCCCGAAGCCGTCGCCCTCGGCGCCCGCCGCGGCCCCGCCATCGGCGAAGCCGCCGGCCGCTACGCCTTCCCCGCCTACGCCGTCGACGAAGCCAACCTCAAGGCAGGCCAGGCCTGCCTCGCCGACCCCGACATCATCCCGCTCCTGCGCCGCAAGCTCGCCGACCAACTGGACGACCTCTCCCGCGCCCTCCACATCCGCGGCTGACCGGGTGCCCCGCGGGCTTGCACTGCCGGGTACTCGGCGGCCGGGTGCCCTGCGGGGTGCCCTGCGGGCGGGCGCCTACGGGGACCGGTGGTCCGGGGCGTTGTCCGGTACTCGGCGGTCGTGCCCCTGCGGGGTGCCCTGCGGGCGGGCGCCTACGGGGGACGTGGTGCTCCGGGGTGCTGTCCGGTACCCGGCGGTCCGGCCCCTCCGGGGCGAGTCCGTGCGGCACCCGGCGGTGCGGTGCCTGCGGGGCGGGTGCTGTCGGGTACCCGGCGGCCGGTGCCGTGCGGGCGGGGCGTCTACGGGTACCCGGCGGGCGGGCCCCTGCGGGGCGAGCCCGTGCGCACCCCGGGGTGCGGTGCGGGCGTGCGGTGCGGGCGGGTGGTCCGGGGCGTAGTCCGGTTCTCGGCGGTCCGGCCCTGCGGGGCGGGCGCTCCGCGGGGGACTCGGCGGAATGGCGAGGCCCTACGGCAGCTCGGGCGTCGCGGGGGCCGGGGCCGGGGCCGGGCCGGGATGTCATCCGGGACTGCATGATTTATGGCGCCTCAGGGGACCGCCCTGCTGAGCCGGATGACGCGCCACAAATCACGTTTCACGTCCCGGACAACACCCCGGCCCACCCCCAACCCCGGCGGGGCGAGCCAGGCCGGTCACCGGGGGAATCCTGAGCCCCGGCGGGGTCGCGCGGCCGGGGACGGGGGCGGGGTGGGGTGCCGGCCGGGACGTAAAACGTGATTTGTGGCGCGGTAGGAGCCCGTACGGGCCGACCTGCCTCAGGCGCCATAAATCATGCAGTCCCGGACGGCACCCCACCCCGACCCCGGCCCCCTCACGCAGCCACCCCGCGCCGTACAGGCCTCGTACCGTCGGCGATTCGGACAAACCCCGGCGGTTACCCCATTCGGGCCTGATCGTTGTACTGGCAGGGTGCCCCCTGTCGCACCCAGGCCAGCCCCGGGACGACAGCGCCGCCAGGCACACCCCGGCCAGCCCCCGGAGGACCCGATGACAGCGCCGCCCGGCACCCCGCATCCCGGCCAGCCGGAAGCCCCTACCTCTGCGCTGCCCGGCAACCGTCCTCCCGGCCGCCAGGACACCCCCACCCCTCCGCCACCCGGCACCCCGCATCCCGACCGGCCGGAGGACCCCGCCTCACCGCCGCCCGGCACTCGGCATTCCGCCCGGCCGGACGCCCGCACCCCCGCGCCGCCCGGCAATCCCTGCCCCGCCCGGCCGGATGCCCGCACCCCCGCGCCGCCCGGCAAGTCGGGTCCCGGCCAGCCGGAAGCCCGTACCCCCGTGCCGCCCGGCAGCCCGCATCCCGGCGAGCCGGAAGGTCGTACCCCGGCGCCGCCCGGCAGCCCGTATCCCGGCCGGCCGGAAGTCCGTACCCCGGCGCCGCACGGCAGCCCGCATCCCGGCCGGCCGGAAGTCCGTACCCCGGCGCCGCCCGGCAGCCCGTATCCCGGCCGGCCGGAAGCCCGTACCCCCGCGCCGCACGGCAGCCCGCATCCCGGCCGGCCGGAAGCCCGTACTCCGGCGCCGCCCGGCAGCCCGTATCCCGGCCGGCCGGAAGTCCGTACCCCCGTGCCGCCCGGCAGCCCGTATGCCGGCCAGCCGGAAGCCCGTACCCCCGTGCCGCCCGGCAGCCCGTATCCCGGCCAGCCGGAAGTCCGTACCCCGGCGCCGCCCGGCAGCCCGTATCCCGGCCGGCCGGAGACGTACGACCCCGCGCCGCACGGCACCCCGTATCCCGGCCGGCCGGATGACCCTGCCCGCGCGCCGCACGGCAACCCGCTGGCCGGCGGAGCCCACGGCGCCCGCGCCCTGCGCCCGCTCCTCGACACCGTCCTCGACGCCCTCCACACCGGCACCGCCGAACGCCCCGGCCCCCTCCCCGCCGGCGGCCCCGCCACCGTCACCGCCCGCATCAGAGCCGCCCTCGGCACCGTACTGCCCGACCACGGAACCGGCGACCACGAAGCCCTGCACACCCTCGTCCGCGCCCTCGCCGCCGGCGCCGCCGACCCCGCCCACCCCCACTGCGCCGCCCACCTGCACTGCCCACCCCTCGCCGTCGCCGCCGCCGCAGACCTCGCCGCCGCCGCACTCAACCCCTCCCTCGACTCCTGGGACCAGGCCCCCGCCGCATCCACCCTCGAAGCCGAACTCACCCGCACCCTCGCCGCCGAGTTCTACGCCACCCCCCACCCCGACGCCCTCATCACCACCGGCGGCACCGAAGCCAACCAACTCGCCCTCCTCCTCGCCCGCGAACGCCACGGCCCCCACCTCACCGTCCTCCACGGAGCCAACGCCCACCACTCCATCCCCCGCGCCGCCTGGCTCCTCGGCCTGCCCCCCACCGTCGTACTCCCCACACCCACCGGCGTCCTCGACCCCGCCCGCCTCGCCGAAGCCCTCGCCACCACCCCCGGCCCCACGCTCGTCACCGCCACCGCCGGCACCACCGACGCCGGACTCATCGACCCCCTCCCCGCCATCGCCGACCTCTGCGACCACCACCGCGCCGACCTCCACATCGACGCCGCATACGGCGGCCTCCTCGCCCTCAGCCCCCACCACCGACACAAACTCACAGGCCTCGACCGCGCCCACTCCCTCACCGTCGACCTGCACAAACTCGGCTGGCAGCCCGTCGCCGCAGGACTCCTCACCGTCCCCGACACCACACTCCTCACCCCCCTCGCCCACCACGCCGACTACCTCAACCCCACCGACGACACCGAAGCCGGACTCCCCGACCTCCTCGGCCGCTCCCTCCGCACCACCCGCCGCCCCGACGCCCTCAAAATCGCCGCAACCCTGCGCTCACTCGGCCGCAACGGCCTCACCCACCTCATCGACCGCACCTGCGCCCTCGCACACCACCTCGCCCAGCGCCTCGACGCCCACCCCCGCTTCGAACTCCACTCCACCCCCACCCTCACCACCGTCCTCTTCCGGCCCACCCACGCCACCGACGACGAAGTCGCCACCCAGCGCCGCGCCCTCCTCCACCAAGGCCTCGCCGTCCTCGGCCGCACCCACGCCGACGGCCGCCTGTGGTTCAAAGCCACCCTGCTCAACCCGCACACCACGGCGGGAGACCTGGACACCCTCATCGCCCACCTGGAAGGCAGCACCCACCGATGACCGCCCAGCTCGATGCACCCCACGACCTCGTCGGAATCGGCATCGGACCGTCCAACCTGTCCCTCGCCGCCCTCGCCCACGGCCTCCCCCACCAAGGAGCAGGCGAACTCGCCACCGTCTTCTACGAACAGCGCCGCGACTTCCGCTGGCACCCCGGCCTCCTCATCGAAGGCGCCACCCTCCAAGTCCCCTTCCTCGCCGACCTCGTCACCCTCGCCGACCCCGCCAGCCCCTGGAGTTTCCTCAGCTACCTCAAGCACAAGGAACGCCTCTACCCCTTCTACTTCGCCGAGCAGTTCCACATCCACCGCGCCGAATACGACGCCTACTGCCGCTGGGTCGCCGGCCGCATCCCCGGACTCCACTTCGGCCACCAGGTCGACGCCATCCGCTGGAACCCCGAACGCGACCTCTTCGAAGTCGACTTCACCCAACTCGACCCCACCGGCGAAGCCCAAGCCCTCGGCCGCACCTACACCCGCAACCTCGCCCTCGGCATCGGCACAGCCCCCCACATCCCCGAACCCCTGCGCCCCCTCGCCGAAGCCCCCACCGTCCCCGTCATCCACTCAGCCGACTACCTCGACCACCGCCCCCGCATCCTCGGCGCCGAACACGTCACCGTCATCGGATCCGGCCAGTCCGGCGCCGAAGTCTTCCTCGACCTGCTCCGCGCCCGCCCCGCCGGCCGCGAACGCCTCACCTGGCTCGCCCGCACCCCCTCCTTCGCCCCCATGGAGTACTCCAAGCTCGGCCTCGAACACTTCACCCCCGACTACACCCGCTACTTCCACTCCCTCCCCGAACCCGTACGCGACCACCTCGTCCCCGCCCAATGGCAACTCCACAAAGGCATCGACACCGCCACCATCGCCGCCATCCACGACGAGCTCTACCGCCGCACCCTCCACGGCGGCTGGCCCGACGCCGTCCTCACCCCCGGAGTCACCGTCCGCACCGCAGGACGCATCGCCACCACAAAAATCGAACTCCACCTCGAACACGGTGAACAAGGCGCCCGCTCCCGCCTCACCACCGACGCCGTCGTCCTCGCCACCGGCTACAAGGAACGACCCCTCACCCGCCTCCTCGCAGGCCTCGACCCCTACCTGCGCAAAGACTCCTCCGGCCGCCCCCGCATCGACGACCGCTACCGCATGATCCTCGACCCCTCCGTCACCGGCAGCATCTTCGTCCAGAACGGCGAACGCCACACCCACGGCGTCGGCGCCCCCGACCTCGGCCTCGCCGCCTGGCGCAGCGCCGCCATCCTCAACACCCTCACCGGCAAAGAGGCCTACCCCCAACCCCCACGCACCGCCTTCACCACCTTCGGCCTCGAACAGCGCGAACACACCCGCCCCCGCCCCGCCGGCGAACTCCGCCCCCTCGTCGAACACCCCTGAGGCACCAGCCGACCCCCCACACCTGACCAGCGACTATCGTCACCGGCATGCAGCGAACCAGCGCCGACGGAGTCACCGTCCTGTGGGAGGCCGCCCCCGGCCCCGGCCCCCTCAGCGCAGTCCTCTCCTTCGGCACCGGCACACGAGACGAAACCGCCCCCACCCTCGGCGCCACCCGCCTCGTCGAAACCCTCGTGATGACACCGGTCGGCAAACGCCCCCACGAGTTCACCAGCATCGTCGAGGAAGAAGCCACCCACTTCATCGCCAAAGGAACCCCCGCAGAAGTCACCGGCTTCCTCCACGCCGTCTGCAACGCCCTCCTCGACCTCCCGACACACCACATCGAGCACGCCACCCGCCTCCTCACCATCGAGGACCCCCGCACCCGCGACCACCGAGGCGCCGAACCCCTCAGCGCCCGCTACGGCCCCCACGCCCTCGGCCTCACCACCCACCACCACCCCGACACCTACAGCCGACACACCCCCGACACCGTCCGCAGCCACGCCGCCACCCACTTCACCCGGGGCAACGCCGTCCTCGCCCTCGACGGACCACCACCCCCCGGCCTCACCCTCCCGCTGCCCGTCGGCCCCCGCCCCCACCGCACCACCCCCCACACCCGCCCCGGCGTACCCGGCACCTGGCAGCACCGCCAGATCGACACCGTCTCCCTCCTCCTGACCTCCCACATCCACGAACCCGCCGCCGTCACCGCCTGCCACACCCTCAGCCGACGCGTCGAACACCTCGCACACGACACACTCGCCTTCACCGACCGCGCCACCACCCACACGTTCCTCCGCGACCGCCTCACCCTCGACCGCGTCCTCACCCTGCGCCCCGCCGACGGCCACGGCGAACAAGCCGCCGAAATCCTCTGGCACGAAGCCCTCGACCTCGCCCGGCAAGGCCCCACCCGGCACGAACTCGACAGCTTCACCGCCCACACCCGCACCGCACCCGACAGCGAAAGCCGCCTCTGGCACTCACTGCACCGCGCCGTCGAAGCCGAACACTTCGGCATCCCCTACCACGACACCCCAAGCCTCCTCGCCGGCCACGCCACCACCACAGCGCAGGACGTCGCCCACTACATGCAGCGCGCCCTCACCGACGCCGTCCTCGTCGTCCCCCACCAGGTCTTCCCCCGCCTCAAAACCCCCCACGGCAAACGCCTGCCCAACTCCGACTGCTGGCGCCCGCACGGACAGCACCCCCCGACCCCCGGCACACGCTTCCGCATGAACCCCTTCCGCCGGGTCACCACTCCCCGCCACGAGCACGGCGAATACGTCCTCACCGACTGGGGCCTGGTCATACGCGACGCCGAACGCGACGAACACGACATCCGCTTCGCCGACATCGCACTCATGCTCCACGACGGCCCCGGCCGCATCGTCCTCACCGGCTGCGGCTGCCACACCCACCTCCACCCGCAACAGGTCGCCCGCGGCGACCGCCTCATCGCCGCCCTCGACGCCGCCGTCCCGGCACACCTCGTCCACACCGACACCTGAACCCCGAGCAGGCCGCCACCCGTGAACGCCGACGGGGCCGGCGCCCGCCACCGCGGACACCGACCCCGTCAAGAACAGACCACGGCTAGAACACCGGCACACCCGCCCGCGTCAGCCGCCAGTCCACCGAAGCGAACTGCGCCGGATCGATCGTCCCCTTCGCCTTCACCCACGAAATGATCGTGTTGCGAATCTCGTCCGAATTCGACCACAACTGCTTCGCCTGCGGCACATGCGGGAAGTTCCCACCACCCGACGCCCGGTAGTTGTTCACCGCCAACACGAACTGCGCCGCCGGATCCACCGGCTTCCCCTCGAACGACAACCCCGAAATCCGCGAACCCGACGGCTGCGCGATGTCGATGTCGTACGACAACCCGTACACCGCGTCGTAGTTGTAGTCCGGAATCGCCTCCGCGTTCGTCAGCTTCGCCGCGTCCACC
Organism: Streptomyces sp. TN58; assembly: GCF_001941845.1. NCBI lineage: Bacteria > Bacillati > Actinomycetota > Actinomycetes > Kitasatosporales > Streptomycetaceae > Streptomyces > Streptomyces sp. TN58. Next base: position 1,902,498 of record NZ_CP018870.1, on the reverse strand, counting down.
ACATCACCCGGCGCCGTCCGCACGAAATACCGCGCCGAGAACTCCAGATAGTCCTTCAGCTGCGCACCCGTCAGCAGCCGCGCCTCCATCGTGTTCTCGAACGGATACAGCCCCGCCGCATCCCGGATCGTCACCTGCCCCGCCGGGATCGCCGCCGTCCGCGAGAAGCACGAAGCCTGCGACAGCACCGGCAGCGCCGCCCACTCCGTACCCGCCAGAGCCCCCTTCACCGTCTCCGCCTGCACGTGGTTGATCAGATCGATGATCGCCACGTCCTTCACCGGACCCTCCGCCGACGACATCGCCTGCGTCGACGTACCGATCACCTGGTTCACATACGCCACGACCTTGCGGTGCTCGTCCGACAGCAACCGCGTGATCTTCGCGTCCTCCGCCACCGTGTTGGAGTTCAGCACCTTCGCCGCGACCTTCGCCACCGACCAGCGGCCCTTCTCCCACACCAGCTCGAAGTCGAACAGCGTCAGCCGCTGCCCCCACTTCAGCGGCTCCGACAGCACCACGTCCTTGCCGGTCGCCTTGTTCCTCACCCGGTACTCCGGGATCTCCGTGTGCGCGTGACCCACCAGGATCGCGTCGATCCCCGGCACCTGCTCCGCCACCAGCGCCGCCGCGTTCTCGACATACGGCAGCTGGTCGCCGTACGACGACGTACCACTCGACCCCGAATGCGCCGACACGATCACCACGTCCGCACCCATCGAACGCAGCCGCGGCACATACTTCGCCGCCTGCTCCTCCAGCCCCGGGAACGTCATCTTCCCCTGCACGTTCGCCTTGTCCCACAGCGCGATACCCGGGTTCGTCAGCCCCAGCACCGCCACCTTCACATCCCGCCCGTGCGGCGTCCGCAACCGGTGCATGCTGTACGGCGCGAACGCCGGCCTCAGCGTCTTCGCATCCAACGCATTCGCCCCCAACAGCGGGAAGTCACACTGCTCCTCGAACTTCCGCAACACCGGAATGCCGTAATTGAACTCGTGGTTCCCCAACGCCGCCGCGTCATAACCGATCGCGTTCATCGCCTGCGCCATCGGATGCACCGGACCACGCCGCGCCGTGATCGGATCGACCTTCGCGTAGTAGTACGACAACTGCGTGCCCTGGATCGTGTCACCCGCGTCGATGAGCAGCGTGTTGCACCGCCCCTTCTCCGCCCGCACCTGATCCACCAGGGTCGAGATCTTCGCCAGACCGACGTCGTTGTGCGCCTTGTCGTCGAACTCCGCGTCCGTGAAGTAGTCCCAGTTGAAGACGTTCCCGTGCAGGTCCGTCGTCCCCATCACCGTGAACGCGTACGTCCGCGGCCCCGGCCGGCCCGGCTTCCTTCCCGCATCCTGCTGCGCGGCCGCCGCCGGAGTGCCCGTGGCCCCCACCAGCGCAACGGCCGCACCCGTCGCGGCCGTCGTCCCTATGAATGTCCTGCGGTCGAACGCCATGCCGTCTCCCTCTAGAGGCCTCAACAACGCGCGTAGATTCTGACCCACAGGTAACAAGCCGCAACACCCCCACCAGGTTTCGATCCGATGACCACACCCGAACAGACCCTGGTGCGACAGTGAAACCATGACCCAGGACGCACCCCACCAGCCCTACGGAACCCCCGACGTACCCCGCGTCGCCGTCCACGGCGAAGCCCGCCTCGAAGTCGACCCCGAGATCGCCCGCATCGGCATCACCGTCAACGCCCGCGGCACCGACCGCCGCACCGCACTCGAAGACCTCACCCGACGCAACAACACCGTCCTCGACCTCCTCAAAAACCACGGCGACACCGTCGAAAAACTCGAAACCGGCGCCCTGTCCATCACCCCCGAACTCACCCGCCACGGACGCTCCGAACGCATCCGCGCCTACCACGGCCGCGTCCACATCACCGCCGAACTCAGCGACTTCACCACCCTCGGCGAACTCACCACCCGCCTCGCCGACCTCGAACTCACCCAGGTCGACGGCCCCTGGTGGGCCCTGCGCCCCACCTCACCCGCCCACGGCCAAGCCCGCCGCCAAGCCGTACTCGACGCCGTCCAACGCGCCCGCGAATACGCCGAAGCCCTCGGCGCCCGCCTCACCGCCCTCACCGAACTCGCCGACCTCGGAGCCGAGAACACCACCCCCTACCCCCAGGCCCCCGGCGGCTCCGGCATGCGCACCATGGCCTTCAGCACCACCGAAGACGCCGGCCCCCCGCCCCTCGACCTCGAACCCCAGCGCCAGACCGTCTACGCACAGGTGAACGCCCGCTTCACCATGACCCCGCCCCAACTCTGAAACACAGAAAAACAGGCTCCGGGGGTGCTCATCAGAGCACCCCCACGCACATTCAACAAATGTCAACAACCATTCACCCACCGGCTGTTGAGACGACACCAGGAACCGATTACCTACCCATTGGTAGGGGAATAGGCTCGCCCCCATGCGCCGAGCGAAAATCGTATGTACCCTGGGCCCCGCCACCGACTCATACGACCAGATCAAAGCCCTGGTCGAAGCCGGAATGGACATCGCCCGACTCAACCTCAGCCACGGCACCTACGCCGAACACGAGGAGCGCTACCAACGCGTACGCAAGGCCTCCGACGAAACAGGCCACAGCGTCGGCATCCTCGCCGACCTTCAAGGCCCGAAGATCCGCCTCGGCCGCTTCCGCGAAGGACCCGTACTCCTTGAACGCGGCGACCACTTCACCATCACCGTCGAAGACCACCCAGGCGACCGCCACACCTGCAGCACCACCTACACAGGACTCGCCACAGACGTCACCACCGGCGAACGCATCCTCGTCGACGACGGCCGCGTCACCCTCGAAGTCACCCACATCGACGGCCCCCGCGTCCACACCCGCGTCATCGAAGGCGGCATGGTCTCCGACCACAAAGGCCTCAACCTCCCCGGCGTAGCCGTCTCCGTCCCCGCCCTCTCCGACAAGGACATCGAAGACCTCCGCTGGGCCCTCCGCACCGGCGCCGACGTCATCGCCCTCTCCTTCGTCCGCAGCGGCCACGACATCCAAGACGTCCACCGCATCATGGACGAAGAAGGCCGCCGCCTCCCCGTCATCGCCAAAATCGAAAAACCCCAAGCCGTCGACAACATCGACGACATCGTCGCCGCCTTCGACGGAATCATGGTCGCCCGCGGCGACCTCGGCGTCGAAATGCCCCTCGAACAAGTCCCCATCGTCCAAAAGCGCGCCATCAAACTCGCCAAACGCAACGCCAAACCCGTCATCGTCGCCACCCAGATGCTCGACTCGATGATCGACAACTCCCGCCCCACCCGCGCCGAAGCCTCCGACGTCGCCAACGCCGTCATCGACGGCACCGACGCCGTCATGCTCTCCGGCGAAACCAGCGTCGGCAAACACCCCGTCGAAACCGTCCGCACCATGTCCCGCATCGTCGAAGCCGCCGAAGAAGACATCCTCGCCAAGGGCCTCCCACCCCTCACCGACCGCAACAAACCCCGCACCCAAGGCGGAGCCGTCGCCCGCGCCGCCGCCGAAATGGGCGACTTCCTCGACGCCAAATTCCTCGTCGCCTTCACCCAGAGCGGCGACACCGTCCGCCGCCTCTCCCGCTACCGCTCACCCATCCCCCTCCTCGCCTTCACTCCCGACCCCGCCACCCGCTCCCAACTCAACCTCACCTGGGGCGTCGAAACCTTCCTCGGCCCCCACGTCGACTCCACCGACGCCATGGTCGCCCAAGTCGAAGAAGAACTCCTCCGCATCGGCCGCTGCGTCCCCGGCGACACCGTCGTCATCACCGCCGGCTCACCCCCCGGCGTCACCGGCTCCACCAACCTCGTCCGCATCCACCACATCGGCGACCCCGTCCGCTGACCCCCACCCACCCCACCCCACCGCGCCGGGCCCCACCCAACGGCCCGGCGCGCCACGGCACGAGCACGAGGCACCACCACAACACCCCCTTGACCTCGGCGGCGACGGCGACCCGCCGTACCGGAGAAATGGCTGGCGACAAACCCGAACGCCGAGTAGGAAGGGCGCCATGAGCACCCCCATACCCGACCGGCGGACCTTCGTCCGCACCACGCTCGACCTCGGCGAGGCCACTCTCCACCCCTGGGGCCGCAAGCCCGCCGGACCGGAACTGCTCGACGACCTCGTCACCGCCGCGGCCGACCCGACGATCGCCCTCTGGAACCCCCTCCCGGCAGCCGACCACCAAGCCGCCCAGACCTGGCTCGAAGCCCGGGAGGACGGATGGGACCGCGGCGTGGGCGCAGCCTTCGCGGTACTGTCCGCCACCGACAGCGCCCTCCTCGGCACCGTCAACCTCCGCTGGACCGACCGCGCGGACGGCCTCGCCATGATCGGCTACTGGTTCCTGCCGGCCGCCCGAGGCCGCGGCCTCGCCACCCGCGCCACCCGAGCCGTCACCACCTGGGGCTTCAGCACCGCCGACGCCCGCCGGATCGAACTCGCCCACGCCGTCGGCAACCAAGCCTCGTGCCGCGTCGCCGACCGCTGCGGCTACCACCCCGAAGGCATCCTGCGCGAGTCCCACCTCTTCGGCGACGGCCGCCACCACGACGAACACCTCCACGCCCGCCTCGCCACCGACCCGGAACCGAACCGCCCCTAGTACCTCGGCCTAGTACTTCGGCCCGATGTGGGCGTCCATGAGCGCGACGGAGTCCTTACGGGCGATGGACACGTTGAAGGGGTCACTGCCGCGGGCCAGGACCGTCCACCGGACCCCGACCTTCGTGAGCGTGTCGGTACAGAGCTTCCGGATGTCGTCGGACTTGTTCGTGAAGAAGTACCGCGGGTACTCGTACCGCTTGCCGTTCCGCACGGTCCAGTTGGTGACCCGACACCCGTCGGAGTGGATCAGCCCCCGAACGAACTCCCACGGGTGCGCGTCGACGATCTCCTGCTGCCAGTCCTCAAGGATGATCCGCCGCTCATGCTTCTTCCCGGGCCCGTGCTGCGGGAACAGGCACTCCAGATGCTTCGAGTACACCTTCACGTCGTGGCACCCAACCTTTTTCGCTCGGCATACCCGGTTGTACGGGAACAGCCGTCGGATCGCCTCTTCGGCATGGTCCATGAGACCCGGCCATTTGTCGTCGCAGGTGATCTGGAGAGTCGGTACACGGTGACCGGAGTAGTGGCTTATGTGGCCATCACCCAGATACAGACCCAGCGCATACGCATAGGCCTCCGAGTCGAGCGGGCTGCCGTCGCATCGCGGGCACTCGGGAACGTGGGCGCCGGGACACTCACCGCGCTTCGCGCGGTCGATGTGCTTCCAATGGCTGATCGTGCCGACCGGCACGTTGAGCCGCCGCGACACTTCGGCATTCTTCGTCCCGCTGCGTAACAGGGAGAGTGCCGTTTGGCGGACTTCCAGGCTGTGCAGTCTCATGCCGCCACTGTGCGTCACCGGTCGGGGGCCGTGTGCAGCAAAAAGCGGACATTCACGCGAATGTGAACGTCCGCTATTGCGTCAATCTGTGCCCGGTGTGGGATTCGAACCCACATGCCCGAAGGCACGGTGGTTTGAGCACCGCGAGTATGACCAGTTCCTCCAACCGGGCTGGTGACAGCGTCGTAAGAGTACCCTGTGCTGCGCTCACTCCGCCTCTAGGTAGGCTCATCCTGAGCAGCAGAGCCCCGCAAAAGGAGCCCCCGTGACCGCCGAGCACGAGTCGACGCCCACGCCCGACGCCGACCAGTCGCACGTTCCGCCGCTGACGACCCGCGTCGTCATCGCCGAGGACGAGGCGCTCATCCGTCTCGACCTCAAAGAGATGCTCGAAGAAGAGGGCTACACCGTCGTCGGCGAGGCCGGCGACGGGCAGACGGCCGTCGAGCTCGCCCGTGAGCACCGGCCCGACCTGGTGATCCTCGACGTGAAGATGCCCGTCCTCGACGGGATCTCCGCCGCCGAGAAGATCGCGCAGGAGTCGATCGCGCCCGTCCTGATGCTGACGGCGTTCTCGCAGCGCGACCTCGTCGAGCGGGCCCGGGATGCCGGGGCCATGGCGTACCTGGTGAAGCCGTTCAGCAAGAGCGACGTGGTGCCGGCCATCGAGATGGCGGTGTCCCGGTTCGCGGAGCTGCGTGCGCTGGAGCAGGAGGTCGCGGACCTCTCGCAGCGGCTGGAGACGCGCAAGCTGGTCGACCGGGCGAAGAGCATCCTGCAGACGCAGTACGGGCTGACGGAGCCGGCCGCGTTCCGGTGGATCCAGAAGTCCTCCATGGACCGCCGGATGTCGATGCAGCAGGTGGCCGAGGTGGTCATCGAGGACGCCGAGTCGAAGAAGAAGGAGAGCGGGGGCAGGTAGTCTCCGCGCCGTCCCGGAACATGCGTGAGGCCCGCCTCCCCCCGAGGGGAGGCGGGCCTCACACGTTCTGTCAGTCCTCGCCGAGGTAGGCCTTGCGGACGTCCTCGTTGTGGAGGAGGTCCTGGCCGGTGCCGGAGAGGACGATCTTGCCGATCTCCATGACGTGCGCCTGGTCGGCGAGGGAGAGCGCCGCCTGGGCGTTCTGCTCGACGAGGAGGATCGTCATGCCCGAGGCCTTGAGCTCGGCGATGGTCGACATGATCTTCTGCATCATCAGCGGGGAGAGGCCCATGGAGGGCTCGTCCAGCATGAGGAGCTTGGGCTGGCACATGAGCGCGCGGCCCATGGCGAGCATCTGCTGCTCACCGCCGGAGAGGGTGCCGGCGGCCTGCTTGCGACGTTCGCCCAGGATGGGGAAGAGGTCGTAGGCGCGCTGGATGTCCTTCTCGATGCCGTCCTTGTCGCTGCGGAGGAAGGCGCCGAGCTGGAGGTTCTCCTCGATCGTCAGCCGGGGGAAGATGTGGCGTCCCTCGGGGGAGTGTGCCAGCTTCAGGGAGACGATCTTGTGGGCGGGGACGCCGACGATGGGCTGGCCGTCGAAGACGACGCTGCCCGAGGTGGGCTTGAGGAGCCCGGAGAGGGTGCGCAGGGTGGTCGTCTTGCCGGCGCCGTTGGTGCCGACGAGGCAGACGATTTCGCCTTCGTTGACTTCGAAGGAGATTCCCTTGACGGCTTCGATCTTGCCGTAGGCGACCTTGAGGTCCTCGACCTTGAGCAGTGCGGTCACTTGGCCTCTCCGTCCGTGCTGGTGGTGCGGGTGGTGCTGTCGGCGTCGGCGTCGGCGTCGGCGTCCGCGTCGGCGTCCGTGTCCGAGTCGGTGGTGGCCTCGGTGTCCGAGTCGGCCGCGGGGGCCTCGTCGTCGTCCGCGGCAGCTTCCGCCTCGGTCTCGGTGGCCGTTTCGGCGTCGGCCTCGGCTCCAGCCTCGGCGTCGGCGTGTGCCTCGGCTTCGGCGTGGGCTTCCGCCGCTTCGACCTCGGCGATTTCGGCCGCGCCGGGCTCGCCCTCGAAGGGGGTGCCGAGGTAGGCCGCGATGACGCGTTCGTCGCCCTGGACTTCGGAGGCGGTGCCTTCGATGAGCTTTTCGCCCTGGACGAGGCAGGCGACGCGGTCGCAGAGGTTGAAGATGAAGCGCATGTCGTGCTCGATGACGAGTACGGCGATGCCCATGTCCCGGATCGCGAAGATGAGCTCTTCGGCGGCGCGGGTCTCCTGCGGGTTCATGCCGGCGGTGGGCTCGTCCAGGAGGATGAGGCCGGGGTCGCTGGCGAGGGCGCGGGCGATCTCCAGCTTGCGCTGCTCGCCGTAGGGGAGGTTCTTGGCGAGGTGGTCGGCCTTGTGTTCCAGGCCGATGAACTCCAGGAGTTCCATGGCGCGTGCCTCGCTGGCGGCTTCGGCCTTCTTGAAGCCGGGGCCGCGCAGGAGGGCGGACCAGAGGCCTTCCTTGGTGCGGGTGTGGCGTCCGACGAGGACGTTCTCCAGCACGGTCATGTTGTGGAAGAGCCGGATGTTCTGGAAGGTGCGGGCGACGCCGGCCTCGGTGACCCGGTGGGGCTTGGGCGGGAGGACCTTGCCCTTGTAGGTGACTTCGCCTTCGGTGGGGACGTACAGGCCGGTGAGGCAGTTGAAGAAGGTGGTCTTGCCGGCGCCGTTGGGGCCGATGAGTCCGACGATCTCGCCTGCGTTGACCTGGAGGTCGACGCCCTTGACGGCGGTGAGGCCGCCGAAGCGCATGGTGACGCCCTTGGCTTCGAGGACCGTGGTCTTCGTGGTGGTGGTGTCTGTGGTGGTCGTCATGTCGTTCACGCCCCCGCCTTGGCGGTGGCCAGGTCCTTGGGGGCCTGGTCAGCGGTGTCGTCGTGGAACTCCAGCTGCGCGCGCTTGTTGGCGATGAGGCCTTCGGGGCGGAAGCGCATGAGGAGGATGAGGGCGATGCCGAAGGCGAGGAGCTGGTAGTCCTGGAGGAAGGCCAGCTTCGCCGGGATCAGGAAGAGGAGTGCGGCGCCGAGGATGGGGCCGCGGATGGTGCCCATGCCGCCGAGGATGACTGCGGCGAGGAGGAACGCGGAGTTCGGCGGGACGGGCCCGGCGAAGACGTAGTTCTCGGGGACGACCGTGGTGTTGACGTGGGCCTGGACGGTGCCGGCGAGGCCGGCGAGGGTGGCGCCGAGGGCGAAGGCGATGAGCTTGACCTTGAAGCCGTTGATGCCCATGGCTTCGGCGGCGGTCTCGTCCTCGCGGATGGCGACCCAGGCGCGGCCGATGCGGCTGTTGCCTGCGCGGGCGAAGACCAGGACGACCAGGGCCATCACCAGCAGCATCAGGAAGTAGTAGTTGGCGTAGGCGCCGAGTTCGATGCCGGCGACGGTGTGGGATTCGCCGAAGTTCCACCCGAAGAGTTCGAGGTGGGGGACGTTCGGGATGCCGTTGGGGCCGTTGGTGATGTCGGGGCCGGAGGTGCCGTCGAGGTTGCCCATGGCGATGCGGAAGATTTCTCCGAAGCCGAGGGTGACGATGGCGAGGTAGTCGCCGCGCAGTCGGAGGGTCGGTGCGCCGATGACCACGCCGAAGACGAGGGAGACGATGGCGCCGACGATGACCGCCGCCCAGAAGGGGAGGTGGATGCCGAAGGCGGAGGCGGTGCTGCCGGAGACCAGGGCCGCGGCGTAGGCGCCGACGCCGAGGAAGGCGACGTATCCGAGGTCGAGGAGGCCGGCGAGGCCGACGACGATGTTGAGGCCGAGGGCGACGGTCGCGAAGATCAGGATGTTGACCGCGATGAGGGTGTAGGTGTCGCCGCTCTGCTGGATGAAGGGGAAGGCGATCGCGGCGGCCGCGGTGCCGAGGAGGGTGACCTGGCGGTTGTTCGCGGTGAGGACCGAGAAGCGGGCGAGGAGGCCCGACTTGTTCAGGGCGAGGGCCGCGAGGCCGACGGTGATCAGGTAGGCGACGAAGAGCTGCGGTTCCTTGTCATCGGTGTCGATGCCGAAGGTGATGACGAAGAGGCCGAGGGCGAAGACGCCGGTGATGATGAGGATTTCGGCCCAGTTGGGCAGCGTGCTCTTGGCCGGGGTGACCTTGCGGGTGTCGTCGGGGAGCTTGTACGCGGCAAGGGCCGGGACGAGGGAGCCGACGAGGGCGACGTAGGCGCCGGGTTCGAGGTTGATCACACCGCCGAGGACGACGGTGATCGCGATCACCGTGAACCAGGTGGCTGCGGCGTTGCCGAGGGCGAGGAACCAGATGGGCTTGCGGGAGCCGGCGGGGGTGAGCCAGTTGAAGCCCTTGACGCCGAGCGCGGAGAGCGCGTGGACGAGGGTGAGGGCGGCGCCGGCCAGGGTGATGTACTGCAGGTCGGCGGGGCTGCCGTAGAAGGTGAGGTCGCCGGGGAAGTCGGCGGTCCACGTCCAGGCGAGGAAGGCGCTGACGATGGTGAGGAGGCTGCCGCCGATGATCGCGTAGAGGAGCGCGGCGGGTGCGGGTGCCGTCTTCGCGGTCTGCGTCTGCGTCTGCGGGGTGGTGTCTGTGGTCATGGTTCTCACGCCCGATCCGTGACGCGCTGGCCGAGCAGGCCTTGGGGTCGCACGAGGAGGACGACGATGAGGAGTACGAAGGCCCAGACGTTGGACCAGGCTCCGCCGCCGAGCTGCTGCATGCCGGGGATCTCTTCGATGTAGGCGATCGAGAGGGCTTCGGCGAGGCCGAGGACGACGCCGCCGACCATGGCTCCGTAGATGTTGCCGATGCCGCCGAGGACGGCTGCGGTGAAGGCCTTGAGGCCGAGGATGAAGCCCATCTCGAAGTTGATCTGGCCCTTGTCGACGCCGTAGGCGACGGCTGCGACGGCGGCGAACGCGGCACCGATGGCGAAGGCCATGACGATGATGCGGTCGGTGTTGATGCCCATCAGCTTGGCGGTGTCGGGGTCCTGCGCGGTGGCCTGCATGGCGCGGCCGCTGCGGCTCTTCTGGACGAAGACGCCGAGGGCGAGCATGCAGAGGGGGGCGAGGATGAGGACGAAGAGGTCCGCGCGCTGGATGGCGAGGCTGTCGCTGATCTTGAAGGCCGGGCCCGTGAACTCGGGGAAGCTGACGGCCTTCTTGGCGTCCGGGTAGAACTGCCAGACGAGCTGCTGGAGCGCGATCGAGAGGCCGATTGCGGTGATGAGGGGTGCGAGCCTGGGGGCGCTGCGCAGGGGGCGGTAGGCGAAGCGTTCGGCTGCGCATGCCACGGCGACGGAGCAGATGGCGCCGCCGACGATCATGACGGGTATCGCGATCAGCAGGCTGGTGCCGGTCGGGAGGATGGCGTAGGCGGTGAGCGCGCCGAAGCCGCCGATCATGAAGATCTCGCCGTGGGCGAAGTTGATGAGCTGGACGATGCCGTAGACCATGGTGTACCCGATGGCGATGAGGCCATAGAGAGCACCGAGGGCCAGGCCGTTGGCCAGCTGTTGCGGCAGTTCGTGCACCGCAGGGCCTCCGATGAGCGTGTCGGATAAGACTCCGCGCGAGGGCACTGTTTGCGCCCTCGCGCGGCGATGGTTCAGGTGGTGCGGGTGTTACGGGTGGTGCTGGGTGCTACGGGCTTACTGGTTGAAGGTGTCGCTCTTGACGTCGACCCACTTGCCGCCCTCGACCTTGTAGACCGTGAGCTGCTTGTTGGTGGTGTCGCCGTACTCGTCGAAGGCGACCTTGCCGGTCACGCCCTCGAAGGAGACCTTGCCGAGGGCCTCGACGACCTTGGCGCGGGCGTCGGCGGGAACCTTGCCGTCGTTGGCGGCGACGACGGCCTTGACGGCCTGGATGACGGCCCAGCCGGCGTCGTAGGAGTAGCCACCGTAGGCGGCGTACGGGTCCTTGTAGCCCTCGGCCTTGTAGTCCTCGATGAACTTCTTGGCGGTGGGGAGCTTCTCGACCGGGTAGCCGATGGAGGTGGCGAGGTCGCCCTCGTTGGCCTCACCGGAGGCGCTGATGAAGGCGGGGTCCTGGATGCCGTCGCCGCCCATGAGGGGGACGTTGGCGCCGGTCTTCTTGATCTGGTCGGCGAGCAGGCCGCCCTCGGGGTACTGGCCGCCGAAGTAGACGGAGTCGGCGCCGGAGGACTTGACCTTGTCGGCGGTGGAGGAGAAGTCGGTCTCCTTCACGGTGACGTGGTCGGTGCCGGCGACCTCGCCGCCGAGCTTCTTGAACTCCTCGGCGAAGATGGCGGCGAGGCCGGCGCCGTAGGTCTGCTTGTCGTCGACGATGAAGACCTTCTTCTTGCCGGCGTCCTTGAAGAGGTACTGGGCGGCGAACTTGCCCTGGACCACGTCGGTGGCGGCGGTGCGGAAGTAGGTGTCGAAGGGGCGCTTGAACTCGCCCTTGCCCCAGTTGTCGCCCTGGCTGAGCGAGGGGTTGGTGTTGGCGGGGGAGACCTGCGCCAGCTTGGCGGAGGCGAAGACACCCTGCATCTGCTGGGCGACGCCCGAGTTCAGGGGGCCGACGACGCCGAGGACGTCCTTGTTGCCGACGAGCTTGGTGGCGTTGGCCTGGCCGGAGGCCGGGACGGCCTGGTCGTCGAGGGCCTCGACCTTGAACTCGATGCCCGGGACCTCGTTGTTCTTGTTGGCCGTCTTGGCCGCGAGGTCGACGGAGTTCTTGATGCCCTGACCGAGAGCGGAGAGGGAGCCGGTGAGCGGGGCGTCGACGCCGATGACGACGACGGTCTTCTTGCCGCCGCTGTTGTCCTTGGAGCCTCCGTCGCGCGATCCGCAAGCGGTGAGGGTCAGTGCTCCCGTGGTGATCACGGTGGTGAGGATGAGCAAAGAACGGTGTCGCACGATTCTTCCTTTCCCTGGCGCAGCCCTCTGTCGAGGTGCCGTTGGGTCGCCGGGCCGCACTGGAGAGGTCCACGGCCGTGCTGATTCGCGCTCTGCGGCGCGGTGACTGGCCGTGACTCTAGGGCCGAGGTGGCGAGCACCGGGAGGCGGGAAAGGAGGATGTGACGCTCTTGTTATGCCAAGGCCAAGAATGCGTGGTGAGAGTTTGAACAATTCGGACATTTAGGTACCCCTGGGAATGTCCGCATGATGAGAAATACCTGTTCTCCTAAGGGGCTTGAGGCCTTCATGCACCTGTCTTAGATCAAATTCAGCCGAATGTGGCTGCGCGTGTCCGAAAGAATCCTCCGGGTGGTCATTCTCAAGGGAAAAGACGGATTCCGACCATCCTGTGCATTACGCAGAGTGATGACTGCGGCGGTGTGGCGGGAATGTGAACGATCATGTTCTGGTGGCGAGAAGGCCTCCCACCTGCGGTTCGTGCCCGCGGGGGTGCCTGACCGGAAGGCGGACAGCGTGCTCGGAATGCGGTGACGCCGGTCACACCGGGGGGCGCCGGGTCTCCGAACCGCCGGCCGCGCCGGCCTGCTCGTCGCAGCGTCGCGCGACGAAGCGGTCGATCAGCTCAAGTGCCTTGTCCCGCCCGGCAGTTCGCTCCTCGGCCCGTCCCGCGGCCACCGCGTCCTCGTGGATCGCGTACTGGTCGTTGGAAAGCCCCTTCTGCTCCCAGTCGAGGCCGGACCGCTTCGTGCCCAGAAGGGTCTCCTTCGCCCAGTAGGACACCAGGCTCGTGCACACTGCACGGGTGAGGCGGGAGTGGGGGACGAGGCGCCCGCGGAGCCCGCCGCGGGGGGTGGCGCGGAGGACGAGCATGCCGTCAGGGCGAGCGCCGCGAGGAGGGTGTGGGCGGCGTACCGGGCCGTGCGTGGCATGGTCCCCATGGGGGGACGGTAGGCGGTGGCCACCGGCGAGACAACAGATGTCGCCGCGAAGCGTGCGGACTGGCGGATTCCGGGCGGTTGCCCGACCGGCGTCCCCCCGCCCGGCCGCCCCGACCGGCCGCGGTGCGCGGCGGCGTGCCGGTGGCTCCGGGACGGCGCGGGCCCGGATCCGCCGCCGGTGAGGGGCGGGGTCCGGGCCCGGGTGCCCTGCGCAGGGGCGGCGAGACGCGCGGCCGGGTCAGGCCTGTGCGTTGGTGTCGGCGGGGGGCTGGTCGACTTCGCGCAGCAGGCAGGTCAGGCGGGCGGTGCAGATCCGCTTGTCCTGCTCGTCGGTGACGGTGATCTCGAAGGTGGTGGTGGAGCGGCCGCGGTGGACCGGGGTGGCGACGCCGGTGACGATGCCGCTGCGGGCGCCCCGGTGGTGGGTGCAGTTCAGGTCCACGCCGACGGCGATCTTGTTGATGCCGCCGTGCATCATGGCGCCGATCGAGCCGAGGGTCTCGGCCAGTACGGCGGAGGCGCCGCCGTGGAGCAGTCCGTAGGGCTGGGTGTTGCCCTTGACCGGCATGGTGCCGACGACGCGGTCGGCGGAGGCCTCCAGGATGCGGATGTCCATGCGCTCGCCGAGGTCGCCGGCCGAGAACAGTGCGGGCAGGTCGACGCCCAGGGCCGCGTACTCGTCGAGTACCTCCTGCGGGAACTTCACTGCGTGCTGCTCACCCATGGGTCAGGCTCCGTTCGTCAACGCTCGTTAACCTTCATGTCCTGTGGTCGTTCTATCAGGCCGGTTCGAAGCGCACGACGACGGACTTGCTGGCCGGGGTGTTGCTGGTGTCGGCGGTGGAGTCGAGCGGTACGAGCACGTTCGTCTCGGGGTAGTAGGCGGCGGCGCAGCCGCGGGCGGTGGGGTAGTGCACGACGCGGAAGCCCGGTGCGCGCCGTTCCACGCCGTCCTTCCACTCGCTGACCAGGTCGGTGTGGGAGCCGTCGGCGAGGCCGAGCTCGGCGGCGTCGGAGGGGTTGACCAGGACGACGCGGCGGCCGCCGGTGATGCCGCGGTAGCGGTCGTCGAGGCCGTAGATGGTGGTGTTGTACTGGTCGTGGCTGCGCAGGGTCTGCAGGAGCAGCCGGCCCGGCGGGACGCGCGGGTACTCGACGGGGGCGGCGGTGAAGTTGGCCTTGCCGGTCGCGGTGGGGAAGCGGCGTTCGTCGCGTGGGGCGTGGGGGAGGCGGAAGCCCTCGGGGCGGGCGGCGCGGGCGTTGAAGTCCTCGAAGCCGGGGACCACGCGGGAGATCCGGTCGCGGATGGCGGCGTAGTCGCGCTCGAACTGCTCCCAGGGGGTGGTGGAGGCGGCGCCGAGGACGGCGCGGGCCATGCGGGCCACGATCGCCGGTTCGGAGAGCAGGTGCGGGGAGGCGGGGGCGAGGTTGCCGCGGGAGGCGTGGACCATGCCCATGGAGTCCTCGACGGTGACGAACTGCCGGCCGGAGGCCTGGACGTCCTTGTCGGTGCGGCCGAGGGTGGGCAGGATCAGGGCGCGCCGGCCGGTGACGGCGTGGGAGCGGTTGAGCTTGGTGGAGACGTGCACGGTCAGGGCGGTGCGGCGGATCGCGGCCTCGGTGACGTCGGTGTCGGGGGTGGCGCCGACGAAGTTGCCGCCCATGGCGAAGAGGACCTTGGCGCGGCCGTCGCGCATCGCCTGGATGGAGCGGACCACGTCGTAGCCGTGGCCGCGGGGCGAGGTGATGCCGAATTCCTTGTCGAGGGCGTCGAGGAAGGCGGGCGCGGGGCGTTCGAAGATGCCCATGGTGCGGTCGCCCTGGACGTTGGAGTGGCCGCGTACGGGGCAGACGCCGGCGCCGGGGCGTCCGATGTCGCCACGCAGCAGGAGGAGGTTGACGACCTCGCGGATGGTGGCGACGGCGTGCTTGTGCTGGGTGAGGCCCATGGCCCAGCAGACGATGGTGCGGCGGGAGGCCAGGATCATGGCGAGGGCGCGTTCGATCTCGGGCCGGGTCAGGCCGGTCGCGGTGAGGGTCTCCTCCCAGTCGGCTTCCTTCGCGGCGGCGGCGAGGTCTTCGTAGCCGTGGGTGTGCTCGCGGATGAAGGCCTCGTCGGTGGCGCCGTCGGTTTCGATGACGAGTTTGTTGAGGAGGCGGAAGAGGGCCTGGTCGCCGCCGATGCGGATCTGGAGGAAGAGGTCGTTGAGGGCGGTGCCCTTGAGCATGCCGAAGGGGGTCTGGGGGTTCTTGAACCGCTCCATGCCGGCTTCGGGCAGCGGGTTCACCGAGATGATCTTCGCGCCGGCGTTCTTGGCCTTCTCCAGGGCGGAGAGCATGCGCGGGTGGTTGGTGCCCGGGTTCTGCCCGGCGACGATGATCAGGTCGGCCTGGTGGAGGTCTTCGAGGGAGACGCTGCCCTTGCCGATCCCGATGGTCTCGGTCAGTGCGGAGCCCGAGGACTCGTGGCACATGTTGGAGCAGTCGGGCAGGTTGTTGGTGCCGAACTCGCGGGCGAAGAGCTGGAAGAGGAACGCGGCCTCGTTGCTGGTGCGGCCCGAGGTGTAGAAGAGGGCTTCGTCGGGGGAGTCGAGGGCGGTCAGCTCCTCGGCGATGATCGCGAAGGCGCGGTCCCAGCTGATCGCCTCGTAGTGTTCGCCGCCTTCGGGGAGGTACATCGGCTGGGTGATGCGGCCCTGCTGGCCGAGCCAGTAGCCCGAGCGGCCGGCCAGGTCGGCGACGGGGTGCGCGGCGAAGAAGTCGGGGGTGACCCGGCGCAGGGTGGCCTCCTCCGCGACGGCCTTGGCGCCGTTCTCGCAGAATTCGGCGGTGTGCCGCTTGTCGCCCTCGGGCCAGGCGCAGCCGGGGCAGTCGAAGCCGTCCTTCTGGTTGACCTTGAGGAGGGTGCGGGCGGTGCGGGCGAGGCCCATCTGCGCGCCCGCGATCCGCAGGGTGTGGCCGATCGCGGGCAGGCCGGCGGCGGCGTGCTTGGGCGGTGTGACCTGCGGTGCGTCCTGTACCGGATCGCCTGTGGGCGGCTTGGTCGCCATCGCGCTCCCCTTCGAGCGTACGTACGTGCGCAGCACGGGTGGCCGCGTCTTTCGATCCTTGCACGATCCACGGGTGTCGGGGGAGGGCGGTCCGGTGTTCGCGGCGCCGGGGCCGGTGCGCCGGGGGCGTCCGCCGGGGCGGATGCGCCCGGGGAGGCGAGCGGCCGGGATTGTCGGCGGGGGCGCCTAGGATCGGGGACGTGGCAGATTCAGCATCGAAGAAGACGGACCAGACGACCGCAGCGGACCGCCCCCGCCTGATGCTCATGGACGGGCACTCCCTGGCGTACCGGGCGTTCTTCGCGCTGCCCGCGGAGAACTTCACGACCGCGACGGGGCAGCCGACCAACGCCATCTACGGCTTCGCGTCGATGCTGGCGAACACGCTGCGCGACGAGGCGCCCACGCATTTCGCGGTGGCGTTCGACGTGTCCCGCAAGACGTGGCGGTCGACGGAGTTCCCGGAGTACAAGGCGAACCGGTCCAAGACGCCCGACGAGTTCAAGGGGCAGGTCGAGCTGATCGGCGAGCTCCTGGACGCGATGAAGGTGCCGCGGTTCGCGGTCGACGGCTTCGAGGCCGACGACGTGATCGCGACGCTGGCGACGCAGGCGGAGGCCCTCGGCTTCGAGGTGCTGATCGTCACCGGTGACCGGGACTCCTTCCAGCTCGTCTCCGAGCACACCACCGTGCTGTATCCGACCAAGGGCGTCTCGGAGCTGACCCGCTTCACGCCGGAGAAGGTCGAGGAGAAGTACGGACTCACCCCGCAGCAGTATCCGGACTTCGCGGCGCTGCGCGGCGACCCGTCCGACAACCTGCCGGGCATCCCGGGTGTAGGGGAGAAGACCGCCGCCAAGTGGATCATCCAGTTCGGGTCGTTCGCGGAGCTCGTGGAGCGTGCCGAGGAGGTCAAGGGCAAGGCCGGGCAGAACTTCCGGGACCACCTGGAGGCCGTCAAGCTCAACCGGGTCCTGACCGAGATGGTCAGGGACGTGGAGCTGGCCAGGACCCCCGCAGACCTGGGCCGCCTGCCGTACGACCGGGCCGCGGTGACCGGTGTGCTGGACGTGCTGGAGATCCGCAACCCGTCGCTGCGCGAACGGCTGCTGGCCGTGGACCCGGGCGCCGCCGAGCAGGACGCCGCGCCGGCGCCCGCGCCCGGCGTGGAGCTCGACGGCCGGGTGCTGGGCACGGGCGAGCTGGCCCCGTGGCTGGAGAGCCACGGCGGCGGGCCGCTGGGCATCTCCACCGTCGACAGCTGGGCGCTGGGCCAGGGCAGTGTCAGCGAGGTCGCGCTGGCCGCCGCCGGCGGGGCAGCGGCCTGGTTCACGCCGTCCGAGCTCGACGAGGCGGACGAGCGGGCCTTCGCGGCGTGGGCGGCGGACGCGGCCCGGCCCAAGGTCGTGCACAACGCCAAGGGTCTGATGCGGGTCTTCCCCGAGCACGGATGGAGCCTGGCCGGCATCACCATGGACACGGCGCTCGCCGCGTACCTGGTCAAGCCCGGCCGGCGGTCCTTCGCGCTGGACGCCCTGTCGACGGAGTACCTGCACCGTGAGCTGGCCCCCGCCGCCGCCGACGGGCAGCTGGCCTTCGGCGCCGACGAGACGGCCGAGGCCGAGGCGCTGATGGCGCAGGCCCGCGCCGTCCTGGACCTGGGCGACGCCTTCACCGGCAAGCTCACCGAGGTGGGCGCCGCGGAGCTGCTGCACGACATGGAGCTGCCCACCTCCGAGCTGCTCGCCCGGATGGAGCGCGCCGGCATCGCCGCGGACCGCGAGCACCTGGAGGCCATGGAGCAGCAGTTCGCGGGAGCGGTGCAGCAGGCGGTCAAGGAGGCGCACGCGGCGGTCGGCCACGAGTTCAACCTGGGCTCGCCCAAGCAGCTGCAGGAGGTCTTCTTCGGCGAGCTGGACCTGCCGAAGACGAAGAAGACCAAGACCGGCTACACCACGGACGCCGACGCGCTGGCCTGGCTGGCCACGCAGACCGACCACGAACTCCCGGTGATCATGCTGCGTCACCGGGAGCAGGCCAAGCTGCGCGTCACCGTCGAGGGCCTGGTCAAGACCATCGCCGCCGACGGCCGGGTGCACACCAGCTTCAGCCAGACCGTCGCCGCGACCGGCCGGCTGTCCTCCACCGACCCGAACCTGCAGAACGTACCGGTGCGCACCGACGAGGGGCGGGCCATCCGCCGCGGCTTCGTCGTCGGCGAGGGCTTCGAGTCGCTGATGACGGCCGACTACAGCCAGATCGAGCTGCGGGTGATGGCGCACCTGTCCGAGGACGAGGGCCTCATCGAGGCGTTCGCCACCGGCGAGGACCTGCACACCACCGTCGCCTCCCAGGTGTTCGGGGTGGAGCGCCACCAGGTCGACGCCGAGATGCGCCGCAAGATCAAGGCCATGTCGTACGGCCTGGCCTACGGCCTGTCCGCCTTCGGCCTGTCCCAGCAGCTCGGCATCGAGCCCGCCGAGGCACGGGGCCTGATGGAGACCTTCTTCGAGCGGTTCGGCGGGGTCCGCGACTACCTCCAGCGCGTCGTGGACGAGGCCCGCGCCACCGGATACACGGCGACGATCTTCGGCCGCCGCCGGTACCTGCCCGACCTCAACAGCGACAACCGCCAGCGCCGCGAGGCCGCCGAGCGGATGGCGCTCAACGCCCCGATCCAGGGCACCGCCGCCGACATCGTCAAGGTCGCGATGCTGCGCGTGGACAGGGCGATCGCCGAGGCGGGCCTGCGGTCGCGGATGCTGCTCCAGGTCCACGACGAGATCGTGCTGGAGATCGCCCCCGGCGAGCGCGAGCGGGTGGAGGAGCTGGTGCGCCGCGAGATGGGCGCAGCCGTCGAGCTGCGCGCCCCGCTGGACGTGTCGGTCGGCGTCGGCGCGGACTGGGAATCCGCCGCGCACTGACCGTCCCGAGGCACGCCCCGGCGCCCCTGCCCCCGACCGCTCAGGCGGTGGGCAGGGGCGTCCGCGTCTCCTCGTCCCTTCCCTCGTCCACGCGCCCGTCCGCCGCCGGGTGCCCGTCGCGGCCGCGGCCGTCGCCGCGGTGGCGCAGCCGCACCAGCAGCCCGTAGAGCAGCAGGCCGACGGCCAGTCCGCCGCCCGCCCCGAAGCAGACGGTCGGGATGATGTCGAGGGGCGTACGGATCCGGTCGAAGAAGGTGAAGAAGCGGATCACGCGCCCGGTCACCCCGGCCGCCACACACACCGCGATCAGCGTCACCCAGGCCCAGTACTCGGCACGGCCGAGCACCGGCACCTCCGCGGGCGCCGGGGACGCGGGCAGCCGGCGCAGCGCCGTCACCGTGAACCAGAGCAGCGCACAGGCCGCGACCGCCGAACTGCCGTACTGCAGGAAGGTGTAGGCCGGGAAGCCGAAGGCGACGGGCTCGCCGAGCCACGGCATCGCGTTCGTCCCCCAGCGGTCCATGTGCGTGAAGCTGTCCCACACCACGTGCGTGAGCGATCCGATGACCGCCGAGACGTAGAACCAGGCGGCCAGCGCGGGCAGTCGGCGGCCCTCGCGCCATTGCTCACCCCGTGCGAAGGCGTGCACCCGGCCCTGCCGGGCACGCGGCAGGAGGGCGACCAGCGGCTCGCGCAGCAGCAGCCAGCAGCCCACGAGCACGGCGGTGAGCAGCGCGTCCAGGGTGAGTACGCCGGGCAGTGAGTGCGTGAAGGCGCCGTACGCCATGACACCCTCCACGATCGCGTCCGTGAAGTAGAAGGTGTCGGGCGCGAAGGAGCCGAGGACGAGCGCCGAGGCCACGAGGGGGCCCCGAGCCCGCCCCGTCCGGCGGACGGCCGGCAGCACGGCGGCCGCATGGCTGAGAGTGAAGGGCATGGCACCTCTCCTGGGACGTTCCGTGCACGTTCCTTTACTTCGGGCCAATGCGCCCGAAGGGTCCCGACAGTATGCGTGACCTCTACATGGACGTGGGGATGTGGTGAAGCCCCGTGCGCTGTCCGTGCTCTCTCAAGGCAGTTGACGTAGGGTCACGCGGACGTCGAGGGGGAGGGGTCCGGCTCATGTCGTCCATATCAGGCGGGCGCGGGCGCTACAGGCTGTACCGGGGCGCCACCGCCGCCCTGGTCTGCGCACTGACGGCCGCGGCGCTGACCGGCTCCCGCGGCCCGTCGCCCGTCGCCCCGGCCCCGGTGTCGGCGTCGGACGCGAGCGGTGCGCGGCCCCTTCCGGCGGACCCGAGCGGCGGCGACTCGTCGTACTTCACCGAACTCCCGCCGCTGGTCAGCCCCGAGCCGCCGGCCGTGCCGCAGCCGGGCGGGCCGCCGCAGGCCCGGCCCCGGGAAGAGGCTGCCGCGCCGCAGCCCGCGGCGGCGGTCGCCGTCGGCGCGGCCGCGCAGGGCATACCGGCGAGCGTGCTCGCGGCGTACCGGAACGCGGAGCGGACGGTCGGGCGGAGCGATCCCGGCTGCGGCCTGCGCTGGCAACTCCTCGCGGCCATCGGCAAGGTGGAGTCCGGTCAGGCGCGCGGCGGGCAGGTGGACGCCGCCGGGACCACACTGCGGCCGATCCTGGGCCCGGTACTCGACGGCAACGGCTTCGCGAACATCGCGGACACCGACGGCGGGGCCTACGACGGGGACGCGCGGTACGACCGGGCGGTCGGACCGATGCAGTTCATCCCCTCCACGTGGGCGGCGTGGGGCCAGGACGCGGACGGCGACGGCCGGCGCAACCCGAACAACGTGCACGACGCGGCCCTCGCGGCCGCCCGTTACCTGTGCGCGGGCACCCGGGACCTGCGCGTCGACGCGGACCTGGACCGTGCCGTGCTGTCCTACAACCGGTCGACGGAGTACCTGCGGACGGTGCGCTCCTGGTTCGCGTACTACCTCAAGGGCACCCACGAGGTCCCGGACACGGGCGGCGGCACGGCGCCGGTCCCGGCGGCGAAGCCGAACCCGAGGCCTACGCCCACACCTACGCCCACGCCGGCCCCGACTCCCACCCCGCAGCCGTCCCCGACGCCGACGCCGACGCCGACTCCCACGCCTACGCCGACGCCTACGCCGACCCCGGCTCCCACGCCTACGCCGACGCCTACGCCGACCCCGACTCCGACTCCCACGCCCACCCCGACTCCCACACCGACCCCTACCCCCACCCCGACTCCCACACCGACCCCTACCCCCACCCCGACGGGCAGCCCGTCCCCGAAGCC
The DNA here is from genome assembly GCF_001941845.1 of Streptomyces sp. TN58. Lineage (NCBI taxonomy): Bacteria > Bacillati > Actinomycetota > Actinomycetes > Kitasatosporales > Streptomycetaceae > Streptomyces > Streptomyces sp. TN58. Next base: position 1,881,090 of record NZ_CP018870.1, on the reverse strand, counting down.
GTCCCCGAGCCCGACCGCCAGTGCCCGGCCCACTCCCGCGCCCAGCCCCACGGCCTCCGCGAAGCCCGGCTCCAGCCCCGCGCCGGGCCCGACGGCGACGCGTACCCGGTAGGGGGTCGGGAGGCCGCGCCCTCACGGCCCCCGCGAGACGGTTCTCATCTCGCCCTCCCGTTGCTACGGTGCCCCAACTCTGACGCCTCATCAGATTCCGGAGCCCGGCATGCGCGCATTCACCGCCGCCGTCATCGGCCTCACGGCCGCGGTGGCCCTCGTGTTCGCCATCACGGCCTTCGGCGTGCCCGAAGGCGAGACCTCACCCAAGCCCCTGCTCACCACCGCGCCCCCCGCGCCCGGAAAGTAGAGGAGCGCCCGGCCGTGCGACGCAGAGCGAGCCTTGTCCTGCTGGCCCTGGCCGTGTTCTGCGCGGCCCTCGCACCGCTGCTGCGCTGGTACGCGTACCCGCGCCTGGCGAAGATCCCGCCGAACCAGTACCAGGAGATGGTCCTGGAGGCCAAGGACGCGACCCTCCTCGACTACACCGGCGGAATGCAGCCCAGGAAGGTCGACAAGGTCACCATCGTCCAGACCCTCAAGGGCAACGTCGAGGCGTCGAAGGAGATCGAGGCAAGCGCCGGCAAGGACGTCGTGGTCTGGGACACCCTGTCCTACATCATCGGCCCCGACGGCAAGATGGTCTCCCAGATCCCCGAGCGCTACATCTTCGACGCGCACACCCAGGACCCGGTGCACGCCACCGGCGAGATGGTCGACGGCGACGCCGTCAAGCGCGAGGGCATCGAGTTCAAATGGCCCTTCTTCACCGAACCGCGCGACTACCTCTACTTCGACGCCCAGACCCGCACCTCCTCGCCGATCCACTACGTCGGACCGCGCCGCTTCAAGGGCATGGACGTCTACTACTTCGAGCAGACCGTCCCGTGGACCAAGGTGCCCATGCCGAAGAAGATGCCGATCGAGGGCATCGACCCGGCCACGATCGAGGCGGCCACCGGCACCACCCTCTGGTACACGGCCAAGGTGCGGTTCTGGGTCGACCCCGTCACCGGGGCGCCCGTCAACGCCGAACAGGACATCCAGCAGGAGATGCGCGGCGGCATCGCCTCCGGCGGACCCGACGGCAAGCTCACCGCCTTCGCCGGGCACGTGACCATGCGCGAGGACTACTCCGACCACACCGTCGACCTGGTCAAGGCGAACCGTACGAAGGTCCTCGCGCTCCACACCTACGCCCCGGCGGGCCTGGCCGCCGCCGGCCTCGCCCTGCTCGGGGCGGCGCTGTGGCTGGAGGCCCGCGGCCGCCGGACACGGGAAGAGGCGGACGGCCTCAGCTCCGCCTGAGCCGGGCGTTGGTGTGGCGGGTGGGCTCGGCGGTCGCCGGATCCTCCGGCCAGGGGTGCTTGGGGTAGCGGCCGCGCAGCTCCGCGCGGACGGCACGGTAGCCGCCCTGCCAGAAGGAGGCCAGGTCGGCGGTGACCGCCGCGGGCCGGCCGGCCGGCGACAGCAGATGCACCAGCACCGGCACCCCCGCCACCCGCGGGGTCTCGGCCAGCCCGAACAGCTCCTGGAGCTTCACCGCGAGCACCGGCTGCCCGTGCTCGGCGGAGTAGTCCAGCCGGATCCGGGAACCGCTGGGCACCTCGATGCGCTCGGGCGCCAGCTCGTCCAGCCGGACCCCCTCGCCGGTGGCCCACGGCAGCAGCCGGTTCAGGGCCTGCCCGGCGTCGATCCGGGCGAGGTCCGCGCGCCGCCGGGCCCGGGACAGCTCGGGCTCCAGCCAGTCGTCGGCCCGCTCCACGAGAACGGCGTCGTCGGCCACGTCCGGCCACGGACCGCCCAGCGTGCGGTGCAGGAAGCCGAGGCGGGACCGCAGGGCCCGCGCGTCCGGGGTCCAGCGCAGCAGGCCCAGGCCCTCGGCGCGCAGCCCGTCGAGCAGCGCGGCCCGTACGAGCGCCGGGTCCGGGGTCCGCAGGGGGCGTACGGCCAGCTCGACCGCCCCGAGGCGGTCGACGGCCCGGGCGACGACGTCGCCGCCCTCCTCCCAGTGCACCTCGTCGGTGCGCGTGCGCAGGTGCGCGGCGGCGGTCAGGGCTGTGCCCTCGTCGACGACCGCGGCCAGCCGGACCCGTGCGGCGGCCGAGTGCGGGGGCCGGTCCGCCACGGCGACGGCCAGCCAGGGCGCGCTGCGCAGCCCCGAGCCGTCACCGAGGTCGGCCCCGGTCCCCGAGGCCATGAGGAAGGCCCCCGCCCCCCTGGCCCGGGCCACCCGCTCGGGGAAGGCGAGCGCGGCGACGAGGCCGGCGGCGGAATCGTCGGGGCTCCGCCCCGTACCCCGCGCCCCAAACGCCGGCGAGGCTGTCCTGCCCGGGTATCCGCCCCCGGCGGAGCTCCCCGCAGCCCCGGTCCCGGCCCCGCCCCCGGCTGCGGACTGCGTGGTGGTCCCCGCAGGGGTGCTTGCGGCCTCGGGCTCGGCTGGGGGTTCCGCAGTGCTCCCCGCAGGGGACAGGGCCCGCTCCAGGCGGGCGGCCTCCGCGCGCCAGCGCGCCGCGTAGCCGTCGCCGCCGGCCCGGGCCCGCCGCCAGGCCGCGGCCAGGTCGTCCCCGTACTCGCGCGGCGGCTCCTCGCTCAGCAGCGCCACCACCTCCGCCGCCCGGCGGGCGCCGAGCGCCGCGCCGCCGTCGAGCAGGGCCCGCGCAAGCCGGGGGTGCAGACCGAGCCGGGCCATCCGCAGACCGCGCGGGCTCGGCCGGCCGGCCCCGTCCACCGCTCCGACGGCCACCAGCACCTCCCGCGCCGCCGCCATCGCCCCGGCCGGCGGTGCGTCCAGCAGCGCCAGCCCGGCCGCGTCCGGGTCTCCCCAGCACGCCGCCTGCAGGGCGAACTGCGCCAGGTCGGCGATACGGATCTCCGGCGCCGGGAACGCCGGCAGCCGCCCGTCCTCCGCCTCCGTCCAGCAGCGGTACACCACACCCGGGGCCTCACGCCCGGCCCGGCCCGCCCGCTGCCGCCCGGCCGCACGGGAGGCCCGTACGGTCGCCAGCGCGCCCAGCCCGCGGGCATGGTCCACCCGCGGCTCACGGGCCAGCCCCGAGTCGACCACCACCCGCACCCCGGGCACGGTCAGGCTCGACTCCGCCACCGACGTCGCCAGGATCACCCGCCGGTGGTCCGAGGCCGTCAGCGCCGCGTCCTGCACGGCCGCCGGGGCCCGGCCGTGGACCTGCAGAACCTCCGCGTCCACGCCGCCCAGCTGTCCCGCCACCCGGGCGATCTCGCCGACGCCGGGCAGGAAGCACAACACGTCACCGGAACGCTCCGCCAGAGCCCGCCGCACCACCGACGCCACGTGCGCGAGCTGCGCCGGATCCACCCGCATCCCGTGCGGCGGCCGCACCGGGCGGGCCGGGGGCGCCCAGACGGTCTCCACCGGATACGAGACCCCCGCGGCCTCCACCACCGGCGCGCCGCCCAGCACCCGCGCCCAGCCCGCCGAGTCCGTCGTCGCCGAGGCCGCCACCAGCCGCAGCTCCGGGCGCAGGGTCTCCCGTACGTCGAGGAGGAACGCGGCGACCGTGTCGGCGTCCAGGTGCCGCTCGTGGCACTCGTCCAGGACGACCACGTCCACGCCGGCCAGCTCCTGGTCGCGCTGGAGCCGCTGGAGCAGCACACCCGTGGTCACCACCTCCACCACCGTGCCGGGGCCGGCCACCCGCTCGCCGCGGACCGTGAAGCCCACCCGGCCGCCGGCCCGCTCGCCCAGCAGCCACGCCATCCGGCGCGCGGCCGCCCGGGCGGCGATCCGCCGCGGCTCGGCCACGACCACCCTGCGCAGCGGGCCGCCGCCCACCAGGCCCGCGAGGACCAGCGGCACCAGCGTCGTCTTGCCGGTCCCGGGCGGCGCGCACAGCACCGCGGCGCCGTGCGCGTCGAGTGCGCGGACGAGTTCGGGCAGGGCCTCGCGTACGGGAAGGGCGTCGAGGGCGGCCTGGCGGATCAAGGGGTCAGGCCCTCTCGCAGACGAAGATCGCGGTGCCGGGGATCAGGTTGCCGCGCAGCGGGGACCAGCCGCCCCACTCCTGGCTGTTCCACTCGGGCCACTCCGGCTCGACGAGGTCGAGCAGGCGGAAGCCGCCCGCGACCACGTCGCGGACCCGGTCGCCGAGGGTGCGGTGGTGTTCGACGTACACGGCGCGCCCCTCCTCGTCCTGCTCGACGTACGGGGTCCGGTCGAAGTAGGAGGCGGACACGGACAGGCCCTCGGGGCCCGGCTCGTCGGGGAACGCCCAGCGCAGGGGGTGGGTCACGGAGAAGACCCAGCGGCCGCCGGGGCGCAGTACGCGGTGCACCTCGCGCATGACGTTCACCGGGTCGGCGACGAAGGGCACGGCGCCGTACGCGGAGCAGGCCAGGTCGAAGGAACCGTCGCGGAAGGGGAGCCGGCCGGCGTCCGCCTCCACCAGGGGCACGTCGCCGCCGATCCGCAGGGCGTGCTGGAGCTGGCGGTGCGAGAGGTCGAGGGCAACCGGGCGGGCGCCCTGGGCGGCCAGCCAGCGCGAGCACTGGGCGGCTCCGGCGCCGATCTCCAGCACGTCCCTGCCCTTGAGGGAGGAGGCGGGGCCCAGCAGGGCCGCGTCCGCCTCGTCGAGCCCCTCGGGCCCCCACACGAAGCGGTCGTCGCCCAGGAAGGCGCCGTGCTCGCTCTGGTACTCGTCGGCGTTGCGGTCCCACCAGCCGCGGCTCGCCCGGCTGCTCTCCGCTTCCCCGGCGTCACGGCGCGTGGCCTCGGCGTCGTCCAGGGGGTCAGGATCGGCCGCGTACGCGTCTTCGGGGGCGTAGTCCTCTTGGTTCATGGGGCCCGTCGTCGTAGTCTGCGAGTGTCTTGGGAAGTGGCAGGAAGCGCCACCAGGGCCTCCCTGCCCATGAATTGTGCCGGTTGTGCGGTGATCCGCCCGGGGTGTGGGCCTTCGCGCATTGACCCTGTCCGGCCGCCCCCGTATGCTACAAGTTGCGCTGCGAGCCTGTGCTCCTCAGACCTAGCAGGCTGCGCTTGCATCTGTTGATGTCCCCTCGGTTTTCGAGGCCTCCCCGCTGCGGCGGATCAGGGGCTTCCTTGGCTGTCCGGCTTCTTCGGCAGATGCCGATAAGGGCTCCCGGCGTAGCAGTACCTACGACTTTCTGTCCGTAACCGGAGCCCTTTCCCACATGACGAGCAGCACCGAGACCACCTCTACCACTCCGCAGGTAGCGGTCAACGACATCGGTAACGAGGAAGCCTTCCTCGCCGCGATCGACGAGACGATCAAGTACTTCAACGACGGCGACATCGTCGACGGCGTCATCGTGAAGGTCGACCGGGACGAGGTCCTGCTCGACATCGGTTACAAGACGGAAGGCGTGATCCCGAGCCGCGAGCTCTCGATCAAGCACGACGTCGACCCGAACGAGGTCGTCAAGGTCGGCGACGAGATCGAGGCCCTGGTTCTCCAGAAGGAGGACAAGGAAGGCCGTCTGATCCTGTCCAAGAAGCGCGCTCAGTACGAGCGTGCCTGGGGCACGATCGAGAAGATCAAGGAAGAGGACGGCATCGTCACCGGTACCGTCATCGAGGTCGTCAAGGGTGGTCTCATCCTCGACATCGGCCTCCGCGGCTTCCTCCCGGCCTCCCTGGTCGAGATGCGCCGTGTCCGCGACCTCCAGCCCTACGTGGGCAAGGAGCTTGAGGCGAAGATCATCGAGCTGGACAAGAACCGCAACAACGTGGTCCTGTCCCGCCGTGCCTGGCTGGAGCAGACCCAGTCCGAGGTCCGCCAGACGTTCCTCACCACCCTGCAGAAGGGCCAGGTCCGCTCCGGCGTCGTTTCCTCGATCGTCAACTTCGGTGCCTTCGTGGACCTGGGTGGCGTCGACGGTCTCGTCCACGTCTCCGAGCTGTCCTGGAAGCACATCGACCACCCGTCCGAGGTTGTCGAGGTCGGCCAGGAAGTCACCGTCGAGGTCCTCGACGTCGACATGGACCGCGAGCGTGTCTCCCTGTCGCTGAAGGCGACGCAGGAAGACCCGTGGCAGCAGTTCGCCCGTACGCACCAGATCGGCCAGGTCGTCCCCGGCAAGGTCACCAAGCTGGTTCCGTTCGGTGCGTTCGTCCGCGTGGACGAGGGCATCGAGGGTCTGGTCCACATCTCCGAGCTGGCCGAGCGCCACGTGGAGATCCCGGAGCAGGTCGTCCAGGTCAACGACGAGATCTTCGTCAAGGTCATCGACATCGACCTTGAGCGTCGCCGGATCTCGCTGTCCCTGAAGCAGGCCAACGAGTCCTTCGGTGCCGACCCGGCGTCGGTCGAGTTCGACCCGACCCTGTACGGCATGGCCGCGTCCTACGACGACCAGGGCAACTACATCTACCCCGAGGGCTTCGACCCCGAGACCAACGACTGGCTTGAGGGCTACGAGAAGCAGCGCGAGGCCTGGGAGACCCAGTACGCCGAGGCGCAGGCCCGCTTCGAGCAGCACCAGGCTCAGGTCATCAAGAGCCGCGAGGCCGACGAGGCCGCTGCCGCCGAGGGCGCTGCCGCCCCGGTCGCCGGTGGCAACGCCGGTGCGGGCATCTCGGGTGGTTCCTACTCCTCGGAGTCGGACGAGACCTCCGGCGCCCTGGCGTCGGACGAGGCCCTGGCCGCGCTCCGCGAGAAGCTGGCCGGCGGCCAGAGCTGATCGCAGCGCGCATCGCACTCCGGTGTGAGCAGAGCTGACTGAGCACGACGGTGAGGCCCGTCCCCTTCGGGGGGCGGGCCTCTTCCGCGTTCCCGGCGCCCCCGACACCCCGTCCCGCTTGCTTCCTTGATCTCGTACGTTCCCACCCGGCCGGCGCGATGTGATCCATTGCGTTCCTGTGAAGAGGGCCAACTGGGGAATGGCGGCGCCTCCTTGGACGTTCCTGGCTGAGAACGAGGCGAGGAGGAGTGGTGGCGGTGCTTGATCCACAGGGTTTGTACGAATGGGATGCCAAGGGTCTGGCGGTGGCCGACCTGGCGGTCGCCCAGGACTCGGCCGGGCTGGTCATGCTGTACCACTTCGAGGGGTACATCGACGCCGGGGAGGCCGGTGAGCAGATCGTCGAGCGCCTGCTGGACACCCTGCCCCACCAGGTCGTCGCCCGCTTCGACGCGGACCGGCTCGTGGACTACCGGGCGCGTCGTCCCCTGCTGACCTTCCAGCGCGACCACTGGGCGGAGTTCGAGGAGCCCCGGCTGGAGGTCCGGCTGGTCCAGGACGCCACCGGAGCGCCGTTCCTGCTGCTGTCCGGCCCGGAGCCGGACGTGGAGTGGGAGCGCTTCGCCGTCGCCGTCCGGCAGATCGTCGAGCGCCTCGGGGTCCGCCTCTCGGTCAACTTCCACGGCATCCCGATGGGCGTCCCGCACACCCGGCCCGTCGGCATCACCCCGCACGGCAACCGGACCGACCTCATGCCGGGCCACCGCAGCCCCTTCGACGAGGCCCAGGTGCCCGGCAGCGCCGAGGCCCTGGTGGAGTTCCGCCTGTCCCAGGCCGGGCACGACGTGCTCGGCGTCGCCGCGCACGTACCGCACTACGTGGCGCGCTCCCCGTACCCGGACGCCGCGCTGACGGTGCTGGAGGCGATCACGGCGGCGACCGGCCTGGTGCTGCCGGCCGTGGCCCACACGCTGCGGACCGAGGCCCACCGTACGCAGACGGAGATCGACCGGCAGATCCGCGAGGGCGACGAGGAGCTGGTCAGCCTCGTGCAGGGGCTGGAGCACCAGTACGACGCCGCGGCCGGGGCCGAGACCCGCGGCAACATGATCGCCGAGCCGGCGGACCTGCCGTCGGCGGACGAGATCGGCCGCGAGTTCGAGCGCTTCCTGGCGGAGCGCGAGGGAGAGGGCTGACGCGCCCGCCGACCACCACACGGCAGCGCTTAAGCTGCGGGGCATGTTGAAGGTGGGCCTGACGGGCGGAATCGGTGCCGGCAAGAGCGAGGTCTCGCGACTGCTGGCCGGGTACGGGGCGGTCGTCGTCGACGCCGATCGGATCGCACGGGAGGTCGTGGAGCCCGGTACGCCGGGGCTCGCGGCCGTCGTCGCGGCCTTCGGAGAGGAGGTGCTGACCCCCGAAGGCACCCTGGACCGGCCGAAGCTGGGATCCGTCGTGTTCGCGGACCCGGAGAAGCTGCGCACGCTCAACGCGATCGTGCACCCGCTGGTCGGCGCCCGGTCCGCCGAGCTGGAGGCCGCCGCCGGCCCCGGCGCCATCGTCGTGCACGACGTACCGCTGCTCACCGAGAACGGCCTCGCACCCCTCTACGACCTGGTCGTCGTGGTGGACGCGGCCCCGTCCACGCAGCTGGCCCGGCTGACCGGGCCGCGCGGGATGCTTGAGGAGGAGGCCCGGGCCCGGATGGCCACGCAGGCCACGCGCGAGCAGCGCCTGGCGGTGGCCACCCTCGTGATCGACAACGACGGGCCGCTGGAGGCGCTGGAGCCGCAGGTCCGCAAGGTCTGGGAAGAGCTCACGGCACGGGCGTCGGCCCCAGGGGCGTCGGCCCCACGGGCGTCGGCCCCGAGGTCCACGGACGACGGCCCCACCTGACGTGTGCATGGAATAGTGCGCGGGGCGGGGGCGTTGAAGGCGCCGGTAGAGGGAAGGATCCATACCGTGTCCGAGACCACGCGCCCCACGCCGTCCACCCCGGAAACACACGTCATCGACTTCCGGGCGGCCGAGCAGCTGCTCGCCGCACGCGACCCGCGCGGTGCGGTCAAGCTCCTCGACTCGGTCGTGGCCGCCCACCCGGAGAACACCGCGGCCCGGCTGCTGCGCGCCAGGGCCTTCTTCGCCGCGGCCCAACTGCGCCCGGCGGAGCTTGAGTTCGAGCTGGTTCTGGAACGTGAACCGGACAACGCCTTCGCCCACTTCGCGCTGGCCCGCACGCACGAGCGCTCGGGCCGGCCCGAGCAGGCGCGCAAGCACTTCAGGCTGGCCGCGGCCCTCGACCCGCAGCCGGAGTACCTGGCGGCGGCGCGCTTCGAGGACCAGGCCTGATCCGGCCGCCCCGGGGGACCGCTCAGCGACTGTGGGGCGGCTCGTACGGTGGGATGTCCCGGCCGGGCTGGTAGTGGGGGCCCTGCCGGATGTGGCGCACGATCATGACGAGGTCCACGCCCACCACGACCGCCAGCACCCCGCACGCGGCCGCCCATCCGGGTCGGCCCGCCAGCGCGAAGGCGACCGTGCCCGCGGCGGCCCAGACCAGACCCCAGACTCCCAGCCAGAACCGCAGCCGCAGCGGGCTGCGCGCTGTCGCCGGCTCGTTTCCGGAACGCATGGCACCGCCTCTCCCTGTCCATGGTCCCACCGGCGCCCGCCCGGCTGTTCGGCCGTGCGGGCGCCGTTCGTCCGGGCTTCCCCGCTGCTACGGATTGAGCTTGTCCACGGCCTTGGTGGTCGTCTTCCTGAAGGGGGCGACCGGGGCCTGTGACAGGTCGCCCATCTGCCCCCACTTGACCACGGTCACGGTCGAGCCGTCCCGCCCGATCCCGTACAGGTGGACGCCCGGCTCGGACTCCGGGATCGAGGTGTGGACCCCGTAGACGTGCGCGCCCTCCTCGACGGGCAGGGTCCCGTAGTCCTGCCAGGACGCCGTGCCGCCCGGGGTGGTGCGCAGCCAGTCGGCGGCGCAGGCGGCTACCTTGCGCTCCAGTGCGCCGGCGAGCTTGGCGGCCGCCGCGGGCGAGGCGGAGCGTACGGAGATCTGCACGGCGCCGGTGTCGTACTCGGTGCCGAACGCGCGGTGCCAGCTGCCCGCCGTCGGAAGCACCCCGTCCAGGCAGAACGTCTCCGTCTCGGGCAGCCCCTTGGTGATCTCTCCGGCGTACCAGGGGGACGAGGGGTGCGCAGGCAGGTCGGTGCCGTTCAGGAAGCCGGGCGCGCCGGCGGGTGCGGCGGAGGCCGGGGCGGTCAGGGCGAGGGTGGCGGCCGCCGCGACCAGCGCGGTGGCGACGGTGGCGGCGGTGTCGGTACGTCGGAACATGTCGGTTCTCCCCGTGGATGCGGCATCGGTGGTGCGTGAGAAGCCTGTTCCCCGGCGCGGGCGCGGGGCCACGGTTCGGGGCGAAATCGGGACACTGGAACGCCCGTGCGCGCTGTCACCTGGGGGAACATCCCAGGCATGGAACGGACGCCTGGAACGGAGCCAGGGGACGTGGGACGGGGGGACACCGTGAGTGAGGCGGAGGATTTCGCACGGCTGATGCGGGAGCTGAAGGAGCGCGGGGGGCTGAGCTACGGAGTCCTCGCGCGGCGGCTGCACACGAGTACGTCGACGCTGCACCGGTACTGCAACGGGGAGGCGCTGCCGGTGGAGTTCGCGGTGCTGGACCGCTTCGCGCGGGCCTGCGGGGCTTCGGCGGCGGAGGCGGTCGACCTGCACCGGGCCTGGTTGCTGGCGGACGCCCGGCGGCGGGCGGGAACGGCCGCGGCGGAGCCGTCACGGGCGTGGGGGGAGCCGGGGGCGGCCGTCCCGGAGCCGGTACCGGCGGGCGCGGGCGGGGAGTCGGACCCGGCGGGCGCGGGCGGGGAGTCGGACCCGGCGGGCGCGGGCGGGGAGTCGGACCCGGCGGTTCCGGCCGTCGTCGTGGGGTCGGTGGGGCGGGCCGCGGCGGGGGCCGGAGCCCGCTCGTCCTGGTACCGGCGCAGGGCCGTCGTGGTCGCCGCGGCGGGGCTGGCGGCGGGCGCGGCGGCTGTGGCGCTGCTGGCGGTGACCGGTCCCGACCGGGGTGCGCCGCACACCGGACCGGCGCCGGGGCCGGGTGCGGGCGCCGGTACGCGCGGAGCCGGCGGCTCCGCCGCCGCGGCGACCCCGCCCGCGCCGGGGTCCCCGCCGGCGGATCCGGCGACCGGTCCGGCACAGCCTGCGGCCCCGGCGGGGGGAGGGGCCACGGAACCGGCCCCGGACTCCGCCCCGCCGCCCGTGCCGGCACCCGGACGGGCGCCGGCGGTACCCCTCAAGGCGTCGGTGCGGCCGCACGTGTGGGCCGCCGGCTGCGACCACGCCTACCTGTCCGAGCGGGGGCCCGGGTCGGTGGCCCCGCCACCCGTGCAGGCGGACGCGGCCGCCTGGGCGACGGCGCAGCGCGCCGTGCACGCCGGGAGCCAGATCGTGGAGGTCACCCTGCACGGCGCAGGCGGGGGCACGGTGGTCCTGGAGGGGCTGGAGGTACGGGTGGTCGCTCGCCGCACACCGCCCGCCTGGAACGTCTACCAGATGTCGCAGGGCTGCGGCGGGGGTCTCACCCCGGCCGTCTTCGCCGTCAACCTGGACGCGCCGCGCCCGCTGGCCCGCCCCGTCGCCGGGAACGACGCCGGAAACCGGCTGCCGGCCCCGGCCTTCCCGATGCGGGTCTCGGCCGACGAGCCGGTCGTCCTGCGGGTGGAGGCCGCCACCACGGGCTGCGACTGCGACTGGTCCCTCGACCTGAGGTGGACCTCGCCGGCCGGTTCGGGAACCCTGCGCGTCGACGACGGCGGCCGCCCGCTGCGCACGAGTGCCTCCACCGGCCGGCCCGTGTACGGCTACGCCCTGGAACAGGGCCGCTGGGCCCGGTGAAACCGCAGGCCAGGGGCATTGTCAGTGGCCGCACCTAAAATCGTGGGCAAGGGGCTGACAGCTCCGCGAGGACGAGCTTGAGGGAGGGGGAGGGCATGACAGCGCAGACACGGGCCTGGGCACCGCGACAGCCGCAGCCACAGCCGCAGCCGTCGCAGCCGCAGACGCAGCCGCAGGCATCCGCGCTGCTGCGCCATGCCGCCGTCTTCCTGCCCGCCGCCGTCCCCCGGGAGGGGCGGATCGCCTTCTGGTCGCCCGACGGGGACCCCCTCCCCGAAGCGGGCGCATCCGGTCCGCTCACCGTCGTACGTCCGCACGGCAGCGGGATCCGCAGCCGGACCGTGCCCTCGGTGGCGTTCTCCGTCGCCGACGCCCTGCCCCTGCTCCTGAGAGCCCCACGCAGCCCCTCCGCGCACCCCGCCACCCGGGCCTGGGGGACCGCCGCCACGCAGGCCCTCACCCTGGCCGCGCGCGGCCGGCTGCTGCCGGGGCTCACCGCCGAAGGCGTCGACGCATGGCGCGCGGGCCCGCTCGACGCCGACGACATCGCCCACCTCCGGGCGGTCGCCGCCGCCCTGCCCCACGAGGGGCACGCGACACCCCTCGCCGGGCGCCGACCGCTCCAGCTGCCCGAACCGGAGGCACTGGTCCGGGCGTTCGTCGACGCCGTCGCCGACAGCCTGCCCCGCACCCCGGCGGCGCCGGTGGCCGCGGGGCGGCCGTTCGCCGCGCGGGAGGCGCAGCGGGTGCCCGGGATACAGGAGTGGGCCGCCCAGGTCGCGGCCGGCGCCGACACCGGAGTCGGGCTCTCGCTCCGGCTCGACCTGTCCTCCTTCCGCCTCTTCGACGAGGCCGAGCCGGAGGACACCCGGCGGGCCGGCGCCGCCGTCGTCCAGGTCCACAGCCTCGCCGATCCCACGCTCGTCACCGACGCGGCACAGCTGTGGGCCGGCACGGCCGGGGCCGGCTTCGGTCCGCGCGCCCGCATCGACGCCGTGCTCGCGCTGCGCCGGGCCGCACGCGTCTGGCCGCCCCTGCTGCGGCTGTTGGACCAGCCCGTCCCCGACGCCCTGGCGCTGTCCGACCCGGAGCTGGAGGACCTGCTGGGGACGGCCGCGAACCGGCTGGCGGCCGCCGGGGTCGTCGTCCACTGGCCCCGCGACCTGGCCCGTACGCTGTCCGCGACCGCCGTCGTGCGGTCCACCGCGCCCGGGTCCGCCACCGACGGGACCGCCTTCTTCGACGCCGAACACCTCTTCGCCTTCTCCTGGGAACTGGCCCTCGGAGGAGACCGGCTCACCCCGGGGGAGATGGACGCGCTGGCACAGGCCCACCGGCCCGTCGTACGGCTGCGGGACCAGTGGGTGCGGGTCGACCCGGAGCTGGTGCGCAAGGCACGCAAACGGGAGCTCGGCCTGCTGGACCCGGTCGACGCGCTGGCCGCCGCCCTGTCGGGGACGGCCGAGGTCGACGGCGAGCCCGTCGAGGCGGTACCGGTGGGCGCCCTGGCCGCCCTGCGGGAACGGCTGACGGCCGAGCTCACCCCCCTCCCGCAGCCCGCCGGGCTCAAGGCCGTCCTGCGCGACTACCAGGCGCGCGGCCTGGCCTGGCTCGACCTGATGACCTCCCTCGGGCTCGGCGGCTGCCTCGCCGACGACATGGGCCTGGGCAAGACCGTCACCCTCATCGCGCTGCACCTGCACCGCGGCCGCCGCGAGCCGACCCTCGTGGTGTGCCCCGCCTCCCTCCTGGGCAACTGGCAGCGGGAGATCGAGAAGTTCGCCCCCGGCACCCCCGTGCGCCGCTTCCACGGCGGCGGCCGCAGCACCGAGGACCTGACGTCCTGCGAGGGCGGGTTCGTCCTCACCACCTACGCGACGATGCGCGCCAGCGCCGCCCTGCTCGCCGAGCAGCCCTGGGGCATGGTCGTCGCCGACGAGGCGCAGCACGTCAAGAACCCCCACTCGGCGACGGCGAAGGCCCTGCGCACCATCCCGGCCCCGGCCAGGGTGGCGCTGACCGGCACCCCGGTGGAGAACAACCTCTCCGAGCTGTGGGCGCTCCTCGACTGGACCACGCCGGGGCTGCTGGGGCCGCTGACCACCTTCCGGGCCCGCCACGCCCGCCCCGTGGAGCACCAGCAGGAGGAGGACGGCGGCAACGAGGCGGCGGTCGCCCGGCTGGCGGCGCTGGTGAGGCCGTTCCTGCTGCGGCGCAAGAAGTCCGACCCGGGGATCGCGCCCGAGCTGCCGCCGAAGACCGAGACCGACCACCCCGTGTCCCTCACCCGGGAGCAGGCCTCCCTCTACCAGGCCGCGGTGGACGAGGCGATGGCCGTCATCGGGGAGAGCGAGGGCATCGAGAGACGCGGCATGATCATGAAGTTGCTGGCCTCGCTCAAGCAGATCTGCAACCACCCCGCGCAGTACCTCAAGGAGGAGCACCCCCGGCTCCCGCACCGCTCGGGCAAGCTCGCCCTCCTCGACGAGCTGCTGGACACCATCGTCGCCGAGGGCGGTTCGGTGCTGGTGTTCACGCAGTACGTGACGATGGCCCGGCTCATCGAGCGGCACCTGTCCGCCCGGGGCATCGCGACACAACTCCTGCACGGCGGCACGCCGGTGCCGCGCCGCGAAGAACTCGTGGACCGCTTCCAGGCCGGCGAGGTCCCCGTCTTCCTGCTCTCCCTCAAAGCCGCCGGAACCGGCCTGAACCTCACCCGCGCCGGCCATGTCGTCCACTTCGACCGCTGGTGGAACCCGGCCGTCGAGGAGCAGGCCACCGACCGCGCCTACCGGATCGGCCAGACCCAGCCCGTCCAGGTCCACCGGATCATCGCCGAAGGCACCGTCGAGGACCGCATCGCCGAGATGCTGGAGGCCAAGCGGGCCCTGGCCGACGCGGTCCTCGGATCCGGGGAGGCGGCGCTCACCGAGCTGACCGACCGCGAACTCGCCGACCTCGTGTCCCTGCGGAGGCCCGCATGATCACCGCGCGGGACGACCGCCGCCGCACCTTCGAGACCGTGCCCGCCGGGGCGGCGGCGGTCAGCTGGTGGGGCCGCGCCTGGGTGGCCGCACTGGAGGAGACCTCCGGCGACCCGGCCCGCCTGGCCCGCGGCCGTACGTACGCCGAGTCCGGGCACGTCGACGCCGTGACCGTCACCCCCGGCCGGATCGTCGCGTACGTCCGGGGCAGCAGGCCCCGCCCGTACCGCACCGAGCTGACCCTGCCCGCCTTCGCGGACGCGCGGTGGAGCGAGCTGCTGGAGGACGTCGCCGCCGACCCGGCGGCGCTCGGCGCCCTGCTGGAGCGGGAGGTCCCGCAGTCCCTGGCGGGGACGGTCCTGCCCGGCGCGGGCGAGCTGGTCCCGCACTGCTCCTGCCCGGACGTCGGGCGTCCGCCCTGCAAACACGCCGCCGCCCTCTGCTACCGGGCGGCCCGCCTCCTCGACGAGGACCCCTTCGTCCTGCTCCTCGTGCGCGGCCGCGGCGAGCGGGAACTCCTCGAAGACCTCACCCGCCGCAACGCCGCCCACGCCGCGCGGGAACAGCCCGGCACGGCACCCGACTTCCCCGGGGTCCCCGCCCGGGCGGCCCTCGCCCGCAGGGCGGTCCCGCCGCTGCCCGTACCGCTCGCCGCACCCGCGGCGGCCGGCCTCCCGCCCGCCTACCCGGCCGACCCGGCGGCACCGGACCCGCTCGCCCTCGACCAGCTCGCCTCCGACGCCGCCGCCCGCGCCCTCACCCTGCTCACCACCGGCGAGGACCCGATCGCCGGGCTCTCCCTCTGGCACGACGCCGTACGGCTGGCCTCCGCACACCCCACGGCCGGCCTGACGGGCACGGCCCGCACCCTCTACCGGGACCTGGCCCGTGCCACCGGCCGCACCACCACCGACCTCGCGCGGGCGGCGGCGGCCTGGCGCCAGGGCGGCCGGCCGGCCCTCGCCGCGCTCGAAGAGCCCTGGGACCCGCCGGCCGGCCCCTTCGACCGGGCCCGCCCCGCGCTCCTCGCCGCGTCCCAGGGCTCCTTCCGCCCCGACCGCAACCGCCTCACGGCCCGCACCCGCCAGCTCCGGCTCGGCCGCGACGCCCTCTGGTACGCCTACGAGTCCCGCCCGGACCACGAGGACTGGTGGCCCACGGGCCGCCCCTCCCCGGACCCGGTCACCGCCCTGCTGGGCTGAGGCCCTCCGCCCAGCGGGTCAGGGCGGTGAAGTCGCGGTCCCTCAGCCCGTGGCGCGGATGGATCCGCAACAGGAGGGCCGGTGCCGGATGATGGGCGGCGACCCAGGCCCGGTCGAGCGGGGTGATCATGTCGTCGACCCAGGCGAAGGGGCGGCCCGCCGCCCAGTCCCGCAGGTGGCGGGTCTTCCACGAGAGACCGTCGGGGTCCTTGGCGAACAGTTCGGGCCATTCGACGACGGACAGGTCGCCGGGAAGCCCGATGTGCGGCGAGATCAGGGTGTTGGCCTGATGCGTCCAGGCGGTGGCCCAGGCGAGTTCGAACGGCAGGGACAACAGCCGGGAACCGTGGGACGGATGGAGGCGGATCCGCGCGCCGCGCCGGGCCCTGCGGGATTCCGGGTCGCGGTAGGAGAGCCAGACCTCCGGCCACATGCGATGGCTCTTGTACCCGCGCAGTCCGGCGAAGGGCGAACGGAACGGGTTCAGCGGGCCGTCCACATCGAGGAGGAGCAGCGGGCGTTCAGTCATGAAGTGTCCAGTACCCAGCACACGATGGAGTGAAATATCTACCGACTCTATAACCCGTATGGGTTTGGAGGCGTTGTTTACCGGTGGGGCAAGGCCCCTTAATCCACCGGAAGGCAGGAAAGTGATGCGTCACAGTCGTCGAAATGGCTTGATCGCGGCGGTCGTCGCGGGCGGCGGTCTGGCGGTCGCGGGCGTGAGCGGGCTCGCCCACGCCGACGCGGACGCGGGCGGCACGGCCGAGCGCTCGCCGGGACTGCTGTCCGGGAACCTGGTGCAGCTCCCGGTGAACGTACCGGTCAGCGCATGCGGGAACACGGTGAACGTCGTCGGCCTGCTGAACCCGGCCGCCGGCAACCGCTGTACGAACACCTCGCAGGGCGGCGGCGCGCACTCCGGCCAGAGCGGGTCGGACCGGTCGACGCCGGCGGCGGGCAACGGCGGCGGAGCGGTCGCGAGCGGTCAGACGGCCAACTCCCCCGGAGTGCTGTCCGGCAACGGCCTCCAGCTCCCCGTGGACCTCCCGGTCAACGTCAGCGGCAACTCCGTCAACGTGGTCGGCATCGGGAACCCCTCGCACGGCAACACGTCCGTCAACGCCGAACAGCCCGGCCCCGGCAAGCCCGTGCAGCCGCCCGTCGTGGAGCAGCCGGTCACCCCGGCCGTCCCGACCTCGCCGAACTCGCCCGTCACCGAGGTCACCCCGCCCGAGCCCCCGCGGCACAGCGAGGCACTCGCCCAGACCGGAGCGGACGGCGTCGGCTACATGCTGCCCGCCGGCGGCGCGCTGCTGCTCGGCGGCGCCATGCTCTACCGCCGCTTCCGGCTCAACTAGCCCACCCTCGTTGAGCCCGATCCCGCGGCACGCTGCGCCATCCGTCGAGGATGGCGTCGATCCGCGGGGCGAGCCGGGCGCGAGCGGTGAAGCGGGGGACGCCCGCCATCAGCAGCGCGTCGTACTCGGTGTCGGTGTGCCGGACCGCCGCGCGGACCGCCACCGAGACCGCCGTCTCGTCCAGGGACCGCCCGGCGGCGGTGCGGCCCACCCGGCCGCTGCCGCGCACCGAGGCGTGCGTGGCGATGGCCACGGCCCGGTCGGCCGGGCAGCCGGGGAACAGCCGCACTATCTCGGCGGCGAAGGCCGCCGTGAAGCGGACGTCCTCCGCCGCACGACGCAGCCGGTCGCGCTCCCGGCGGCGGGCCCGGGCCTCGGAGTCCGCGAGACAGGCGCGTTCCGCGCCGGCCAGCGCGGCATCCTCGACGAGCAGCCCGAGGCGCTCGTACCGGCGGCGCCGCCTGTGGAAGCGGACCACGACCGCGGACAGTGAACTGGCCTCGCGGGCACGCCGCGTGAGCGCGGTGTCCCCGCGCGGCAGGTAGACGAGGTGCCCCAGGTCCGCGCAGTCCAGGCACCTGGGCACACCGGCCTCGCGCACCAGGTGCCGGAGCGGACCGCTCCGGCACTCCGCGCAGTGGATCTGCTTCACCGACTCGAAGACGACCAGGCTCATACAGGTGTGATACCGCCCCCCGCCCCTCATATCACCTGGTGGGCACGGGAGGTTGGGGTTTCGCCCACTCTTCCTTGATCGGCCTGATCCCTCCTACCGTGGGCCGTGGACCGGGGACCACCGGGGCCGGTCCACCGAGGAGGAGCACATGGGCACACGGCGGACGACGACGGCACGGCCGCAGGTGACCGGCTTCGGCTTCGACATCGGCACCGGCAGGTCCTGCGTCACCACGATCCCCGCCGGCCGGGAGATCGTCATCCCACCGGGCGGCTGCACGGGCTGGCACTTCCACCGCGTGCGGCTCGAAGCCGTCGTCCTGTCGGGCACCCTGACCCGGGTCCTGCACGACCTCACCGAAGAGGTGCACCGGCCCGGCACCACCTTCCTGGAGCCCGCGGGCATCGGGCACATACACCTGGGACACAACCTCGGCACCGAGCCGGTCGTGCTCCACGTCACCCCCCGGCTTCCCGAGGGGACGCCCTTCTCCATACCCGTGCCCGCCCCCGCCGGTGCCACCCGGGACGTGTGCCGCCGGCACCCCCCGCAGCCGCCGCAGCCGCCGGCCGAGCCGGGCGGCCCGCCTCACACCAGTCGGCGTATCTCCCCGCGGACCCGGTAGAAGCCCCCGGAGGCCGCGTGCAGACCGTCCACCACGTACCGGGCGCCGGCTTCCCGGATCCCCCGCGGGAACTGCACGTTCCAGGACGGCTCGAAGCCGCTCGACACCACCTGCACCCGCACCCGGCCGCCCTGCTGGACGCACTCCACCACCACGCCCCCCGCCGGCTCCGAGGCCACCGCGGCCATGGACACCGTCGCCACCGCCGCAGCCGACGCGGCCGGGGTGAACACCGGCAGAGCGGCAGCCGACTTCACGTCCATCGGCGCCGGCACCGAACCCTGCTGGGCCGCCGCGATCGCCTGCTCGCTCGCGTCCACGCAGACCAGCGAGCCGTCCGTGGTGACGAGGTACAGCCGCCCGTCCAGATACTGCATCGACAGCGCCGAACCGCCCCCGGTCCCCAGCTTCCACAGCCGGTTCCCCTCCGCGTCGAAGCAGTAGACCGAGGAGGAGGAGTCGCCCGCGAAGACGTGGCGGCCGTCCGGCGAGGTCGCGCACGAATACACCGCCGCGTCGCACCGGTACACGGCCTCCGTCGCCCCCGAGGCCTTCGACAGCCGCTGCACGGTGTTGCGGACCGTGCCCGCGTACACCGAGTGCTCCTCCTGCCAGCCGAACAGGACACCGCCGGGGGTGGCGCTGTGCCACAACTGCCCGGTGCCGTCCGCCGCGTAGGCCGTCACACCGCCGCTGTGCCCGTGGTAGACCGCCCGCTCGTCGGCCCGGACCATCCACGCACCCCTCCCGGCGGACTTCCGCGACCACTGGTGCTCGTCCTCGTGGTCGATGACGGTCAGGCCGCCGTTCGCGTCGGAGACGTTGAGCACGCCCTCGTGGATGTCCAGCCAGTAGATGTCCACGTCCGCCGCGATGGCGTAGGCACCGAAGGGAACCTTCGACGACAGGTCGTACACCGTGCCGTCGTCACAGCCCGCGTATATCCAGAACTCGTCCGCCACCAGGCACTTCACCCCGTCCGGCAGTGAATAGCGCGCCAGCACCTCACCGCCGTGGCTCAGCGTGTACACGTCGCCGGCCTGGTTGCCGACCCAGCAGCGGTCCTCGTCGACATGGATCCCGAAGGCGGCGGAACCGGTGCGGAAACGCCACAGCACCGGCGCCACGGCACGCGCCGTCGACGGCGCCGACGCCACCTGGCGGCGCGTCACCGCCCGGGCGGCGCGCTGCCCCTGCACGGCCGGCGCGTACCCCTTGCGGACCTTCTCCCCGATCTTCTTCGCGGCGGCCGCCCGGGCCTTCTCCGCGGTCGGGAAGGAAGAGCTCTGCAACTGGCCCGGCGCGCCGATGCGGCCGTAGCGCACCGAGACGGCCGTGCCGTCCACGGTCACCTCGTAGAACTTGTGCGCCCCGCCGCCGTCCTGCGACAGCTCCAGATACGTCGTCTCCCGAGCCATGACAGACCCCTCCCCGAAAACCGGTCCACCGGCGCCGTTTCCGCGGTGATCCCTCGTGAGAAAAAGCTACGGCCGAGCACTGACAATGGGCCGGTGCAGTGGGAAGCGATCACATGGCAGCGGATGGCCGAGCGGCTCGCCGGCCACCTCGACGACCCGGACCACACCCCCGGGCCCGGCGCCTGGCAGCGCGTGGGCATCGACGGAGCGCCCGCGGCCGACACCGGCGCCCTCGCCGGGCGGCTCGCGGACGAGCTGAGGCTGCGAGGGCGTTCGGTCCTGGTGGTGCCGACCGCCGGCTTCCTGCGGCCGGCCTCCCTCCGCTTCGAGTTCGGCCGGCAGGACGTGGACGCGTACCTGGACGGCTGGTACGACACGGCCGCGCTCTGGCGGGAGGTGTTCGGACCGACCGACCCCGGCGGGACGGGACGCGTGCTGCCGGACCTGTGGGACCCGGTGACCGACCGGGCCACCCGCAGCCCCTACGCCGAACTCCCGGCCGGCGGTGTGCTGCTGGTGCACGGTCCGCTGCTGCTGGGGCGGTGGTTCCCCTTCGACCTGACGGTCCACGTCCGGCTCTCCGCGGGGGCGCTCGCGCGGCGCACCGAGGAGTCCGAGCGGTGGACGGGGGCGGCGTTCGCCCGCTACGAGGCGGAGGTGGATCCGGGCGCCGCCGCCGACGTGGTGGTGCGCGCGGATGATCCCAGGCATCCCGCCTGGACCGGGATCCGGGGGCGGTGACGCGGTACCGCTGCGCGGGGCTTCCGCCCCACCCCGCCCTTCCACCGTTCCCCGGGCGCTGCCCGGACCCGCGCCTCAAGCGCCGGCGGGGCTGAAGTCGGACGGCGGGGCCGGGCGGTGCGGTGGCGGGGCTGGGTGGGGCCAGGAGCCGGGCGCTGCCCGGGCCCGCGCCTCAAACGCCGGCGGGCTGGAAGTAGGGGCAGCCCGGCCGGGGGTGTGGTGGGCTGGGTGGGGCCGGGAGGCGGGCGCTGTCCGGACCTGCGCCTCAAGCGCCGGCGGGGCTGAAGTCGGACGGCGGGGCCGGGCGGTGCGGTGGGTTGGGTGGGGCCGGGAGGCGGGCGTTGTCCGGGCCCGCGCCTCAAGCGCCGGCGGGGCTGAAGTGGGGCGGCCCGGCCGGGGGTGTGGTGGCGGGGCTGGGTGGGGCCAGGAGCTGGGCGTTGTCCGGGCCCGCGCCTCAAGCGTCGGCGGGCTGAAGTGGGGCGGCCCGGCCGGGGGTGTGGTGGGTTGGGTGGGGCCAGGAGCCGGGCGCTGCCCGGGCCCGCGCCTGGAGCGCCGGCGGGGGCTGAAGTCGGGTGGCCCCGGCTGGGCTTGGCGCGGGGTCCGGCCCTGAGCCGCGCAACGGCGGCAGGGCTGAAGTGGGGAGTCGGGGGTCAGGGGCGGGCGCCCGGGTGGGTTATGGCGGCGGCTGCCGCGCGGCAGCCGGCGCGGGCCGACTCCGTCGGGTCCGCTCCGGTCAGGCGGGAGGCGAGGAAGGCGCCGGTGAAGGCGTCGCCGGCGCCCGTGGAGTCCACCACCGGCCCGGCCGGCTCGGTGGCAGCCACCTCCGCCGTGATCCGGCCCCGCTCGGCCACGAGCGCCCCCGCAGGGCCCCGGGTCACCACCACCAGCGGCACCCGCCGGCTCAGCGCCGCCGCCGCCGCTGCCACCCCTGTCCCCGCCCCCCGCGGCAGCCCCGCCAGCAGCCGGGCCTCGTCCTCGTTCGGCAGCAGCACCTCCGCCCCCGCCCCGGCGTCCAGGAAGCGCCGCGGGCCCAGCGCCGCCAGGAACCCCGCCGACGCGGGATCCACGCTCACCGGCACCCCCCGCGTCCGCGCCGCCCGCAGCGCGACCGTGGCCAGCTCCCGGCTGCCGTCCGCGAAGAACAGATAACCGGACAGGTGCAGGTGCGCCACACCGTCCAGCAGGGACGGATCCCAGTCGGCCGGGCACAGCCGCAGCGAGGCACCGCTGTCGGTCAGGAAGGTCCGCTCCGCGTCCTTGCCGACGAGGACCACCACCGTCCCGGTCGGCTCCTCCGGATCGACCACCAGCCGCGGCCGCACCCCCGCGTCCACCAGGGCCCGCTCGTGCCACCGCGCCGACTCCGCGCCCACCCGCGCGAGGAGGCGTACCTCCGCGCCCCCCGTACGGGCGGCCCAGCACGCCGCGTTGGCCCCCGCCCCGCCCGGCAGGGTGCGGATGCGGGCCGCCGTGTCGGTGGCCGGAGCCAGCGGCTCCGTGTGGACGGCCACCACGTCCGTCACCACGTCCCCGACGACGAGCAGCGCACCCGGCGCGGTCACGCCCGCGCCGCCCAGGCCCCGGCGATCCGGGCTCCGAGCCGCACGTTGCCGCGTACCGCCGCCAGGTTGGCCTCCAGCGAGGCTCCGCCCGTGGCCCGTACCAGGTACCCCAGCAGGAACGGCGTCACCGCCTGCCCCGTCACACCCTGCTTGCGGCACTCGGTGAGCGCCTCGGCCAGCACCCGGTCGTGCAGCTGCGGATCCAGCTGCTCGGCGGCCGCCACCGGGTTGGCCACGAGCAGCGCCGACTCCGGGCCGCCCAGCGCGTCCTGAGCGGCCATCACCGCCGCGACCTCCTCCGGGCGGTGCACGGTCCAGTCCACCGGCTCACCCGAATCGGCCAGGTAGAACCCGGGGAACCGCTCCGTGCCGTACCCCAGCACCCCCACCCCCAGCGTCTCCAGCCGCTGCAGGGTGGCCGGCACGTCCAGGATCGACTTCACCCCCGCGCACACCACCGTGATCCGGGTCCGGGCCAGCAGGGAGAGGTCCGCCGACTCGTCCTGCGTCTGCGCCCATTCGCGGTGTACGCCGCCCAGGCCGCCCGTCGCGAAGACCCGCAGGCCCGCCCTGGCCGCGAGGAAGGCCGTCGCGGACACCGTCGTCGCCCCGGTCGCGCCCGCCGCCAGCGCGGGTGCCAGGTCCCGGTGGCCGAGCTTGCGCACACCGTCGCCGGTCGCGATCCGCTCCAGCGAGGCCTTGTCCAGGCCCGCCCGGGACACGCCGTCGACGACCGCGACGGTCGCCGGAACGGCGCCCTCCGCGCGGACCAGCTCCTCCAGTTCGAGGCCCACCTCCAGGTTGCGGGGGCGGGGCAGGCCGTGCGCGATGATCGTCGACTCCAGGGCCACCACGGGCCTGCCCCGGTCGAGCGCCTCACGCACCTCTTCCGACAGGACCGGTACACCGGACGGGGCTGCGGTTGCTCTGTGCTGTGACATGTACCCATCCATGGCACGCGGTCGGCGCCCCCAAACGCACTCCTGTCACACCCGCACCAAAGCTGTCCGAGTAGCGCCGCCCGCCGCCCCCGCGCCGGTCCCCAATGGACAGGGTGACTCGCGGGCCGGTCCGTTCCTGGACGCTGTGGCCACCGCGCCGCCCGGGCGGACCGAACTAGGCTGGCGCGCCATGAGCACCAGCGATCACTCCGACGCCCCCGCCCCCGCCCCGGCCCCCGCCTCCGCTTCCGCCCCCGCCTCCTTCGCCGTCGACGTGGCGGACGTGGAGCTGGAGCCCGAGGACCTCGACCCCGCACAGATCGTCTCCGGCGACCCGGTCGTCACCGGCAAGGTCCTGTGGGAGTCGGCCGACGGCACCCAGGTGCGCGGGATCTGGCAGATCACCCCGGGCGTGGTCACCGACGTCGAGGCGAACGAGCTGTTCGTGGTGGTCAGCGGACGCGCGACCGTCGATGTCGAGGGCGGGGCGACGCTGGAGGTGGGCCCGGGCTCGGCCTGCGTCCTGCGCGAGGGGGACAAGACCGTCTGGACCGTCCACGAGACGCTCCGCAAGGCCTACCACATCAGCTGCTGACCCCCTTGGAATCCGCGGGGTGGCGTCGCGCGGTGTACAGGGCGAGCGCCCCCATCGGCAGCAACAGCGAGGCACCGACGGCGTTCAACCAGCCGTAGCCCGCCTGGGACATGATCACGCCGGCGGCGGCCCCGCCGACCCCCGCGGCGGTGTTCATCGTGAGGTCGCTCAGGCCCTGTACGGCCGCCCGCGCGGCCTGCGGCACCGAGTCGGTCAGCAGGGCCGATCCGGACACCATCCCCGCGGACCAGCCGAGGCCGAGCAGGAAGAGGCCGAGCGCGCTCCGGCCGTGGCTGGGACCGGCCGTCCCGGCGAGCAGCGCGGCGACCGACAGCAGTCCCGCGGCGAGGCCGATCACGGACAGCCGTCCGAGCCGGTCCGCGAGCCAGCCCATGAGCGGGGAGAAGGCGAACATGCCCGCGATGTGACCGCTGATCACCAGCCCCACGAGCTCCAGCCCGGCGCCGTGGTGGCCCAGGTCCACCGGGGTCATGACCATGATCGAGACCATGGTGGTGTGGGACACGGCGACGGTGAGGAGGGCGAGCCGGGCCCGTGGCGAGGACCGCACGGCGGCGATCCCGGCGCGGATCGAGCGGGCCTCGCGGCCCTGCTCCCCGGGTGCGGCGAGCGCCCGCGCCGTCAGCAGGGGGTCGGGGCGCAGGAGTACGGCGATCAGCGCCCCGGTCAGCACGAACACGACGGCGGCCCACACGAAGGGGCCCGCCGTCTCGGGTATGGAGGTCCCCGCGAAGCTGCGGCTCGCCGGAGCGGACAGGTTCGGGCCGAGCACCGCGCCGAGGGTGGACGCCCACACGACGACCGAGATGGCCCGGGCCCGGTGGTCGGGGGCGGCGAGGTCCGCGGCGGCGAACCGGGCCTGGAGGTTGGCGGAGGAGGCGGCGCCGAAGGCCGCCATGCCGAGCAGCAGCAGCGGGAAGCTCCTGATCGTGGCGGCCAGGACGACGAGGCCCGCGCCGACGGCCCCGATCCCGTAGGCCAGGACCAGACCCGGGCGCCGGCCGCGCGCGGTCATCAGGGCGGCGAGCGGCAGCGAGACCAGTGCGGTGCCGATCACCGAGGCGGTCGAGGCGAAGCCGGACAGTGCCTCGGTGCCGCTGACCTCGGTGGCGAGCACGGGGGCCAGGGCGATGCTGATGGGCACGCCGAGGCCGCCGAGTATCTGGCCGGCCATGAGCACGCGGGAGGTGCGTTTGCGGAGCCGCGCGATGTCGGGAAGGCCGAGTGGCGGGGCGGGCCGGTCCGTGCCGGGCGAGGCGGTCACGCCGGGCCCCGCCCTCGCGGGCGCGCGGCGCGGGGCGCGGGGGAGGTGGTGGGGCCGGGTGCGGCGGCAGCAGTAGTCACCGCCGCAGTGTGCCACCCCTTACCGCTGGGCGGAACCGTGCCGTCCTCATGGCTGCTCTCGCAGGTCACAGCCGTCACAGCCGTGTATGCCCCATGCTGCCAGGGGCGTCCCGCCCGGCCCCGGCGGAACCTGCGGGCACGGGGACGCTCAGAACAGCGGCTGCGGGAGCACTCCCTCCAGCGCGAGCAGCTGCCGCTTGGTCTCCACGCCGCCGCCGAACCCCCCGATGCCGCCGTCGTTCTCCACGACCCGGTGGCAGGGCACCACCAGGGGCAGCGGGTTCGATCCCATCGCGTTGCCCACGGCCTGGGCGGCGCCGGGCTGTCCGGTGCGGGCGGCCAGCTCCCCGTAGCCGACGACCGACCCGTAGGGCACGGAGCGGTCCAGCTCCTGGAGCACCTGCCGGTTGAAGCCGGAGCTGAGGCGCCAGTCCAGCGGCAGGTCGAAGCGCCGCAGCGAACCGGCGAAGTAGGCGGCGATCTGGCGCACCGGCTCGGCCAGCAGCACCTCCTCGCCCGGCTCGGGGCGCCGGGCGTCGGCGCCCAGCCGGGAGACGAGCGGGCCGACCATCCTGTCGACCCGGTCCGGGCCGGCATGGAACTCGACCCGGACCAGCCCCTCCGGGGTCGCGGCCAGGAGCAGGGGGCCGATGTCGCCGGCTACGACGGTCCATTCGAGGTGCGGCCCGCGGGGGCGCTCGGTGCTGTCCACCCGTCCACGGTACGGCCCGGCTCCGACAGGGCCGGTCAGAAGCCGCCGACCGCCTCCCGTACCACGTCCGGGGCGTTGGTGATGATGCCGTCCACGCCCATCTCCTGGACCTTCCGGGCGGTCGCCGCGTCGTCCACGATCCAGGTGTCCACCTCCATCGCCCTGCCGTGCGCCCCCAGCAGGCCGTGCACCGCCGCGACCCAGTCGGCCGAGATGGTGGTGTGCCACGGGTTGATCCGGTCGGTGAACTCCGCGTACCGGGGCAGGTCCGCCACCGGCGGGGTTCCCAGGAACGCGGTCACCACGTCGGGGCGCAGCCCGTGCACGATGCGTACGGAGTCCGCGCTGAAGCTCTGCACCACCAGGCGCTGCGAGACGTGGCGCGCGTCGAGCCAGCCCGCCTCGCCCAGCACCTTCAGGGTCTGCTCCTCGATCCCCGGGTAGAGCTCCGGCTTCTTGATCTCCAGCAGCAGCCGCTGCCGGTTGCGCTGCACCCGGTCGAGGTACTGCCGCAGGGTCGGCACGGAGGCGCCCGCGTACTCCTCGCCGAACCAGCCGCCCGCGTCGAGCCGGGCGATCTCGGCCGCCGTGAAGTCCTTGACCCTCCAGGGCTTGCGGTCCGGGAAGAGCTGTTCGACGTCCGTGGTCCGGGCCAGGGTGTCGTCGTGGATCACGACGAGCTCGCCGTCCTTGGTGCGCTGCACGTCGTTCTCGACCCAGTCGAAGCCCAGGCGCATCGCCAGGTCGACCGCTGCGAGGGTGTTCTCCGGGGCGTACGCCGAGGCCCCCCGGTGGGCGTACACGACGGGCCCCCCGAGCCCGAACGGTCCGGCGGCGGATCCCGGGCCGGGGGCGGATCCCGGGCCGGTGGCGGCGGACGACGCCGTCCCGCCCAGCAGGGTGAGGGTGAGGCCCAGGAATGCGGCGGCGGCCGCGGCGGCGGGTCGGACGTACATGTGCGTTCTCCTCGGGTCGTGAGCCCTGTTCCTGCGTCAGACGGATGCGGAGCGGCAGACGTTGTGGCGATGCACTTCACCGCGATCATGGGGTTGAAGATCACCGAGCCGCCACCGAACTACGACAAACGGACCAGAACGGATGACGCCCGCCCCGCCCGGCGGCGCAGCCCCGCCCCGCCCGGCGGCGCGGCCCGGAGCGTGCCGGGGCCCGGCGGGAGGCGTGAGTGTCAGTGGAGGGTCGTACGGTTGAGTCATGCGGCCCGTATCGAAGATCGAACGCACGGTGGCGCCTTTCGAGGTCGTCAGCCCCTACCAGCCCAGCGGCGACCAGCCGGCGGCCATCGCCGAGCTGGAGAAGCGCATCCGCGCAGGTGAGAAGGATGTCGTCCTGCTGGGTGCGACCGGCACCGGCAAGTCGGCGACCACCGCCTGGATGATCGAGAAGCTTCAGCGCCCCACCCTGGTCATGGCGCCGAACAAGACCCTCGCCGCCCAGCTGGCGAACGAGTTCCGCGAGCTCCTGCCGAACAACGCCGTCGAGTACTTCGTCTCGTACTACGACTACTACCAGCCCGAGGCCTACGTACCGCAGTCGGACACCTACATCGAGAAGGACTCCTCGATCAACGAGGAGGTGGAGCGGCTGCGCCACTCCGCCACCAACTCGCTGCTGACCCGGCGGGACGTCGTCGTCGTCGCCTCCGTGTCCTGCATCTACGGCCTCGGCACCCCCCAGGAGTACGTCGACCGGATGGTCGCGCTCAAGGTGGGCGAGGAGATCGACCGGGACCAGCTGCTGCGCCGCTTCGTCGACATCCAGTACACGCGCAACGACGTCGCCTTCACCCGCGGTACTTTCCGGGTCCGCGGCGACACCATCGAGATCTTCCCGGTCTACGAGGAACTGGCCGTCCGCATCGAGATGTTCGGCGACGAGATCGAGGCCCTCTCCACCCTGCACCCGCTGACCGGCGAGGTCATCAGCGAGGACCGCGAGCTCTACGTCTTCCCCGCCAGCCACTACGTCGCCGGCCCGGAGCGCATGGAGAAGGCGATCGCCGGTATCGAGGCCGAGCTGGCCGAGCGCCTGGACGAGCTGGAGAAGCAGGGCAAGATGCTGGAGGCGCAGCGCCTGCGCATGCGCACCACCTACGACCTGGAGATGATGCGCCAGATCGGCTCCTGCTCCGGCATCGAGAACTACTCGCTGCACATGGACGACCGCGAGCGGGGATCGGCGCCCAACACCCTCATCGACTACTTCCCGGAGGACTTCCTCCTGGTCATCGACGAGTCGCACGTCACCGTGCCGCAGATCGGCGCCATGTACGAGGGCGACGCCTCCCGCAAGCGGACCCTGGTCGACCACGGCTTCCGGCTGCCCTCCGCGCTCGACAACCGGCCGCTGAAGTGGGAGGAGTTCCAGGAGCGCATCGGCCAGACCGTCTACCTGTCGGCGACCCCCGGAAAGTACGAGCTCTCCCGCGGCGACGGCTTCGTCGAGCAGATCATCCGCCCCACCGGCCTCATCGACCCCGAGGTCGTGGTCAAGCCCACCGAGGGCCAGATCGACGACCTGGTGCACGAGATCCGCAAGCGCGTCGAGAAGGACGAGCGCGTCCTGGTCACCACCCTGACCAAGAAGATGGCCGAGGACCTCACGGACTACTTCCTGGAGCTCGGCATCCAGGTCCGCTACCTGCACAGCGACGTCGACACCCTGCGCCGCATCGAGCTGCTGCGCGAGCTGCGCGCCGGCGAGTACGACGTCCTGGTCGGCATCAACCTGCTGCGCGAGGGCCTGGACCTGCCCGAGGTGTCCCTGGTGGCGATCCTCGACGCCGACAAGGAGGGCTTCCTGCGCTCGGGCACCTCCCTGATCCAGACCATCGGCCGCGCCGCGCGCAACGTCTCCGGCCAGGTCCACATGTACGCGGACAAGATCACGCCGGGCATGGAGAAGGCCATCGAGGAGACCAACCGGCGCCGCGAGAAGCAGATCGCCTACAACACGGCGAACGGGATCGACCCCCAGCCCCTCCGCAAGAAGATCAACGACATCGTCGCCACCATCGCCCGCGAGGAACTGGACACCGAACAGCTCCTCGGCACCGGATACCGGCAGGCGAAGGAGGGCAAGGGCGCCAAGGCACCCGTCCCGGCGCTCGGCGGCCTCGCCCCGCACTCCCCGGTGGGCGCCAAGGCCGCCAAGAACGGCGGCAAGGGTGCGAAATCGGCCAAGGGCGCGCAGGGCGCCGCAGTGCTCACCGACCGCCCCGCCGCCGAACTCGCCTCGCTCATCGAGCAGATGACCGACCGCATGCGCGCCGCCGCCGCGGAGCTCCAGTTCGAGGTCGCGGCCCGGATCCGGGACGAGGTCGGCGAGCTGAAGAAGGAGCTCCGGCAGATGAAGGAAGCGGGCCTCGCCTGAGCCGGGGCCGGTCAGTAGGGTTGGGTCACAGCCGCAGGAACACGCTGCGCACCAGTCAACTGGGGCGGGCAACGGAGAGGGGACGCGCGTGACGGTCAACATGACCAAGGGTCAGGCCATCAGTCTGCAGAAGTCGGACGGAGGGACGCTGACGGCGGTCCGGATGGGCCTGGGCTGGCAGGCGGCGAAGCGCCGCGGGCTGTTCGGCTCGCGGACGCGGGAGATCGACCTCGACGCGTCGGCGGTGCTCTTCGCCGACAAGCAGCCGGTCGACGTGGTCTTCTTCCGCCACCTGCAGAGCGACGACGGCTCGGTGCGCCACACCGGCGACAACCTCGTCGGCGGCGTCGGCCAGGGCGGGGACGACGAGGCGATCCTCGTCGACCTCCAGCGCGTCCCGGTCCACATCGACCAGATCGTCTTCACGGTGAACTCCTTCACCGGCCAGACGTTCCAGGAGGTGCAGAACGCCTTCTGCCGCATCGTCGACGAGACCAACGGCCAGGAACTGGCCCGATACACCCTCGACGGCGGCGGCGCCTACACCGCGCAGATCATGGCGAAGGTGTCCCGCGCCGGATCCGGCTGGCAGATGACGGCCCTGGGCAACCCGGCCAACGGCCGGACCTTCCAGGACCTGATGCCGGCGATCCTGCCGCACCTGTAGCAGTACCGGAAGAAGAGAAGAAGGCACGGGGGAGGGGCTGCACGATGACGGCCGAACTGGTCCGGGGGCAGAACCACCCCGTGTCCGAGAGCCGGGTGGAGATCAGGGTCTCGGCGGGTACGCCCGTGCTGGCCCTGGCCTCGCTCGCCGACGAACAGGGCCGGCTCTCCGGCAGCGGGGTCCTGGCACACCCGGGCGCCAGGGCCCTCCCCGGCGTCCGGGCCCCGGCGGAACTCGCCGACCGGCACACCTTCCCCGTGGACCTCGACGCCGTCGCGGCGGACGTCCACCGCGTCGGCGTACTGCTCGTACTGCCGCCCGGCGGCCCGGTCCGCTTCGGCGCGGTCCCGGCCTCGCACGTGGCCGTGGCCGCCCCCGACGGCGGAGGCGAGATCGCCGGCTACACCCTGACCGGACTGGACGCCGAGAACGCCGTGATCGCCCTGGAGCTCTACCGGCGCCAGGGCGCCTGGAAGGTCCGCGCCGTCGGCCAGGGCTACGCCGACGGCCTCGGCGCGCTGCTCGCCGACGGCGGACTGCCCGCACCGGCCGCCGGGGAACTGGCCGCCACCGTGCTGCGCACCGCCGCGCCGGCGAAGGAGGCCGACGCGACGCTCCCCGCCAGGCCCACCCTCGTCGGCGACCTGCGCGCCCCGCAGCCCCCCGCCCAGGCCCCGGCGCCCGCCCCGGAGCCCCCGGACCCGGTCCCGGCCTCCGGCGTCCCGTACGCCGGTACGCCCGGCCCCGCGCCCGCGCCCGGCGGCGACGGCTCCCCGCCCACGATCAGCTACACCCACCCGCGCCGCCGCCGCACCAGCAGCGAGCCGCCCGAGCCGGCCCCGCGGCCCGCCGCCCCGCCGGAACCGGGGCAGCCCCCGCGGCCGGTCGCCGGCGACGCCGGCGGCTGGTCCATGGACGAACGGCTCTACAACCAGGTCTGGGGGATGTTCGAGGACCTGGCCCGCACGGTCGCCGCCTACCGCAGCGCCGTGGAGTTCGCCGACAACCGCATGGACCGCGAACTCGACGAAGCCCTCTCCGACCCGCGCCACCGCCTCGGCGGCACCGGCAACGCCGCCCGTGACACCGCCCGGGCCCGCCGCGAGGAGCTGGTCGGTCAGGCCCAGGCCGTCCTCGACCGGGACCTCGCCCAGCTGATCGCCGAGGCCGAGGTCGTCGAGCCCGCACTGCCGGCCTCGTACGCCCGCTGGGACAACCCGGTCTGGCACGGCCACCGCACGCCCGAGGAGGGCCCGCTCGCCCTGCGCCTGGGTGACCTGCACCTGCCCGAGCGGCCCGACCTGCGCATCCCCATGCTGGTCCGGCTCCCGCTGGAGCGAGGACTGTGGATCGACAACGGCCGTACCGGTTCCGAGGCCGCGATGGCCATGGACACCGACCGGCTGCGTCGGGCCGCCATGGACATGGCCGTCGCCCACGCGGTGCGGCTGCTCGCGGTCCACCCCGCCGACCGGTTCTCCGTCCACGTCATCGACGCGGCCGGGGCGGGCGCCCCCTCCCTGGCCCCGCTGGTACGGGCCGGGGTACTGGCAGGGCCGCCCGCCGCCGGGGCCGCCGGAGTCACCCGGACGCTGGCCGAGCTGACCCGGCGGGTCGACCTCGTACAGATGGCCCTTCGGGCCGGGGCCCCCGAGGACCTGCCGCCGGACGTCGACACGGCCGAGCAGCTGCTCATCGTGCACGACTTCCCGCACGGTTTCGACGACCGGGCCGTGACCCAGTTGCGCTACCTCGCCGACGAGGGTGCGGCGGTCGGCGTGCACCTGCTGATGGTCGCGGACCGCGACGAGGCCTCCGCCTACGGGCCGCTGCTGGACCCGCTGTGGCGCTCCCTGATGCGGCTGTCGCCGGTCCCGGACAACCACCTCGCGGACCCCTGGGTGCAACACGCCTGGACCTTCGAACCGAGCCTCCCGCCGCAGGGCAGCAGGGTCCTCGACGAGGCACTCGACCGGGTGGCGGAGGCCCGGCGCACTACCCGTCCATGACCGTCCTTTGGCATTCCCTTTACCTTCACCGCCTTCAGCGGGTAAGCTCGTCAGCGCGGAGGGGAGTATTCCTGCTTTCCTGCTACGGCGTACCCGTCAATACGGACCACCGCGACACCACGAGCGCGCGGTGCAGGTCCCGGGGCGTCGGCCCACGGCCTCCAGGTCGCCCGGGCGGAAGAGACCTCCGGCAGCGATGACGCTGACGAAGTGCTGAGCCATCCGCCGGAGGCGTGTTCACCATGGAAGTTTCCTGGGCCCTTTGGGCCGCG
The DNA here is from genome assembly GCF_001941845.1 of Streptomyces sp. TN58. Lineage (NCBI taxonomy): Bacteria > Bacillati > Actinomycetota > Actinomycetes > Kitasatosporales > Streptomycetaceae > Streptomyces > Streptomyces sp. TN58. The sequence goes on along the minus strand of NZ_CP018870.1, from coordinate 1,848,926 downwards.
ACCGTTCTCGGTCTGTCCCTCCTCATCGCGGTCGATTTCCTCATCGGCCGCAAGCCCCACGACGTGTCGATCAAGGAAGCGGGCACCTGGACGGTCGTCTGGATCGTCCTCGCCGCGCTCTTCGGCCTCGGCCTGTGGTTCTTCGGGACCCCGCAGGCCTCGCAGGAGTTCTTCGCGGGCTTCATCACCGAGAAGTCACTCAGCGTCGACAACCTCTTCGTCTTCGTCCTGATCATGGCGAAGTTCGCGGTGCCCTCCCACCTCCAGCAGCGCGTGCTGCTCGTGGGCGTGCTGATCGCGCTCGTCCTGCGCGCCGTCTTCATCGCCGCCGGCGCCGCGATCATCGCCAGCTTCAGCTGGGTCTTCTACATCTTCGGCGCGTTCCTGATCTACACCGCCTGGAAGCTGATCCAGGAGGCCCGCAAGGACGAGGACGAGGACGAGTTCGAGGAGAACCGCCTCCTGAAGTCCGTCGAGAAGAAGTTCGGTGTCGCCGACCGGTACCACGGCACCAAGCTCTTCATCGTCAACAACGGCAAGCGCGTGCTGACGCCGCTGATGATCGTCATGCTCGCCATCGGCACCACCGACGTGCTGTTCGCGCTGGACTCGATCCCCGCCATCTTCGGCCTCACCCAGGACCCGTACATCGTCTTCACGGCCAACGCCTTCGCGCTGATGGGCCTGCGCCAGCTGTACTTCCTCATCGGCGGCCTGCTGGAGAAGCTGGTCCACCTCAGCTACGGCCTGTCGATCATCCTCGGCTTCATCGGCGTCAAGCTGGTGCTGCACGCCCTGCACGAGTCCGGCGTGCACGTCCCGGAGATCTCCATCCCGCTCTCCCTCGGCGTCATCTGCGGCGTCCTGGTGATCACCACGATCACCAGCCTGATCGCCACGAAGAGGCGGGCCGCGGCCGAGGCCGCCGCCCGCACCGAGAGCATCGACGCCTGAGTCCGGCCTCAGCCCTGGTGCTGTGACCCGGTGAACCTTTCGGGTCGCAGCACTAGACGGGGGCGGCCGTACGGGCCGCCCCCGTTTCGGTTTCCTTCGCCTCGTCCGGCGCGCCCGACCGCTTGCGCACCACCAGCGGGCTGGTCTCCGGCAGCAGCGCGAAGCAGGCGAGGCTGACCAGGGCGATCCCGGTGAGGTACGCCGCCACGCCCCACGGCGGACCGGAGCCGTCCGCCAGCGCCGTCGCCACGATCGGGGTCAGCGCCCCTCCGAGCACCCCGCCCAGGTTGTACCCGACGGCCGCACCCGTACAGCGGATGCGCGGGGCGTACAGCTCCGGCAGGTACGCGCCCACCACCGAGAACATCGTCACCATGCCCAGCAGCGCCACCGCGAAGCCCAGCGTCATCAGCAGCGGGTCGGCCGTCCGCATCAGCGCCACCAGCGGGAACATCCACACGGCGCTGGCCGCGCACCCGGCCAGGCACAGCGGCCGCCGCCCGTAGCGGTCGCCGAGCACAGCCATCAGCGGCGTCATCAGGCCCTTGAACGCCACCGCCGCCATGATGCAGGCCAGCATCGTCGTACGGCTCACCGACAGGTGTTCGGTGGCGTAGGCGAGGGACCAGGTGGTGACCGCGTAGAAGACGGCGTAGCCGACCGCGAGGGCTCCGCCGGTCAGCAGGAGCAGCCGCCAGTGGCCCCGTAGCACCTCGGCCAGCGGGGCGTCGGCCCGCCGCCCGGCCGCCGCGAGCTCACGGAACTGCGGGGTCTCCTCCACCGAGCGGCGCAGCCACAGCCCGGCCAGGGCCAGCAGCCCGGCCGCCCAGAACGGCACCCGCCACCCCCAGGAGGTGAACTGGGCGTCGGTCAGCGCGGCCGACAGCCCCAGCATCAGACCGTTGGCCAGCAGGAATCCCACCGCCGGGCCGATCTGCGGGAAGCTCGCCCACAGGCCGCGCCGCCGTTCCGGCGCGTGCTCGGCGGTCAGCAGCACCGCCCCGCCCCACTCCCCGCCGAGCCCGAGGCCCTGGAGGAAGCGCAGCAGGAGCAGCAGGACCGGCGCGGCGATGCCGATCGTCCCGTACGTCGGTACGCAGCCGACGGCGACCGTGGCGATGCCTGTGAGCAGCAGGGAGGCCAGCAGGACCGGGCGCCGGCCGTACCGGTCGCCGATGTGGCCGAAGAGGGCGGACCCCAGCGGGCGGGCGAGGAAGCCGACGCCGAAGGTGCCGAAGGCGGCGAGGGTCCCGGCGAGCGGGGAGAAGGACGGGAAGAACAGCGGCCCGAGGACGAGCGCCGCGGCCGTGCCGTAGACGAAGAAGTCGTAGAACTCGATGGCGGTACCGGCGAGCGCGGCGGAGGCGAGACGCAGCATGCCGGGCCGCCGGGCGGGGCCGCCGTCGTCAGCGGCCGGCGGGGCCGGTGCGGGAGAGGCGGCTGGGGCGGGTGGCGGGGAGGGGTCCTGTCGCATGCCGCACCAGATACCGCCTCCCCGCCCGCCGGGACATGGATTCGGCCGTCAACGACCGGAAGGAGTGCTCCGTGGCCGGAAGTTGACGCGTTGCGGCCCCTACCAGCCGCGCTCGCGCCACTCCGCCAGGTGCGGGCGCTCCGCACCGAGCGTGGTGTCGTTGCCGTGGCCCGGGTAGACCCAGGTCTCGTCCGGCAGCTGCTCGAAGAGCTTGTGCTGGACGTCGTCGAGGAGGCTCTTGAAGGCCTCCGGGTCGTCGTGGGTGTTGCCCACGCCGCCCGGGAACAGGCAGTCCCCGGTGAAGACGTGCGCGTGGCCGTGCGGGTCGTCGTAGACGAGCGCGATCGAGCCGGGGGTGTGGCCGACCAGGTGCCGCGCGGTCAGCTCGACCCGCCCGACGCGCACGGTGTCCCCGTCCGCGACGGGGACGTCGGTCGCGACCGGGATGCCCTCGGCGTCGAGGGCGCCCGCGTAGGTCCTCGCCCCCGTGGCCGCCACGACCTCCGCGAGCGCGCCCCAGTGGTCGCCGTGCCGGTGGGTGGTGACGACGGAGGCGATGCCGTCGTCGCCGATCAGGTTCAGCAGCGTCTGCGGTTCGGCGGCCGCGTCGATGAGCAGCTGCTCGTCCGTGGCCCGGCAGCGCAGCAGGTACGCGTTGTTGTTCATCGAGCCCACCGCGACCTTGGAAATCATCAGGTCCGCGAGCTCGTGCACGTCGGCCGGACCGCCGACCTTGACCTCTCCGGTGTACGTCATGTGTTGATCCTAGAGGTGTCTTCCTACAACGGCGGGAGCTCGGGGAGCGGGCCGCCCGTGGTGGTCAGGGAGGCGCCCTTGTCGCCGCGGCCGGCGAGCCAGGCGAGCAGCGCGGCGGGGGAGCCGGAGACGGTCACGGCCGGGTCCCCGGCGGAGCCGGTGCGCCAGCCGCGCCCGTCGGCGGCGGCCAGGGCCGTCGCGGGCACCTCCGGGCGCCCGGACCAGCGGTCGGCGAGGAAGGTGATCTCGCGGTCGGTGAACTCCTCCGGGAGGTCGGAGAGCTCGTAGCCGATGTTCAGGTCGACGTGGTGCAGGTCCACCTCGACCCAGCGGCGGAAGGGCACGTTCGCCGCGAGGTCGGTGACGCCGCCCCGCAGCTCGACGGTGCGCGACCAGTCCTGGGCGTGCTCCGTGGCGGCCAGGAAGCGGTCCGCGGAATCACGGAGGTCCGCCAGGTGTTCCACCAGGGGCCGGCCGGCGTCGCGGGCGATGTCCGCGTCACGCGCCTCGCCGCTCTCATACATCGGCCGGCCCTCCAGGACGTTGAGGAGGGCGTCGGCGTTGCGCGCGAGGTGGGCCAGGATGTGGCCGCGGGTCCAGCCGGGGAGGTGTGACTCCTCGGAGAGGGCGCCGTTGTCCAGTTTCGCGACAGCGGTCAGCAGCCGGTCCGTGGCTTCACGTACAGATCGCAGGTCGTGCACATGATCAGTCATGACTTCGAGCCTAGTGCTCGGAGGCGGCGGCCACACGATCGGGTGAAGCGGTCCGCGGAGTGCCGTAAATCGAATGTGCGTGCTATACGCTCGAAGTCCAAGCTCCATCTCCACCGCAGAGGCGCCCCCCATACCCTGGGACGGGGGCCGTGCCCCCCGCTCTCTCAAGAAAGGTGCGGACCGGCGTGACCGACCGTCTCATCGTTCGTGGCGCTCGCGAGCACAACCTCAAGAACGTCTCGCTCGACCTGCCCCGCGACTCTCTCATCGTCTTCACCGGACTCTCCGGGTCGGGCAAGTCCTCCCTGGCCTTCGACACGATCTTCGCCGAGGGCCAGCGCCGCTACGTCGAGTCGCTCTCGTCGTACGCCCGTCAGTTCCTCGGGCAGATGGACAAGCCCGACGTCGACTTCATCGAGGGCCTCTCGCCGGCCGTCTCGATCGACCAGAAGTCCACCTCGCGCAACCCGCGCTCGACGGTCGGCACCATCACCGAGGTCTACGACTACCTGCGCCTCCTCTTCGCCCGCATCGGCAAGCCGCACTGCCCGGAGTGCCGCCGGCCCATCTCGCGCCAGTCGCCGCAGGCGATCGTGGACAAGGTGCTCGCGCTGCCCGAGGGCAGCCGCTTCCAGGTGCTCTCGCCGCTGGTGCGCGAGCGCAAGGGGGAGTTCGTCGACCTCTTCGCCGATCTCCAGACCAAGGGCTACAGCCGGGCGCGGGTGGACGGGGAGACCATCCAGCTCTCCGAGCCGCCGACCCTGAAGAAGCAGGAGAAGCACACGATCGAGGTGGTCGTCGACCGCCTCACCGTCAAGGACAGCGCCAAGCGGCGGCTCACCGACTCCGTGGAGACGGCCCTCGGTCTCTCCGGCGGCATGGTGATCCTGGACTTCGTCGACCTCGCCGAGGACGACCCCGAGCGTGAGCGGATGTATTCCGAGCACCTCTACTGCCCGTACGACGACCTGTCCTTCGAGGAGCTGGAGCCGCGCTCCTTCTCCTTCAACTCGCCCTTCGGCGCCTGCCCCGAGTGCACCGGCATCGGCACGCGCATGGAGGTGGACCCGGAGCTGATCGTCCCCGACGAGGAGAAGTCCCTCGACGAGGGCGCGGTCTCACCGTGGTCGCTCGGCCACACCAAGGACTACTTCCAGCGGCTGATCGGCGCGCTGGCCGGGGAGCTGGGCTTCCGTACGGACATCCCGTGGGCCGGGCTGCCGGTGCGCGCGAAGAAGGCCCTGCTCTACGGCCACCGCACGCAGATCGAAGTGCGCTACCGCAACCGCTACGGGCGCGAGAGGGCCTACACCACGGCCTTCGAGGGCGCCGTGCCGTTCGTGAAGCGCCGGCACGCGGAGTCCGAGAGCGACGCCAGCCGCGAGCGCTTCGAGGGCTACATGCGCGAGGTCCCCTGCCCCACCTGTGAGGGCACCCGCCTCAAGCCGATCGTGCTCGCCGTGACGGTGATGGAGAAGTCCATCGCGGAGGTCGCGGCCATGTCGATCAGCGAGTGCGCGGACTTCCTGGGGCGGATGCGCCTCGACGCCCGCGACAAGAAGATCGCCGAGCGGGTCCTGAAGGAGGTCAACGAGCGGCTCCGCTTCCTCGTGGACGTCGGGCTGGACTACCTCTCCCTCAACCGGGCCGCCGGCACGCTGTCCGGCGGCGAGGCCCAGCGCATCCGCCTCGCCACCCAGATCGGCTCCGGCCTCGTCGGCGTGCTCTACGTCCTGGACGAGCCCTCCATCGGCCTGCACCAGCGCGACAACCACCGGCTGATCGAGACGCTGGTGCGGCTGCGGGACATGGGCAACACCCTCATCGTCGTCGAGCACGACGAGGACACCATCAAGGTGGCCGACTGGGTCGTGGACATCGGCCCGGGCGCCGGCGAGCACGGCGGCAAGGTGGTCCACAGCGGTTCCCTCAAGGAGCTCCTGAAGAACACCGAGTCGATGACCGGGCAGTACCTGTCGGGCAAGAAGTCCATCGAGATCCCCGACATCCGCCGGCCGGTGAACGGCGAGCGGAAGCTGACCGTCCACGGCGCCAAGGAGAACAACCTGCGGGACATCGACGTGTCCTTCCCGCTGGGCGTGCTCACGGCCGTGACCGGCGTCTCCGGCTCCGGGAAGTCGACCCTGGTCAACGACATCCTCTACACCCACCTGGCGCGCGAGCTGAACGGCGCCCGCTCGGTGCCGGGCCGCCACACCCGGGTGGAGGGCGACGACCTCGTCGACAAGGTGGTCCACGTCGACCAGTCGCCCATCGGCCGGACCCCCCGGTCGAATCCGGCGACGTACACCGGTGTCTTCGACCACGTGCGCAGGCTCTTCGCGGAGACGATGGAGGCGAAGGTGCGCGGCTACCTGCCGGGCCGCTTCTCCTTCAACGTCAAGGGCGGCCGGTGCGAGAACTGCTCCGGCGACGGCACGATCAAGATCGAGATGAACTTCCTGCCGGACGTCTACGTCCCGTGCGAGGTCTGCCACGGCGACCGGTACAACCGGGAGACGCTGGAGGTCCACTACAAGGGCAAGTCCATCGCGGAAGTCCTGAACATGCCGATCGAGGAGGCACTGGACTTCTTCGAGGCGGTTCCGACGATCGCGCGGCACCTCAAGACGCTCAACGAGGTCGGACTGGGCTACGTCCGCCTCGGCCAGTCGGCGCCGACGCTGTCGGGCGGCGAGGCGCAGCGCGTGAAGCTGGCCTCCGAGCTGCAGAAGCGCTCCACGGGCCGGACGGTGTACGTGCTGGACGAGCCGACGACGGGTCTGCACTTCGAGGACATCTCGAAGCTGATCAAGGTGCTGTCCGGGCTGGTCGACAAGGGCAACTCGGTGATCGTCATCGAGCACAACCTGGACGTCATCAAGACCGCGGACTGGGTCATCGACATGGGCCCCGAAGGCGGTTACGGCGGCGGCCTGGTGGTGGCCGAGGGCACGCCCGAGCAGGTGGCCTCGGTGGGCGCGAGCCACACGGGCAAGTTCCTGCGGGACATCCTGGGCGCGGACCGGGTCTCCGACGCCGGGGCCTCCCCGGTGCGGGCCGCGGCGAAGAAGGCCCCCGCCAGGAAGGCGACCGCGGCGAAGAAGGCGGCTCCGGCGAAGAAGACGGCGGCGAAGAAGACGGCGACGCGGGCCCGCAAGGCGTAGGGCGTGTTGAGAAAGTCCCGTCTGGCTCGCCGGGCGGACGACGCCACTTTCGCAACTCCCCCCAGTCGTCACGGAGGTCCGCGGGGGCGGCACCGCTGCGCGGTGCCGCCCCCGCGGACCCGCGGCGTCTGGGCCGCTATCCGTTGAGCTCCGCCGCGTACGGGGGCTCCGCCCCGGGGCGGGTGCAGGTCAGCGCCGCCGCGTGCGCGGCATACGCCAGGACGTCCGGCCAGTCCACCGGACCTCCCGGCGCCGCGGCGAGGCGGTGCAGCAGGGCGGCGTTGACCGTGTCGCCCGCCCCGATCGTGTCCGCCACCGCTACCGGCCGGGCCGCCGCCGAGTACTCGGCGCCCTCCCGCGTGAAGACCGTCAGGCCCGCCGGGCCGCGGGTCACCACCACCGCCCAGGGACCCGCCGCCAGCCAGTCGCCGACCCGCCCGCCCAACCAGGCCGCGTCCTCCTCCGACAGCTTCAGCACGCCCGTGTGCGGCAGCAGCCGCTCCCCGAACCGGGCGCGGTACCCTGCCGGGTCCGCGATCAGGGCCGGCCGGATGTTCGGGTCCAGCAGGGTCAGCAGCCCGCGCCGCGACTCCCGGCGCAGCAGGGCCTCGTACGCGCTCGCGCCCGGCTCCAGCACGAGGGAGCAGGTGCCGAGCGCGAGAGCCCGTACCCCCTCGGGAAGGGCGGGCGGCAGGGTGAACAGCCGGTCCGCGGTGCCCTCGACGTAGAACCCGTACGAGGCCGAGCCGTCCGGAGCCAGCGACGGCACGGCAAGGGTGGTCGGCTCCGGCCCGCGCTGCACCAGCGACACGTCCACCCCCGCCGCCCGCAGCCCGGCGAGCAGGCTCTCGCCGAAACCGTCCGCCGAGACCCGGGAGCAGAAGGCGACCTCCGCGCCGAGGCGGCCGAGGGCGCGCGCGGTGTTGTACGGTCCGCCGCCCGGCCGGGGCAGCAGCGCGCCCGGCGGCCCGGCCGCGGGAACCAGGTCGATGAGGGCTTCTCCGCCGACGACGATCACGCGGAGGAAGCTACTCCATTCGGCGGCGGTATCGTCGCCCCTGGGCCGCCCGGCCCGTGGCCCCCGCCCGTGCACCTCAGGAGAACCGCATGTCAGCGCCGCAGTCCGCCGCCCGCCGTACCGTCCTCAAGGGCGCCGCCGCGCTCGCGGGAGCCGCGGGCGCCGGGGCGGCGCTCACGGCCTGCTCCACCGAGACCAACAGCGGCGGCAACACCCCCGCCACCCCCACCGCCCCCGTCGAGCTGGGCGCCGCGGCCGACGTGCCCGTGGGCGGCGCGAAGCTCTACCGGGAGCGGAAGCTCGTCGTCAGCTGCCCGGCGGAGGGACAGTACAAGGCGTTCAGCGCCCAGTGCACCCACGCGGGCTGCGTCCTCGACAAGATCGACGACGGGGAGGGGAACTGCCCCTGCCACGGCAGCCGGTTCGACGTGGCGACGGGCAAGGTCCTGCGCGGGCCGGCCGACCGGCCGCTTCCGGAGGTGCCGGTCCGCGCGGAGAACGGCAGGCTCGTCGCGGGCTGACCCGCGCCCGCCACCGGGCGCCGACCGGCGGGCCGTCACCGTCACCGTCACCCGTCAGCCGCCCGTCACGCGCCGCCGGTCAGCTGCCGCCCGTCAGCCGCCCGTCACGCGCCGCCGGTCAGTCCCAGTCCCAGGCGATCCCGAGGATCCCGCGCCGCACGGACTGCTCCACCAGGTGCACCGCCCGGTGCCGACCGCTCGGCGTCAGGTCCGCCAGGCCGGTGCGCGGCGCGTCCGGCCCGCTGCGGGTGAAACGCCGGCAGCGCACCGGAAGGGCCGCCTCGTCGAAGCGGACCTGGAGCACGTACTGGCCGCCCGCGTAGCTGAAACCGCGCACGTACTCGCCGCTGCGGGCCCCCGTGCCGTCCTCGACGCCGTAACCGAAGACGTAGGTGTCGCCGCGCCTCAGCCGGGCGTCGAAAAGCAGCTCGGCGACCACCACCCCGGCCTCCGGATGGCCTCTGACCCGGCCCGTGCGGCAGTTCTCGTACGCCGTCACGCGCACCCGCGACACGTCGCAGCCCGGGTCGCCGTGGTGGACGGCGAGGTAGCGGTCGACCCCGTCCCGGTGCGCCCGGACGATCTGCTGCGACTCGCGGATCCGCAGCTCGCCCGCCGGCCCGATGCGGACCCGCTCGTGGTGGCCGAGCGAGTGCAGACCGCCGTCCGGCGGGAGCTCCATCCCGTCGAGCAGCCGCTCCACCGTCCCGCCGCCGCTGAACAGGGCCCGGTAGGAACGTCCGGCGGGCCGGTCCTGCCCGGCACCCGGTCCCGGGACCGCCAGCAGCCGGACCAGGGAGCCGTCGGGCAGCTCCAGGATCCGCTCCAGAGCTGTGACGGCCCGCAGGGACTCCGGATGGCGCGGCCTGCGGGCGCCCTGCTGCCAGTAACTGAGGCTGGTCACCCCCACCTTGATGCCCTGCGCCGCGAGCCGGTGCTGCACCCGCTGAAGCGGCAGCCCGCGGGCGGCGAGGGCGGCGCGCAGGGCGAGGTGGAAGGGGCCGCCGCGCAAGAGCCGGTCCAGTTCGGCCATGCCCGCAGGGTCCGTGGAAGGCCGCATGGCGACTCCTCTGTGAACGTTCACACGCGCCGGGGTGGGGGATCACGGCGGCAGCCCCGGGGGGCCAGGTGGAACGGCAGCAACCATTCACACCGCAGCCCCACCGTTCACACTGCAACGTCATCGCGTATTGAAGCGCGTTGACCTGAACCCGACAACTCCCTGATGCTCCTCCACAGCGTCCGGACGCGCTCCTCCATCCCCCCATTCCCCACCTCGGGAGGAACGCGATGCGCGATCGAAACCGGCGGCTTTCCCCGGCCGCCGTCCTCACCGCCCTGCTCAGCGCCCTGATCCTCGCCCTGCCCGCCGGCACCGCCACCGCCGCGGAGGCCGGCACCGACTCCGCCCTCGCCTACAAACGCCTCAACATCACCATGCAGGCGCAGGCGAAGACCAACTGGTGCTGGGCCGCCGGCGGCAACACCATCGCCGCCTGGTTCGGCCGGAACCACTCGCAGAACCAGTTCTGCAACGCCGCCTTCAACCGCCCGCAGGGCACCGAATGCCCCAACAACCAGGCCACCCTCGGCAACGTCCAGACCGGCCTGCGCTGGGCGGGCATCAACCCCGGCTCGTACGTCACCGGCTGGCTGCAGTACTCCACCGTCCAGACCGAGATCAACGCCGGCCGGCCGATCGAGACCCGCATCCAGTGGTCGAACGGAGGCGGCCACATGCACGTCGTCTACGGCTACGACACCGCGAACAGCTGGGTCTACTGGGGCGACCCCTGGCCCTCCAGCGACCGCTACAACTGGGCCTCGCACGCCTGGTATGTCAACAACAACACCTTCTCCTGGACCCACTCCCTCTACCGGATCGGGGCGTGAGCGCCATGACCCTGCGCGCCTCGGCCGCCGCGGCCGTCCTCGCCGCCACCGCCCTCCTCGGACTCGCCCCGCAGGCCGTCGCGGCCCCGGTGCCGCAGCCCGTGTCCCCGCCCGAGCCCCAGCTCGTGTCCCCGCCCGCGCCGCAGCCGGAGGCGGCCACCGCCGAGCACCGGGCCGCCGCCGGCCAGGCGGCCGCCGCCCCCGAGACCCTGGCCACGCTCTCCCGGTTCTTCGCCCGGGAGGGCAGGGTCTCCCTCGCCGCCGCGCGGCCCCGCATCGAGGGTGAGGCCATAGCCGTCAACCACCTCTCCCCGGACTTCGTCGCCGGCCGGCCGGGTGCGGCCGTCGCCCGTCTGGAGTTCCTCGCCAGCCGGGCGGTCTCCTCCGACGGGCAGCGGGCCGCGCTGTGGACCGCGCGGACGGAGCAGGGCTGGCAGGTGGTGAACATCGCCACCGGCGACGACGAGTTCCGCTACGCGGGACTGGGAGCCGCGAAACTGCCCGGCGGGACCGTCTTCCGGGAACCGCAGATCGACGCCTGGTACGTGGCCGGGGGCGGGCGGGTGCTGCCGCTGGACGAGGACGGCGTGCGGGCCGTGGGTGCCGGGGGCACGACGCTGAGTGCCTACCGGGTGCGGGTCGCCGAGGCGTACGGGGACAAGCTCCCCGGGTCCCCGTACGCCGAGCGGGGCGCGGCGGGTGGCTTCGCCGAGGGCGGCGGAGCCGGGGCGGGCGGCGCCGAGCGCGGGCGGGGTGCCGGACCGGGTGGGCTGTTGGCCGGAGCCGGGGCGCTGGCGCTGGGCGCGGCCGTCGTGCCGCTTCTGCGTCGCCGCCGGGTCGCCACCGCGTAGCCCCTCCCCGCAGGGCCCGGCTCCCGCCAGGGCCGGGCCCTGCGGGCAGCTCTCCCCGCCCCGCCCTTTTCGCCGTTTCCCGTGGCTCCGCCCCGGACCCCGCGCCTCGAACGCCGACGGGGCTGGGAAGGGCGGGCCGGAGGCTGCGGGGGGTTGTCGGTGCGCGCCAGTAGGGTGGTTGGCATGGCCGACCCTTCCAGCTACCGCCCCCAGCCGGGGCAGGTCCCCGACTCGCCGGGGGTCTACAGGTTCCGCGACGAGCACCGCCGGGTGATCTACGTCGGGAAGGCCAAGAGCCTGCGCCAGCGGCTGGCCAACTACTTCCAGGACGTCGCGGGGCTGCACCCCCGTACCGCCACCATGGTGACCACGGCCGCTTCCGTCGAGTGGACCGTGGTCTCCACGGAGGTCGAGGCGCTGCAGCTGGAGTACTCCTGGATCAAGGAGTACGACCCCCGGTTCAACGTCAAGTACCGCGACGACAAGAGCTACCCCTCCCTCGCCGTCACGCTGAACGAGCAGTACCCGCGAGTCCAGGTCATGCGGGGCCCCAAGAAGAAGGGCGTGCGCTACTTCGGCCCGTACGCCCACGCCTGGGCGATCCGCGAGACCGTCGACCTCATGCTCCGGGTGTTCCCGGTGCGGACCTGCTCGGCCGGGGTGTTCAAGCGCTCCGCCCAGATCGGCCGCCCCTGCCTGCTCGGCTACATCGGCAAGTGCTCCGCACCCTGCGTCGGCCGGGTCACCCCCGAGGAGCACCGCGAACTGGCCGAGGACTTCTGTGACTTCATGGCCGGCCGCACCGGCGCCTACCTCTCCCGGCTGGAGAAGGAGATGCACGCGGCGGCCGAGGAGATGGAGTACGAGAAGGCCGCCCGGCTGCGCGACGACATCGGTGCGCTGCGCCGCGCCATGGAGAAGAACGCCGTGGTGCTCGCCGACGCCACCGACGCCGACCTGATCGCCGTCGCCGAGGACGAGCTCGAAGCCGCCGTGCAGATCTTCCACGTCCGCGGCGGCCGTGTCCGCGGCCAGCGCGGCTGGGTCACCGACAAGGTCGAGGCCGTCGACACCGCGGGGCTCGTCGAGCACGCGCTCCAGCAGCTCTACGGCGAGGAGAAGGGCGAGGCCGTCCCCAAGGAGGTGCTGGTCCCCGCGCTCCCCGAGGACACGCCCGCGCTGGCCCAGTGGCTCGCCGAGCGCCGCGGGTCCCAGGTCAGCCTGCGGATACCGCAGCGCGGCGACAAGAAGGCCCTCATGGAGACCGTCCACCGCAACGCGCAGCAGTCCCTCGCCCTGCACAAGACCAAGCGCGCCAGCGACCTCACCACCCGCTCCCGGGCGCTGGAGGAGATCGCCGAGGCGCTGGAGCTGGACAGCGCACCGCTGCGCATCGAGTGCTTCGACATCTCCCACCTCCAGGGCGACGACGTCGTCGCGTCCATGGTCGTCTTCGAGGACGGACTGGCCCGCAAGAGCGAGTACCGGCGCTTCCAGGTCAAATCCTTCGAGGGGCAGGACGACGTCCGGTCCATGCACGAGGTGGTCTCCCGGCGCTTCCGGCGCTACCTGCTGGAGAAGACCAGGACGGGGGAGTGGGACCCACAGGACGGCGCGGACGGGTCGGCCGGCGTGACCGGGGCGACCGGCGCGACCGGCGTGACCCAGGCGACCGGCGCGGACGGGGTGACCGGGGCGACCGGCGCGGACGGGCCGCCCGAGGACGACGGCAGGCCCAAGCGCTTCGCCTACCCGCCCCAGCTCGTCGTCGTCGACGGCGGACAGCCGCAGGTGGCCGCCGCCAAGCGGGCCCTGGACGAGCTCGGCATCGACGACGTCGCCGTCTGCGGCCTCGCCAAGCGGCTGGAGGAGGTCTGGGTGCCCGGCGAGGACGACCCCGTCGTCCTGCCCCGCACCAGCGAGGGCCTCTACCTGCTCCAGCGGGTACGTGACGAAGCCCACCGCTTCGCCATCCAGTACCAGCGCAGCAAGCGCGGCAAGCGCCTGAAGTCGGGGCCGTTGGACGAGGTGCCCGGCCTCGGCGAGAGCCGCAAGCACGCCCTGATCAAGCACTTCGGTTCGGTGAAGAAGCTGAGACAGGCGACAATCGAGCAGATCTGCGAGGTCCCGGGCATAGGACGGAAGACGGCCGAGACCGTGGCCGCGGCCCTCGCCGGAGCGGTCCCCGCCGGTCCCGCCGTCAACACGGCCACAGGAGAGATCATTGAGGATGAGAACCCCGCGCCAGCGGGAGCATCGTCCGAACGGGGGACCGAGCAATGACCGAGCACGAGACCACGCACGACCGAGACGGAGCACAGGTGAGTACGGGCACGACAGCGGAGCCCGGCGAGACCGCCGAGGCGGCCATCCCCGAGCTGGTGATCATCTCCGGTATGTCCGGCGCCGGCCGCAGCACGGCGGCCAAGTGTCTGGAGGACCTCGGCTGGTTCGTCGTCGACAACCTGCCGCCGGCCCTGATCCCCACCATGGTGGAGCTGGGCGCCCGCTCCCAGGGCAACGTGGCCCGCATCGCGGTCGTCGTCGACGTCCGCGGCCGGCAGTTCTTCGACGCGCTGCGCGAGTCCCTCGCCGACCTCGACAGCAAGGGCGTCACCCGCCGCATCGTCTTCCTGGAGTCCTCCGACGACGCGCTGGTCCGCCGCTTCGAGTCGGTCCGCCGCCCGCACCCCCTCCAGGGCGACGGGCGCATCACCGACGGCATCGCCGCCGAGCGCGACCTGCTGCGCGAGCTGCGCGGCGACGCCGACCTGGTGATCGACACCTCCAGCCTCAACGTGCACGAGCTGCGCGCCAAGATGGACGCCCAGTTCGCCGGGGACGAGGAGCCCGAGCTGCGGGCCACCGTCATGTCCTTCGGCTTCAAGTACGGCCTCCCCGTCGACGCCGACCTCGTCGTCGACTGCCGCTTCATCCCGAACCCGCACTGGGTCCCGGAGCTGCGCCCCTTCACCGGGCTCAACGAGGAGGTGTCGGGGTACGTCTTCAGCCAGCCCGGCGCCAAGGAGTTCCTGGACCGCTACACCGAGCTGCTCCAGCTCATCGCCACCGGCTACCGCCGCGAGGGCAAGCGGTACGTGACCATCGCGGTCGGGTGCACGGGCGGCAAGCACCGCAGCGTGGCCATGTCCGAGAAGCTCGCCGCCCGCCTCGCCTCCGAGGGAGTCGAGACCGTCGTCGTCCACCGGGACATGGGGCGCGAGTGACCGCACGGACGCCGCGGCTGAGCCGCCTGCGCCGTCTCACCCCGGGCCGGGGAGAGGACGGCGCGGGCCGCTCCGGCCGTTCCGGCCGCCGCAGAGGCACCACGCCCAAGGTGGTCGCGCTCGGCGGAGGCCAGGGCCTGTCGGCCTCCCTCGCCGCCCTGCGCCGGATCACCGGGGACCTCACGGCCGTGGTCACCGTCGCCGACGACGGCGGCTCCAGCGGGCGGCTCCGGGAGGAGCTCGGCGTGCTGCCGCCCGGCGACCTGCGCAAGGCGCTGGCGGCGCTGTGCGGTGACGACGACTGGGGGCAGACCTGGGCCCGGGTCATCCAGCACCGCTTCCAGTCCGAGGGCGACCTGCACGGACACGCCGTCGGCAACCTGCTGATCGTCGCCCTGTGGGAACAGCTCGGGGACCCCGTCCAGGCCCTCGACCTGGTGGGGCGCCTGTTGGGCGCCCACGGCCGGGTGCTGCCCATGTCGGCGGTGCCGCTGGAGCTCCAGGCCCTGGTCAGGGGCCACGACCCGGCGCGTCCCGAGGACGTCGACACCGTCCGCGGGCAGGCCACGGTGGCGCTGACCCCGGGCGAGGTGCTGTCCGTGCAGGTGGTGCCGAGCGCCCCGCCCGCCGTGCCGGAGGCCGTCGCGGCCGTCCTGGACGCCGACTGGGTGGTGTTGGGCCCCGGATCGTGGTTCTCGTCCGTGATTCCGCACCTGCTGGTGCCGGAACTGCTGGACGCGCTGACGGAGACGAAGGCCCGGCGGGTCCTCTCGCTGAACCTCGCGCCGCAGCCCGGCGAAACAGAGGGCTTCTCTCCGCAGCGTCATTTGGAGGTTTTGGCCCGACACGCCCCTAAACTCGCCCTGGACGTGGTGCTGGCCGACGAGGCCGCCGTGCCCGACCGCGAGTCCCTTGCCGATGCCGCGAAACGGTTCGGTGCCGCGGTCGAGCTGGCCCCCGTGGCCAGGCAGGACGGCTCGCCGAAGCACGACCCGGAGCTGCTGGCCGCCGCGTACGACCGTATTTTTCGGATGCATGGAAGGATCGGCCCATGGCGATGACGCCTGCGGTGAAGGACGAGATCTCCCGCCTGCCCGTCACCCGGACCTGCTGCAGGAAGGCGGAGGTCTCGGCGATCCTTCGGTTCGCGGGCGGGCTGCACCTGGTGAGCGGCCGCATCGTCATCGAGGCGGAGCTCGACACCGGGATCGCCGCCAGACGTCTTCGCAAGGACATCCTGGAGATCTTCGGCCACTCCTCGGACCTCGTCGTGATGGCGCCCGGCGGACTGCGCCGCGGCAGCCGCTACGTGGTCCGCGTCGTGGCCGGAGGCGATCAGCTGGCCCGCCAGACGGGCCTCGTGGACGGCCGCGGGCGTCCCATCCGGGGGCTGCCGCCCCAGGTGGTCTCCGGGGCCACCTGTGACGCCGAGGCGGCGTGGCGCGGCGCCTTCCTGGCCCACGGCTCGCTCACCGAGCCGGGCCGGTCCTCCTCCCTGGAGGTCACCTGCCCCGGCCCGGAGGCCGCCCTGGCCCTGGTGGGCGCCGCCCGCAGGCTCTCCATCGCCGCCAAGGCGCGCGAGGTGCGCGGCGTGGACCGGGTCGTGGTCCGCGACGGCGACGCGATCGGCGCCCTGCTGACCCGGCTCGGCGCGCACGAGTCGGTGCTGGCCTGGGAGGAGCGGCGGATGCGGCGCGAGGTGCGCGCCACCGCCAACCGCCTGGCCAACTTCGACGACGCCAACCTGCGCCGCTCGGCGCGGGCCGCCGTGGCCGCCGGAGCCCGTGTGCAGCGCGCGCTGGAGATCCTCGGCGAGGAGGTCCCCGAGCACCTCGCCGCGGCCGGCCGGCTGCGCATGGAGCACAAGCAGGCTTCCCTGGAGGAGCTGGGCGCCCTCGCCGACCCGCCGCTGACCAAGGACGCCGTCGCCGGCCGGATCCGGCGTCTGCTGGCGATGGCCGACAAGCGGGCCCAGGACCTCGGCATCCCCGGCACCGAGTCGAACCTCGACCTCAGCGAGGAGATGGCCGACAACATGGCCGGATAGGCACCGGCACCGCCGGGACGGCTACGTCGGAAGGGGCTCGCGCGATCACTCGTGCGGGCCCCTTCGCGGCATGCCCCATTGACATGAGCATGGGCCGGTCTTGAGTCTGGCGTCCGAACCTTTCGTGGCAGCCGACGCCCAGGGGGGCACATGAGTCACCGCGCGAGAGTCGTCCTCGCCGCAAGCGCACTCGTTCTCGGAACCACACTCGCCGCTCTGCCCGCGACCGCCCAGGCCCGGCCGGGCCCCGCTCCGGGCACCGCCTCGCCGGGCCCCGCACCCGGCCCCGCGTCCGGCGCGGAGGAGGTGCGGGTCTACGACGCCGACATCACGCGGGAGCAGGTACCGCTCGTCCTCGCGGCCGGCCAGGACGCCCACGAGCTCAGCGAACGCGCCCCCGACGCCGGGACCGCCCGGGTCGAGCTCTTCCTCACCGGGGCGCAGGCCGGCGAGCTCGCCGCCCAGGGCGTCAAGCTCGCCGAGCGCGTCGTCCCGGCCCAGGGCCTGGCCCGGGCCAAGGCGGCCGGCGACGGCGTGTTCCGCCCGTACAGCGGCAAGGGCGGCCTCCAGGAGGAGATCCTGCGCACGGCCCGGGAGCACCCGGCGCTCACCAAGGTCGTCTCCATCGGCAAGACCGTCCAGGGCAAGGACATCCTCGCCCTGAAGGTCAGCAAGAACGCGAAGAAGACCAAGGACGGCCACAAGCCCTCCGTGCTGTACATGTCCAACCAGCACGCCCGCGAGTGGATCACCCCCGAGATGACCCGGCGGCTGATGCACCACACGCTCGACAACTACGGCAAGGACCAGCGGATCACCGGCCTGGTGGACTCCAGCGAGCTGTGGTTCCTGCTCAGCGCCAACCCCGACGGCTACGACTACACGCACGCCCCCGACGGCCGGCGGCTGTGGCGCAAGAACCTGCGCGACAACAACGGCGACGGCACCGTCACCGCGGGCGACGGCGTCGACCTCAACCGCAACTTCGCCTACAAGTGGGGCTACGACAACGAGGGCTCCTCGCCGAACCAGGCCAGTGAGACCTACCGCGGCCCCAAGGCCTCCTCCGAGCCCGAGACCGCCGCCCTCGACGCCTTCCAGAAGCGCATCGGCTTCGAGTACGCCGTCAACTACCACTCCGCCGCCGAGCTGCTGCTCTACGGCGTGGGCTGGCAGGTGGCCACCCCCACGCCCGACGACGTGGCCTACAAAACCCTCGCCGGCACCCCCGAGAACCCGGGCGTCCCCGGCTACCACCCCCAGGTGTCCTCCGAGCTGTACACCACCAACGGCGAGGCCGACGGCCACGCCTCCAACGTCAACGGCATCATGATGTTCACGCCGGAGATGACCACCTGCCAGACCGCCTCGGCCGCCGACCCGGACGACCCGTGGAAGCCCGAGGACTGCGCCTCCGGCTTCAACTTCCCCGACGACGAGAAGCTCATCCAGGCGGAGTTCGCCAAGAACGTCCCCTTCGCCCTCGCCGTCGGCGAGAGCGCCGCGCACCCCGACCGGCCCTCGTCGCCCGTCGGCCTGAGCGCGCCCGACTTCACCCTCGACCCCTTCACCACCTCCTACGCGGCCCGCGGCCAGGACCAGCAGGTCGCCGTCACGGCCCGCAAGTCGCTGAAGGACAAGGAGCTCAACTACCGGATCAACGGCGGCCGCACGCACGACGAGGACCTCAAGGCCTGGAAGGGCGGCGACGTCTACGGCGGCGAGGACAACAACTGGTTCGACGAGTACCGCGCCGAGGTCGAGGGCACGAAACCGGGCGACGAGGTCGAGGTCTGGTTCACCGGCCGCGACCGCTCCGGCCGGCGGGTCTCCAGCGAGCACTTCACCTACACGGTGGCCGAGCGGCCCCGCGCGGACGTCCTGGTGATCGCCGAGGAGGGCGCCGCCGCCCAGCACGCCCAAACGTACGTCGACGCGCTGCGCGCCAACGGCCGCTCCGCCGCGGTCTGGGACGTCGCCGTCCAGGGCGTCCCGCACCACCTCGGGGTCCTGTCCCACTTCGCCACGGCCGTCCACCACACCGGCGCCAAGACGCCCGGCGGGGACACCCAGCTGGCGGTCCGCGACTTCCTCAACGAGGGCGGCAGGCTGATCGAGGCCGGCGAGCAGGCCGGCGGCAACGCCCAGGTCGGCCCCGCCCTGACCAACGACTTCAGCCAGTACTGGCTCGGCGCCTACGGCCGCACCAGCACCCCCGGCGCCACCGGCTTCACCGGCGCCGGCGCCCTGCACGGCGCGAACGGCGGCCTCGGCGACGCCGCCGGCAACCCGCTGAACACCCCCGGCTCCTACACGGTGACCTCCGAAACCCTGGCTCCCGCGCAGTTCCCGCAGTTCACCAGCGCCCAGGCGGGCGGGTACACCGGCATCAAGAACCCGTACGCGCCCTACGCCGGCGGCCAGATGGCCTCCGCGCTGCACGCCGACAGCGACTGGAAGCGGCTCGTCCGCACCATCGACCTCACCGGCGTCACCGCGGCCGACCGGCCGCAGCTCAGGCTCGCCCTCAACTGGAACCTGGAGAACGGCTACGACCACGCCGCACTGGAGGCCCGCAGCGCCGGCGGCGACGACTGGACCATGCTGCCGGAGGCCGGCGGGCTGAGCAGCCCGGCCGTCCCGGAGGAGTGCGCGGCAGGGTTCTTCGTCAACGGCCACCCGTTCCTGCGCCGCTACCTCACCCTGGAGGGCGGCGGCTGCACCCCGCACGGCACCAGCGGCCAGTGGAACACCTTCACCGGCTCCTCCGGCGGCTGGAAGCAGGTCTCCTTCGACCTGAGCGCCTACGCCGGCCGCTCCGTCGAACTCTCGCTCTCCACCATCACCGACCCCGGCACCGGCGGACGCGGCGTCTTCGCGGACGAGGTACGGCTGTCGACCGCCGCCGGAGAGCAGCCGGCCGAGGGGTTCGAGACCTCGCTCGGCGCCTGGACGGCCCAGGGCGCACCCGCCGGAAGCCCCGACGTGCCGGGCGACTGGGCCCGCACGGGAGAGCTCTTCCGGTCCTACGCGTCGGTGACCACGCGTGACACCGTACTTCTGGGCTTCGGCCTGGAACACCTGCCCGCGGCGGCGGACCGAGCCCTACTCGTCGGTAAGGCGCTCCGCACGCTCAACCGTTGAACAGCGCCACTCCTGACGCTCACCCACGGTGACCGGGACCGAGGTCCCCGAGGCCCGCTACGGACCGTCCGCGGCGGGCCTCGGCGGAGGGTACCCGGCGAAGTGCGGGGAGTGTCAGCCCTCGACCGATGTCACCCAGAAGCTCACGGAGAGGTAGGGTCGTAAGCGGTCGGGGACATCCCATTTACAGCTCGCCGGCGCTCTCACCGGCGCACCAACGAGGAGATCGGTTCGTGACGATCCGCGTAGGCATCAACGGTTTTGGCCGTATCGGCCGCAACTACTTCCGGGCCCTCCTGGAGCAGGGAGCGGACATCGAGATCGTCGGTGTCAACGACCTGACTGACAACGCCACCCTGGTGCACCTTCTCAAGTACGACACCATCCTGGGCCGCCTCAAGGCCGAGGTCTCCCACACCGACGACACCATCACCGTCGGCGGCAACACCTTCAAGACCTTCGCCGAGCGCGACCCCGCGAACCTCCCCTGGGGCGAACTGGGCGCCGACATCGTCATCGAGTCGACCGGCATCTTCACGAAGAAGGCCGACGCCGCCAAGCACATCGCGGCCGGTGCGAAGAAGGTCCTCATCTCGGCTCCGGCCAAGGACGAGGACATCACCATCGTGATGGGCGTCAACCAGGACAAGTACGACGCGGCCAACCACCACGTCATCTCCAACGCGTCCTGCACCACGAACTGCGTGGCGCCGATGGCCAAGGTCCTCGACGAGAACTTCGGCATCGTCAAGGGCATGATGACGACGGTCCACGCCTACACGAACGACCAGCGCATCCTGGACTTCCCGCACTCGGACCTGCGCCGCGCCCGCGCCGCCGCCGAGAACATCATCCCGACCTCCACGGGTGCCGCCAAGGCCACCGCGCTGGTCCTGCCGCAGCTCAAGGGCAAGCTCGACGGCATCGCGATGCGCGTCCCGGTCCCGACCGGCTCGGTCACCGACCTCGTGCTGGAGCTCGACCGCGAGGTCACCAAGGACGAGATCAACGCCGCCTTCCAGAAGGCCTCGGAGGGCCAGCTGAAGGGCATCCTCGACTACACCGAGGACGCGATCGTCTCCTCCGACATCGTGAACTGGCCGGCGTCCTGCACCTTCGACTCCTCCCTGACCATGGTCCAGGGCAAGCAGGTCAAGGTCGTCGGCTGGTACGACAACGAGTGGGGCTACTCCAACCGCCTCGTGGACCTGACGGTCTTCGTCGGCGGCCGGCTCTGAGTTCCAGGGCTGACACCACGATGTGAAGCACAGGGTCCGGGCCGCGCGACGATGCGCAGTCCGGACCCTGTAGCTTGCCAGTCGTTCTTCGCCCCCGACACGGGCGCCCAAAGGAGTCAGAAACACATGAAGACGATCGACGAACTGCTCGCCGAAGGCGTCAAGGGCAAGCGGGTCTTCGTCCGCGCGGACCTCAACGTCCCGCTCGCCGAGGGCACGATCACCGACGACGGCCGTATCCGCGCCGTCCAGCCCACGATCGCGAAGCTCGCCGAAGCCGGCGCCCGCGTCGTCGTGGCCTCGCACCTCGGCCGCCCCAAGGGCGCCCCGGAGGCGGCCTTCTCGCTCGCCCCGGCCGCCGTGCGCCTCGGTGAACTGCTCGGCGCGGACGTCGCGTTCGCCACCGACACGGTGGGCTCCTCCGCCAAGGAGACCGTCGCCGCCCTCACCGACGGCCAGGTGGCCGTCATCGAGAACCTCCGCTTCAACGCCGGCGAGACCTCGAAGGACGACGCCGAGCGCGCCGCCTTCGCCGACCAGCTCGCGGGGCTCGCGGACATCTACGTCGGCGACGGCTTCGGCGCGGTCCACCGCAAGCACGCCTCGGTCTTCGACCTGCCCGCGCGGCTCCCGCACGCGGCCGGCCAGCTCATCGCCACCGAGGTCGGCGTCCTGAAGAAGCTGACGGACGAGGTCAAGCGCCCCTACGTCGTCGTCCTCGGCGGCGCCAAGGTCTCCGACAAGCTCGCCGTCATCGACGAACTCCTCGGCAAGGCCGACCGCATCCTCATCGGCGGAGGCATGGCCTACACCTTCCTCTACGCCAAGGGCCACGAGGTCGGCATCTCACTGCTCCAGAAGGACCAGGTCGACAAGGTCAAGGAGTACATGGCCCGGGCCGAGTCCACCGGCGTCGAGCTCGTCCTGCCGGTCGACATCCTGGCCGCGTCGGACTTCCCCGACCTGAAGACCAAGGCCCCGGCCGAGTACACCACCGTCGACGCGGACAAGATCCCCGCCGACAAGGAGGGTCTGGACATCGGTCCGAAGACCCGCGAGCTGTACGCCTCGAAGATCGCCGACGCGGAGACCGTTTTCTGGAACGGCCCGCTTGGCGTCTTCGAGCACCCCGACTACGCCGGCGGCACCCGCGCGATCGCGCAGGCTCTCGTCGACAGCGACGCCTTCACCGTGGTCGGCGGTGGCGACAGCGCCGCCGCGGTCCGCACGCTCGGCTTCGACGAGAACGCTTTCGGCCACATTTCCACCGGCGGTGGCGCCTCCCTCGAATACCTTGAGGGCAAGACGCTCCCCGGCCTCGCCGCCCTGGAGGGCTGAACCGCATGACCACCCGCACCCCGCTCATGGCGGGCAACTGGAAGATGAACCTCAACCACCTTGAGGCCATCGCCCACGTCCAGAAGCTCGCCTTCGCGCTCGCCGACAAGGACTACGACGCCGTCGAGGTCGCGGTCCTGCCGCCCTTCGTCGACCTGCGCTCCGTCCACACGCTGGTCGAAGGCGACAAGCTGAAGATCAAGTACGGCGCCCAGGACGTCTCCGCGCACGACTCGGGCGCCTACACCGGCGAGATCTCCGGCTCCATGCTCGCCAAGCTGAAGTGCACGTTCGTGGCCGTCGGCCACAGCGAGCGCCGCCAGTACCACGGCGAGAGCGACGAGGTCTGCAACGCCAAGGTCAAGGCCGCCTACCGGCACGGCCTCACCCCGATCCTGTGCGTCGGCGAGGGCCTGGACGTCCGCAAGGCCGGCAACCAGGTCGCCCACACCCTGGCCCAGGTCGACGGCGGCCTGAAGGACATCCCGGCCGAGCAGGCCGAGTCCATCGTGATCGCCTACGAGCCCGTCTGGGCCATCGGCACCGGCGAGGTCGCCACCCCCGAGGACGCCCAGGAGGTCTGCGGGGCGATCCGCCGCCGCCTCGCGGAGCTGTACTCGCAGGAGCTGGCCGACAAGGTCCGCATCCAGTACGGCGGCTCGGTGAAGTCCGGGAACATCGCGGCGATCATGGCGCAGCCCGACGTCGACGGCGCCCTGATCGGCGGCGCGGCGCTCGACGCGGACGAGTTCGTCAAGATCGTCCGCTTCCGCGACCAGTGAGTATGCGGTAGGGCCGATCCGTCGTACCCTTGCGGGGGCCAGAGGCTGCACCACCAGCCGATGGCCCCCGCGCACGTCCCGCAAAGCCGGAAAGCCTGAAAAAGCCAGAAAGTAGGAATCAGCCGTGATTATGGGGTTCTCGATCGCCCTGATCGTCTTCAGCGCCCTGCTGATGCTGCTCGTGCTGATGCACAAGGGCAAGGGCGGCGGCCTCTCCGACATGTTCGGCGGCGGCATGCAGTCGTCGGTCGGCGGCTCCTCCGTCGCGGAGCGGAACCTGGACCGCATCACCGTCGTGGTGGGCCTGCTCTGGTTCGCGTGCATCGTCGCGCTCGGCCTCGTGGTGAAGTCGACCAGCTGACCGTTCTCGCCATTCCGGCAGTCCGGTCGGCGTCGTCCGGCCTATCATGAGGCTGGCGTTCACGACGTGGAATCAGTAACTCCGCTCGCTGGACGCGCGTTGGGCCTTACGTAGACTTGGGCGCTCCGCGGCGGACATCCACTCACACTCCGCGGCACCATCACGCAGGGAGTTACGACCGTGGCAAGTGGCAACGCGATCCGTGGTAGCCGGGTCGGAGCGGGGCCGATGGGTGAGGCGGAGCGCGGCGAGTCCGCACCCCGCCTGCGCATCTCCTTCTGGTGCTCGAACGGGCACGAGACGCAGCCGAGCTTCGCCAGCGACGCGCAGGTGCCGGACACCTGGGACTGCCCGCGCTGCGGGTTCCCGGCCGGCCAGGACCGGGACAACCCGCCCGCGCCGCCGCGCACCGAACCGTACAAGACGCACCTGGCGTACGTACGGGAGCGGCGCTCCGACGCCGACGGCGAGGCGATCCTCGCCGAGGCGCTCGCCAAGCTCCGGGGCGAGATCTGACCCCGCCCGGCGAATGTGACGTGAGGCCCGGCCCCGCAGGAATCTCTCCTGCGGGGCCGGGCCTCTTTGTGTGCGTTGCGCCGCTTGTGATCCCTTAAGTTGGAGGGCGGCGGGGCACGACAGGACGGAAGAAACGGGTTGATGTCCGAGATGAACGCAGAGAGCAGGGCGAAGCTCAACCGCATGCCGGAGTGGCTGGCACTCGGCAAGCACCGGGAGGAGTTCGGGCACACGCACCTGCGGCAGCTGTTCGAGGAGAACCCCGGCCGCGGCGCCGGATACACCCTGCAGGTCGGCGACCTGCACATCGACTACTCCAAGCACCTCGTCACCGACGAGACGCTGGAGCTGCTGCGCGAACTGGCGGCGGCCACGGGCGTGGCCGAGCTGCGCGAGGCCATGTTCCGCGGCGAGAAGATCAACACGACCGAGGACCGGGCGGTGCTGCACACCGCGCTGCGCGCACCGGCCGACACCGTGGTCGAGGTGGACGGCGAGGACGTCGTCCCCGGCGTGCACGCGGTCCTCGACAAGATGGCGGCCTTCTCCGAGCAGATCAGGTCCGGGAAGTGGACCGGCTTCACCGGGCAGCGCATCAGGAACGTCGTCAACATCGGCATCGGCGGCTCCGACCTGGGCCCCGCCATGGCCTACGAGGCCCTGCGCGCCTTCACCGACCGCGGCCTGACCGTCCGCTTCGTCTCCAACGTCGACGGCGCGGACCTGCACGAGGCCGTGCGCGACCTGGACCCGGCCGAGACGCTGTTCATCATCGCCTCCAAGACCTTCACCACCATCGAGACCATCACCAACGCCACGTCGGCGCGCGGCTGGCTGCTCGCGGGTCTGGGCGGCGACCAGGCCGCCGTGGCGCGGCACTTCGTGGCGCTGTCGACCAACGCGGAGAAGGTCACCGAGTTCGGCATCGACCCGGCCAACATGTTCGAGTTCTGGGACTGGGTCGGCGGGCGCTACTCCTTCGACTCGGCCATCGGGCTCTCCCTGATGATCGCGATCGGCCCGGGCGCCTTCCGCGACCTGCTCGCCGGCTTCCACCTGATGGACCAGCACTTCCGCACCGCGCCCGCCGAGGAGAACGCCCCGCTCCTGATGGGCCTGTTGGGGATCTGGTACGGCGCCTTCTTCGACGCGCAGTCGCACGCGGTGCTCCCGTACAGCCACTACCTCTCGCGTTTCACGGCGTACCTGCAGCAGCTGGACATGGAGTCCAACGGCAAGTCCGTGGACCGCGACGGCGATCCGGTCCAGTGGCAGACGGGCCCCGTGGTCTGGGGCACGCCCGGCACCAACGGCCAGCACGCCTACTACCAGCTCATCCACCAGGGGACGAAGGTGATCCCGGCGGACTTCATCGGCTTCGCGAACCCGGTCGCCGAGCTGGAAGCGGCCCCGGCGGCCC
This sequence comes from Streptomyces sp. TN58, assembly GCF_001941845.1. Classification (NCBI taxonomy): domain Bacteria; kingdom Bacillati; phylum Actinomycetota; class Actinomycetes; order Kitasatosporales; family Streptomycetaceae; genus Streptomyces; species Streptomyces sp. TN58. Next base: position 1,823,506 of record NZ_CP018870.1, on the reverse strand, counting down.
AGCACGACCTGCTGATGGCCAACTTCTTCGCGCAGACCCAGGCCCTGGCCTTCGGCAAGACGGCCGACGAGGTCCGCGCGGAAGGGGCGCCGGAGTCGCTGGTCCCGCACAAGACCTTCCACGGCAACCACCCCACGACCACCATCCTGGCCACCGAGCTCACCCCCGGGGTGCTCGGCCAGCTCATCGCCCTGTACGAGCACAAGGTGTTCGTACAGGGCGCCGTGTGGAACATCGACTCCTTCGACCAGTGGGGCGTCGAGCTCGGCAAGGTCCTCGCCAAGCGCGTCGAGCCCGCCCTGACCGAAGGCGTGGACGTGCCCGGCCTGGACGCCTCGACGCAGTCGCTGGTGACCACCTACCGCAAGCTGCGCGGACGCGCCTGACACCTGCGCGACGGGCCCGCCCTCATGGAGAAGGGCGGGCCCGTCGCGGTGTTCTTCCGTCTTCCGCCCAGTACGGGCGGACCGTCAGGAGGCCGGGGGATACATCCCGGACGGCAGTTTCGCCGCCGCCGCACGGTCCAGGAGCCACAGGGTGCGTGAGCGCCCGTACGCCTGCGCGGCCGGCGCCTGCACCCCGCCCGCCCCGCCGAGGGCGATGGATACCGCCCCGGCCTTGTCCTCGCCGGCCGCCAGCAGCCAGACCTCGCGGGCCGCCCGGATGGCCGGGAGGGTCAGCGAGACCCGGGTGGGCGGGGGCTTGGGCGCGCCGTGCACGCCGACCACCGTGCGGTCGGTCTCCCGGGCCGCCGGGTGCTCGGGGAACAGCGAGGCCACGTGCGTGTCCGGGCCGACGCCCAGCATCAGCACGTCGAAGGTGGGCACCGGGCCGTGGTCCTCCGGACCGGCCGCCTTCGCCAGCTCCGCCGCGTACGCGGCGGCCGCCGCGTCCACGTCGGCGCCGTACGGGCCGTCCGAGGCGGGCATGGCGTGCACGCGCGCGGGGTCGACCGGGACGGAGTCCAGGAGGGCCTGGCGGGCCTGGGTGTGGTTGCGCTCGGGGTCGTCGGCGGGCACGTACCGCTCGTCGCCCCACCACAGGTCGAGCCGCTGCCAGTCGATCGCGTCGCGGGCAGGGGCGGTGGCCAGTGCGGCGAGGAGTCCGTTGCCGTTGCGTCCGCCGGTGAGGACCACGGACGCGGTGCCGCGGGCCGTCTGAGCGTCCACGATCTTCGTGATGAGCCGGGCCGCGGTGGCCTGGGCCATCAGTTCCTTGTCCCGGTGGACGACGACCTGAGGAGTCGTCATACCCATGTGCTGCCGCCTTCGTGGTGGTCCTGGGGTGGTGTGGTGCCGCTGCGCGGAGCCGCTCCCCGCCCCGCCCCTTCACCGTTTCCTGGGGCTCCGCCCCAGACCACGCGCCTCAAACGCCGGCGAGGCTGGATTTTCCGGGGTGGGGAAGGGCTCCGCGCAGCGGGCCGGACTACTTGGCCGGGGCCTTCTTCGCCGGCTTGGCGGCCGGCTTGGCCGCCGGCTTCGCGGACTCGGCCTCGGCGGGAGCCTCCGGCTCCGGCGTCGCCGCCGCCAGATGGGACACCCCGTACTTCAGGGAGGCCGCGTACGTGTTGTCCGGGTCCAGCCGGCGCAGCTCCTCCGCCAGGAGCTCGGCCGTGTCGCGGCGCTTGAGCGCCACGTTCCGGTCGGGCTGGCCCGGCATGCACAGCGTGGCGAGCCCGCCGTCCGCGCGGTTCAGGACGATGTCGCCGTCCTTCGTCGCCAGACGTACGGCGGTCAGGCCAGGCCCCGCCGACAGCGTGCGGCGGACGGGGACCTGGAGCCGGTCCGCCAGCCACATGGCCAGCAGTTCACAGCTCGGGTTGTCGCCCTCGCCCTCCACGGTCGCCGAGACGACCGTCACCGCCTGCTGGTCCAGCGCCGCCGCCAGCATGGAGCGCCACGGCGTGATCCGGGTCCACGACAGGTCCGTGTCCCCGGGGGCGTACGCCCCGGCCCGGGAGCCGAGCGTCCCGACCGGGTCCTCGCAGGAGTACGTGTCCGTGATGCGGCGCTGCCCGAGCGCACCCAGCGGATCGCCCGCCAGGTCCGTGGGAGCACCGTCCGGCCACCAGACGACCACAGGCGCATCCGGAAGGAGCAGCGGGAGAACCACCGACTGGGCGTGGTCGACCAGTTCGCCGTGAAGGCGCAGCACGACCGTCTCGCCGCTGCCCGCGTCCGCCCCGACGCGGACTTCCGCGTCGAGCCGGGCGTCACGGCGGCTGCGGGGCGAGCGGCTGGCCCGCTTGATGACGACGACGATCCGCGAGGGGTGTTCGTGGGACGCGTCGTTCGCCGACTTGAGCGCGTCGTACGCGTTCTCCTCGTCGGTCACGATCACCAGCGTGAGGACCATGCCGACGGCCGGCGTGCCGATGTCCCGGCGTGCCTGCACCATCGCGGCATTGATCTTGCTGGAGTTGGTCTCCGTGAGGTCGATCTTCATGGCCGGCGCCAGCTCCGTCCGTCTCGTGCGAGCATCTCGTCCGCCTCGACCGGTCCCCAGGTGCCCGCCGGGTACTGCGCGGGCTTGCCGTGCCTGTCCCAGTACTCCTCGATGGGGTCGAGGATGTTCCAGGACAGCTCCACCTCCTGGTGGCGCGGGAAGAGGTTCGCGTCGCCGAGGAGCACGTCGAGGATGAGCCGCTCGTACGCCTCGGGGCTCGACTCCGTGAAGGACTCGCCGTAGGCGAAGTCCATCGTGACGTCCCGGACCTCCATGGAGGTGCCCGGAACCTTGGAACCGAAGCGCACCGTCACGCCCTCGTCCGGCTGGACCCGGATGACGAGGGCGTTCTGCCCCAGCTCCTCGGTCGCGCCCGACTCGAAGGGCAGGTACGGGGCCCGCTTGAAGACCACGGCGATCTCGGTCACCCGGCGGCCCAGGCGCTTGCCCGTCCGCAGGTAGAAGGGGACGCCCGCCCAGCGGCGGTTGTTGATCTCCAGGCGGATCGCCGCGTAGGTGTCGGTCTTCGACTTGGGGTCGATGCCGTCCTCTTCGAGGTACCCGACGACCTTCTCGCCGCCCTGCCAGGCCGCCGCGTACTGGCCGCGCACGGTGTGCTTGCCCAGATCCTCCGGCAGCTGGACCGCCGTGAGGACCTTGAGCTTCTCCGCCACGAGCGCCTTGGGGTGGAAGGAGCCGGGCTCCTCCATCGCGGTCAGCGCGAGCAGCTGGAGCAGGTGGTTCTGGATGACGTCACGGGCCGCGCCGATGCCGTCGTAGTAGCCCGCCCGGCCCCCGATGCCGATGTCCTCGGCCATGGTGATCTGCACGTGGTCGACGTACGACCGGTTCCAGATCGGCTCGAACATCGTGTTGGCGAAGCGCAGGGCAAGGATGTTCTGGACGGTCTCCTTGCCGAGGTAGTGGTCGATCCGGAAGACCTCGTCACGCGGGAAGACCTCGTGGACGACCTTGTTGAGCTCCTCGGCGCTCTTCAGGTCGTGGCCGAAGGGCTTCTCGATGACGGCACGCCGCCAGGAGCCCTCCTTCTGCGCCAGACCGTGGTCCTTGAGCTGCTGGACCACCTTGGGGAAGAACTTCGGAGGGACGGACAGGTAGAAGGCGAAGTTGCCGCCCGTGCCCTGCGCCTTGTCGAGTTCGTCGATCGTCGCCTTCAGCGTCTCGAAGGCGGTGTCGTCGTCGAAGTCGCCCTGGACGAAGCGGCAGCCCTGCACGAGCTGCTGCCAGACCTCCTCACGGAAGGGGGTGCGCGAGTGCTCCTTGACCGCCTCGTACACCTCCTGGGCGAAGTCCTCGTGCTCCCACTCCCTGCGGGCGAACCCGATGAGGGAGAAGCCCGGCGGCAGCAGGCCGCGGTTGGCGAGGTCGTAGACGGCAGGCATCAGCTTCTTGCGCGACAGGTCACCCGTAACGCCGAAAATGACCAGGCCGGACGGCCCCGCGATGCGCGGGAGCCGCCGGTCCTGTGCGTCACGAAGCGGGTTCGCTCCGTTTACAGACAAGGTGTTCAGGCCTCCGTGGGGGCAAGGCGCTGCAGCTCCGCCTCGGTCGACTTCAGCAGGTCGTTCCAGGACGCCTCGAACTTCTCGACGCCCTCGTCTTCCAGCAGCTGAACGACATCGTCGTACGAGATGCCCAGCTTCGCGACCGCGTCGAGCTCGGCGCGGGCCTGCTCGTAGGAGCCGCGGACGGTGTCACCCGTGATGGAACCGTGGTCCGCGGTGGCCTCCAGGGTGGCCTCCGGCATGGTGTTCACCGTGTTCGGGGCGACCAGGTCGTCCACGTACAGGGTGTCCTTGTACGCCGGGTCCTTGACGCCGGTCGAGGCCCACAGCGCACGCTGCTTGTTGGCGCCGGCGCGCTCCAGGGCGGTCCAGCGCTCGGAGGAGAAGACCTCCTCGTAGGCCTGGTAGGCCAGACGGGCGTTGGCGAGCGCCGCCTTGCCCTTGAGGGCCTTCGCCTCGTCGGTGCCGACGGCGTCCAGGCGCTTGTCGATCTCGGTGTCCACGCGGGACACGAAGAAGGAGGCGACCGAGTGGATCAGGGAGAGGTCCAGGCCGGCGGCCTTCGCCTTCTCCAGACCGGCCAGGTACGCGTCCATGACCTCGCGGTAGCGCTCCAGCGAGAAGATCAGCGTGACGTTGACGCTGATGCCCCGGCCGATGACCTCGGTGATCGCCGGCAGGCCGGCCTTCGTCGCCGGGATCTTGATGAGCGTGTTCGGGCGGTCCACCAGCCAGGCGAGCTGCTTGGCCTCGGCGACCGTCGCCGCGGTGTCGTGCGCCAGCCGGGGGTCCACCTCGATGGACACGCGGCCGTCCTGGCCGTCGGTGCGGTCGTAGACCGGGCGCAGGATGTCGGCGGCGTCCCTGACGTCCGCCGTCGTGATCATGCGCAGGGCCTCTTCCACGGTGACCCGGCGGGTCGCGAGGTCGGTGAGCTGCTGCTCGTAGCCCTCGCCACCGCTGATGGCCTTCTGGAAGATCGCCGGGTTGGTGGTGACACCGACCACGTGCGACTGGTCGATGAGCTCGGCCAGATTGCCGGAGGTGATGCGCTTGCGGGACAGGTCGTCCAGCCAGATCGCGACGCCTTCGTCGGAGAGGCGCTTGAGTGCGTCTGTCATGGGATTACATCTCCTACTTGGTTCCGGACCGGCGTCAGCGCGCGGCGGCGAGGGATTCGTTGGCGGCGGCCACCACGTTCTCGGGCGTGAAGCCGAACTCGCGGAAGAGCACCTTCGCGTCGGCGGAGGCGCCGAAGTGCTCCAGCGACACGATCCGGCCGGCGTCGCCCACGTAGCGGTGCCAGGTCAGGCCGATGCCCGCCTCGACCGCGACGCGCGCCTTGACCGACGGCGGCAGCACGCTGTCCTTGTACTCCTGGCCCTGCTCCTCGAACCACTCCACCGACGGCATCGAGACGACACGGGTCGGGACGCCCTGGGCCTGGAGCTGCTCGCGGGCCTCGACGGCCACGTGCACCTCGGAGCCGGTGGCGATGAGGAGGACCTGCGCCGGACCGCCCTCGGCCTCGAACAGGACGTACCCGCCCTTGGCGGCGGCCTCGTTGCGCTCGTAGGTCGGCACGCCCTGGCGGGTCAGCGCCAGGCCGTGCGGGGCGCCCTTGCCGAAGACCTTGGTGTGGCGGCGCAGGATCTCGCGCCAGGCGACGGCGGTCTCGTTGGCGTCGGCCGGGCGCACGATGTTCAGGCCCGGGATCGCGCGCAGCGACGCGAGGTGCTCGACCGGCTGGTGGGTCGGGCCGTCCTCGCCGAGGCCGATGGAGTCGTGCGTCCACACGTACGTCACCGGCAGGTGCATCAGCGCGGACAGGCGCACGGCGTTGCGCATGTAGTCGGAGAACACCAGGAAGGTGCCGCCGTAGATACGGGTGTGGCCGTGCAGGGCGATGCCGTTCATGGCCGCGGCCATGGCGTGCTCGCGGATGCCGAAGTGGATGGTGCGGCCGTACGGGTCGGCCTCCGGCAGCGGGTTGCCCACCGGCAGGAAGGAGGACTCCTTGTCGATGGTGGTGTTGTTGGAGCCTGCCAGGTCGGCCGAGCCGCCCCACAGCTCCGGGATGACCGCGCCGAGCGCCTGCAGGACCTTGCCGGACGCGGCGCGGGTGGCGACGCCCTTGCCGGCCTCGAAGACGGGGAGCTCGTCCTCCCAGCCGGCGGGCAGCTCGTTGGCGTTGATGCGGTCGAACTCGGCGGCGCGCTCCGGGTTGGCGGTGCGCCAGGCGGAGAAGTCCTTCTCCCACGCGGCCTTGGCCTCGCGGCCACGGTCCAGCGCCTTGCGGGTGTGGGCGATGACCTCGTCGGAGACCTCGAAGGTCTGCTCCGGGTCGAAGCCGAGCACGCGCTTGGTGGCCGCGACCTCGTCGTCGCCGAGCGCCGAGCCGTGGGCGGCCTCGGTGTTCTGGGCGTGCGGGGCGGGCCAGGCGATGATCGAGCGGGCCGCGATGAAGGACGGGCGGTCCGTGACGGCCTTGGCGGCCTGGAGCGCGGCGAACAGCGCCTTCGGGTCGAGGTCGCCGTTCTCCTGCTGCTCGACGCGCTGGACGTGCCAGCCGTACGCCTCGTAGCGCTTGACGGTGTCCTCGGAGACGGCCGTCTCCGTGTCACCCTCGATGGAGATGTGGTTGTCGTCCCACAGCAGGACGAGGTTGCCCAGCTTCTGGTGGCCGGCCAGTGCGGACGCCTCGTGGGAGATGCCCTCCTGGAGGCAGCCGTCGCCCGCGATCGCGTAGACCATGTGGTCGAACGGGGAGGTGCCGGGGGCGGCCTCCGGGTCGAAGAGGCCGCGCTCGTAGCGGGCGGCCATGGCCATGCCGACGGCGTTGGCGACACCCTGGCCGAGGGGGCCGGTGGTGGTCTCGACGCCGGCCGTGTGGCCGTACTCCGGGTGGCCGGGGGTCTTGGAGCCCCAGGTGCGGAAGGACTTCAGGTCGTCCAGTTCCAGCCCGAACCCGCCCAGGTACAGCTGGGTGTAGAGGGTCAGGGACGAGTGCCCCGCGGAGAGCACGAAGCGGTCGCGGCCCACCCACTCGGGGTCCGCCGGGTCGTGCCGCATCACCTTCTGGAAGAGGGTGTAGGCGGCGGGGGCCAGGCTCATCGCCGTACCGGGGTGGCCGTTTCCGACCTTCTGGACCGCGTCAGCGGCCAGGACGCGGGCGGTGTCGACGGCCCGCTGGTCCAGTTCGGTCCATTCGAGCTCTGTGGTGGTCGGCTTGGTGCTCACCGTGAGTCAGGGCTCCTCTCCACATGTTCGTATCCCGGTGACGAACGGTGCACCGGCGATTCCGAGCCTACCCCCGCAACGGCGTGCAGTTATTCGAGTGCAGGCGGTCCGTCACCGCCGCGCCGACCGGTGTCCGCCCGGCCGCGGGGCCGCGGGCGCGGCCGTCCCCCGTATGTATGCACGGTCCGATCGGCCCAACACGAGGCGACCCCGGCGCGGGGCGACGTAAGCGCAACGTCTAGAGTGGCGTGGTACGCGCAAGCCTCAACCGGGCCTCCATGTTTGTGAACGGCCCGAGTCGGAGCTTGCTGGATTCTCTCTCAGGGGTGTGCGTGACGGCCGTCGAATCCCGTCCAGCGGGGGTGCTCGGGACGAACCCCGGTCACCGGCCGTTCGGGACCCGCGTCATGGCTTTCGTGGCATTGACCAAGCCGCGGATCATCGAACTTCTGCTGATCACCACAGTGCCGGTGATGTTCCTCGCGGAGCAGGGCGTTCCGTCGCTGTGGCTGGTCCTGGTGACATGCGTCGGCGGATACCTGTCCGCGGGCGGCGCGAACGCGCTGAACATGTACATCGACCGCGACATCGACGCGCTGATGGACCGCACCTCGCAGCGCCCGCTGGTGACCGGCATGGTCAGCCCGCGTGAGTGCCTGGTCTTCGGCATCACGCTCGGCGTGGTCTCCACCCTGTTCTTCGGCCTGCTCGTCAACTGGCTGTCGGCCGCGCTGTCACTCGGGGCGCTCCTCTTCTACGTCGTCGTCTACACGATGCTGCTGAAGCGGCGCACGACCCAGAACATCGTCTGGGGCGGCATCGCGGGCTGCCTGCCGGTGCTCATCGGCTGGTCCGCGGTCCGCAACGAGGTCTCCTGGGCCGCGGTCATCCTCTTCCTCGTCATCTTCTTCTGGACGCCGCCGCACTACTGGCCGCTGTCGATGAAGGTGGCCGACGACTACGCGCGCGTCGGTGTGCCGATGCTCCCCGTCGTCGCGGGCAACAAGGTCGTGGCGCGCCAGATCGTCCTCTACAGCTGGGTGATGGTCGGCGTCTCGCTGCTGCTGACCCCGCTGGGGTACACCGGCTGGTTCTACACCTCGGTCGCGCTGCTGGCCGGCGGATGGTGGCTGTGGGAGGCGCACGCGCTGCACGCGCGGGCCAAGGCGGGCGTGACGGGCGCGAAGCTCAAGGAGATGCGCCTGTTCCACTGGTCGATCACCTATGTGTCGCTGCTGTTCGTCGCGGTGGCCGTGGATCCCTTCCTCCGCTGATTACTCGCCGGTAGCATGGCTTCCATGGGAGACACCGCAGACAGCGCGGCCGCCGCAGGCGCCGCGGACAAGAAGCAGGACCGTACCGCCGCGAAGCTGGCCAGGCAGATCGGCGCCTTCGCCAAGCAGCACGGCGGCGCCGAGGGCCAGCTCGCCCACATCGGCCAGGCCGGCACCCGCATCGTGCTCGTGGGCGCGGACGGCGGCTGGGGCGACCTGGTCGCCCCGTCCTTCGCGGTGGCGCAGCTCGCCGCGGAGAAGGCCGGGCTGGCCCTCCACGAGGAGTTCGACGGGGAGTTCGCCGCGCGCGTGCGCACCGGCCCGTACGAGTGGTCGCGGATGGCCGGCCTCCAGCTCGGCGGATCCGAGAACCCGGCGGCCTGACCCCCGGACCGGCGTCCGGGGGACCGCCACACGGTCTCGGTCAACAGCCCGAGCAACACCTCACACCCCGCTCACCCGTTAGGACGTGTGGAAGCGCCTTCCCCACGTCCGCAACGGGATGCCCGGATGATCGAAACGCCGCCCCTGGTGGACCAGTACTGCCACGGATTCCTCCGCACGGAGCTGGGACTGGGCACCTTCGAGGCCCAGCTGATCCACTCCGCCGGCCCGCCCGCCGCGGGCACGACCTTCTTCGACACCCAGACCGGCTTCGCCGTCCGCCGCTGGTGTCCGCCCCTGCTGGGACTGGAGCCGCACGCCGCCCCCGCCCGCTACCTGGCCCGGCGCCGCGAGCTGGGCCCGGACGAGTCCGCCCGGCGGCTGCTGCGGGGGTCGCACGTCGCCGCCTACCTGGTCGACAGCGGGACGGCCGGGGACCTCACGGGTCCCAAGGACATGGCGCTCGCCGCCGGCGCCGAGGCCTTCGAGACGGTCCGCCTGGAGTCGCTGGCCGAACAGGCCGCCGACACCTCCGGGACGGTGGCCTCCTTCCTCGCCCGACTCGCCGAGGCCGTGCACCACGGCGCCGCCGGCGCCGCCGCCTTCTCCTGCGCCGCCGCGCCCGGCCTGGCCGGCGGCCCGCCCCTCGATCCCGAACCACCCGGCCCGGGCGAGGTGCGCGGGGCGGCCGGCCGGTGGCTGGCCGGGCGGCCGCGCGGGGGAGCGCTGCGGGACCCCGTACTCCTGCGGCACCTGCTCTGGAGCGCGGTGGCGTCCGGGCTGCCGCTCCAGCTGCGCACGGGTACGGGGGACCCCTCGGCGCTGACCGGTTTCGTACGGGCCACAGCCGGCCCGGGTACACGGCTGGTGCTGCTCGGCGGGTATCCGCACCACCGGCACGCGGCGCGGCTCGCGGAGGCCTTCCCGCACGTCTACGCCGACGCGGGCGCGGGCCTCGGGCGGACCGGGGCGCGGGCGGCGGCGGTCCTGGCCGAGCTGCTGGAGCTCGCGCCGTTCGGGAAGCTGCTCTTCTCCAGCGGGGGACGGCGGCTGCCGGAACTGCACGCGGTGGGCGCCCTGGTGTTCCGGGAGGCACTGGCCCGGGTGCTGGGCGGCTGGGTCGCCGAAGGGTCCTGGTCCTGGCGGGACGCGGAGCGGGTGGCGGCCATGGTCGCGGCGGGCAACGCCCGCCGCCTCTACCGGCTGGACCGGCCGTGAGCGGGTGCCGGCCGGTCCAGGCGGTAGAGGCGGGCGTGTGGGCGGGCGGGCCGGCTCAGACGGAGGAGAGCCGGGCGTCGTCCGCCGGTGCCTGGCCCGCCGCCTCGTCCGACGGCCGCTCACGCAGGCTCAGGGCGAGCCGGACCACCGCGATCCACACCAGGCAGGAGCCCAGCATGTGCACGGCGACGAGGACCTCGGGCACGTCGGTGAAGTACTGCACGTAGCCGATACCGCCCTGGGCCAGCAGTACGAGAAGCAGGTCGCGGGCACGTGCCCGGGTGTCGACGGGGGCGTCGACCACGCGCAGCACCAGCCACATCGCGACGGCCAGGGCGCAGACCACCCAGGCGGCGATCGCGTGCACGTGCGCGGTGGTCTCCCAGTCGAACGGCATCCGCTTGATCTCGCTGCTGTCGCCGGCGTGCGGTCCGGAACCGGTGACGACGGTGCCCGCGGCGATCAGTACGAGGGTGGTCGTGGTCAGGGCCCACGACAGCTTGCGGACCGGGCCGGGGACGCGCGGGCGGGGCGCGGTGTCGCCCTCGCCGACGCGCTGCCAGGTGACGGTCGTCACGGCGATCAGCGAGGTGGCGAGCAGGAAGTGCCCGGCCACGCTGTACGGGTTGAGGCCCGTCATGACGGTGATGCCGCCGAGGACGGCGTTGCACATCACGATGGCGAACTGGATCCAGCCGAGCTTCGTCAGCGAGCGGCGCCAGGGCTCGGCCGACCGGGCCGCGATGATCAACCAGCCGACGGCTGCGCTGAGCACGTACGTCAGCATGCGGTTGCCGAACTCGACGGCGCCGTGGAAGCCCTGCTCCTGGGTCGCGATCAGGCTGTCGTCGGTGCACTTGGGCCAGGTGTCGCAGCCGAGACCGGATCCGGTCAGCCGTACCGCGCCGCCGGTGATGACGATGGCCACGCTCATGACGAGCGCGGCGAGCGCGGCCCGCCGGACGATCCGGGGTGACGGAGTCCAGCGGCCGGCGATGTATGCGAGGGGGTTCAACACGCCCCATATCGTAGGCGACCCCTTGTGCAAACTTTCACGAGGGGGTGGGGGAGGGGGCGTCGGGACCGGCGAGCAGCCGGAACCGGGCGGCGGCGGGATCGCCCTCCTCCTCCCACCACAGCAGGACGCGCCAATGCGCCCCGTCGCCCGGGTGGTACGGCGAGCGCGCGAACTCCCGTAGAAGTTCGCCCGCTACGTCCTCGGCCGTCCTGTTCCTCACCTCTGTGGCGCTGTGCCAGGGACGGGGAAGCGCGCTCCACAGCCCGTCGGGGCCTCGGACGTCGAAGCGCCACACCGCGAGCCAGGGGGTGACCTCCAGCATCGTGCGCACCTGCTCGGCGTCCAGGTGCAGCCGGGCGGCGATCTCCGGCTCCGCCACCGACCGGATACGGGCGGCCACCACGGCCCGCGGCAGCAGCCGTTCGGGCAGCAGCCCCCGGGTACGCAGGCCGACCAGCTCGTCGAAGGCCAGGTGGCGCAGGCGCAGTTCCAGCTGGCGGCCGATGTGGTCCAGCGCCTCCTCGGCGGCCTCGGCCTCCTCCGCGGCCGGGTCGGCCAGCAGCAGCCGCCGGAAGTCGCACTCCGCGTCCACGGCCCACGCCACCGCGTCCTCGGTGGAGCCCAGCTCGGCGAGCCGGTCCCCGAGGAACACCTTGGCCTGGGCGAGGCCCCGCCGGTTGACCGGGTCGGCCTGGTCCAGTCCCGCCCACACCCCCACCGCGGTACGGGTCAGGTCGCGGGCGCGCTCACCTGCGGCCCGCTCCATGGCGCTCGGGCCGTCGGCGGAGGCCGGGCCCAGCGGGTGTTTCGGCAGCCGGTCCGCGTCACTCAGCGGCCAGGCCAGCCACACCCCGTGGTTGATCAGCCCGCGGGCGTACCAGCGGGCGTACTCCGGGGCGTGCGGGGCGGCGCGTTCGGAACTGCGCAGGCCCTCCTCGATGGTGGCGAGGGCGCCCGCGCGGTCCCCCGCGGCGAAGCGCAGGGCCGCCCGGTCGGCGAGGCGCAGGCCGAGCAGGGCGGTGCACTCGGGATCCTCGGGGAGCGTGCGCAGGGCGCCGATCAGCTCGTCCAGGAGCGCTTCACGCGCCGCCGGCTCCGGCCGCGCGGCCCCCGCCCGCACCCGCGCCCACCGCTCGTCCAGCCGAAGAACGGCCTCCCGCTGCACCATGTCCGCCCCCCGGCTTCATGTGTGGAGGCGCCCATCCTCGCGGCTGCGCCGCCGCGGGGGAAAGGGTTTCATTCCCAGCGGAAGAGCCGTGCCGCGGCGCCCAGGCCCAGCACGGCCCAGGCGGCGAGGACGGCCGCGTCGCCCCACGGCAGCACGGCCCCGTGCCGGAGCACGTCGCGCAGCCCGTCGGACAGCGCGGAGATCGGCAGCAGTTCCAGGACGGACCGCACCGCCTCCGGGAATTTGTCGAGCGGCACGACCACTCCGCCGCCGACCAGCAGCAGCAGGAAGACCAGGTTGGCGGCGGCGAGGGTGGCCTCGGCCCGCAGCGTGCCCGCCATCAGCAGGCCGAGCCCCGAGAAGGCGGCGGTGCCCAGCAGCACCAGCGCGGCGACCGACAGCGGATCCCCTTGCGGGGACCAGCCCAGGGCGAGGGCGATCACCGTCAGCAGGGCGATCTGCAGCACCTCGGTGACCAGCACCGAGAGGGTTTTGGCCGCCATCAGCGCCCAGCGCGGCAGCGGGGAGGCGCCGAGCCGCTTGAGGACCCCGTAGCGGCGGTCGAAGCCGGTGGCGATGGCCTGGCCGGTGAAGGCGGTGGACATCACGGCGAGGGCGATGACGCCGGGGGCGAGGAAGTCCACGGGCTCACCGGCGCCCGTGTCGACGATGTCGACGGCGGAGAACAGCACCAGGAGCAGCGCCGGGATGATCACGGTCAGCAGCAGCTGCTCGCCGTTGCGCAGCAGCATCCGCGTCTCCAGCGCCGCCTGCGCGAGGATCATGCGGGACACGGGCGCGGCCCCCGGCCGGGGGGTGAACGTGCCGGCGCTCATGCGCGCAGCTCCTTACCGGTCAGTTCGAGGAAGACGTCTTCGAGGGTGTGCCGCTGCACCGCGAGGCTGTCCGCGAGCACGCCGTTCTGCGCGCACCAGGACGCGACGGTGGCCAGCAGCTGCGGGTCGACCTCGCCGGTCACCCGGTAGACGCCGGGGGCGGCCTCGGCCGCCTGGGTGCCGTCGGGCAGTGCCTTCAGCAGCGAGGCCAGGTCGAGGGACGGGCGGCCGGTGAAGCGCAGGGTGTTCTCGGCGCCGCCGCGGCACAGCTGCTCAGGGCTGCCGTGGGCGATGACCCGGCCCGCGTCCACGATGGCGACCTCGTCCGAGAGCTGTTCGGCCTCGTCCATGTGGTGGGTGGTGAGGACGACGGTGACCCCGTCGGCGCGCAGCTCCCGTACGAGGTCCCAGGTGGCGCGGCGGGCCTGCGGGTCCAGGCCGGCGGTGGGTTCGTCGAGGAAGACCAGCTCGGGGCGGCCCACGACGGCCATGGCCAGGGCGAGGCGCTGCTGCTGGCCGCCGGAGAGCCGGCGGTAGGGGGTGCGGCCGCAGCTGCCGAGTCCGAGGCGGTCCACCAGGGTGTCCGGGTCGAGCGGGTCGGCGTACAGCTTGGCCATGTGGCGGAGCATCTCGACGGCGCGGGCCCCGGAGTACACGCCTCCGGACTGGAGCATCACGCCGATCCGGGGGCGCAGGGCCTCCGCCTGGGCGACCGGGTCGAGACCGAGGACGCGGACGGTGCCGGCGTCGGGGCGGTGGTAGCCCTCGCACGTCTCCACCGTGGTCGTCTTGCCCGCGCCATTGGGACCGAGGACCGCGGTGACGGAGCCCGCGCGGACGGTGAGGTCCAGTCCGTCCACCGCCGTCTTGGCGCCGTACCGCTTCACCAGTCCGCGGATCTCCACCGCGGGGTCGTTGCTCATGGTGGGTGAGTCTACGGAGCCGCGGGACGGGCCCCCGGCGCCGGGGCCCGGCGGCCGGAGTATCGAACGACGGATCGCGGGAACGGCTTTTTTTCGGTCCGGCGGCCCCCGGACGGCCCCTTCGTTTTCGGTGATCGTTCGTAGCGCCGGGCCTGCCGGCGCGGGGTGCCGCCGAGAGTGCGTGAGTGCTGGTGGCGGCGGGGAATGCGGCCGAACGAGGGGCCCGGAAGGTGAGCGGAATCAATCAGTCCGAATAACTCTCCGTCGATAAATAAGGTAACCCTTAGTGATGGAGGCCACCAGGCGTGGCCTCCGTCACGGCTTGTCCGGGCTCGGTTAATTACGCAACAATGGTGTTGTGAAATACGGCGAACGGCAGAACGAGGCCCCCCAGGGGGAGCTCGCCACCGGGGAGCGGTCAACCCGCAACCGCGTGGCGCGCTCGATCCTGGACCACGGCCCGTCCACCGTCGCCGACCTCGCCCAGCGCCTCGGCCTCACCCAGGCCGCCGTCCGCCGCCACCTCGACACGCTCGTCGCCGACGACGTGGTCGAAGCCCGTGAGCAGCGCGTGTACGGAGCGCGGACCCGGGGTCGGCCGGCCAAGGTCTTCGCGCTCACCGACTGCGGCCGCGACGCCTTCGACCAGTCCTACGACAAGCTCGCCGCGGACGCCCTGCGCTGGATCGCGCAGTCCGTGGGCGGCGGCGAACAGGGCGAGGCGGCCGTCGCCGCCTTCGCCAGGGCGCGCATGGAGTCGCAGGCCGAGGCCTACCGGGCAGCCGTCGAGGCGGCCGCCCCCGAGGGCCGCACGGAGGCTCTTGCCAGGGCGTTGACGCAAGACGGGTACGCTGCTACGGCGAAGAGCGCTCCCGGTCCGCACAGCGGTGAACAGCTCTGCCAGCACCACTGCCCGGTCGCCCACGTGGCCGAGCAGTTCCCGCAGCTCTGCGAGGCGGAGACCGAGGTCTTCTCACGCCTGCTCGGGACGCATGTGCAGCGCCTCGCCACGATCGCCCACGGCGACGGAGTGTGCACGACGTTCATCCCGCGCAGCGCGGGCACCACACAGACCGACACATCAGTATCTGCAAGTACGGCCGGGAGGAACCCCGCATGACCACGGAGACCGCTCACCCTGAGCTCGATGGCCTGGGCACCTATGAATACGGCTGGGCCGACTCCGACGCGGCCGGCGCCGCTGCCAAGCGGGGTCTGTCCGAGGCTGTCGTCCGCGACATCTCGGAGAAGAAGTCCGAGCCGGAGTGGATGCTGAACCTCCGCCTCAAGGGCCTGAGGCTGTTCGACAAGAAGCCCATGCCGATGTGGGGCTCCGACCTGTCGGGCATCGACTTCGACAACATCAAGTACTTCGTGCGCTCCACCGAGAAGCAGGCCGCTTCCTGGGAGGAACTGCCCGAGGACATCAAGAACACGTACGACAAGCTCGGCATCCCGGAGGCGGAGAAGCAGCGCCTCGTCGCCGGTGTCGCGGCCCAGTACGAGTCCGAGGTCGTCTACCACCAGATCCGTGAGGACCTGGAGGAGCAGGGCGTGATCTTCCTCGACACGGACACCGCGCTCAAGGAGCACCCGGAGCTCTTCCAGGAGTACTTCGGCACGGTCATCCCGGTCGGCGACAACAAGTTCGCCTCGCTGAACACCGCGGTGTGGTCCGGCGGCTCGTTCATCTACGTCCCCAAGGGCGTCCGCGTGGACATCCCGCTGCAGGCCTACTTCCGTATCAACACGGAGAACATGGGCCAGTTCGAGCGGACGCTGATCATCGTCGACGAGGACGCCTACGTCCACTACGTCGAGGGCTGCACCGCCCCGATCTACTCCTCGGACTCGCTGCACAGCGCCGTCGTCGAGATCATCGTGAAGAAGGGCGGCCGCTGCCGCTACACGACGATCCAGAACTGGTCGAACAACGTCTACAACCTGGTCACCAAGCGTGCCGTGGCGTACGAGGGCGCGACCATGGAGTGGATCGACGGCAACATCGGCTCCAAGGTCACCATGAAGTACCCGGCCGTGTACCTGATGGGCGAGCACGCCAAGGGCGAGACCCTGTCCATCGCCTTCGCGGGCGAGGGCCAGCACCAGGACGCCGGCTCCAAGATGGTCCACATGGCGCCGAACACCTCCTCGAACATCGTCTCCAAGTCGGTGGCCCGAGGCGGCGGCCGCACCTCCTACCGGGGCCTGGTCGAGATCGGCGAGGGCGCCGCCGGCTCGAAGTCCAACGTCCTGTGCGACGCACTGCTCGTGGACACCGTCTCCCGCTCGGACACGTACCCGTACGTGGACGTCCGCGAGGACGACGTGACGATGGGCCACGAGGCCACCGTCTCCAAGGTCTCCGACGACCAGCTCTTCTACCTGATGCAGCGCGGCCTCACCGAGTTCGAGGCCATGGCCATGATCGTGCGCGGCTTCGTCGAGCCGATCGCGAAGGAGCTGCCGATGGAGTACGCGCTGGAGCTCAACCGGCTGATCGAGCTGCAGATGGAGGGCTCGGTCGGCTAGTCCGGCCCCCGCCCGCAGCACATTCACAGACGTAGACGTGTTCTTTTAAGAGAGCGAGCAAGACGACAGCCATGGCTGAGGCTCAGAATATTCCGGCGGGCTCCACCACCGCCGGCGCGATCGCGGTGGCCGCCGAGTCCACCGTCGCCACCCGGACGAGCGCGCCCCCGTCCTTCGACGTGGCCGACTTCCCGGTCCCGCACGGCCGCGAGGAGGAGTGGCGCTTCACGCCGCTCGCCCGCCTCAAGGGCCTGCACGACGGCACCGCCGTCGCCGACGGCACCATGAAGGCCCAGATCGACGCCCCCGAGGGCGTCACGGTCGAGTCCGTGGAGCGCGGCGACGAGCGGATCGGCAAGGCCGGCACGCCCGTCGACCGCGTCGCCGCACAGGCCTTCTCCTCCTTCGCCAAGGCCACGGTCGTCACCGTGCCCAAGGAGACCGTGCTCACCGAGCCCATCCGGGTCGCCCTGCACGGCGAAGGCGGCACGACCTTCGGCCACACCGTCTTCGACGTGAAGCCCTTCGCCGAGGCGATCATCGTGATCGACCACACCGGCGACGGCGTGCGCGCCGCCAACGTGGACATCCTCGTCGGCGACGGCGCGAAGGTGACCTTCGTGTCCGTCCAGGACTGGGACGACACCGCCGTCCACACCTCGCAGCACAACGCCCTCGTCGGCCGCGACGCGAGCTTCAAGTCCGTGGTCGTCACCTTCGGCGGCGACGTCGTCCGCCTGCACCCGCGCGTCACCTACGCGGGCCCCGGCGGCGAGGCCGAGATGCTCGGCCTGTACTTCACGGACGCCGGCCAGCACCAGGAGCACCGCCTCCTCGTCACGCACGACGCCCCGCACTGCAAGTCGAACGTCGTCTACAAGGGCGCCCTCCAGGGCCAGGACGCCCACGCCGTCTGGATCGGCGACGTGCTCATCGAGAAGAGCGCCGAGGGCACCGACACGTACGAGATGAACCGCAACCTCGTCCTCACGGACGGCGCGCGGGTCGACTCCGTGCCGAACCTGGAGATCGAGACCGGCGAGATCGTCGGCGCCGGCCACGCCTCCGCCACCGGCCGCTTCGACGACGAGCAGCTCTTCTACCTGCAGGCCCGCGGCATCCCGGCCGACGAGGCCCGCCGCCTGGTCGTCCGCGGCTTCTTCGCCGAGCTCGTCCAGCAGATCGGTGTCGACGACATCGAAGAGCGCCTGATCGCCAAGATCGAGGCCGAGCTCCAGGGTTCCGTCTGATGAACTACGTCAAGGCCTGCGCGCTGAGCGAGCTGGAGGAGAACACCCCCAAGCGGGTGGAACTCGACGGCACGCCGGTGTCCATCGTCTCCACCGACGGGGAGGTGTTCGCGATCAACGACATCTGCTCGCACGCGAACGTCTCGCTCTCGGAGGGCGAGGTCGAGGACTGCATGATCGAGTGCTGGCTGCACGGGTCGGCCTTCGACCTGCGCACCGGAAAGCCCTCCGGTCTGCCCGCGACGCGCCCCGTCCCCGTATACCCCGTAAAGATCGAAGGGGACGACGTGCTCGTCTCCCTCACCCAGGAGTCCTGAGGTATCCATGGCAACGCTTGAAATCCACGACCTGCACGTCTCCGTCGAGGCCGAGAACGGCGCCCGCGAGATCCTCAAGGGCGTCGACCTCACCGTCAAGCAGGGTGAGACGCACGCCATCATGGGTCCGAACGGCTCCGGCAAGTCCACGCTGGCGTACTCCCTGGCCGGTCACCCGAAGTACACCATCACCGGTGGCACCGTGACCCTCGACGGCGAGGACGTCCTGGAGATGTCCGTCGACGAGCGCGCCCGCGCCGGCGTCTTCCTCGCCATGCAGTACCCGGTCGAGGTCCCCGGCGTCTCGGTCTCCAACTTCCTGCGCACCTCCGCCACCGCCATCCGCGGCGAGGCCCCCAAGCTGCGCACCTGGGTGAAGGAGGTCAAGTCCGCGATGGAGCAGCTCCAGATGGACCCGGCCTTCGCCGAGCGCAACGTCAACGAGGGCTTCTCCGGCGGTGAGAAGAAGCGCCACGAGATCCTCCAGCTGGAGCTCCTCAAGCCGAAGATCGCCATCCTCGACGAGACCGACTCCGGCCTGGACGTCGACGCCCTGCGCATCGTCTCCGAGGGCGTCAACCGCGTCCGCGAGAGCGGTGAGGTCGGCACCCTGCTGATCACCCACTACACGCGCATCCTGCGCTACATCAAGCCCGACTTCGTGCACGTGTTCGCGAACGGCCGCATCGCCGAGTCCGGCGGCGCCGAGCTCGCCGACCAGCTGGAGAACGAGGGCTACGACAAGTACGTGAAGGGTGGCGCGACCGCGTGACACAGCTGCCTGGCCTCCTCACCGGGTCTCATCTGCTTGGCGAGGCGATCCGCAAGGACTTCCCCCTGCTGGATCGTGTGGTCCACGACGGGAAGAAGATCGTTTACCTGGACAACGCCGCGACCTCGCAGAAGCCGCGCCAGGTACTCGACGCGCTGAGCGAGTACTACGAGCAGCACAACGCGAACGTCCACCGCGGCGTGCACGTGCTCGCCGAGGAGGCCACGGCGCTGTACGAGGGCGCCCGCGACAAGGTCGCCGCCTTCATCAACGCGCCGAGCCGCGACGAGGTGATCTTCACCAAGAACGCCTCGGAGTCGCTCAACCTCGTCGCGAACATGCTCGGCTGGGCGGACGAGCCCTACCGGGTCGACCGCGAGACCGAGATCGCCATCACGGAGATGGAGCACCACTCCAACATCGTTCCGTGGCAGCTGCTCGCGCAGCGCACCGGCGCGAAGCTGAAGTGGTTCGGCCTCACCGACGACGGCCGGCTCGACCTGTCCAACATCGAAGAGGTCATCACGGAGCAGACGAAGATCGTCTCCTTCACGCTGGTCTCCAACATCATGGGCACGGTCAACCCGGTCGAGGCGATCGTCCGGCGCGCCCAGGACGTCGGCGCGCTGGTGCTGATCGACGCCTCCCAGGCCGCTCCGCACATGCCGCTCGACGTGCAGGCGCTCGGCGCCGACTTCGTGGCCTTCACCGGCCACAAGATGTGCGGCCCGACCGGCATCGGCGTCCTGTGGGGCCGCCAGGAGCTGCTGGAGGACCTGCCTCCGTTCCTCGGCGGCGGCGAGATGATCGAGACCGTGTCGATGCACGCCTCGACCTACGCCCCGGCGCCGCACAAGTTCGAGGCGGGTACGCCCCCGATCGCCCAGGCCGTCGGCCTCGGTGCGGCCGTGGACTACCTCTCCGCGATCGGCATGGACAGGATCGCCGCGCACGAGCACGCGATCACCGAGTACGCGATCAAGCGCCTCGCCGAGGTGCCCGACCTGCGGATCATCGGCCCCACCACGGCCGAGGACCGCGGCGCCGCGATCTCCTTCGTGCTCGGCGACATCCACCCGCACGATGTCGGCCAGGTCCTGGACGAGCAGGGCATCGCGGTCCGCGTGGGACACCACTGCGCGCGCCCCGTCTGCCTGCGCTACGGAATTCCGGCGACGACGCGAGCGTCTTTCTACCTGTACTCCACTCCGGCCGATGTCGACGCACTGGTCGACGGGCTGGAGCACGTACGGAACTTCTTCGGCTGACGGACGAGGCGACGAGGACGCAGTGAAGCTGGATTCGATGTACCAGGAACTGATCCTGGACCACTACAAGCACCCGCACGGGCGTGGCCTGCGCGACGGCGACGCCGAGGTGCACCACGTCAACCCGACCTGCGGTGACGAGATCACGCTGCGCGTGAAGTACGACGGTGAGACGCTGACGGATGTCAGCTACGAGGGCCAGGGCTGCTCCATCAGCCAGGCCAGCGCCTCCGTACTGAACGAGCTGCTCGTGGGCAAGGAACTGGCCGAGGCGCAGAAGATCCAGGCCGTGTTCCTGGAGATGATGCAGTCCAAGGGCAAGATCGAGCCCGACGAGGCCATGGAGGAGGTGCTGGAGGACGCGGTCGCGTTCGTCGGCGTCTCCAAGTACCCGGCCCGTGTGAAGTGCGCCCTGCTGAGCTGGATGGCGTGGAAGGACGCGACGGCCCAGGCTCTGGGCGACGCGGAGAGGAAGACGGCATGACCGAGAACGCGACGCCCGAGGCGTCGACCAAGCCGGCCACCGAGGAGGAGGTCCGCGAGGCCCTCTACGACGTGGTCGACCCCGAGCTGGGCATCGATGTCGTCAACCTGGGCCTGATCTACGGCATCCACATCGACGACGCGAACATCGCCACCCTCGACATGACGCTCACCTCGGCGGCCTGCCCGCTGACGGACGTCATCGAGGACCAGGCGAAGTCGGCCACGGACGGCATCGTCAACGAACTCCGGATCAACTGGGTCTGGATGCCGCCGTGGGGCCCGGACAAGATCACGGACGACGGCCGCGAGCAGCTTCGCGCGCTCGGCTTCAACGTCTGAGCACCCCGCTCGCACAGGAGGGCCCCCGGCACGCGCGTGCCGGGGGCCCTCGGTGTTTCCCGGCCGGTCCCCCGGGCGGATGGGCGCTCGTCATGCGTACAGGTGTACGCATCGATGTGTACCCTTGTACACATGCCCTATGCCCTGCTCGCCGCAGCCATCGCCGCCGAGGTCGCCGGCACCACCGCCATGAAGTACAGCGACGGCTTCACGAAGCTGTGGCCCTCGCTCGGCACCCTGCTGGGATACGCCATCGCCTTCACCCTGCTCGCGCAGGCGCTGAAATCGATGCCGGTCGGTACGGCCTACGCGATATGGGCCGGAGTCGGCACCGCCGCCATCGCCGCGATCGGCATGGTGTTCATGGGGGAGGCGGCCACCGCCGCGAAGATCGCGGGGATCGCCCTCGTGATCGGCGGGGTGGTCCTGCTGAACCTGGGCGGGGCGCACTGATGCCGCAGGGCGCGCGGCGGCGCCACGACCCGGACCGGCGCCGGCGGATCATCGACGCCGCGATCCGCGTGGTGGGTGCCAAGGGCATCGCGGGGCTGAGCCACCGCAGCGCGGCCGCGGAGGCGGACGTACCGCTGGGGTCGACGACGTACCACTTCAAGACGCTGGACGACCTGCTGGTGGCGGCGCTGCGGCAGGCCGACGAGGGCTTCGCCCGGGCGCTGGCACACGCCCCGGAGCTGGCCGACCCGGAGGCGGACCTCGCCGCGGCGCTGGCCCGCCTCCTGGGCGAGTTCCTGACGGCGGACCGGCGCCGGGCGGAGCTGGAGTACGAGCTCTACGTCGCGGCGCTGCGCCGCCCCGCCCTGCGGCCGGTGGCCGCCGAGTGGTGCGAGGCCGCGTGCCGGGCGCTGGCGCCGCGGACCGACCCGGTGACGGCCCGGGCGCTGGTGGCCGCGATGGACGGCATCAGCCTGCAGGTCCTGCTGACGGACGCCGAGTACGACGAGCCGTACGCCCGTGAGGTGCTGGCCCGCGTCCTGGGGGAGCGGGCCGCCTGAGCGCCGCGTCCCGGCTCAGCCGGCGGGGGTGGGGGTGCGGACGGCCGCCAGGGCCGTCTGCACGCTCGCCTCGATGTCGCGGATGGGGTAGACCACCTCGCGCACGGTGCGGTCGCGGTCGACGACCAGGGTCAGCCGCTTGATCCGGCTCACGCCCGCCGCGCGGAACGTCGGCAGGCGCAGCGCGGCGGTCAGCGCCAGGTCGGCGTCCGACAGGAGCGGGAAACGCAGCCGCTCCGCCTCCGCGAACTCCCGCTGCTCGTCCGGGCGCTGGGTGGAGACGCCGTGCACGGTGGCGCCGGCCGCGGTGAACTCGGCGAGCTGGTCGCGGTACGTGCACGACTCGAACGTACAGCCCTTGGCGCCCGGGATCCCGGCCCAGCCGGGAGGGTAGGCCTCGGCCCGCGCGTAGGCGCCCGGGAAGAAGTACAGGACCGTGAACGGGGTGTCCGCCACCGGGTCGCCCATCCCGCCGAAACGGTCCGGCAGCAGCAGTGGCGGCACCCGCGTGCCGAGCAGCGAGTGCACCCGTTCCGCCTCGCGCGATGCTCCGTCGGTCGTCGCCGTCATCTCTCCCTCTCCCAGGACCCAGGTGTCTCCCCAGTCCTGGAGGGCCACCAGGACCGGCAGCAGCCCCCGCCCGCGCGGGGTCAGCCGGTACTCGTGCCGCACCGGGCGCTCCTGGTACGGCTCGCGCGACAGCACCCCGGCCTCCACGAGCAGCTTCAGCCGTTCTGCGAGCACCTTGCGGGACACCCCCAGCTCGCGCTGGAGCTCGTCGAAGCGGTGCAGGCCGCGCGCGGTGTCGCGCACGATCAGCAGCGTCCACCAGTCGCCCACCACGTCGAGGGCCTGGGCGATGGCGCAGTCCGCGTCGCCGAGGTGTGTGCGCTGGGCCATGGGAACTCCTTCGTCCGTTGACCCAAGGCTGTCATGGTGACATAGTCCGTTCCCAAAAGGAACTTACTCATCAGGGCGGGGGCACGGGTGTGCTGCAGGGGTTCAAGGACATACCGAGGGTCGTGTGGCTGCTGGCTGCGGGGGTCTTCGTCAACGCCGTCGTCAGCTTCACCTTCGTCTTCGTCTTCCTCTACCTGACCGGCCCACGCGGACTCGGCGCCGCACAGGCCGGCCTCGTCACCGGCATCGGCGGCATCGGCCTGGTCGCGGGCAACTTCAGCGGCGGCTGGTACGGGGACCGCTTCGGCCACCGCCGGGTGCTCCTCGCCGCCGCCACGCTCGCCGGGGCGACCCTCGCGGCCCTGCCGCTGCTCCCCGCCCCGCTGCTCTTCGCGGCCCTCCCGGTGGC
This sequence comes from Streptomyces sp. TN58, assembly GCF_001941845.1. Taxonomy (NCBI): domain Bacteria; kingdom Bacillati; phylum Actinomycetota; class Actinomycetes; order Kitasatosporales; family Streptomycetaceae; genus Streptomyces; species Streptomyces sp. TN58. Next base: position 1,800,188 of record NZ_CP018870.1, on the reverse strand, counting down.
CCAGTACGCCTCCGGCGTGATCCGGGCCGCCAACTCCGCCCTCGTCGCGGTCACCGTCCCGGAGGGCGGCCGCCGCCAGGCCTTCGCCCTCGTCCGCTGCGCGTCCAACGGCGGATTCACCCTCGGGCCGCCGCTCGGCGCCCTCGTCGCGACCGGGCTCTCCTACGACTGGCTCTTCGTCGCCGACGGCGTCGGTACCCTCGCCTTCGCTATCTGGACCGCCCGCGTCGTCCCGGCGCGCGGCGCACCCCGCAAAGCATCCGCGGCCCCGGACGGGGGTCAGGGCCGCGGACTCCTCGCCGAACTACGGGCCAGGCCGGCCCTGCTCGTCCTGCTCGGCGCGATCCTGGTGACCGACGTCGTCTACCGCCAGCAGTACTCCACCTTCCCCGTCTTCCTCACCGACCACGGCCTGGACCCGCGCGCCTTCGGCCTCGTCATCGCCCTCAACGGCGCGGTGATCCTGCTGCTTGAGCTGCCCGCCGCCGTGGCGCTGCGCGACCGGCCGGCGCTGCCGGTGATCGCCGCCGGGCTGGTGCTGGTGGGGGCCGGGTACGGGGCGCTGCTCTTCGGGGCGGGGGTGGCGAGCGCCGTGGTGATGATGGTCCTGCTGAGCCTCGGGGAGATCCTCTACAAGACCACAGCCACCGCCTACGTCGCCGACGAGGCGCCCGAGCACGCCGTCGGGCGGTTCCAGAGCCTGTACGCGGGGATCTCCGTCAGCGGGGTCGTCCTCGGGCCACCGCTGGGCGGCGCGCTGTACTCGGCCGCCCCCGGCCTGCTGTGGCCGCTGTGTGCCGGGCTCGCGACGGCGGCGGGCGGGGCGGTGCTCTGGGCGTGGGCACGGCAGCGGCGACGCGCGTCCCGACACGCGATCGGACCGGCACATGAGACCGGTTCGCGACCTCGGGCCGTCGCCGGTTAGGTTTCGGGCATGACTGCTACGCGTACCACCGGCGCCGTCGCCGCCGGACTTGCCACCCTCACCGCCGACGGCACCGTCCTCGACACCTGGTTCCCCGCCCCCGAGCTGGTCGCCGAGCCCGGCCCGGCCGGCACCGAGCGCCTCACCGCCGAGCAGGCCGTGGAGCTCCTCGGCGCCGCCGCCGGCAAGGCGATCCGGTCGGACGCGGTCCGCGGCGTCGAGGTCGTGGCCGTCCGCACGGTCATCGCCTCCCTGGAGGACAAGCCGCTGGACGCCCACGACGCGTACCTGCGCCTGCACCTGCTCAGCCACCGCCTGGTCAAGCCGCACGGCCAGAACCTCGACGGTGTCTTCGGCCTGCTGGCCAACGTCGCCTGGACCTCGCTGGGCCCGGTCGCCGTCGACCAGGTCGAGACCGTCCGCCTCAACGCCCGCGCCGAGGGCCTGCACCTGCAGGTCACCTCGATCGACAAGTTCCCGCGGATGACGGACTACGTCGCCCCCAAGGGCGTGCGCATCGCCGACGCGGACCGCGTCCGCCTCGGCGCGCACCTCGCCGAGGGCACCACCGTCATGCACGAGGGCTTCGTCAACTTCAACGCCGGCACCCTCGGCACCTCCATGGTCGAGGGCCGCATCTCCGCGGGCGTCGTCGTCGGCGACGGCTCCGACATCGGCGGCGGCGCCTCCACGATGGGCACCCTCTCCGGCGGCGGCAAGCAGATCATCTCGATCGGCGAGCGCACCCTGGTCGGCGCCGAGGCGGGCGTGGGCATCGCCCTCGGCGACGAGTGCGTCGTCGAGGCGGGCCTGTACGTCACCGCGGGCACCCGCGTCACCCTGCCGGACGGCCAGGTCGTCAAGGCCCTGGAGCTCTCCGGCGCCGACAACATCCTCTTCCGCCGCAACTCGGTCACGGGAACCGTCGAGGCCCGCCCCTACAAGGCGAACTGGGGCGGCCTGAACGAGGTCCTGCACAGCCACAACTGACGGCCACAACCGACGGCCACAACCGACGGCCGCGACCGTCACCGAGCGCCCTTCCGGACCCGGCCCGGAAGGGCGCTTGGTCGTTCGGGCGCGGGCGGGGCCGGCGCGCTCAGGGGCGGGGGATCGTGCGGATCAGGCCGGCGAAGGCCTGCTCCTCCGCCTCGGTCAGCTGCACCGACTCCATCGGGTGCCCGGCGGAGCCGCGCTGGGCCGGGATCATCGGGAGAGCCGCGGCGGCGACGGGCTCCGGTCGGCGCAGGCGGCCGGCCCACAGCCTGCGGCCCAGGCCGGCCACCCCGAGGAGCGCTGCCGCGAACAGGGCGGCCAGGCCGATTTCCTGGGCGGCGGAGATCGAGGGGAACACCAGGATCCTCCAGGGAGTGCGAGCGGCGGGAGCCGGGCCGGGACAAGATCGGGCGTGCAGACACTCAACACCACAACCGGCTGATTCGGCGGAGATGTGGCGAGCGTCACGCCAGGGCCCAAAGCCCCCGATCTCGCCCGGGACCGGTCTCCTGCGGCCGCTCCGGCGGCGGCTCGAAGCCCTTGTGGCAGGGGGCCCGGCCACCGGGACGGCGGCCGGGCCCCCTGCTGCTCCGTGCCCCGGTTACGGGCGGAAGCGCAGCACCTGCGGGTCGTGGTCGCTGTTCTGCGCGGCGAACTCCGCGTTGATGTGCACGCTGTCGTACGTGAACTTCTTGATCGCCGGGCTGGTCAGGATCTGGTCCAGCACCTGGGCGTTGCCCTGGTAGACGTACGAGTAGCGCTCGGCCTTCGGCAGCGACTTGATCGCCGGGTACAGCGCCCCGCCGTCCGCCAGCGCGTCCGTGGTCGCCGAGAACTCGAAGTCGTTGATGTCGCCGAGGACGAGCACGTTGGCGTTCTTGTCCTGCGCCAGGATCTGCTTGACGAAGCCGTTCACGGCCTGCGCCTGGAGCAGCCGCTTGGCCTCCGAGGAGCGCAGCGGCGGCTGGTGGTGCGAGGTCAGGCCCTCGTCGCCGCCCTTGGAGCCGAAGTGGTTGGCGATCACGAAGACCGTCTTGCCGCGGAAGACGAACTCGCCGGCGAGCGGCTTGCGGCTGTCGGCCCACGCCGGGTTCGCGGGGTCCACGCGGCCGGGGGAGTGGGTCAGGTGGGTCTTGCCCTTCTCCTTGACCACGCCGGTCGCCGTCACCGCGTCGCCCGGGGCGCGCTCGGTGAAGGACACCCGCGCCGGGTTGAAGAGGAACACCTGGCGGATGTTGCCGCCGGGCTCGCCGCCGTCCTTCTTGTCCTCCGGGTTGACGGTCCGCCACTGGTAGGCCGGGCCGCCCGCCGCCGCGATGGCCGCGGCGAACTTGGTCAGCGTCTGCTCCGCCGAGACGGTGCCGTCGTTCTTGGCGCCGTTGTCGTCCTGGATCTCCTCCAGGGCGAGGATGTCGGGGGAGGCCAGGTTCTCGACGACGGCCTTGGCCAGCGCGTCGAACTTCTCCTGCGGGTCGGTCGGGTCGAGGTTCTCGACGTTGTACGTGGCCACCGCGAGCTCCTGCTCGGCCTGCGGCTTGGTCTTCTCGGGGGCGATGGTGCCCGCCTTGACGGTGCCGAGGGTGCGGGCCACCAGCGTGTAGCCGCCGAACTGGTTGAAGTCCAGCGGACCTTCGGTGGTGCCGGTCAGCTTGTCACCGACGTTGGCCACCGGGAAGGGCTGCTGCGCGATGGGCGTGAGCTGCTGGATCTGCAGGCGGCCGGTGTTCTGCGACTCGTAGGAGCCGTAGACCGTGCCGCCGCGCTTCGCGGTGTTCTCCCAGCCCTTGACCGTGACCCACAGCTCCGAGTACGGGTCGGTGGCGCCGACCACGCGCGAGGTGCCGATGCGGACGTTCATGCCTTCCAGGGACTCGTAGAAGTCCAGGGCGTAGCGGGACGGGTCCAGCGTCAGGCCGTTGATGCTGCCGTCGGCGGCCGGGTCGCCGGCCGGGGTGTACTCGGCGGGCACCGTGTACTCGTTGATCGCGGCGGCCTCGGGCAGCGCGTTGCCGGAGGAGACCACGGTGACCGTCGGCTTGGAGATCTGGGTCACCGACTGGTTGCCCGATTTCACGCCGCCCGGGATGTACTCGCCGACCGTGCCGGAGACCTTGACCGCGTCGCCGACGGCGACCGTCGGGACGGAGTTGGTGAAGACGAAGACGCCCTCGCTCGTCGCGGCGTCGTCGTCGGCGTCGGGGTCCTGGATCCAGAAGCCGCGCGAACCGTAGGTCCGCACGCCCGTCACGATGCCCTCGACGTCGGAGACCTGCTTGCCGTTGAGCGGGGATATCCGGGTGGTGCCCTGGATGTCGTGGATGCGTACCGGGTCGGCGGACGCCGCGCCCTCGGCCGCGTCGGCGGAGCCCGCGAGGAGGCCGGTGGCCAGCGCGGTGGCGACGAGGGCCGCGACGGCGGCGGAGCGGGGATGCGAGGAGCGCATGGTCAGGAAACTCCGGTGTGGGAGAGGGGCGGGGAGAGGCTGCGAACAGCGAGATCTGCGGGGGGTTGGTCAGCCCCCAAACGTCTACGCGCGTCAATTTCCTGCCTTGTCAGCAAAGTTGTCAAGCCCTACAGAGGAGACGGCTGCGGACTGTGGGATGAGCCGAAGGCGATGGCCCGTCAGAGGCGCCCGATATGCGTCTACGCTGGGTCGCCGTACGACGGCCACGGCTGTCATCTGCGCCACATCCGCCATGCCCGCCCTGCCCCGCCATGTCGGCCATGTCGCCGGTTTTCGGACGCGTATGACGGTCCGGCCGCCCGGCCGGGCCGTCTCGGCCCGCCCGTCCCCACCGCGTCCGCGAGGAGAGCCGCCCCATGTCCGCTGAGTCGCACCCCACACTGCCGCCGGTACGGCTGCACTCCGATGCGGAGCTGGCGCGCGACGCCCTCGGCGCCCCGCTGTTCGCGCGCGCCGTACGGCTGGCCCGCTGGGCCGGTCCGGAAACCCGCGTCGGCGTGGGCGGCGAACTGGCCGCCGACCAGCTGCCCGGCGCCGCCGCCCACCTCGGTCTCGACGCGGCGGACGAGAACGCCGCCGGGTACGCGAGCCAGGCCTGGCGGGTGGCGGTGGACACCGGGCTGGTGGACGTGACCGAACCGGAGGAAGGCGCGGACGGGAGCGCAGAGGGCGGATCGGGGGCGGCGCGGGGCGAGGAGCCGTACGGCACCGCCGCGCCCGGCGAGGACCTGGCGCTGGTGACCGGCGGCACCCCCGGCGACGTGCTTGACCTGTGGCGGGCGGCCCTGGAGGCGGTGCTCGCCGACGCGGCGGTGCCCGACCTGGAGGACCTGGTCGACGCGCTGGAGGCGGGCGGAGGAATCGACTTCGACCGGCTGGACTGGAACCCGGGCCGTGAGGCGGACGCGCTCGACGCGGTGCTCGCCAACCTCTACCTGCTGACCGCCTCCGGGGCCGGCGGCACGGACCGATCAATTCCGCTTCCGGTGCTGGCCGCGTCGATGGTCGCGCCCGAGGGTATGGCCGAACCGACCGACGCCGTGCTGGAGCAGGTCTCGGACGCCATGATGCGCCTCGACGGCCAGTTCCGGCAGCTGGAGCCGATCGGGCTGGTGGAGTTCCGGCCCGTCGACGAGGAGCTGATGGCGCAGCCGGACGGCAGGGACGGCTCGGACGGCGCAGACGGCGCAGACGGCTCGGACGGGTCGGACGGCGTGGACGACGGGGACGTCTCCCGCTACGGCATGGTCCGCCTGACCCCGCTCGGCCTCTACGGCATCCGCGCCCGGATGCTGGAGGGCGGCGTCGAGGCCCCCGCGGTCGGGGAACTGGCAGGCAAGGGCGCCGACGCCCTCCTCGACGCCGTCGCCTCCTACCCCGAACACGCCGCGCAGGCCGAGATCGAGCAGTGGATGGCGGGCCGCGACCTGCCCGCCGCCGTCACCGAACTGCTCGCCGCCGCCCGCGGGGACGACGAGGGCGGCCCGCTGCGGCGGCTGCGCTGCCAGCAGGCCCTCGCACTGGCCGGGCCGCAGGCCGAGCCGGCGGTCCGCTCGGTGCTGGACGAGGCGGAGCTCGGCGGGCTCGCCCGCGTCTGGCTGGCGGAGCACGGCGTGGCCGACGTACCGCCGCCCGCCCCGCAGATGGTGTTCTGGCTGACCGTCGACACGATCGCGGCGCAGCTCGCCGCGGACGGCGAGACCGAGGAGCTGCCCCTCCTGATGGAGACCCTGACCGCGCACCACACGGGCTTCTTCGACCAGGTGTGGCGCGTCGAGCACCCCTCGACCGTCCGGGTGCTGGAGGCTATGGGACGGCTGCACCCCGACCGCAGGAGGGCCAAGGAGGCCCGCAGGGCCGCCTTCAAGGCGCGCTCCCGCAGGCCCTGAGCCGGGCATCGGGACCGGGAGGCCCGCGAGGGCGCTGACAATGCGCCGTTCCTGGGCCGGAGTTGGCCATTGCCGTTGGCCGGCGAGGGGCTGGTTCCCCTTCGTGGGTAGTTCAGCCGCCGTTCACGTGCGGGCGGCAGCGTGTGCGCCCGCGACCCGCACACCCGCCGCCCACCCCGGGAGACCTGATGCCGCTCAGCCGCAGAGACTTCACCGCCCGTACCGTCATCGCCGGCGCGGGAGTGGCGCTCACCGGGACGGTCGGCGCCCTCGCCACCGCTCCCGGCGCGCTCGCGGCCGGGAACGGCACGGGCGGCGACGGGCACGGGCGGCCGCCCTGCGAGCCCGGCTACGGCCCGCTCGTCCCCGACCCGGCCGGCATCCTCGCCCTCCCCGCCGGCTTCCGGTACCGCGTGATCACGCACAGCGGCGTCACCAGGCTGGAGTCCGGTGAGACCACCCCGTCCCACCACGACGGGACCGCGGCCTTCGAGGGCCACCGCGGCACCACCCTCCTCGTCAACAACCACGAGCTGAAGGGCAGGCGGGAGAACTGGGCCCGCCCCGTCCCCCTCACCGAAGGCCTCGTCTACGACCCGGCCGCGGCCGGCGGCTGCACGGTCGTGGAGGTCCGGCCCGGCGGCGAGGTCGCCGAATGGGTGGGCATCGCCGGTACGTCGACCAACTGCGCGGGCGGCGCCACCCCCTGGGGCACCTGGCTGACCTGCGAGGAGAACTCCGACCTCGCCGGTATGAACGGCATGACCAGGGACCACGGCTACGTCTTCGAGGTCGACCCGCACGACCGCCGTGCCAACCGCGACCCGCGCCCCGTCAAGGCGTTCGGCCGCTACGACCACGAGGCCGTCGTCATCGACCCGCGGCAGGGCCACGCGTACCTGACCGAGGACGCCTCCGGTCCCAACGGGCTGTTCTACCGCTGGACCCCGCCCCGCGGCTTCCGGCACGGGCGCGGCAGGCTCCGCACGCTCGCCGCCGACGCGGGGGCGCTCCAGGCCGCCAAGTGCACCGACAGCTCCGGCCGGTTCGTCGACGACCTGACGCGCGCCACCAGGACCGGCACCGTATACGGGGTGGACTGGGTGGACGTCCCGGACCGTGACGCGCGGACCGTGCCCGTGCGGAGGCAGTTCGCGGACGGCGCGGTGACGCGCGGGCGCAAGCTGGAGGGCATGTGGTGGGCGGACGGGGGCGCGTACTTCGTGTCCTCCTACGCCCGCGAGGAGAGCCCGGGCGCGGCGCACGACGGCCAGGTCTGGTTCTACGACCCCAAGCGGCGCACGCTGCGGCTGACGGTCCTCATCGGGGTCAACGCGGACCCGTCGGCGGAGGGAGGCTACGACGGGCCGGACAACATCACCGTGTCGCCTTACGGGGGCCTGGTCATCGCCGAGGACGGCTCGGGGCTGCAACACCTCTTCGGCGCGACCGAATCGGGCCGCACCTACCCGCTGGCGCGCAACGAGCTGAACATCGGGACGCCGCAGGAGCCCGAGTACTCGGAGTTCACCGGGGTCTGCTTCTCACCCGACGGGCGGACCCTCTACGCGAACCTGCAGGACCCGGGGGTCATGCTGGCCGTCACCGGGCCGTGGCGGCGCGCGCGCTGACGCCCCGCCCGGCCGGGACCGCGGGCCTCACGGGGCCGGGGAGACCTCCGTGCGGGAGGCCTCGGCCCACTCGGCGAGCAGGAACTCATAGGCCTCGGAAGGCCACTCGCCGTCCACCCGGGTCTCCACGAGGAGCCGTATCGCCTCGTTCGCCTCGGCGGCGGACGGGCGGGCAGGTCCCGTGGGCGTGAGTGTCTCGTGCATGCTTCCAAGGCTACGGGCGGGCACTGACAGCCACCCGCGGATTACGCGTGGAATCCATCACCCGCGATCCGCTCCGGTGGCCCTCCGTGCCCGCCCACCTGCTCAGAGTGCCTGGGCGGCGGGCTTGACCATGCCGCGCACTGTGCGCGACTTCACAAAGTCGCCCATGGCCGTCATCTCCCACTCCCCGGAGAACTGACGGATCAGCTTCGCCATCATCACACCGGTCTGCGGCTCGGCGGAGGTGAGGTCGAAGCGCACCAGCTCCTCACCGCTCGCCGCGTCGATCAGGCGGCAGTAGGCCTTGGCCACCTCGGTGAACTTCTGGCCGGAGAAGGAGTTGACGGTGAAGACCAGGCCGCTGACGTCGGCGGGCAGCCGGCCGAGGTCCACGACGATCACCTCGTCGTCGCCCGCTCCCTCGCCCGTGAGGTTGTCCCCGGAGTGCTTGACGGAACCGTTCAGGATGGACAGCTTGCCGAAGTAGCAGCTGTCGACGTGGTTGCGCTGGGGGCCGTAGGCGATGACGGACGCGTCGAGGTCGATGTCCCGGCCGCGGAAGGCCGGCTCCCAGCCCAGGCCCATCTTGACCTGGGAGAGCAGCGGGCGGCCGCCCTTGACCAGCGAGACGGTCTGGTTCTTCTGGAGGCTGACCCGGCCCTTGTCCAAGTTGATCTTGCCGGTGGCGGGCGGTGCGGCGGGGGCGGCCGGGGGCGCGGCGGGGGGGGGGGTGACCGGGGCCGGGGTGACCGGGGCGGGGGTCCCGGCGCCGGCGGTGAGCCAGGGGGAGGGCTGGTGCGTGACGGGCGGGGCGGGCGGGGCGGGGGGCGCCGCGGGGGCGGGAGGGGCGGCGGCCGCGGGCGCCGGCTCCTCGTCCACGCTGACTCCGAAGTCGGTGGCGATGCCGGCGAGCCCGTTCGCATACCCCTGGCCGACCGCCCGCACCTTCCACACACCGCCGCGCAGATAGATCTCCACGACCACGAGCGCGGTCTCGGTCGCCAGCTGCGGCGGGGTGAAGGAGGCGATCACCGCGCCGCCGTCGGCGTTGCGCACGGTGGCGGTGGGCTCGATGCCCTGGAACGTCTGCCCGGCGGCGTCCGGGCTGGCCGTGACCACGATCCGCTCGATGCCCGGCGGCACCGCGGAGGTGTCCACGGTGACCGAGTCGGGCGCCGTGCCGCCACCGGACCGGTAGGTGACACCGGGCCCGCTGGGCTGGTTGAAGAAGATGAAGTCGGCGTCGGAGCGCACCTTGCCGTCCGCCGTGAGGAGCAGCGCGGACACGTCGAGCCGCACCGGCGCAGCCACGTCGACCGTCACACGGACGCCATCGAGCGGCAGGTTGGATCCAGGGGTCATAGCGGTCATGCCCGGAGAACGAGCGGAGGTGCTTTGCCGTTCCCTTACCCTCGCGGGATATTTCCGCGCCGGTTGCGGGGGTGGTTCTTCGCGGTGCGTTCGTTGCCGAACTTGTACGAGCCGGTCCAGCGGGCCATCACGAGCTGCGGATCCCCCGATTCCACCTCGTCCAGGAACGCGGCGGCACGCGCACCGCGCAGGGTGGCCGCCGAGCGGCCGTGGTGGGTGATGACGACGCAGTCGTCGCCCCGGCGGTCGTAGGTGAATCCATGCGGTCTCGGCATGCCCCGCAGCCTGCCCTGCGGGGCGCGGGGCAGGCAACGGGATTACCGGCGGCGGGCGGCCGCCCGGCGCCGGGCGGCTCAGCCGCCCGTCACGCGGCGGGGGAGGCCCAGGGGGTTGGCGTCGCGGAGCTCGGGCGGCAGGAGGGCGTCCGGGACCGACTGGTAGGCCACCGGCCGCAGCCAGCGCTCGATCGCCGTGCCGCCCACCGACGTGGAGTGAGAGGTCGCAGCCGGGTACGGGCCGCCGTGGTGCTGGGCCGGGGCCACCGCGACCCCGGTCGGCCAGCCGTTGACCACGATCCGTCCCGCCAGCCGGGTGACCTGCCCGATCAGCTCGGCGGCCGGGCCCGGGGCGCCCTCGGTCTCGGCGGCGGACAACTGGAGGGTGGCGCTCAGGTTCCCGCCGAGCCGCCCGAGGACCGCGCCCGCCTCGCCCTGGCCGGCGTACCGGACGACGACGGTGACCGGCCCGAAGCACTCCTCCAGCAGGACGTCGTGCCCGTCACCGGCGAGGAGGTCCCCCGCCCGCACGGTCAGATAGCCGGCGCCCACCGTGTGGTCGCCGCCGGACCCCGGGGTGACCGGGGCCTCGACGCCGGGCAGCGCGGCCCGCTCGCGGACCCCGGAGACGAAGTTCTCCCGCATCCGGTGGTCGAGCAGCACCCCGGGCTCGGTCTCGCCGAGCGCCTTGTCCAGCTCGGCCGTGAGCCGGTCGCCGTCCGCGCCCTCGGGCACCAGGACCAGGCCGGGCTTCACACAGAACTGGCCGACGCCGAGGGTGACCGAGGCCGCGAGGCCGGCGCCGATCTCCTCGGCGCGCTCGGCCGCCGCGGCCGGGGTGACCACGACGGGGTTGAGGGAGCCCAGCTCACCGTGGAAGGGGATGGGCACCGGCCGGGCGGCGGCGGCGTCGAACAGCGCCCGCCCGCCCCGGACGGAACCGGTGAACCCGGCGGCCGCGACCAGCGGGTGGCGGATCAGCTCAAGGCCGGCGTCGAACCCGTGCACCACGGCCACCACGTCGGCCGGGAGCCCGTTGGAGACGGCCGCCCGGCGCAGCAGCGACGCGCACAGCTCGGAGGTGGCCGGGTGGTCGGGGTGCGCCTTGACCACCACGGGGCAGCCCGCGGCCAGGGCGCTCGCGGTGTCCCCGCCGGGGACGGAGAAGGCGAGCGGGAAGTTGGAGGCGGCGTAGACCGCGACGACGCCGAGGGGGACCTTGTAGCGGCGCAGGTCGGGGCGCGGCGGGCTGAGGGAGGGGTCGGCGCGGTCGATCCGGACGTCGAGGTAGGACCCCTCGTCGACGGCGTCGGCGAAGGCGCGCAGCTGGCCGGTGGTGCGGGCCAGTTCGCCGGTGAGCCGGCCCGGGCCGAGCGCGGTCTCGGCGTCGGCGGCCTCGATGACGTGGGCGGCCGCCTCGTCGAGCAGCGCGGCGGCGGTGCGCAGGAAGGCCGCGCGGACGGCGGCGTCCGCGAGCGGGCCGCGGGCGGCATGGGCGGCCCGTACGGCTTCGTCCACCTCCCGGGATGTGGCCTCCGCCGCAACCTGCTCGCGCTGCTTCCCGGTGCGGGGGTCCACACTCCAGACTGGTGTCGTTGTCATGGCCCACTGCCTCCTGGATCGTTCAGTATTCTGAACGCGGTTCCGGTGGATGAATGATCACGTCTGCTGCGGACTCTATTTCCGGGGTCCTCCGCGTGACAAGAGGCGACCAGAGTCGACCAGAGGGGAAGCGGGCGTATGACGACGACCGAGCCGGGGATTCCTGTTGCGGCGGCGCCGGTCAAATCGGCGGTCCGGACGGTCCTGCTGCTGGAGCACTTCGCGGCCCGGCCGGGGCTGCACAGCCTGGCCGACATCCAGAACGACCTCTCCCTGCCCAAGTCCAGCCTCTACATGCTGCTGCGCACGCTCGTGAACCTGGGGTGGGTGGAGACGGACGCGACGGGCACGCGCTACGGCATCGGCGTACGGGCCCTGCTGGTCGGCAGCTCCTACATCGACGGTGACGAGGTGGTCGCCGCTGCCCGGCCCACCCTGGACCGGCTCTCCGACGACACGACGGAGACCATCCACCTGGCCCGGCTCGACGGGACGAGCGTGGTGTACCTCGCCACCCGGCAGTCCCAGCACTACCTGAGGCCCTTCACCCGGGTCGGGCGGCGGCTGCCCGTGCACTCGACGGCGCTCGGCAAGGCGCTGCTCGCCACGCACTCGGACGCGGAGGTACGGGCGCTGCTGCCGCGGCGGCTGGAGGCGGTCACCGAGCACACCGTCACCGACCGGGAGCAGCTCATCGAGGAGCTGGAGCTGGTGCGGGAGCAGGGATACGCGGTGGACCGGGAGGAGAACACGCTCGGGCTGCGCTGCTTCGGGGTGGCCGTGCCCTACCGGACGCCCGCCCGTGACGCGGTGAGCTGCTCGGTGCCGGTGGCCCGGCTGACGCCGGGGCACGAGCAGGTCATCAAGGCGGCGCTGTTCGAGGCGCGCGACCGGCTGGCGGTGGTGACGCGCCGCATGTGAGGGGCGCGTGCGCCACTCGGGTCGGCTGCCCCTCCCCCGTACGGGGGAGGCGGTTCCCCATTGCGGGGGAGGTGGCGGGGCGCCGTGACCGGGACCGTTGGGGCATGACCACACGAGGCGTTCACACGACGTACGAACCGCGGTCCTCCACCCCGCCGCAGGGGGCCGGGAGGCGCGTCCTCGCGGCCTCGGCCGTGGCGGCCACGCTGCCGTATCTGGCGCTCAAGGCCGCCTGGCTGTCCGGCAGCCGGATCGGGATACCGGACGGCAGCGTGCTGCTGGAAGCCGGCCCGTTCCTCACCGCGGCCAATGCGGTCACCCTGGCCATGGACGCGACCGTGATCGTGCTCGTCCTGGTGCTCACCCGACCCTGGGGGCTGAGAACGCCCGCCTGGATGCTGACCGTTCCGGTGTTCACGGCCACGGGACTGCTGACCCCGATCCTGCTCGGGTTCCCCGGCCAGCTGCTCGTACGGGCCCTGGGCTTCGGGACCGGCCCGGACGAGGCGGCCGCACGGCAGCCCTTCCTGGACGACTGGGTCTTCACGGTCGTGTATACGGGATTCACCCTTCAAGGACTCGCCCTGGCCGGGCTGTTCGTGCCCTATGCGCGGCAGCGCTGGGGCCGGCGGTGGCAGGGCGTGGTGGGAGAGCGGCTGCCGTCGCCCACGGGGGTGGTGGCGGCAGCCGCGGCCTCGGCCGCCCTGGCCCTGGCGGCGCTGTTCCTCTACTGGGCCTTCGGCGGCACCGCCGGACTGAGCGCCGAGCGGGCCGAGGCGCATGGAGTGGAGAGCGCCGTGGCGTCCGTGGCCCACGCGACATGCGCCCTTGCCGCGGGATCGGGCGTGTGGCTCCTGAGCCGCGGCGGGACGCTGCCGGCACGGTGGCCGCTCGGGCTCACCTGGGTGGGCGGCGCCGCGACCCTGGCCTGGGGAGCCTGGCTGCTGATCGCTTCGCTGGCACCCCAGCCGGACGGCCCCGAGGGGCCGTCCACCGCAGGGCAGTTGATCTACGCTGGCCAGATGGCCACCGGAGCGCTCGCCACCGCCGTCCTCACCCGGTTCCTCATATCCCGACGCGAGAGCTGATGCGCGGCGGCCGGAGCCGGCTGCCGGGTGCGCGGGCCCGGCTGCGATGGCTCCACCAGATCCTCGGCGGCGCCCTGCTGATGCCGTACTTCCTCCTGGCCTCGGTGGGGGTCGGCGCGGCGGCAGGCGGAGCCAACGCCCTGTCCTCCCTTCCCCTGAGCCTCGCCTCCTACGCCGCGGCCCTGCCGCTGGCCGCCGCCACCGGGGTGTACGGGCTGGTCCGACCGCTGTCGGTGACCGCCGTGCGGGCCATGTGCGCGGTGCCCGGGGAGCGGCTCGCCGAAGGGCCCGCGCGGACCTGGGCCGCGCGGGGCCGGGCCTCCGCCTGGTGGACCCTGCATCTGGGGGTCGGAGCGCTGGTCAGCGGGATGACACTGGCGGTGCCGCCCATGGCGGTGGTGCTGCTCGTGCTGCCCTTCGTGAGCGGGCTGCGCGAAGTCCGGCTGGGGTTCGGATGGTTCAACACGGGAGTGGAGACGTACACGGCCCCCCTCCTCGGGATCGGCCTCCTGGTCGCTCTCGCCCTGTGCGCGGCCGCAGCGGGGGAGCTGCTGGCCCGGCTGGCACCCGTACTGCTCGGGCCGACGGCGGCGGACCGGCTCGCGGCGGCCGAGGAGCGGGCCGCCGACCTGGCCGTGCGCAACCGGCTCGCCCGGGAACTGCACGACGCGGTCGGGCACGCGCTCAGCGCCGTCACCCTCCAGGCGGCCGCCGCCCGGCGGATGCTGGAGCGCGACCCCGACTTCGTACGGCAGGCGCTCACCGCGATCGAGGACACCACCCGGCGGACGGTGGGGGAACTGGACGCCGTCCTGGGTCTGCTGCGCGACGGGGATCCGGCCCGGCCGGACGGCGCGTACGTCCCCGCCCCCACCCTCGCCGCCGACCTCGAAGGCCTCCTGGCCCGCACCCGGGCCGGGGGAGCCGCCATCACCGCACACCAGGACCCCGGGCCCGTGGAGGACTGGCACCGGCTTCCGGAGATCACCTCCCGCGAGGCCTACCGGATCGTCCAGGAAGGCCTCAGCAACGCCCTGCGCCACGGCGGCGGCCCCGTGGACCTGCGGATCCTGGTCCGGGCCGGCCACGGCACCGAACCGCGAGAACTGGAGATCAGCATGACCAATCCGCCCGCCGGCCCGCCCGCAGGCCGGGAACCCCGCACCACCGGCGGCCGAGGGCTGCGCGGCGCCGCTGAGCGGGCCGCACTGCTCGGCGGCAGCGTCGAGGCGGGCCCGCACGAGGACCGGTGGCGGCTGCGCGCGGTCCTCCCGCTCACCGGAGGCGACCGGTGACGGCGCACGCCCCGGCGGGCCGGGCGCCGCTGCGCATCGTGCTCTGCGACGACGAACGGATGGTCCGCACCGCGCTGCGGGTCATCCTTGAGGCCGAGGCGGACCTGGAGGTCGTCGGCGAGGCCGCCACCGGAGCCGAAGCGGTCCCGCTGGTGCGCTCCCTCACCCCCGACGTGGTGCTGATGGACGTCCGGATGCCCGAGATCGACGGCATCCGGGCCACTGGGCAGATCCTCGCCACCATGGCCGAGCCGCCCAGGATCGTGGTCGTCACGACCTTCGAGAACGACGCCCACGTCTACGACGCGCTGCGCGCCGGAGCCGCCGGCTTCCTCCTCAAGCGCGCCGACCCGGACGAGCTGATCGGGGCGGTCCGGCTCGTCGCCCGCGGCGACTCGCTGCTCTTCCCGGCCGCCGTCCGCTCCCTCGCCGCCGCGCACGCGGCGGCCCCCGCCCCCGACACCGCGCCCTGGATCGCCAGGCTCACCGATCGCGAGGCCGACGTCCTGCGCCTGATGGCCACCGGGCTGTCCAACCACGAGATGAGCGAACGCCTCGGGGTCGGGCCCCAGACGGTCAAGACACACGTCGCGTCGGTCCTCACCAAGACCGGGTCCCGCGATCGCACCCAGGCGGTCATCGCGGCCTACGAGGGAGGGTTCATCATGAGGAAACGCTGAGAACTCGGCCACAATCGGGGCAGAGCGGAACGCCTGCGGCCCCGGGGACGTCCTTCGGGGGGATGAACAAGACGATCAGGCGTGCGTCGGTCTTCTGTCTGCTCCTGGTGCTGGCCCTGCTGGTCCGCGTCACCTGGGTGCAGGCGTACCAAGGCCAGGCCCTCGCAGACGACAAGCACAACCGCCGCAATCTCATCGGCCAGTACGAGAACCCGCTGGGCAGCATCATCGTGGGCGGGGAGGCGATCACCGGCTCGGAGAAGACGGGCGGCAAGGACTTCGGCTACAAGCGGACCTACGTCGACGGCCCGCTCTACGCGCCCGTCACCGGCTACAACTCCCAGGCCTACGGCACCAGCATGCTGGAGGGCGTCTACAAGAACGTCCTCAACGGCTCCGACAGCCGGCTGAAGACCGTGATGGACATGCTCACCAACAAGCGGGCCGCCCCCGGCAACGTCCTCACCACGATCGACAAGGACGTCCAGAAGGCCGCCTACGACGCGCTCCAGGGCAAGCAGGGCGCCGCCGTGGCCATCGACCCGGCCACCGGCGAGATCCTCGCCGTCGTGAACAACCCGTCCTTCGACCCGGGCAGCATCTCCGGCGCCAACGACCAGAAGGCCTGGGACGCGCTCTCCGCCGACAAGGGCAAGGCCATGGAGAACGTGGCGCTGCGCAAGCCGCAGGCGCCCGGTTCCACCTTCAAGCTGGTCACCCTCGCCGCGGCGATCGAGAACGGCCTGGTCACCGACATCGACCAGCCGACCGGCATCCCCGACCCGTACACGATCCCCGGCACCCGCACCGCGCTGCCCAGCGAGGCCGGCTCCGCGGCCTGCAACAACGCCTCGGTACGCACCGCCCTGCGCCTGTCCTGCAACAACGTCTTCGCCGAGCTCGCCTCCAAGCTCGGCCAGGACAAGATGCGCGCGACCGCCGAGAAGCTCGGCTTCAACACGCAGATCGACACCCCGGTCCGCACCAACCCGCCGAGCAAGTACCCGTCCAAGAAGATGTCGGTCGACCAGGTCGCGCAGACGGGCATCGGCCAGTTCGACGTCCAGGCCACCCCGCTCCAGATGGCGATGGTCACCGCCGCCATCGAGAACGGCGGCAAGCTCGTCGCCCCGCACATGGTCTCCGAGGTCACCGACGCCAACGGCAACGTGCTGGAGAGCTTCAGGAACCCGAAGTCCCAGCAGGTCATGAAGGAGAAGACGGCCTCGATGATCCGCGACGCCATGCGCACCGTGGCCGCCGAGGGCGGCGGCAAGCCGGCCCAGGTGCCGGGCGCCGAGGTGGGCGGCAAGACCGGCACCGCCCAGCGCGGTGTCAAGAACAGCCTGGCGCCGCTGGCCTGGTTCACCTCGTACGGCAAGGCGAACGGCAAGCAGATCGCCGTGGCCGTGGTGATCGAGAACTCCGACACCGACCGCTCCGAGATCGGCGGCGGCAAGCTGGCCGCGCCGATCGCACAGAAGATGATGCAGGCCTGGCTGAAGAAGTAGGGGTGCGGGAATGGTGCGGCCGGCCGGATGGTTCACACCGGTGATGGTTGAACAGCAAACCGTCCCGTCAGCGACCCCGGAGAGAAGAAGGATCATGCGCGTCGAGATCTGGAGCGACATCGCCTGCCCCTGGTGCTACATCGGAAAGGCCCGCTTCGCCAAGGGGCTGGCCGGCTTCGCGCACCGTGACGAGGTGGAGGTCGTCTTCCGGTCCTTCGAGCTCGACCCGAACGGCCCCAAGGGTGTGACCGCCCCCGTGGTGGACATGCTCGCCAAGAAGTACGGCCGCACCCTGGAGGAGGCGCGCGGCATGGAGGAGCACGTCGCCGCCGCCGCCCGCGCCGAGGGGCTGGCGTACCGGACCGACGGCCGGGACCACGGCAACACCTTCGACATCCACCGGCTGCTGCACCTGGCCGACGCCAGGGGCCGGCAGGAGGAACTGCTCGACCTCGCCTTCCGGGCCAACTTCGCCGAGGAGCGCTCCGTCTTCGACCCCGAGGTGCTGCTCGCGCTCGCGGTCGAGGCCGGACTGGACGAGGCGGAGGCGCGCGCCGTCCTCGCCGACGGCTCCGCCTACGCCGAGGAGGTCCGCGCCGACGAGCGCGAGGCCGCGGAGCTGGGCGCCAACGCCGTGCCGTTCTTCGTCCTCGACCGCCGCTACGGGATCTCCGGCGGACAGCCGGCCGAGGTGTTCACCCGGGCCCTGGAGCAGGCCTGGGCCGGGCGCGAGCCGGCCGAGCCGGCCGCGGCCGACGCGTGCGAGCCCGACGGGGCGTGCGCGGTCCCGCAGGTATAAGCATCGCTTGGGGTGGACGAGTAAAACTCACCAATGGACTTTGGGTCGTTCCTGGCGCAGAGTTGACGGCATGGATCTTCCGATCGCCGAAGCGACCCGTGCCGAGTTCGCCCACTCCACCACCTACCTCAACTCCGCCACCTGCGGGGTCGTCCCGCGGTCCGCCGTAACCGCGATGAAGGAGCTCGCCGAGGCGGCGGGGGCCGGGATCCCCGCCGGGTTCGGCGACTTCGACCGCGTGAACCGCGCCCGCGCCTCCTTCGCCCGCCTGGTCGGGGTGGACGCCGACCGGGTGGCCGTCGGCTCCGCCGTCTCCACCCACGTCGGCCTCGTCGCGGCCTCCCTGCCCTCCGGCGCCGAAGTGCTCTGCCCGGAGGGCGACTTCGCCTCCGTGATCAACCCCTTCGTGGTGCGGGGCGACCTCAAGGTGCGGTTCGCGCCGTTGGAGTCCCTCGCCGAGGCGGTGGGCCCGGAGACCGCCCTGGTCTCGCTGAGCGCCGTACAGTCCGCGGACGGGCGCAAGGCCGACCTGGCGGCGGTGCGCGCGGCGACCGCCGCGCACGGGGCCCGGATGCTCGTGGACGCCTCCCAGGCGGCGGGCTGGCTGCCCTTCGACGCCTCCCCGTACGACTACACGGTCGCGGTCGGCTTCAAATGGCTGCTCAGCGTCCGGGGGGCCTCGTTCATGACCGTGTCGCGGGAGGCCCAGGAGACCCTGACCCCGCTGCACGCGGGCTGGGTGGCCGCGCGGTCCATGTGGGACGCCGTCTATGGCCCGGTGTCCGAACTGGCCGACTCCGCACGGCGGTTCGACGAGTCCCCGGCCTTCCTCGCCTACCATGCGGCAGAGGTCTCCCTCGCCCTGATCGAGCGGATCGGCATCGAGGCCGTGCACGCCCACGACACCGCCCTGGCCGCCCGCTACCGCGCCGGACTCGCGCGCCTCGGCCACGAGCCCGTGCCCGGCGACTCCGCCATCGTCTCCGTGCCGGGCCTGGCGGACCGGCAGCCCGCCCTGCAGGCGGCCGGAGTCCTCACCTCGGCCCGTGCGGGCCTGCTGCGGGCCTCGTTCCACCTCTACAACACGGAGGCCGAGGTGGACCGGCTGCTGGACGCCCTCTCCGCCTCCTGACCCGCCCGGGGCCGCGCGTACAGTGCCGCCATGAGTGATGTGAGCGATGTGCTGCACGTGAAGGGGCGGGTGCTGATCGGGCCCGACGAGGTCCGCGACGAGCTCTGGGTCGTCGGCGGCCGCGTCTCCTACTCGCGCCCGCCCGGCGCCCGCGAGGCCGCCACGGTGACCGGCTGGGTGCTGCCCGGGCTGGTCGACGCGCACTGCCACGTCGGGCTGGACGCCCACGGCCCGGTCGACGCCGGCACCGCCGAGCGGCAGGCCCTCACCGACCGCGACGCGGGCACCCTCCTGATCCGCGACGCCGGTTCGCCCTCCGACACCCGCTGGATCGACGACCGCGAGGACCTGCCGAAGATCATCCGGGCGGGCCGGCACATCGCGCGCACCCGCCGCTACATCCGCAACTACGCGCACGAGATCGAGCCGGCCGACCTCGTCGAGTACGTCGGCCGCGAGGCGCGGCGCGGCGACGGCTGGGTCAAGCTCGTCGGCGACTGGATCGACCGCGACGCCGGCGACCTGACCGCCTGCTGGCCGCGCGCCGAGGTCGAGGCGGCCATCGCCGAGGCGCACCGGCTCGGAGCCCGCGTCACCGCTCACTGCTTCGCCGAGGACTCGCTGCGCGACCTCGTCGAGGCGGGCATCGACTGCATCGAACACGCCACGGGCCTCACCGAGGACACCATCCCGCTGTTCGCACAGCGCGGGGTCGCGATCGTCCCCACCCTCGTCAACATCGCGACCTTCCCCAAGCTCGCGGCGGGCGGCGACGCCAGGTTCCCCCGCTGGTCGGCGCACATGCGCCGGCTCCACGAGCGGCGCTACGACACCGTCCGGGCGGCCTACGACGCGGGCATCCAGGTCTACGTCGGCACCGACGCGGGCGGTTCCCTGCCGCACGGGCTGGTCGCGGCGGAGGTCGCGGAGCTGGTGAAGGCCGGGATCCCGGCGCTCGACGCCCTCTCGGCGACGGCCTGGGCGGCGCGCGAATGGCTCGGCCGGCCGGGCCTCACCGAGGGCGCTCCGGCGGACCTGGTGGTCTACGACGCCGACCCGCGGGCCGACGTACGGGTGCTGGCGCAGCCGCGGCGCGTGGTCGTCGACGGCACGATCAGGGCCTGACCGCGGCGCGGCGAGCAGGGCCGCAATTCGAATCCCCGCGCGGAAACCACCCTTTGGGGTGAAGTGACGTCAGGTAGCTGTCCCGTCACCCACATTGAGTAAGGATTCCGAGGGTCGAAGCCGTCGGCGCGTGCGATGTCCCCCATTGGCCGCGCCGACGGCACCCAACTCCCCGGGGGTTCCACCACCTTGAACAGCAACACCTTCCGCATGCCCGCGGCCGTTCTGCTCGCCACGGGAGCGGTCGCCCTGCTCACGGCGCCGCCCGCCTCCGCCACGGGAGGCACCCCCGCGAGCGGAGGGGGCAAGTCCGGCGCCGTCGTCCTGCGCACCGGGCTGGACGTACGCCTGCTCAACGCCGTGCACGTCCCGATGAAGGCCACCCTCAACGAGGTCAGCGCCCCCGCGGCGGCCGAGAAGACTGCCCTGACCGTCACCCTGGACGGAGTCGAGGGGAACAAGCCGGTCAGCGTCCTGCGGGCGGACGTCGCCACCTCCAAGGCCACCGCGGACAAGGCGAAGGCGGAGGCCGAGGCCAATCTGGCCAAGGCCCGCGTGCACGTGCCCGGGCTGCCGCTGCTCTCGCTGATCGAGGTGGAGAAGGTCACCTCCAAGGCCGTCTGCGAAGCCGGCAAGAAGCCGGTGGCCAGTGCGAACGTGCTCGGCAAGGTGACCGTGCTGGGCAAGAGGACCACCCTGTCGGCGGGCGGGCCCACCAAGGTCGAGGTCCCGGGGGTGGGCACGGTCGACATGCAGCTGTCCGGCACACAGACCACCTCCGCCACGGCCGCCGCCGCGGCGCTCCGCCTGAAGGTGGCCGTGAACCCGCTGGACCTCAACGTGGCGCGGGTGGACGGCGAGATCGTCCTGGCAGAGGCGCACTGCGAGTCCCCGAAGGGCTCGGCGCCGACGGACGGGACGCCCGAGCAGCCCGACACCAAGACCCAGACCGACATCAAGGCCCAGACCGGGACGGGTACCGGCACCACCGGCACCACCGGCACCACCGGCGGCTCCGGCTCGGGCTCCGGCTCGGGAACCACCGGCGCCAACCTCGCCGAGACCGGCGGCGGCTCGCTCACCCCCTTCATCACGGGCGGTGCGCTGACGCTGCTCGCGCTCGGCGGCGGCGCGCTCTACCTGACCCGGCGGGGCAGGACCCAGTAGCACCGCCGGGCGGCTCCGGCCCCGCCCCGGCACCACTACGGGCCCGGGCCCGCTCAACGGGTGGCGTGGGCCAGTCCCTGTCCGTCCGCACCCCGTGACATCACGGCGTCGGTGACCTGCCGGTCGATCCGCGCGTACTCGGCCCGCTTCGCGGCCGGCAGCGCCTCGTCCGAGGCCGCGCAGGAGGCGCAGACGACACGGAAGGGCGGGCCCATGTCCGAGTACTGCGTGAGGAATTCCGCCTTCACCACCTCCCACCGGCCCGGCCGGTCAGCCGCCGGGGCGAAGGTGAAGCGGGGGACCGAGGACTGGTTGCCGCGCAGCTTGTCGGCCGGCACGAAGCTGGCGACCTGGTCGCCCATGCCGAAGACCACCCAGGTGCCGTTGATCTTCTCGTAGGGCTGCGGGACGTGGTTGTGCGTGCCGATGATCAGGTCGATGTCGGGGAGGCCGTCGGCCGAGCGGGACGCCGTCAGCGCCTGCGCCAGCTCCTTCTGCTGCTCGTCGGGCGCCGTCTGCCACTCGGTGCCCCAGTGGACGCTGAGGACCACGACGTTCGCGCCGCCCGCCCGGGCCGTGCGGGCGTCGGCGACGATCCGGTCCTTGTCGATCAGGTTCACGGCCCAGGGCTTGTCCCGGGGGAGCGGGATGCCGTTCGTGCCGTACGTGTACGACAGCTGGGCGACCTTCGCGCCGCCCGCCGAGAGCAGGGCCGGCGCCTTGGCCTCCTCCGCGCTGCGGGCCGAGCCGACGTGCGGGATGCCGACCCGGTCCAGGTGCTCCAGGGTGCGGGCCAGCCCCTCGTAGCCGTCGTCCAGGGTGTGGTTCGAGGCGGTGGAACACGCGTCGTACCCGGTGTCCCGGAGGGCGTCCGCCAGCTGGTGCGGGGCCTTGAAGGTGGGGTAGCCGGTGTAGGGGCCGCCGGGGCGCCCGTACGGTATCTCGTGGTGGCATATCGCCAGGTCGGCGGCGGAGACCAGGGGTTTGACCCCCGCGAGTATCTTCCGGAAGTCGTACTCCCCGGCCTTGCCGGCGTCGTCCCCCGCCCGCTGGATGATCGACGGGTACGGGATGATGTCCCCGGTCGCCACCAGCGTGAACGGCTGCCCCGCGGGAGCGGCCGGAGACGCCGGCCGGGACGGCGCCGCCCGGCCGGGCTCGGCGCCCAGCCGCTGCCGTGCGGCGGGCTCGCCGCCCCCGTCCAGCAGCTGCGGTACGGCGTACAGCGCGCCGGCCACGACCACCAGTCCGGCCAGCGCCGCGCCTGTCGCTGCGGATGCCTTCATCCCGACCCCCGGATCTCCTCGCCCGTGCGGGGATCCTCGAACGGCCCCGCCCCCGCGGCCATCGTAGGTGGGCCGTTCGAGTGAACCCCCGGCCGGAGCCTCATGGGAACCCGCAGGTCAGGCAGACGGGCGCCGGCCCCTCCCGATGCCGGCGCGAGGCCGGCGGAAGCTCAGCGCGACGCCAGTGCGACGCCAGTGCGACGCCTGTGCGAGCTCAGCGCGACGTCAGGGCGAGGGCGCGGTCCAGGGCCTGCAGCAGCCGGCCCGTCGTCGCCCGGTCGCGCACCGCCAGCCGCAGCCAGGTCCGGTCCAGCCCCGGGAAGGTGTCCCCGCGCCGGACGGCGAAGCCGAGGGCCCGCAACCGGGTGCGGACCTCCGCGCCGTCCGCGACCTGGATCAGGACGAACGGCCCCTCCGCCACGCCCACGACCCTCACCTCGTCGAACTCGGCGAGCCCGGCCAGCAGGTGCGCCCGGTCCACCGCGATCCCCCGCGCCGCCTCCTCCGCCTCGGCCAGCGCCGCCGGAGCCACACAGGCCTCGGCCGCCACCAGGGCGGGCGTCGACACCGGCCACAGCGGCTGCGCCGCCGCCAGCTTCGCGATCACCCCGGGCTCGGCCAGCACGTATCCGATGCGCAGTCCCGCCAGCCCCCACGTCTTGGTCAGGCTGCGCAGCACCACCAGCCCGGGCAGGTCCGTCCGGCCCGCCAGGGCCTCCCGCTCGCCCGGGACGGCGTCCATGAACGCCTCGTCCACCACCAGGATCCGGCCCGGCCGCGCCAGCCGCGCCAGGTCCGCCGCCGGGTGCAGGACCGACGTCGGGTTCGTGGGATTGCCGACGACCACCAGGTCCGCGTCCTCCGGCACGGCCGCCGGGTCCAGCCGGAAGCCGTCCTCGGCCCGCAGCACCACCCGCCCGACCTGGTGGCCGGCGTCCCGCAGGGCCGCCTCCGGCTCGGTGAACTGCGGATGCACCACCACGGGCCGCACAGCGCCCAGCGCCCGCGCGATCAGTACGAAGGCCTCCGCCGCCCCCGCCGTCAACAGCACCCGGTCGACCGGCAGGCCGTGCCGGGCCGCCACCGCCGCACGGGCCCTCCGCCCGTCGGGGTACGCGGCGAGGTCCCCGAGGGAGGCGGCGATCCGCTGCCTGAGCCACTGCGGGGGCGTGTGCGCCCGGACGTTGACCGCGAGGTCCTCCAGGGCGGAGCCCGCGTCCACCACCTCGGCGTCCCCGTGGTGGCGCAGGTCGTGCGCCTGCGCCGTGGCGACCGCGCAGGTCGCGGAGAGCGAGCGCCGCTTGGGCACGAGGAGTTCCCCGCCCGCCACGAGGGCGGCGGCCTCCGCCACCGAGGGGGTCCCGGCCGCGGCCCGCGCCGCCTCCGAGGGATGCGGTACGTCGATGCCGGCCAGCCGGTCCGCGGGATAGCCGAGGACCGGCACGCCGAAACGTTCCGCCGCACCGGCGATCCCCGCCTCGCCCGCCTTCGACTCCACCGTGGCCAGCGCCGTGACCGCCTCCGCGGTCAGACCCGCGCCCCGCAGCGTCTCCTCGACCAGGGCGCAGACCTCCTCCGCGGAGACCCCCGCCCGGCCGCCGACCCCGACCACCAGCCGCGTCGTGTACTCGCCCACCGGGGGGCCTCCCTCCGTAGTCACGGTCACCGGCACATCACCGGACACCGGTCAGTCGTCAACACCGCGACGCCCGCCACCCGCGCGCGGACGTGCGCTCGGGGCGAGGAGTCTGTATCCAAGGGCACATGGCCGTGATCGTGGCGCTGGGCGCGTTCCTGATGACCCTGCTGGGCGGTTGGACGGCGCAGCGCGTCACCGACCGCCGCCACCTCGTGCTGGGCCTGGCCGGCGGGCTGATGCTCGGCGTCGTCGGCCTGGACCTGCTCCCCGAGGCCCTGCACGCGGCGGGCGGGGAGGTGTTCGGCGTCCCGCTCGCCCTGCTGCTCTTCGTGGCCGGCTTCCTCGTCGCCCACGTCGTCGAGCGGCTCCTGGCCGTACGTCAGGCCGCGCACGGCGCCGAGGACGGCGGGCGCACCCCGCAGGTCGGGCTCACCGCGGCCGCCGCGATGGTGGGCCACAGCCTCGCCGACGGCGTGGCGCTGGGCGCGGCATTCCAGGTCGGCGGCGGGATGGGCGTGGCCGTCGCGCTCGCCGTGATCACCCACGACTTCGCCGACGGGTTCAACACGTACACGCTCACCAGCCTCTACGGCAACGACCGCCGCAAGGCCCTGATGATGCTGTTCGCGGACGCTGCCGCCCCCGTGGTGGGCGCCGCGTCCACTCTGCTGTTCACACTTCCGGAGGAACCCCTCGGCGCGTACCTCGGCTTCTTCGGCGGCCTCCTGCTCTACCTGGCGGCCGCCGAGATCCTGCCCGAGGCACACCACAGGCACCCCGCCCTGTCCACGCTGATGTGCACGGTGGGCGGGGTGGCCGGGATCTGGCTCGTGGTGGGCATCGCGGAGTGAGCCGGCACGGTTCACGGCCGCGCTGCCGCGGCGTCCCGTACGGCCGCCGTCCACGCGGCCGCGGCCCCGGTGAAACGGGCGGCGACCGACGGCTCGGCCGCCCAGTGCGTGTGCAGGTAGCTGGCGTGCACGCCCTGCCGGACGAAGCCCTCGACCCGGCGCTCCGGATGCGTGAACCCCCACGCGGGAGCCGATCCGGCGCCCGGCTCGATCAGCGTCCGGTGGAACTCGTGCCCGCGCAGCCGCGTACCGGCCGCGGCCAGCGAGCTGTCGGACACCGCCACCGCCTCGCGGTAGCCGAGCGTCAGCCGCTCCGACATCCGCGCGTCCGCGTCGAGCACCCCGCACATCGGCTTCCCGTCCAGCGACCGCGCCAGGTACAGCAGCCCGGCGCACTCGGCCGCCACCGGCCCGCCGGCCGACGCGAACGCCGAGACGGCCGCCCTCAGCGGTTCGTTGGCGGACAGCTCGGGCGCGTACACCTCGGGGAACCCGCCGCCGATGACCAGGGCGCCGGTCCCCTCGGGCAGCGCCTCGTCCCGCAGCGGGTCGAAGGTGACGACCTCGGCCCCGGCGGCGGTGAGCAGTTCCGCGTGCTCGGCGTACGAGAACGTGAACGCGGCCCCGCCGGCGACGGCGACGACGGGCCGCTCGTACGCTGCGGCGCCGCCGCGCTTGCGCCCCGAAGCCGCCGCCTCGAACGCCGGCGACGCGGCCTCAGGCGACCACGGCTCGCAGGACAGCGGCGGCGCCGTGCGGGCCAGCGCCATCAGCGCGTCCAGATCGCAGCCGCCCCTGACCTGCTCCGCCAGCGCCGCCACTGCGGCCAGCGCGTCGGCATGCCGCTCGGCCACCGGCACCAGCCCCAGATGGCGCGAGGGCGTGGCCACCTGAGGAGCCCGCCGCAGGACGCCGAGCACCGGCATCCCCGCCTCCTCCAGTGCCTCCCGCAGCATCGCCTCGTGCCGGTCCGAGCCGACCTTGTTCAGGATCACGCCGCCCAGGCGGACCTGAGGGTCGAAGGAGGCGAAACCGTGCACCAGCGCCGCCACCGACCGCGACTGCGAGGAGGCGTCGACCACCAGCACCACCGGCGCCCGCAGCAGCTTCGCCACCTGTGCCGTCGACGCCAGCTCGCCCCGGCCCGCGGCCCCGTCGTACAGCCCCATCACACCCTCGACCACGGCGAGATCACACCCCGCCGCCCCGTGCGCGAACAGCGGAGCCACCAGCTCCGGCCCGCACATGAAGGCGTCGAGGTTGCGTCCCGGCCGGCCGGTGGCCAGCGCGTGGTAGCCCGGGTCGATGTAGTCGGGCCCGGCCTTGTGCGGGGACACGGCGAGGCCGCGCTCCGCGAAGGCCGCCATCAGGCCCGTGGCCACGGTGGTCTTGCCGCTGCCGGACGACGGCGCGGCGACGACCAGCCGGGGCATGTCGGACGACGTCACCACTCGATGCCCTTCTGGCCCTTCTGGCCGGCGTCCATCGGGTGCTTCACCTTGGTCATCTCGGTGACCAGGTCCGCGAACTCCACCAGCTTCTCCGGCGCGTTGCGGCCGGTGATCACCACGTGCTGGCTGCCGGGACGGCCGCGCAGCACCTCGATGACCTCGTCGACGTCGATCCAGCCCCAGTGCATCGGGTAGGCGAACTCGTCGAGCACGTACAGCTTGTGCGTCTCGGCGGCCAGATCCCGCTTGACCTGCTCCCAGCCCTCCCTGGCCGCCTGCTCGTTGTCGAGCTGCGCGTCCCGCTGGACCCAGGACCAGCCCTCGCCCATCTTGTGCCAGACGACGCTGCCGCCCTCGCCGGAGGCACCGAGCACCTTCAGCGCGTTCTCCTCGCCGACCTTCCACTTCGCCGACTTGACGAACTGGAACACCCCGATCGGCCAGCCCTGGTTCCAGGCGCGCAGCGCCAGCCCGAAAGCCGCCGTGGACTTGCCCTTGCCCGGTCCGGTGTGGACGAAGACGAGCGGGCGGTTGCGGCGCTGGCGCGTGGTGAGCCCGTCGTCCGGAACGACGGACGGCTGTCCCTGAGGCATTACGCGGCCCTCCTGTTGGTGTGGGAAGCGGGAGTTGTCACTGCGGTACGTACGTCCTTCACGAGCCCGGCCAGCGAGTCGGCCCGCAGCCCGTCGAGGGTGACGGCAGGCCCGCCGAGGTCGGCGGCCAGCGCCCCGGCCAGCCCCAGCCGGACCGG
This sequence comes from Streptomyces sp. TN58, assembly GCF_001941845.1. Classification (NCBI taxonomy): domain Bacteria; kingdom Bacillati; phylum Actinomycetota; class Actinomycetes; order Kitasatosporales; family Streptomycetaceae; genus Streptomyces; species Streptomyces sp. TN58. The sequence goes on along the minus strand of NZ_CP018870.1, from coordinate 1,773,135 downwards.
CCCCGACTCGCAGTCCACGACCACCGAAGCGACCCCCTCGGAGGCCAGCAGCCGGGCACTGCGCGCCGTCAGCTCGCGCGGGTCGCCGCCGACGGCCCCGGCCGAGGTGGCCCGCCCGTCGGTGACCACGACCAGCAGCGGACGGCGGCTCGGATCCCGCAGCCGCTCGATCCGCAACACCTCGTGGGCCTTGAGCAGCCCGGGGCCCAGCGGGGTGCGGCCGCCCGTAGGCAGCTTCTCCAGCCGGGCGGCCGCCGCGTCCACCGAGGAGGTGGGCGGCAGCGCCAGCTCGGCGGCGGCGCCGCGGAAGGTGACCAGGCCGACCTTGTCCCGGCGCTGGTAGGCGTCCAGCAGCAGCGACAGCACGGCGCCCTTGACCGCGCTCATCCGCTGCCGGGCGGCCATCGAGCCGGAGGCGTCGACGACGAAGAGGACGAGGTTGCCCTCGCGGCCCTCCCGGGTGGCCTGGCGCAGGTCGTCCTTGCGGATCACCAGCCCGCGCCCGGCGCGGCCGCGCGCCTTCTGGTGCGGGGCGGCCGCGTGCACGGTGGCCGCCAGGTGCAGCTTCGTGAGCTGGCCACGCGGCCGCTGGGCTCCGGTCGTCCGGCCGTGAGCGGTCCGGGCGCGCGAACGCCGACCGGCGGCGCCCTCGCCGAGCCCCGGAACGCTCAGCATCCTGGTCCGGAACGGCTCGCCCGCCCCCACGGCGGCCTGTTCGGGCCCGCCGGGCTCCTGGGCGGAGGGCTGCCGCGGCGCCTCGGGGGAGTGCGCGGGGGCCTCGGCGGGCTCGGCCGGGGGCTGCGCGTCCTGGGGGCCGCTGCCCTGCGGCGGCACCCCGCCGCCGTCGGGTCCGCCGTCGTCCGGGCCGCCTTCGGGGCCCTCGGGGCCGGGACCCGGGCCCGGGTCGGGCTCCGGGTCCGGCTCGGGGTCGTCCTCCGGCTCCTCGTCGGGGAACCGGTCGAGGATCTCGTCCAGCTTGTCCTCGTCCAGGCCCGGCGCGTCGAAGGGGTTGCGGCGCCGACGGTGGGGGAGCGCGAGCAGCGCGGCCTGCCGTACGTCCTCCTTCAGCACGACCGTCCGCCCCGCCCATGCGGCCAGCGCCGTCGCGGTCCGCGCCATCACGATGTCGGCCCGCATGCCGTCGACCTCGAAGCCGGCGCAGGTCGCGGCGATCTGGAGCAGCGCGGTGTCCCCGAGGCGGACCTGCGGCAGCAGCGCCCGCGCGGCCACGACCCGGGCGCGGACCTCGCTCTCGTCCCCCGACCAGCGGGCGGCGAAGCCCGCGGGGTCGTCCTCGTAGGCGAGCCGGCGGCGGACCACCTCCACCCGCTGCGCGGGCTCGCGGGAGGCCGCGACCTCCACGGTCAGCCCGAAGCGGTCGAGGAGCTGCGGCCGCAGCTCTCCCTCCTCCGGGTTCATGGTGCCGACGAGCAGGAAACGGGCCGCGTGCCGCACGGAGACGCCCTCGCGCTCCACGTACGAGGCGCCCATCGCGGCGGCGTCCAGCAGCAGATCGATCAGGTGGTCGTGGAGGAGGTTGACCTCGTCGACGTACAGGATCCCGCGGTGGGCGTCGGCGAGCAGACCCGGCTCGAAGGCCTTCACGCCCTCGGCGAGGGCCCGTTCGATGTCGAGGGCACCGACGAGGCGGTCCTCGGAGGCGCCGACGGGCAGCTCCACCATGCGCGCCGGCCGGGCGCCTCCCGGACCGGCCCCGTGCGGACCGTCCGGACAGTCCGGGTCCGGCGCGGCGGGCGCGCACGAGAACCGGCAGCCGGGCACGACCTCCACCTGCGGCAGCAGCGCCGACAGCGCGCGCACGGCGGTGGACTTGGCGGTCCCCTTCTCGCCGCGTACGAGCACCCCGCCGACCGCCGGGCTCACGGCGTTCAGCAGGAGCGCCAGCCGCAGGTCGGTCTGGCCGACCACCGCGGTGAACGGATAGGGCGTGCTCATGAGTTGCTCACTCCTCCGGTACGGGTACGCGTGCGCGGGCTGTCGGGGGTCGCGGTGCGGGGGCTCGCGCGGCGGGCGGGGCGGCCGGGGGTGCGGGTGCCGCTGCGCGGAGCCGGTCCCCGCCCCGCGCTTTCACCGTTTCCCGGGGCTCCGCCCCGGACCCCGCACCTGCAACGCCCGCTGGGCTGGATGCGGCGGATCCCGGGCAGCGAGGCACCGGCCCGCGCGGTGACCGAGTGCCACGGGCGCGTGGCCCGCGGCACGGAGCCGGCGGCCCGGCCCCGGCTTTCCGGCCCCGCCGGCGTCCGAGGCGTCGGGTCGGGGGTGGGGCCGCTGGGGGTGGTGGGCGGGTGGGCAGGGGGACGGCCCCGCAGGGCGCGCCGCCTCACGGGGCGCCCGGGGGGAGGAACGGGAGGCCCGCCGGGGCGCCGCCCTCGATCAGGCGGAGCAGCGCGTCGGTGTCGGCGTGCTCCTCGATCAGGTCGCCCAGCAGGTCGAGCTGTTCCTCGCGCAGCGCGGCGAACGAGGTGTCCGGGGACGGTACGAAGCGGCGCCCGGCGGCCGCAGCCACCTCCCGCAGGAACGCCCGGCGGTAGCCGTCCGACTCCAGCGAGCCGTGCCAGTGCGTACCCCACACCGCGCCCACCCGGCACCCGTCGAGGAACGGCTCCCCGCCCAGGACCTCGGCCACCCCGTGGTGGATCTCGTAGCCGGTGACGGTCTCGCCGAGCGCCGTCCCGGTGGGCCGCGCCAGGGTCTTCTCCCGCTCGAAGCGGACCCGTACGGGGAGCAGCCCGAGCGCCTCGACCTCGCCCGCCCGCGATTCGACGTCGTCCTCGATGCGCTCGCCCAGCGCCTGGAAACCGCCGCAGATGCCCAGTACCGGCCGGCCCTCGGCGGCCCGCCGGGCCAGCGCGTCCGCCAGCCCGCGCTCCCGCAGCCACGCCAGGGCCTTCACCGTGCCGCGGGTGCCCGGTACGACGACCAGGTCCGCGTCGGCCAGCTCCTCGGCGCGGTCCACGAAGCGCACCACCACCCCGGGCTCGGCCGCGAGCGCGTCGACGTCCGTGAAGTTCGACATCAGCGGCACCGCGCACACGGCGACCCGCAGCACGTCCTCGCCCACGGGCGGTGCCACCACGGACTCGCGTACGGCACCCCGCAGGGAGACCCGCAGGCCGTCCTCCTCGTCGATGCCCAGCCCGTGCCGGAACGGCAGCACCCCGTACGTCGCCCGCCCGGTCAGCCCGCGCAGCATTTCCATGCCCGGCTCCAGCAGCGACACGTCGCCGCGGAACTTGTTGACCAGGTACCCGGCGATCAGCTCCTGGTCCTGCGGGGAGAGCAGCGCCGTCGTCCCGAAGAAGGACGCGAAGACCCCGCCGCGGTCGATGTCGCCGACCACGACCACCGGGAAGCGCGCGGCCCGCGCGATGCCCATGTTCACGATGTCGGTCCGGCGCAGGTTGATCTCGGCCGGACTGCCCGCCCCCTCGCAGATCACGGCGTCATACGTGCCCCGGAGCTGCTCCAGGCAGTCCGTGACGACACCGAGCAGCTGCTCCTGCCGCCCGCCGCGCAGCGCCTTCCCGGGGGATACCGCGCCTGATTGCGGCTGCGCCGCGGGCCCGGCCTCCCCGGACCCCCCTGCCTCCCCGAAGAATCCGCGCGCGCTCATCTCGCCCACCGGTTTGCCCAGCAGCACCACCTGGCTGCTGCGGTCGCCGCCGGGCTTGAGCAGCACCGGGTTCATCAGCGCCGTCGGCTCCACCCGGGCCGCCTGCGCCTGCATCGCCTGGGCGCGCCCGATCTCGGCGCCCTCCAGCGTCACGAAGGAGTTCAGCGACATGTTCTGCGCCTTGAAGGGGGCGACCTTCACGCCCTGGCGGGCCAGCCAGCGGCAGATGCCCGCGGTGACCACGCTCTTGCCCGCGTCCGACGTCGTTCCGGCGACCAGCAGTCCGCCGCCGCGCTTCGCGCCGCTCATGCGCGTCCCCCTCGTACTCGTGCTCGTGCTCGTGCCGCCAGGGTCCGTGCCGCCACGCAGGCGCCCAGCGCGAGCCAGGTCACCTGGCGTGACAGCCGTACGGCCCGGTCGATGTCGGCGACCTCGACCGGCCGTCCGGCCGCGCCGTTCAGCACCGGCCGGTGCTCGACCCGGCCGCCGTAGGCCAGGGTTCCGCCCAGTCTGACGCCGAGCGCCCCGGCGAAGGAGGCCTCGACGGGCCCGGCGTTGGGGCTCGGGTGCGCGGCGGCGTCCGCGCGCCAGGCGCGCACGGCTCCGCGCCGGTCGGGTCCGGCCACGACGGCGGCCAGGGCCGTCAGCCGGGCCCCCGGCCAGCCGGCGAGGTCGTCGAGCCGGGCGGAGGCCCAGCCGTAGCGCAGGTGGCGGGGGGACTTGTGGCCGACCATCGCGTCCAGCGTGTTGACGGCGCGGAAGGCCAGCAGCCCGGGGACCCCGGCGACGGCACCCCACACCAGGGCCCCGACCACCGCGTCGGAGGTGTTCTCGGCGACGGACTCCACGACGGCGCGGGCCATCTGCTGCCCGTCCAGGGCGTGTGGGTCGCGGCCGCACAGGTGGGGCAGCCGCTCGCGCGCCACCTCGACGTCCCCTGCGGCGAGCGCGCCGCCGATGGCACGCGCCTCACGGCCCAGTGAGGTGCCGCCCACGACGGCCCAGGTGGCGGCGGCGGTCAGGGCGATACGGGCGGCCGCGGGCCGGGAGCGCAGGGAGCGGGCGGCCAGCGCGCCGACGGCGGTCGCGCCCCCGGCGCACAGCAGGGTGTGAAGGACGCCGCGGGCGCGGTCGTCACGCCACAGGGAACGCTCGACGGCGGCGGCGGCTCGTCCGAAGGCGGCCACGGGGTGCCCTCGGCGGGGATCACCGAGGATCCGGTCGCCGATCAGGCCCGCCGTGGCGCCGTACGCGAAGACGCGATCGGCACGCATGGTGGCAGGTATGTCCTCACTCAGGGTCCGCGCCCTGGTTCGACGTGTCCGGCGGCGAGAGTTCCTGGCTCCCGGGGCGCGCGCGCGGCGTGCGTTCCCCGGTGACAGTGGCGGGACCGCGCCGGAATCGCACCGGACTTCCTCTCCATGCCGCCGTATTGGCTCGGGCAGTCCACCACGCGGCCGGAAGGCCCGTCAACTCGCCGTTGACCTGCGGTGCGGCTGGGCCGGGAGGCGCGAAAGCCCCTCCCGGGACGGACCCGGGAGGGGCTTTCGCGGCCAAGCGGTCAGACCGTCAGGCGACGATCAGGTAGATCCCGTACGTCACGGCCGCCGTGATGAGCGCGAAGCACAGGTACGCGCCGCCGCGGGCCAGGGTGGCGCTGCCGCCCTGCTCGGTCGCGGCTTCGTGCTTGGACAGGCCCACCAGACCCAGGGTGAAGAGGGTCACGAGGGCGACGGTGGCGAAGAGGCTGACCCCGAAAACGGAGCCGAGCGCTACCCAGTCGATCTTCATACTGCCGATTCCTCTAGTGTCTCTGGCTCGGTCAGACCGTGGCGGCCGGAGCCGCCGGGGCCTGTGCCGCGGCCGGGATGGTGGCCCTGAGGTCCTCGTCCGTGATCGCGGCGGTGGTGCCGGCCGCGGCGACGGTCGGCGGGACGGTGACGGCCGCGATGGCCGTGGTCACGACACCCGGTCCCTCGGCGTCCGCCCTCGCGGCGTCGTCGGCGTCGTTGACGTTGTTGTGGTCGACGACCTGGCGGCGCGAGATCAGCCAGATGGCGAGGCAGGAGCCGACCAGGAAGACGGTGACGGCGGCGACGCCGATGTCACCGGTGCGCATGACCAGCTCGGCACCGGCCGAGACCAGCGCGGCGGCCGGCAGGGTCAGGCCCCAGGCGACGAACATGCGGGTCGCGGTGGACCAGCGGACCACACCGCCCTTGCGGCCCAGGCCCGCACCCATGACCGCACCGGAGCACGAGTGGGTGGTGGAGAGCGAGAAGCCCAGGTTGGAGGAGGCGAGGATGACGGACGCGGCCGAGGTCTGGGCGGCGAAGCCCTGCTGCGGCTGGAGGTCGGTCAGGCCCTTGCCCATGGTGCGGATGATGCGCCAGCCGCCCAGGTAGGTACCGAGCGCGATGGCCAGACCGGCGGAGACGATGACCCAGACCGGCGGGTCCGCGTCGGGCGCGAGCGCGCCGCCGGCGATGAGGGCCAGGGTGATGATGCCCATCGTCTTCTGCGCGTCGTTGGTGCCGTGCGCGAGGGAGACCAGACCGGCCGAGGCGATCTGACCGGTGCGGTAGCCCTTGGCGGAGGTCTTCTCGCCGACCTTGTCACCCAGCTTGTAGGTGAGCTTGGCGGCCGCGTACGCGGCGATGCCGGCGACCAGCGGCGCGGCGATCGCGGGGATGAGGACCTTGGTCACGAGGACCCCGCCGTCGACCGCGCCGAGGCCGGCGGAGGCGACCGCGGCACCGATCAGGCCGCCCATCAGGGCGTGGGAGGAACTGGAGGGGAGTCCGACCAGCCAGGTGACGAGGTTCCAGAGGATCGCGCCGACCAGTGCGGCGAAGATCACCTCTGGCTGGATGCCTTCCTCGTTGACGAGACCCTTGGAGATCGTCTTGGCGACCTCCACGGACAGGAACGCGCCGACGAGGTTGAGCACGGCGGACATGGCCACCGCGGTCTTGGGCTTGAGGGCGCCGGTCGAGATGGTGGTGGCCATCGCGTTGGCCGTGTCGTGAAAGCCGTTCGTGAAGTCGAACACGAGAGCGGTGATGATCACGATCCCGAGGAGAAGCGTTATGTGCTCCATTTACCCAGGCTTCTGTTTGGCGTCAGTGGCTCGGCGAACGTAGGCAACCAGGATGAACGGAAGGTGAACTGGCTCCGGTGGAGGGGTGTACGGGCACGGGGCGCGATCGGGACATTCGTCCTGATTCTTGCGTGGATTTCAGCATTAATGCATGTCAAAGCCGGGTGAACGAACCCCTCCGCGCGTCCCCCCGGATGCCTCCGACCACCCCTTTCGCCGTCGAACGTGACCCAGATCACTCTCCTCGCGTAGACCCGGAACGGCCCACTCCGGTGGCCTGGTCGACGCTGCGCGACGACACTGGGACGGTGCGTACCGTTACAGCGGCGGCAGCGGCCGTCACCACGACCCTCGTCGGCGCGGGGGTGGCAGCCGTGGCGGCCGGCCGGTACGCCGCCGACGCCGCCCTGCGGCCCCGGCCCGGCGCGCCGCTCCCCGGCGGGGCCCGGCTGAGCGTCCACTCCGCCGGCGACGGCCGGATCGCGCTGACCCGCTCCCTCGCCTCCCTGCGCCCCGGTACGTACGGCCTGGCCGCACCTGGCGTGCACGCCGTCGTCGGGCCCGTGCTCCACGACGCCGGCCACGACCCGGACACCGTCGTACGCAGGCTCCTCTCCGTCACCCACGGCAGGCTCCATCCCGGCGCCCGGGTCACCCTCACCCCCCAGGTCCACCTGGGGAACCCGCGCACCGCGCTCGGCCTCGACCACGCCGACGTGGACATCCCCGGCGAGCTCGGAGCCCTCCCCGCGTGGTTCGTACCCGCCGGCCGGGACACCTGGGTGATCACCGTCCACGGACTCGGCGCCGGCCGTGAGCACCCGATGGTGGTCATGCCCTTCCTGCACCGCCAGCGGCTGCCCGTCCTCGACCTCGGCTACCGCGGCGACCTCGGCGCGCCCCTGCCCCCCGACGGCCTCGGCCACCTCGGCGAGTCCGAGTGGCGGGACCTGGACGCCGCCATCCGCTACGCCCTGCGCTACGGCGCCCGGCGCGTGATCCTGCACGGCTGGTCCACCGGCGCCACCATGGCCCTGCGCGCCGTCGAACGCTCCGCGCTCGCCGACCGGATCGCCGGCCTGGTGCTGGACTCGCCCGTGCTCGACTGGCACGCCACCCTGCGCGCACTCGCCGCGGCGCGCCGCACCCCGGCCCCGGTACTGCCGCTGGCGGTCCGTGCCGCCGAGGGCCGGGCGGGCCTGCGCGCCGACCGGCCGCCGCCGGGCGCCGACCCCGGAGCGCTGCGGGTCCCCGTGCTCGTCTTCCACGGGCCGGACGACGCCCTCGCCCCCTGGGAGCCCTCCCGCAGGCTCGCCGCCGCCCGCCCCGACCTGATCACCCTGCAGACGGTGCGGGAAGCCGGACACGGTGCGATGTGGAACGCCGATCCCGCCGGCTACGAGGAAGCCCTGCGCCGCTTCCTCACCCCTCTGATGTGAAAGCCGTGTGACGGACCGTGCCCTGCGGGCGGGTTGTCCCGGTCTGCCCCTCGGGCAGGTGGCGGAAGGAGCCGATTCCGTTTGGGCTTTCGGCCAGTGACGGGCGAGACTGCTTCCGTGACGTCCCGAAAGCCTGATGAGCAGTTGGCTCGCGACTCCAGACTCCGACTCGTCTCCCCGCGCTCCGTCGCCGCGGCGCGCAAGGCGGTGACCGACCGCCGGACCCGCCCGGCCCCGCGGCCCCCGGCGGGCACCCCGGCCACCGCCGACCTGGCGAACCGGGCCCGGGCCTCGCTGGCGGACGCCGTGCGCCTGACACGCTGGGCCGAGCGCAACCTCGGTGCCGCGGACGGCGGCCGGCCGGCCCCCTCGGGAGCCCTGCCCGCCGCCGACGTCGAACGCGCCGCCGACGAACTGGGCCTGACGCACGGCCAGATCCGCGTCGGCTGGGACCGAGCCCGCCTCGCCGGCCTGGTCGAGGTGCACGGCGGCCACGCCCGCCCCGGCTGGCGGCTGCGCGCCTGGGACCGCGACGACACCGCCGTCCTGCGCGGCTGGGTCGCCCTCTTCGACGCCTGGTCCCTGGTGCACCCGGCCCCCGCCGACATCGCCCCCGCGGCCGTCGCCGAGGTCGTCGAGGCCATGCCCCAGCTCCTCTCCCTGCTCCAGCTGTCCGCGGGCCCGGTGACCGTCCCCGACCTGCTCGACCTGCTCGGGCAGCGCGTCACCGAACTGCGCGACGAGCGCTGCGAGATCCCCTACGACGCGGAGCCCGCGGCGGCGCGGACCTCCGCGGCCGGAACGCCCGCCGCCGCCCCCACCTCCGCGGAGGCCCGCCAGGCCCCGCTCGCCCGGCTGCTGCGCTGGGCGCTCGGCGGCCTCGCCGCCGTGGACGCCGTCACCCTCGGCCCCGCGCGGGCGGCCCTGACCCCGCTCGGCAGCTGGGCCGTCTGGGTCAAGCTGGAGCAGATCTGCGTCGCGGCGCAGAGCCCCGCCGGGAACATCGAGCAGTCCGCCGCCGCCATGCTGCACGGCTGCGCCCGGCTCACCCCAGGACCGGCCCGCGCCGAGTACCGGGCCTGGCTGGCGGCCCGGCCCGTCGGCCACGCCGTGGCCGAGCTCCTCCAGGCCGCCCGGGGTGAGGACGCCCTGCTGCGCGGCCTCGCCTTCGAGGCGCTGCGCGTGGTCGGGGCCCCCGCGGAGCCCGAGGTGCGCGCCACCGTACGCGAGCCCGCACTGCGGCCGTACGCGCTGCTCTGGCTCGCCGAGCACGACGGCGTCGACCCCGACGAGGCCCAGGACGTGCTCACCCCCGAGGAGTCGACCTGGCTCTGGGTGGACACCGCCGCCGCCATCGCCGACCACGGCGAGGCCGAGCTGCTGGCCCGCCACCTTGACTCGGCGGTGCGCACCACCGTCCCGCGGCTGCTCGACGAGGTCAGGGCGGTCGGCCACCCGCGCACCGTGCAGGTGCTCGTCGCGCTGGCCGCGGCCCACCCGGACCCGGCCCTGGCCAAGGCGGTCCGGCGGGCCGCCTTCCAGGTGCACACCGGCGGCGCCTGACGCTACGCGCGTCCGTACGCGCCGCGGGGTCCCGTCGGGCGGGCCCGCGGCGCCCGGCGCACCGTCGTACGCGCGGCCGCCGGCCATCGGTCTCAGACCTGCGGCGCGTACGTGCCGAAGCTCCAGATGTTGCCCTCGCCGTCCCGTGCCATGTAGTCACGGGAGCCGTAGTCCTGGTCGGTGGGTCCCATCAGGATCTCCACCCCGTGCTCGACGGCCCGCCCGTGGTGGGCGTCCACGTCGTCGACCACGACGTAGACCCCCGAAGGGCCGGCGCCCTCCATGGCCTTGTCGAAGGCCCCGCCCGTGCCCTTGCTGCCCAGCATCACCACACCGCTGCCGTACGCCAGCTCCGCGTGCACGACCGAGCCGTCGTCCCCCTCGTACACCGCGACCTGGCTGAAGCCGAAGGCCTCGGTCAGCAGCTTGATCGCCGCCTTCGCGTCGCGGTAGACCAGTGTGGGGCAGATGGACGGAACGCCTGCCATGACGATCACTCCCTCTCGTGACGGTGACCCGCGTCACACAGCATGGCAGGCGTCGGCGACGGTCAGCGGAAGGTGTCGCACCGGGCCATGTCGCCCGTCCGGTAGCCCTCGTAGAACCACTGCCGGCGCTGCTCGGCCGAGCCGTGCGTCCAGGCCTCCGGGGTCACCCGGCCCTGGAGCTTCTCCTGGATGCGGTCGTCGCCGACCGCCGCCGCCGCGTTCAGACCGTCCCTGATGTCCTCGTCTGTCACGTCCGTGATCAGGGGCCGCCCGGTCGACTCGTCCGGGGTCCGCGTCGCGTTGTGCGCCCACACCCCGGCGTAGCAGTCGGCCTGCAGCTCGACCCTGACGGCGTTGCTGTCGGCCCCCTGCCGTCCGTCCTGGGCCCGCTGGAGGGTGCCCAGCTGGTTCTGGACGTGGTGCCCGTACTCGTGGGCGACCACGTACGCCTGGGCGAAGGGGCCGCCGCTCGCCCCGAACTTCGTCCGCAGGTCGTCGAAGAAGTTCAGGTCCAGGTAGACCTGCCGGTCGGCGGGGCAGTAGAAGGGCCCCACGGCCGAGGTGGCGGTCCCGCAGGCGGTGTTCACCCGGCCGGTGAAGAAGACCGTCGAGGCCGGACCGTACTGTCCGCCGCGCCGGGCGAACTCCTGCCGCCAGAAGTCCTGCGTGCTGTTCACCACCGCGACCATCCGGCAGTCCTCGCGCGCGTTCGCGTCCCGGCCCGTCCTGCACGCCTGCTGCACCTGGTTGAGGGAGGACGCGGCCGGCGCCGGCTCCTCGTCCCCGGTGGACAGCCCCAGCTGCTCGGGCCCCACTCCGAAGAGCAGGGCCATGACGAGCGCGAGGATGCCGACGAGGCCGCCGCCGACGGTGGCCTTCCCGCCCGGGATGCGACTGCCCCGCACGTCCTTGACCTCGGACGTGTCCAGACCGGCGTTGTCGTCGAACTGCAACCCGCACCGCCCTCCATCCGGCCGGCCGTGGAGCCGGCGCGGTCGCGCGACCGCCCTGCGGCGAGTATCGACCCATTCGTCCGGACCCGCGCCCCGGCCCTCCCCGGGCACGGCCGTCCCGGAAACCAGTTGCACACCCCCGGTAGAATGTCTCCCATGGCAAATCTCCTCGCGGATTAGCGGCGTCGAAGCCTCGCGTCCCGCCCCCTTCCGCCGTCCCCACCCGCCCTGGAGTATTTCCGTGATCACCGCCACCGGCGTAGAGCTGCGCGCCGGCGCACGCGTCCTCATCGAGTCCGCCTCTTTCCGCATCGCCAAGGGCGACCGCATCGGCCTCGTCGGCCGCAACGGCGCCGGCAAGACCACCCTCACCAAGTGCCTCGCGGGGGAGGGCCAGCCCGCCGGCGGCTCCATCACCCGTTCGGGTGAGGTGGGCTACCTGCCGCAGGACCCGCGCACCGGCGACCTCGACGTACTGGCCCGCGACCGGATCCTCTCCGCGCGCGGCCTCGACGTCCTCATCAAGAAGATGCGGATGAACGAGGAGCGCATCGCCACCGGCTCCGGCGCCACCCGCGAGAAGGCGCTCAAGCAGTACGAACGCCAGGAGACCGAGTTCCTCACCAAGGGCGGGTACGCCGCCGAGTCCGAGGCCGCGACGATCTCGGCCGCGCTCAGCCTGCCCGAGCGGGTCCTCGGCCAGCCGCTGCACACCCTCTCCGGCGGTCAGCGCCGCCGCGTCGAGCTGGCCCGGATCCTCTTCTCGGACGCCGACACCCTGCTCCTCGACGAGCCCACCAACCACCTCGACGCCGACTCGATCGTCTGGCTGCGGGACTACCTCAAGAACTACCGCGGCGGCTTCGTCGTGATCTCCCACGACGTCGACCTCGTCGAGACGGTCGTGAACAAGGTGTTCTATCTGGACGCCAACCGCGCCCAGATCGACGTCTACAACATGGGCTGGAAGCTCTACCAGCAGCAGCGCGAGGCCGACGAGAAGCGCCGCAAGCGCGAGCGCCAGAACGCCGAGAAGAAGGCCGCGGCCCTGAACTCGCAGGCCGACAAGATGCGCGCCAAGGCCACCAAGACGGTCGCCGCGCAGAACATGGCCAAGCGGGCCGAGCGGCTGCTGTCCGGCCTGGAGGCCGTCCGGGTCTCCGACAAGGTCGCCAAGCTGCGCTTCCCCGACCCGGCGCCCTGCGGCAAGACCCCGCTGACCGCCGAGGGCCTGTCGAAGTCGTACGGCTCCCTGGAGATCTTCACCGACGTCGACCTGGCCATCGACAAGGGCTCCCGCGTCGTCATCCTCGGCCTCAACGGCGCCGGCAAGACCACCCTGCTCCGCCTGCTCTCGGGCACCGAGAAGCCCGACACCGGCACCGTCGTCGCAGGCCACGGCCTCAAGCTCGGCTACTACGCCCAGGAGCACGAGACCCTGGACCCGGAGCGCACGGTCCTGGAGAACATGCGCTCCTCCGCACCCGACCTGGACCTGGTCGCCGTGCGCAAGACGCTCGGCTCCTTCCTCTTCTCCGGCGACGACGTCGACAAGCCCGCGGGCGTGCTCTCCGGCGGCGAGAAGACCCGCCTGGCCCTGGCCACGCTGGTCGTCTCCTCGGCGAACGTGCTCCTGCTCGACGAGCCCACGAACAACCTCGACCCGGCCAGCCGTGAGGAGATCCTGGGAGCGCTGCGCACGTACAAGGGCGCCGTCATCCTGGTCACGCACGACGAGGGCGCCGTCGAGGCCCTCGAACCGGAGCGGATCATCCTGCTGCCGGACGGTGTCGAGGACCTGTGGGGACCGGACTACCGCGACCTGGTGGCCCTCGCCTGACCCGCCGAGGTACTGATCCAGTTCCTTATGGATCATTCGGCTCAGGGGTGATCCGTCATCTGAGTGAGACGGTCTCGTACCGTTGCGCGTCGTACGACGGCCCCGGCCGCGCCCGCGAGGGTGCGCGGCCGGGGTCGTCGGTCTTCCGCGGTCCGGCCCCTGACCTGGAGATTCCTCGGGCGGTCGACGGAGTGTGACGGAAGTCATGCAGCGGAAGGGGAGATTCCGTTCTGCTCGGGTGTCCACGGCTCGGGAAATGCCGTCGTACCGACCTTGCTGAATGGGTGGCCAGGAAGCCGGGGAGGGGTGATCATGAGAAGTCCAGAGCGCACTTCCCACGAGGAGGCACGGGTGGCCGAGACTCTGAAGAAGGGCAGCCGGGTGACCGGCGCCGCGCGCGACAAGCTCGCGGCAGACCTGAAGAAGAAGTACGACTCCGGTGCGAGTATCCGGGCGCTGGCCGAAGAGACCGGCCGGTCCTACGGATTCGTCCACCGGATGCTCAGTGAGTCCGGGGTTTCGCTGCGCGGCCGCGGTGGCGCGACGCGCGGCAAGAAGGCGGCTACGGCCTGACCCCGGACCCAGAGGTTCCAACGCTCCAACGGCTCCAAGGCTCACATGATCCGACGTTCCCTCCGGTGACCCCCGGGCGGCCTCCCGGCCGACCGGGTGGTTACTGTGCAGTCACTTAGGCCGAGCTTGCGGCCGACTGCACACCGGAGGCACACAGATGGCTCTGCTCGACAAGGACGGCGTACGACTCACCGTCGACGACACGGTCGCCACGGTGACGCTGACCAATCCGGCCAAGCGAAATGCCCAGTCCCCCGCGCTCTGGAGGGCTTTGGCCGAGGCGGGAAGGTCGTTGCCGGGCACCGTCCGGGTCGTCGTGCTGCGCGGCGAGGGCAAGTCCTTCTCCGCCGGTCTCGACCGTCAGGCGTTCACCCCCGAAGGCTTCGAGGGCGAGCCGTCCTTCCTCGATCTGGCGCGCGGTTCGGACGAACGGCTCGACGCCACCATCTCCGAGTACCAGGAGGCGTTCACCTGGTGGAGGCGTAACGACATCGTCTCCGTCGCCGCCGTGCAGGGGCACGCGATCGGCGCCGGCTTCCAGCTCGCACTCGCCTGCGACCTGCGCGTTGTCGCCGACGACGTGCAGTTCGCCATGCGGGAGACGAGCCTGGGACTGGTCCCCGACCTGGCCGGCACCCAGCCGCTGGCCTCCCTGGTCGGCTACGCCCGCGCGCTGGAGATCTGTGCGACGGGCCGCTTCGTGCACGCCGAGGAGGCGGAGCGCGTCGGTCTCGCCAACCTGGTCGTCCCGGCGGACGAGCTCGACGCCGCCGTCCAGGACCTGACCACCGCCCTGCTGGCCCCGCCGCGCGACGCCGTGATCGAGACGAAGACCCTGCTGCGCTCCGCGCAGACCCGCTCCTACGACGACCAGCGCGCCGCCGAGCGCGCCGCCCAGGCACGCCGCCTGCGGGACCTGGCGGGCCTGTCGGACTGACCCCCCGCGCGCATCTCCGAGGCCTTGAGGCGCCCCGGGACCACGCCGACCGGCGTAGTCCCGGGGCGCCTTCTTGCCCCGACGCGCCTAACGTGGAGCGGAGTGAGTCCGTATACGTGAAGGGACACGCGATGAGCGACACCGCATCAGGGGGCTCCCACAAGGCACCCGGCGACCGGGGGCGCACGACCATCGCGGACGGGGTGGTCGAGAAGATCGCCGGCCTCGCCGCCCGTGAAGTGGTCGGCGTACACGCCCTGGGCAGCGGCCTCTCCCGTACGTTCGGCGCCGTCCGCGACCGGGTTCCCGGCGGCCAGAAAGCCGCGGTCAGCCGCGGGGTCAAGGCCGAGGTCGGCGAGGTCCAGACCGCCCTCGACCTGGAGATCGTCGTCGACTACGGCGTGTCGATCCGTGACGTGGCACGGGCGGTCCGTGAGAACGTCGTCTCCGCGGTCGAGCGCATGACCGGCCTGGAGGTCGTCGAGGTCAACATCGCCGTGAGCGACGTCAAGCTGCCGGACGAGCCCGACGAGGAGCCGGAGTCCCGACTCCAGTAGCCGAGAGGAGCGCACATGAGCATGGCGGTCGCCGGCATGTTGGCCGGCATGGCCCTGGGGTTCGCCGGCTATTTCGGCGGTTTCGGTGCCTTTCTGCTGGTCGCGGCCCTCGGAGCCGTCGGCTTCGTAGCCGGTCGCTTCCTCGACGGGGACCTGGACGCCCAGGACCTGTTCCGCCGCCGCGACGACCGGCGGAGGTGAGCCGCGGTGAGCACTCCGCCGCAGGCCGGCCCGCCGGGCCCCGCAGCGCCGCGCACCGGCGTACGGCCCACCCCGGCCGAGGTGGCCGCCGGTGACCGCGGGGCCACCCGGATCGCCGACCGGGTCGTCGCCAAGATCGCGGCGCAGGCCGCCCGGGAGGCGCTCGCCGGAAGCTCCGGCGCGCCCCCGCACGCCACCGTCACCGTGCACCACGACATCGCACGGGTTCGGGTGAGCGTGGAACTCGACTACCCCTCCGACCTCGCCGCCCAGTGCGCGGCCGTACGCAGCAGCGTCGTACGCCGCGTCGAGGAGTGCGCGAACATGTCGGTCCCCGAGGTGGCCGTCGACATCGAGCACCTGCACTCCTCCCACACCCGGAGCGGCGCCGGGCGGGACCGGCGGCTGCGGTGACGGCACGCCGCTTCCGCTCCGCCCGCCGCATCCCCGCGGCCCTCGTCGCCCTGCTCGTGCTGGCGGTGGCGGGCCTGTTCCTCTACGACCTGGCCGCCGTACGGGCGGGCCGTCCCGCCATGGCCTGGCGCCGCGAACTCGCCCACCGGCTGGAGGCCCACACCCCCGCCGACTGGGAAGTGCAGGTGGCCGGCGGGATCCTGGTCCTGGCCGGAGCCGTCCTCCTGCTGCTGGCCCTCACACCCGGGATCCGCAGGATCCTGATGATGCGGACCCCCGGCGAGCACGACGGCGAGCCCGACCAGCAGGGCGACCCCCGGCTGCGGGCCGGGATCGGCCGCAGGGACGCCGCCCAGGTCCTGCGCGACCGGGCCATGGAAGTGCCCGGCGTGCGGTCCGCCCGGGTCCGGATGGGCCGCTCACGCGTCCGGGTGCGGGCCACGTCCCACTTCCGCGAACTGGACGCCGTACGGGCCGACCTGGACGCGGTGATCGCCGTCGGCATCGACGAACTGGGCCTCGTGCACCCGCCGCGGCCGCGCCTACGGGTCAGGAGGCGAGCGGATTGACCGGAACCGTGAACCGGATCCTGCTGGCGGTGGCCGGCGCGGTGCTGCTGGCGGCCGGTGTCGTCCTGCTGACGGCGGTTCGGCCGCTGGGCGGCCGCGCCGCGCCCCTGCTGAGCGCCGCCGACCGGCGCCGGTACCTGCATGCCGACGGCTGGACGTGGTGGGTGCTGATCGCCGCGCTCGTCGTGTGCCTGCTGCTGGCCCTGTGGTGGCTGCTGGCCCAGCTGAAGCGCGCGCGGCTGCGGACGGTCGCCGTGGACACCGGGGACGGAGGCTTCGCCGTGCTGCGCGGCCGGGCCCTGTCGGACGCCGTCGCCGCCGAGGCCGGCGCCCTCGACGGGGTCGCCGGCTGCCGCGTCGCCCTGCGCGGACGGCGCGGCTCTCCCGCGCTGCGGGTGGCGTTCGAGCTGGAGCCCCACGCCGTCCCGGCCGACACCCTGGCCGGCCTGGCGGGCCCCGTCCTGAGCCACGCCCGGACCTCCGCGGGCCTGCCCGACCTGGCGGCGGACGCCCGCTTCAAGGTCACCTCCCACCGCGCCCGCCGCGTCACCTGACGGTCAGAAGCCGTGCCGGGAGCCGCCGTCGACCGGGAGCATCACGCCCGTCAGGTACGAGGCGGCCGGCGAGAGCAGGAACGCCGCCGTACGGCCGAACTCCTCCGGGGAGCCGTACCGGCGCAGCGGGATGCCGGACTCGTTGTGCGCACGGGCCGCGTCGGCGTCGCCGGACAGCGCGTCCAGCTCCCGCACCCGGTCGGTGTCGATACGTGCCGGAAGCAGGCCGACGACGCGGATCCCACGCGGACCGAGCTCCACCGACAGGGACTTCGCGAAGCCGGCCAGCCCCGGGCGCAGGCCGTTGGAGATGGTCAGGCCGGGGATCGGCTCGTGGACCGACCCTGACAGGACGAAGCCGATGACCCCGCCCTCGCCCAGCGCCGAGGCCGCCGCCCGGGCGAGCCGCACCGCACCGAGGAAGACCGACTCGAAGGCGGCCGCCCACTGCTCGTCGGTGCTGTCGACGGCGAAGCCCGGGACGGGTCCGCCGACGCTGATGAGGATGCCGTCGAAGCGGCCGAAGCGCTCGTGTGCGGCGGCGACGAGCCGGGCGGCGGCCGCCGGGTCCGCGTTGTCCGCGGCCGCCGCGACGGCGTTCGGGCCGAGTTCGGCGGCGGCCCCGGCCACCCGCTTCTCGTCCCGCCCCGTCACGAGGACCTTCGCTCCGTCGGCGACCAGCTCCCGGGCGGAGGCGAAACCGAGGCCGCGCGAGGCCCCGGTGACGATGTAGACACGGTCTTTCAGTCCAAGATCCATGCCCGACACGCTACGCCGCCGCGGGCTCCTGTTCGGCCGCTTCGGCCCGGGCCGCGGCCTCCTCGCGGTCGCGCTTCTCCCGCCGTACGAGGACCAGCCAGCCCACCGGGACCGCGGAGGCGAACAGCCACCACTGGACCGCGTAGGCCATGTGCGCGCCGATGGAGTCGTGGTCGGGGTCGGCGACCGTCTCCGGACCGCCGTCACCCGGAGCCGGATCGGTCAGCTCCAGATAGCCGCCGAGCACCGGCCGGCCCAGGTACTCCGACTGCTGCCCGCTGTTGATCAGCATCACCTGGCGGTCGGGCAGGCCCTTGCGGTCCTTGATGCCGCTGCCGCCGCTCGTCTCGTCGGCCTTCAGCCGCCCGGTGACCGTCACCTCGCCCGCGGGCGCGGCGGGCACCGGCGGATAGGCACGCGGGTCGCCGCCGCCCGGCACCCAGCCGCGGTCGACCAGCACGACCCGGCCGTCGGCCAGGACGAGCGGGGTCAGGACGTGGAAGCCGACCTTGTCGTCGTTCGAGGTGCGCATCCGTACGACCACCTCGTGCGCGGAGTCGTACGTGCCGGTCGCGGTGACGGCGCGCCAGAAGTCGGAGCGGGGGACCTTGTGGCCGGGGGAGGTGACCTCCGTCACGGGGACGGGCTCCGCCCTCAGGTTCGCCTCGATCAGCTGGTTCTGCGCGACCCGGTGCACATGGCGGTGGTACTGCCAGAACCCCAGCTTGATCATCACGGGGATGAGGACGAGGGCGACGAGGGTGAGGGACACCCACTGCCGGGTCAGCACAAAGCGGTACACGCCCACGACGGTACCCCGGCCGAGCGGGACCCCGGCGGCCGGGTGGCCCTCCGGGGTCGCGGGAAGGAGAAGGAGCGGCGGTCACACGTGGTCGACGATGCCCACCTTCCCTTCCGCGCGGGCGCAGTGCCCGCCGCAGAACCACTGGCCCTCGACCTCGACGCCCTGTCCGATGATCTGGACCCGGCAGTGCTCGCAGATGGGCGCCATGCGGTGGATGGCGCAGGAGAAGCAGTCGAAGACGTGCACCGCGCCCTGCGCGTGCACCTCGAAGGACATGCCGTAGTCGTTTCCGCAGACCTCGCAACGTGCCATGCGCCGCATGCTGCGCACGGGGAGGCGGCGGAACAAGATCCACCCTGGTGAGTCGCCGCGCGGACACCCGCCCGGCCCAACGGGCGGCGCCCGGGGCGCTTCAGTCCCCGCAGTCCCCGGCCGGCGCCACGTCCCGCAGCAACTGCGTGAAGGCCGCCTCGTCGACGACGGGGGTGCCGAAGGACTTCGCCTTGACCGTCTTGGAGGTCGCCGAGTCGGGGTCGTTCGTCACCAGCAGGCTCGTGAGCCGCGACACACTCGTCGCCACGTGCAGGCCCGCCTCGACCGCCCGGTCCTCCAACAGCTCCCGCTCCACCGAGGTGTCACCGGAGAACGCGACCCGCATGCCCTGCTTCAGGGGCTTGCCGTCCTCGAACCGCCCCGGGTTGGGGTGCGGGCACGGCGGCCGCCTGCGCGAGGGCCGCCAGCTGCCGCCGCCCCCGTACGACGCCTGGTGCCCCACGCGCGGGGTGGCGGCGGAGTCCGACCACTCCGTCAGCGGCCGGCACTCCAGCAGCGGCAGCCGTACGCCGCCCTGTGCCGCCGCGTGCAGCGACGGACGGAAGGCCTCCGCGAGCACCCGGGCGTCGTCGAGCGCGTGGTGGGCGCGCTGCTGGACCACGCCGAAGTGCGCGGCGAGGGATTCCAGCTTGTGGTTGGGCAGCGGGAGGGCCAGCTCCTTCGACAGGGCGATGGTGCACAGCCGCTGACGGACCGGCGCGGTCGTCTCGGCGCGCGCGTACTCCCGGGCGATCATCTGCCAGTCGAAGATGGCGTTGTGCGCGACCAGCACGCGGTCCGCGAGCCGCCCGGCGAACTCCTCGGCGATGTCCTTGAACAGCGGGGCACCGGCGAGCACCTCACTCGTCAGACCGTGGATCCACACCGGCCCCGGGTCCCGCTGCGGGTTCACCAGCGTGTACCAGTGGTCCTCCATGTTGCCCTGGGCGTCGAGCCGGTAGACGGCGGCGGAGACTATCCGGTCGTCGCGAGCGAGCCCGGTGGTCTCCACGTCGACGACCGCGTACCCCTGGGGATACGCGGCCGGCCACGTCGTCTCTGCGGTCGTACGGTCGTCGAGCATGGTCACAGAGGATATCGGCACGGACCGACACCGCCGCCCCACCCGGGGTCAGCCCAGGGCCGAGACCAGGTCCGCGGCGGCCAGTTGTTCGAGCCCGCAGCCGTCGACGGGCCCCGGCAGCAACCGGTACACGGCTCCCCGCGCACCGGCCGGCGCCACGTCGCCGTCGACCAGCGCGAGCAGGGCCGACCTGCCCGACGCCGCCGCGCCCGCGAGGGCGTCCACCTCCGGTGAGGGCAGCGCGGTGTCCGGATCGCGCAGCCCGAGCAGCCGGGCGGCGAAGGCCGCGCGGTCCTCGTCCGCCCGGCGCCGGTAGGTCCACAGCTCGTCAGGATCGCTCGGCCGGGGCGTGCGGCGCAGTACGACGACCTCCTCGCAGCGCGCCGCCGCGTGCCATCCCGCCAGCTCCCACAGGGTGGTGCGGCCGGTGGAGAAGTACTGGAAGAGGTCCCGGCCGATCCGGGCCAGGTCCTCCCGGTGCGCGCACACGCTGTGGTAGCCCTCGTCGTCCGGCAGGTGCACGTCCGTCCACAGGAAGCCGCGCCGCTCCAGGTCGACGAGCAGCGGCACGTGGATGCGGGAGTTGCCGACCAGGTCGTAGCGCTGCCGCACGGTCCGCGGGTCGTAGCGGGCGGTGCGGCCGGACCGGCTCGGCAGGGCCATGAAGCCGGCGAAGGCGTCGGGCAGCAGCTCGAAGGGGATGTTGTTGTAGCTGAAGACGACGGGCATCGCGAAGCGCACACCGGTGTCGGCCAGGGCGTCGAGGTCGATGTCGACGTACTCGCTCGCCCCGGCCGGGGCGGGGGCGGAGGTGAGGTCCCCGGAGTGGACGACGGCCCGCCCGCCGAAGACCAGGCTGGTGAAGTCGCACAGGCCCGCGTAGTTCCAGTCCCCGTCGAACAGCACCACCGACAGGTCGAGGTCCACCGTCTTCTTCGGCGGCTGCGTCCAGTGCAGGAACATCCGCAGCACCTCGCCGTCGGGCAGGGCCTGGAAGCTGCCCTTGGGGACGGTGACCAGGGCCTTGGCCGCGGCCCGCTCGGCCGACGGGACGTGCAGGTGGGCCAGGCGCGAGTCGAGGACCGCCACCTCGTACGGCTCGGCCGCCGCGAGCCGGCGCAGCAGCTCCCGCTCGAACAGGCCGGTCACCGCGCGGGTCACCGGCTCGGCGAGCGGGGCCCGGGTGTCGTCCACCGTGTAGGAGTGCGCGACCTGGCCCCTCGGGAAGAACACCCTCCGCGTGCCGGGCAGATGGCGGATCCGCAGCCGCCCCAGCGCGGACAGCACCGGCCCCGGCCCCGCCGACGGCAGCCGCCGCTCCAGCACCGCCGCGACCTGCTCGGGCAGGGCGTCGGCCGCGTACCGGCGCAGCAGGTGGTCCAGGCGCCGTACGAGTTCCCCCGGCCGTTCCGCGAGGACGGCGAGGGCGAGGTCCGGGTCCGGCCCGCGCAGGGCCTCTTCTGCCCGGCCGGTCCAGGTGGCGGCCCGGACGCGGGAGCCCACGACCCTGACGGCGCCGGGGTGTTCGGCGGCGGTGGCCAGCAGCGCCTCGCCCAGCGCGGTGCCGTGGACCGAGGTCCCGCGCAGTACGGCGAACGCCAGCGCGGCCCGGGGGTGGCGCCCGTACTGCTCGAAGGGGTGCAGGATCTCGGCGGCCCGCTTCCACCGGTCGGCGTGGCGCAGCACGTCCTCGACGAGCAGCGCCGGGTCCAGCCCGTCCAGCACGGCCAGCAGCTCGCGGCGCAGCGGCCGCGGCAGGGAACGCATCCGGGGCGGTGCCAGCAGGTCGGCCCCGCCGCCCGACCAGACGGCGAGCAGCCGCAGCACGTCGGTGGCGGTCGTCAGCCACCGGGGGAGCAGGGCCCGTACGGCCTGCCGGGTGCGGCGCTCGCGCAGCAGGGTGCCGAGCACCATGGCCTTGGTCTCCCGCACCGGGATGGCGTCCGGCAGCCAGTCGAGGCCGACCGGCGCGGCGGCGAGCAGCACCTCGGCCTCCTCGGTGTCCTGGGCCGACAGCGGCGTCCGGCGGGCCAGCAGCCGCCCGAGGGCGGTGACCGCGTCGGCCGCGCGGTCGGTGCCCAGGTTCAGCAGCCGCAGCGGCCCCGCCGGCTCCCCCGGCGCGGGCCGCCCGGGCCGCTCGGCGGCCGGGTCCAGGAAGGGGTCGGCGGGGTCGATCCGGCGGTGGCAGATCGGGCAGCCCGTGTAGACGGAGCCGTCCCAGCAGCTGCGGCAGACCAGATGGGCGCAAGGGGAGACGGGGTGGACGCTGCCGACGGCCGCGCACAGCACGCACGGCTGGGCGGGCCACTGCAGGAGCAGCGCGAAGACCCGGTCGAGCCACAGGCCGTACGTGTCGTCGGGTACGGAGGCCGGGAAGGTGCGGAACAGCGGCATGTGGGTGCGGTCGGCGCCCAGCAGGACGTCGATGTCGCGGACGAGCGAGGTGCCGGCGTCGGCGAGCCCCGAAGGGCCGAGCCAGGCGAGCGCGGAGCGCAGCGGCGCCGTCAGGGCGAAGCCCCGGTCGAGGAGTTCGGCCTCCAGGGCCGTCAGCCCCTCGGCCGTGGACGGATCGCCGGGGCGCGGCCCGGCCTGGTCGACGTACACGGTGTGGAGACGGCGCAGCAGGACGGTCGACAGCTCGGGCAAAGGGGGGAGTCCTCCGGAACCGGGGAGAGGGAAGGGCGGGGGCGGAGAGGGGACGCGCTGCGTCGGCATAGGAGAAGTGAGAAGGAAGCACGTCGCGGAGCCGCCCCCGCGCAGCAGATACAACCACGGCCGCACCGCGGCGCAAACCGATTTACCGGCCGGCTGCCGGATCCTGCGGCGGCGGCGCCAGCAGGGCCGTCACCAGGGCCCGTACGGACAGCAGGAACAGCCGCTCCGGATCCGCGGGCCGGGCCAGCGCCCGGGCCAGCGCCGGGTCGTCGGACGCCGCGGCCGCGTCCCACAGCTCGCTCTCGCCGGGGTGCTGGGCGGGGGAGCGCTCGCGGTTGCGCTCGACCAGGAGGAACCCGACGACCTGGAACTGCACGGCGCGCACCGCGTCCGCCGCGCGGGCGCCGCGCAGCCCCGCGGCGTGCACCTCGTGGACGAGCGCCCGCTGCGCGGGCAGGAACATCCGCTCCGTCAGCCCCCGTTCGTGGACCATCGCGATCAGGTGCGGGTGTCCGCGCAGCTCGCGGCGCAGGGTCCGGGCCACCGAGAGGATCCGCTCGGACGGGGTGCGGCCGTCGGGGCGGATCGCGCCCATCTCCCGCACGGTCCGCTCCACGAGGGCGTCGAGCAGCGACTCGCGGTTGCCGACGTGCCAGTAGATCGACGTCACCGCGGTGCCCAGCTCGGCGGCGAGCCCCCGCATGGTGAGGGCGGCCGGACCGCGCCGCTCGACCAGGGACGCGGCGGCGTCCAGCACCTCGTCACGGGTCAGCGAGGACCGGGCCATGTCTGCGCACCGCCGATCTGTCGATACGTCAATTCTGTTGTGTGCGAGGGTCTTTACCCTTCATCGCGGGCAGTGTAACTGTGTTACAGACCCGACCGAGAGGTGGTGCGAGACATGGCACGCGTACGGTACGGAGCGCGCACCGAGGCCCAGATCGCCGCGGCGCGCGAGAAGAGTTCCAAGCTCCCCGGCATCTGGTCCACCGGCGTGGTGGCCCTCTGGGAGACCGATCCGGACGTGGTCGCCGCGGTCCTCCCGCCGCCGCTCAAACCGGCCGCGCGGCCCCTGGTACGGGCCAACATCAGCAGGGTCGACCTGCCCGGCCATCCGCTCGGCGCCGGCTCGGTGTCCGTCGCCGCCCGGCACGACGCGGTGGAGGGCTGGTACCCGCTCGTCATGCCGATGACCCACGAGCGCGCGCTGACCGGCGGCCGCGAGGTCTTCGGCGAACCGAAGAAGCTGGGCGAGGTGACCGTCGAGCGCGACGGACTCGTCGTGCGCGCCGCGCTCGCCCGGCATGGGATCGCCTTCGTCGAGGTGCGCGGCGCCGTCGACCGCGACCTCCCGCTGCCCGGACCCACCCGCAGGACCGACTTCTACTTCAAGTTCCTGCCGGCGGTGGACGGTTCGGGCTTCGACGCGGACCCGGTCCTCGTGCACTGCGTCCGAGACGAGAAGGTCCGCAGGCTGGAGCACGTCACCGGTGACGTCGTCCTGCGTGAGTCGATGTTCGACCCGGTGGCGGACCTCCCGGTCCGCCGCCTCGTGGAGATCACCATCGGCGAGAAGACCACCGACCAGCAGGGCCGGGTCGCCGAGCGGGTCAGCGCCCGGGCCCTGCTCCCGTACATCCACCAGCGCTACGACGACCCCCTGCAGATCCTCGACGCCCCACCCGAAGGGAGCCTGTGAGATGCGGCTCGAAGCCGGCCAGGTGGCCGTCGTCACCGGCGCCGCGGGCGGCATCGGCCTCGCCATGGCCGGCCGCTTCGCCGCCGAAGGACTGAAGGTCGTCCTCGCCGACGTCGAGGAGGCCGCCCTGCACAAGGCGGCCGAAGGCCTCGTCGAGGCCGGGGCGCAGGTGCTCGCCCGGACCGTCGACGTCGGCGACCGCGACTCGGTGCTCGCCCTCGCCGACGCCGCGTACGACGCCTTCGGCGCCGTCCACGTGCTCTGCAACAACGCGGGCGTCGGCTCCGGCGCCGAGGGCCGGATGTGGGAGCACGAGCCCAACGACTGGAAGTGGGCCTTCTCCGTCAACGTGTGGGGCGTCTTCCACGGCATCCAGGCCTTCGTCCCCCGCATGATCGCCGGCGGCGCCCCCGGCCACGTCGTCAACACCTCCTCCGGCGACGGCGGCATCGCCCCCCTGCCCACCGCCTCCGTGTACGCCGTCACCAAGGCCGCCGTGGTCACCATGACCGAGTCGCTCTACGCCCACCTCAGGGCGGAGGGCGCGGCCGTCGGAGCCTCGGTGCTCTTCCCCGGCCCGCACATGCTGCGCACCGGACTGTGGGAGTCCCACCGCAACAGGCCCGAGCGGTACGCGAAGGAGCGCCCGCGCAGGACCCCGTACCGCACCCTCGACCAGTACGAGGCCGCGATGAGGCGGGCCGGCCGCGAGGTGGCCTTCACCCCGGTCGAGGAGGTCGCCGAGCACGTCGTCGACGGCATCCGCGCCGACCGCTTCTGGATGCTGCCGCCGAGCGAGCACAGCGACCGGCAGATCCGCGCCCGGTCGCAGTCGATGCTCGACCGCGCCAACCCCGCCTACCTGGAGAGCTTCATCCTCGACTGAGGAGCGTCCGCCATGAGCGACACCACGAGCGACAGCACGCGTGACACGGCGAGCGGCACCACGAGCGGCAGCTCGTACGGGGACCCGTACCTGATCATCTCCTCCGACTGCCACGCGGGCCTGCCCACCGAGCTGTACCGCCCCTACCTCGACTCCCGCTTCCACCGACCGTTCGACGACTTCCTCGGCGAGCGGGACGCCCGCCGCGCGGAGGCCACCCGGCTGGGCGTCCGCAACGAGGCCTTCGCCGAGAAGTGGTTCCACGATCACGAGGAAGGCCTGCGGGGAGGCTGGGACACCGGGCAGCGGCTGAAGGAACTCGACGGCGACGGGGTGGCCGCCGAGGTCGTCTTCCCCGACGCGGACGCCGTCGACAGCCGGACCGCGGCCCCCTTCGGCGTGGGCCTCGGGCTCTCCGGCGACCAGGACCCCGAACTCGGCATGGCGGGCGCGCAGGCGCACAACCGCTGGCTGGCCGAGTTCGTCGCGCAGAACCCCGAACGCCACTGCGGCGTCGCACTGCTGCCGATCACCGGCGAGCCGGACAAGGCCGTCGCCGAGATCCACCGGGCCAAGAGTCCGGGCTGGGCGCGCTGATGATCCCCGCCATGTGGGTGGACAAGGCGCCCTACCACGACCGCCGCTACGACCCCGTCTGGGCGGCGGCGGCCGAGACGCGGATGCCGGTCGTCACCCACTCCGGATCCTCACCGCGCCACGAGTACGGCGACCACCTGGGCATCTTCGTCTCCGAGGTCACCTGGTGGCCGGCCCGCCCGCTGTGGTTCCTGCTCTGGTCGGGGGTGTTCGAACGCCACCCGGGCCTGCGCTTCGGCGTCGCCGAGTCGGGCTGCTGGTGGCTGCCGAACCAGCTGTGGTTCATGGACCGGCTCTACCTCGGCGCGCACGGCGGCAAGAAGCTCTCGCCCTTCGAGGAGCTGAAACGACCCCCGAGCGAGTACCTGGACCGCCAGGTCTTCGTCTGCGCGACGAACACGAAGCGGCGCGAACTGGCCCAGCGCTACGAGATCGGCGTGGACAACATCCTGTGGGGCTCGGACTTCCCGCACCCCGAGGGCACCTGGCCCGACACCCGGAACTGGCTGCGCCGGACCTTCCACGACATCCCGGTCGACGAGACCCGGCGGATGCTCGGGCTCGCCGCGGCGGAGGTCTTCGGCTTCGACACGCAGAAGCTGGCCCCGCTCGCCCGCCGGATCGGCCCCACCCCGGCCGAGCTGGGCCAGTCGCCGGACCAGGCGGCGGTGGCGGCCTCCTGGGCGCGCTCGCGCGAAGTGGGCCGGCACTGGCTGACGGACCACGACTTCCCGGTCCTGGGGGTCTCGGGATGACCGGCGGGGACCGCTACACGGTGATCTCGGCGGACTGCCACGCGGGCGCCGACCTCCTGGACTACAAGCCGTACCTGGAGAAGCGGTACCACGACGACTTCGACGCCTGGGCCGCCACCTACGTGAACCCGTACGAGGACCTGCTCGCGGACACCGCGGACCGCAACTGGAACTCCGCCCGGCGCCTGGCGGAACTGGAGGCGGACGGCATCGTCGCCGAGGTCGTCTTCCCCAACACCATCCCGCCGTTCTTCCCCAAGGCCTCCCTGATGGCGCAGCCGCCGACGGCCGCCGAGTACCCGATGCGCTGGGCCGGCCTCCAGGCCCACAACCGCTGGCTGGCGGACTTCTGCGCGGACGCCCCGGGCCGGCGGGCGGGCGTCGCGCAGATCCTCCTCAACGACGTGGACGCGGCCGTGGCGGAGATCCGCCGCGTCCGGGAGGCCGGCCTGACCGGCGGCATCCTGCTCCCCGGCGTGCCGCCCGGCTCGGCGGTCCCCGAGCTGTACTCGGCCGCCTACGACCCCCTCTGGGCGGTGTGCGACGACCTCGACGTCCCGGTCAACCACCACGGGGGCTCGGCGTCGCCGCCGCTCGGCGACGAACCGGCGGCCCGGGCCGTCTTCATGGTGGAGACCACCTGGTTCTCGCACCGCGCCCTGTGGCACCTCGTCTTCGGCGGGGCCTTCCGGCGCCACCCGGGTCTCAAACTGGTCCTGACGGAGCAGGGCTCCGGCTGGATCCCGGGCGTGCTGGAGATGCTGGACTACTACCACGGCCGGCTGGTCGCGGCCTCCTCCACCGCGGAGTCCAAGTTCGGGGCGGGCCTCGCCGAGGCGATGGGCAGGGGCCCGAGCGGGGTCTGGCGGGACAACTGCTTCGTGGGGGCGAGCTTCATGCGCCCCCACGAGGTCCCGCTGCGGGACCGGATCGGCCTCGACAAGATCATGTGGGGCAGCGACTACCCCCACGACGAGGGCACCGCCCCGTACTCCCGCGAAGGCCTCCGCATCGCCTACGCGGGCCTCCCGCGGGAGGAGGTCGCCGCGATGGTCGGCGGCAACGCCGCCCGCGTGTACGGCTTCGACCTGGCGCGGCTCGACGCACTGGCGGCCGAACACGGTCCCCTGGTCGCGGAGATCGCCGAACCCCTGAAGGAGATCCCCCCGGACGCCACGAGCCCGGCCTTCGCCAAGGGCGGCTCGGTCCGCGTCTGGTAGCCCCGCGCTCAGGCCGGGGCGGCTCAGGAGGACCCGAGCCGCCCCGGCGGGAGAGGCCTGCGGTGAACCGTCGGTAACGTCGACGGATACCGATCGGTAACAACCTCTAGCGGCACCCCCGAAGGCGCCTCTATGGTGCGGACATGCCGAACCTGCCCGATGTCGTGCTGTGGTCCATACCCGCCTTCGTGCTGCTCACCGTCATCGAGCTGGTGAGCTACCGCCTCCATCCCGACGAGGACGCGGCCGGCTACGACACCAAGGACGCCGTCACCAGCATCGGCATGGGGCTCGGCAGCATCGGCTTCGACCTCCTCTGGAAGATCCCGGTCGTCGCGGTCTTCACCGCCGTCTACGAACTGACCCCGCTGCGCGTGCCGTTGCTGTGGTGGACCATCCCGCTGATGCTGCTCGCCCAGGACTTCCTCTACTACTGGCAGCACCGCGGCCACCACGTCATCCGCATCCTGTGGGCCTGCCACGTCGTCCACCACAGCAGCCGGAAGTTCAACCTGACCACCGCCCTGCGCCAGCCCTGGACCAGCGCCACGACCTACTGGTTCTACCTGCCGATGGTGGCCGTCGGGGTGCACCCGGCCGTGATCCCGTTCTGCTACGGCATCAACCTGCTCTACCAGTTCTGGGTCCACACCGAGCGCATCGGGAAGCTGCCCCGGGCCTACGAGTACGTCTTCAACACCCCGTCCCACCACCGCGTGCACCACGCCTCCCAGGGCGGCTACCTGGACCGCAACTACGGCGGCATCCTGATCGTCTGGGACCGGATGTTCGGCTCCTGGGTGGGCGAGACCGACAAGCCCGTCTACGGGCTCACCAAGAACATCAACACCTACAACCCGCTGCGCGTGGCCACCCACGAGTACGCCGCCATCGCCCGGGACGTCCGCGCCGCCCGGAGCTGGAGCGAGCGGGCCGGCCGGGTCTTCCGCGGCCCCGGCTGGCAGCCCGCCCCCAGGCCCGAGGCGCCCACCGCGCCCGCCCCGGCCGCCACCGCACCCGCCGCCGACCCGGCCGTACAGGAGACCACCGCGTGAGCACCGAGTCCCCCGGCCGCCCCGCACCCTCCTGGGCCGTCCCGCGGGCGGCGGCCGGCCGGGCGCGCCTCGGCCGCCTCGCGCTCTGCGGGTTCGCCGCCGCCACGGCCGCCGACCTCGGATCACTGCTGGCCGACTGGCACCCCGGGCACGTCATCGCCAAGCCGGTGCTGATGCCGCTGCTCGTCGCCTACGCGATCACGCGCGGAGCGCCCCGCCTGCTGGTCGCCGCCCTGCTGTTCGGCTGGGGCGGGGACCTGGCCCTGCTCTTCGACGCCGAGGCCGCCTTCCTGATCGGCATGGGCTCCTTCGCCGTCGGCCACGTCTGCTACCTCGTCCTCTTCGGCAAGCGGCCAGCTAACCCGCTCCTCGGGGGCGCCTACACCCTGGCCCTCCTCGGGACCGTCTTCCTCCTCTGGGGCGACCTCCCCGCGGACCTGCGCATCCCCGTGGCCGGCTACAGCCTGCTGCTCACCGCCATGGCCTTCCGCTCCAGCGCCCTCGGCCTGCGGGCCGGCCTCGGCGGCGCGCTCTTCCTGCTGTCGGACACCCTCATCGCCACCGGCGTCGCCGCATGGCCGCAGCTGCCCCGCCCCGACTTCTGGATCATGGCCACGTACGTGGCGGCCCAGTACCTGCTGGCCACCGGCGCGACCCCCCGGGAAGCAGGCGTACGGTAGGACGGTTCCACAGTCGTACAAGACTGGACGATTCCTAGCCGGAGGACTGCACCACCATGCGCGCCACCGTCATCCACGCCCCGCACGACATACGCGTGGAGGAGGTGCCCGACGCTGCGATCCAGCGCCCCGAGGACGCCGTCGTCCGCGTCCTGCGCGCCTGCATCTGCGGCAGCGACCTGTGGGCCTACCGCGGCGAGGCCGCGCGCCGGCCCGGGCAGCGCATCGGCCACGAGTTCCTGGGCGTCGTAGAGGAGACCGGCCCGGCCGTCTCCGGCGTGCGCGCCGGAGACCTGGTCGTCGCGCCCTTCATGTGGTCGGACGGCACGTGCGAGTACTGCAAGGAAGGCCTCTACACCTCCTGCGACCACGGCGGTTTCTGGGGTTCGGTCGGCCACGACGGCGGCCAGGGCGAGGCCGTACGCGTCCCGCACGCCGACGGCACTCTGGTGAAGCTGCCCGCCGACGCCGCCGGTGACGACCATCTGCTGACCGGCCTGCTCGCCCTCTCCGACGTCATGGGCACCGGGCACCACGCCGCGCTGGGCGCGGGCGTGCGCGCGGGCTCCACGGTGGCCGTGGTCGGCGACGGCGCGGTCGGCCTGTGCGGTGTCCTGGCCGCCAAGCGCCTCGGCGCCGAGCGGATCATCGCACTGGGCCGCCACACCGTCCGCACGGACATCGCCAGGCTCTTCGGCGCCACCGACGTCGTCGCCGAGCGCGGCGAGGCCGCCGAGGCGGCCGTGCGCGAGCTGACCGGCGGCCGCGGCGCTACTTGCGTCATCGAGGCGGTCGGCACCGAGCAGTCGATGCGCACGGCGGTCGGCATCACCCGCGACGGCGGGGCGATCGGCTACGTCGGCGTCCCGCACGGCAGCGGCACCGGCCTCGACCTCGGGGTCATGTTCGACCGCAACATCACCCTGCGCGGTGGTGTGGCCCCTGTCCGCGCCTACATCCCGGAGCTGCTGGAGGACGTACTGGGCGGCGTGATCGACCCGGCGCCCGTCTTCGACCGCGCCGTCTCCCTGGACGAGGTCCCGGACGGCTACCGCGCCATGGACGACCGCAGCGCGCTCAAGGTGCTGATCAAGCCCTGACCGGGAGTGCCGGGTGCCGGTGCGCCGGAGTGCCGGACGGGCCGGCGGGGAAGCTCCCCGCCGGCCCGTCCGCACGGTGACCGTGCGGCGTACTACTTCACGGCCTTGAGGGCGTCCACGACGCCGTGGCCGTAGTAGCCGGTCTGGCCCCACTTGGCCTGGCAGGTGGTGGCGTTGATCAGCGCGCCCGTGGCGTCGTAGATCTGGGCCGGGCACGCGGCCTTCGTGGACTGCGCCTTCAGCATCGCCTGGATCTGGGAGGGCGAGGCCGCCGGGTGGGCGCTCTTGAGCAGCGCCGCGACACCCGCGACGTGCGGGGCGGCCATCGAGGTGCCCTGCTTGTACCCGTAGCCGCCGCCCGGGACGGTCGACAGCACGCGCCCGTTGGCGTCCGGCGTGGCCGGTACCTGGAACCTGTCGCCGCCGGGGGCGGCGACGTCCACGACCCCGAGGCCGTAGCTGGAGTAGTAGGAGCGCAGGCCCTGGTCGCCGGTCGCGGAGACGGTGACCACGCCCGGCAGCTGCGTGGGCAGGTCCAGGCAGACCTTCGGGTCGATGGTGCGGGTGACCGGGGTGGTGTCGTTCGGGCTGGTGGTGTCCTCCAGGGAGTCGGCCGCCAGGTCCTGGTTGGAGTTGCCGGCGGACGCCACGTGCAGGGTGCCCTTGCGCTCCGCGTACTTGGTGGCCCGGCCGATGGCCTCCACCAGCGCCTTCTGGTCGTCGTCGGTCTTGCAGTTGAAGAGCCACGGGTCGACGTAGTAGCTGTTGTTGGTCACCTCGATCCCCTTCTCGGCGGCGAACATGAAGCCGCAGACGACCGCCTCGGTGTAGAAGAGGCTGGTCCCGGGCTCGCTCACCTTGATCGCGGCGATCTTCACACCGGGCGCCACACCGCTGATGCCGACGCCGTTGCGCGGGGCGCCGATGGTGCCGGCGACGTGCGTGCCGTGGTCGCTGCCGTCGGCGTACGGGCGCCAGGCGCCGTCGGTGGTGTCGGCGACCCCGCCGACGCAGTTGGCCGACTGGCCCTTGGAGAAGTTCGGGGCGAGATCGGGGTGGGTGTCGTCCACACCCGTGTCGATGATGCCGACAGTGACGTCCTGGCTGCCATCGTTGATCTTGTGAGCCTCGTCGGCCTTGATCGTCCGCAGGTCCCACTGGTTGGGTTCGAGCGGCTCCTGACCCTCCTGGGCCCGCGCCGCCGCCTTGGCGGCGTCCGCCTCGCCCAGCAGCTGGGTCGTGCCCTCGTCGGTGGTCTGCACCGCCTGCATCGGGGCCGTCCGGGTGGCGCCGACCGACACGAACAGCCCGCGCTGGGCGCGCAGCTGCTTGGCGAAGTCCGGGTTCTGGGAGTGTGCGACGACGACGCCTATCTGCTCATAGGCCGTCACCACCGTTCCGCCGGCCCGCTCGACGGCCTTCTTCGCCGCCTTCATGGTGGCGTACGTGTTCAGGTTCGCCACGTACGACAGCTTGGGTCCGGTGGTCGTGGCCTTCGCCGCCGCCGTGTCCGCGTTGGCGGCCAGCGGGGCGGCGGAGGCCGACACCGCGGGCAGCAGGGCGAGCGAGGCGGTGAGCGCCAGGCCGACCGGCACGGCCAGGGTGCGCCGGCGGACGGATCCCAGATGAGCCATGGGTTCTCCAGATCATCGTGAAAAAGCCGTCCGCACGCGGTCGCGTCGGACGGGTCCATGACAGGGGAACCTACTGCCGCCGTTCCCCTCTCCGCCATCAGTTCGAGAAATCAGTTCACGAAGAATCCACAGGTGTTGAACCGTCCCGACACGCCGGCCGTGCCGTTGACCAAGGGGGGTCAGCGCCTTCGACCCCGCCCACGGAGGTTGTTTTGTCCGTCGTCCCCACCGCACCTGCGTCACAAGGAGATTCCCCCGTGACCACCGAAGCAGCGCCGCCCCCGGGCAGCGCGGGAACGCCCCTGGCGGGCCCCACGGCCGAAGAGTTCGTGAGCGTCCAGCAGAGCCCCGAGTTCGCCGAACTGCGCCGCTCCTACCGCTCCTTCGCCTTTCCGCTCACCGTGGCCTTCATCGCCTGGTACCTGCTCTTCGTCCTGCTGTCCAACTACGCGGGCGGCTTCATGGGGACCAAGGTCTTCGGCAACGTCAACGTCGCCCTCGTGCTCGGCCTCGCCCAGTTCGCCACGACCTTCCTCATCGCCTGGCTGTACGCGCGCCACGCCGCCGCCAGGCTCGACCCCAGGGCGGCGGCCATCAAGAAGCGGATGGAGACCTCCGAATGAGCGGCATGCACCACCTGACATCGCTCGCCGCGGGCGCCTCCGAGCACCGCCCGCTCATCATCACGCTCTTCGGGCTGTTCGTCGTCGCCACCCTGATCATCACGGTCTGGGCCGGCCGCCAGACCAAGGACGCCGCGGACTTCTACGCGGGCGGCCGCCAGTTCACCGGCTTCCAGAACGGCCTGGCCATCTCCGGCGACTACATGTCCGCCGCGTCCTTCCTCGGCATCGCCGGCGCCATCGCCCTCTTCGGCTACGACGGCTTCCTCTACTCCATCGGCTTCCTCGTCGCCTGGCTCGTCGCCCTGCTGCTCGTCGCCGAGCCGCTGCGCAACTCCGGCCGCTACACGATGGGCGACGTCCTGGCGTACCGGATGCGCCAGCGGCCCGTCCGCACCGCCGCCGGAACGTCCACCATCGTGGTCTCGATCTTCTACCTGCTCGCCCAGATGGCCGGAGCCGGCGTCCTCGTCTCGCTGCTGCTCGGCATCACCAGCGACGGCGGCAAGGTGGCGGTCGTCGCCCTCGTCGGCGTCCTGATGATCCTCTACGTGACCATCGGCGGCATGAAGGGCACCACCTGGGTCCAGATGGTCAAAGCGGTCCTGCTGATCGCGGGCGCCCTGCTGATCACCCTCCTGGTGCTGGTGAAATTCGACTTCAACGTCTCCGAGCTCCTGGGCAAGGCCGCCGAGAACAGCGGACAGGGAGCCAAGTTCCTCGAACCGGGCCTGAAGTACGGCCAGGACTCCACCTCCAAGCTCGACTTCCTCTCCCTCGGCCTCGCCCTCGTCCTCGGCACCGCGGGCCTCCCGCACATCCTGATCCGCTTCTACACCGTGCCCACCGCGAAGGCCGCCCGTAAGTCCGTGAACTGGGCCATCGGCATCATCGGCGCCTTCTACCTCATGACCATCGCCCTCGGCTTCGGTGCCGCCGCCCTGCTGGAGCGCGCGGACATCCTGGCCTCGAACAAGGCCGGCAACACCGCCGCACCCCTGCTCGCCCAGGCGGTCGGCGGCGGCGCGGACTCCACCGGCGGCGCCGTCCTGCTCGCCGTGATCTCCGCGGTCGCCTTCGCCACCATCCTCGCCGTCGTCGCGGGCCTCACCCTCGCCTCCTCCTCGTCCTTCGCCCACGACCTGTACGTGAACGTGATCCGCAAGGGCAAGGCCACCGAGCAGGAGGAGGTGCGCGCCGCCCGCTGGTCCACGGTCGTCATCGGAGCCGTCGCCATCGGCCTGGGCGCCCTGGCCCGCGACCTGAACGTGGCCGGCCTCGTCGCCCTCGCCTTCGCGGTCGCCGCCTCCGCCAACCTTCCGACGCTCCTCTACAGCCTCTTCTGGAAGCGCTTCAACACCCAGGGGGCGCTCTGGTCCATCTACGGCGGACTCGTCTCGGCCGTAGGCCTGGTGCTCTTCTCCCCGGTCGTGTCCGGCAAGCCCACCTCGATGTTCAAGGACGCCGACTTCTTCTGGTTCCCGCTGGAGAACCCGGGCATCATCTCCATCCCCCTCGGCTTCCTCCTGGGATGGCTGGGCACCGTCCTCACCAAGGAGAAGGCCGACCCCGAGAAGTTCGCCGAGCTGGAGGTGCGCTCCCTCACCGGCACCGGGGCGCACTGACACCGCCCGAACACCGGCAGTGGCCGTGTCGTAGGTCCCTACGACACGGCCGCGTTACCTCTCGTTCATTCGGGCACCACGGAACGACACATGCGTCACGTAGGCTCGAAAGAGAACGCGTGGAGTGGATCCCACGTCGCGCGTATGTCTACTTCCGGACAGGGGAGGGGGCCCACAGTGCTTCTCGACACCTATGGCCGCGTGGCCACTGACCTGCGCGTCTCGCTCACCGACCGGTGCAACCTGCGCTGCACGTACTGCATGCCCGAAGAGGGCCTGCAATGGCTCGGCAAGTCCGATCTGCTGACCGACGAGGAGATCGTCCGGCTGATCCGCATCGCCGTCACCCTGCTCGGCATCACCGAGGTCCGCTTCACCGGCGGCGAACCGCTGCTGCGTCCCGGACTGGTCGGAATCGTCGAGCAGTGCGCGGCGCTGGAGCCCCGCCCCAGGATGTCGCTCACCACCAACGGCATCGGCCTCAAGCGCACCGCGCAGGCCCTCAAGAGCGCCGGCCTGGACCGGGTGAACGTCTCCCTGGACACCCTGCGCCCCGAGGTCTTCAAGACCCTCACCCGCCGCGACCGCCACAAGGACGTCATCGAGGGCATGGCCGCCGCCCGCGAGGCCGGCCTGACCCCGGTCAAGGTCAACGCCGTGCTCATGCCCGGCCTCAACGACGACGAGGCCCCCGACCTGCTGGCCTGGGCCGTCGAGAACGAGTACGAACTCCGCTTCATCGAGCAGATGCCCCTCGACGCCCAGCACGGCTGGAAGCGCGACGGCATGATCACCGCCGGCGACATCCTGGAATCGCTGCGCACGCGCTTCACGCTCACCGAGGAGGGCGCCGACGAGCGCGGCTCCGCGCCCGCCGAGCGCTGGGTCGTCGACGGCGGCCCCGCCACCGTCGGCGTCATCGCCTCCGTCACCCGCCCGTTCTGCGGCGCCTGCGACCGCACCCGGCTCACGGCCGACGGCCAGATCCGTACGTGCCTGTTCGCCACCGAGGAGTCGGACCTGCGCTCCGCCCTGCGCTCGGGCGCCCCGGACGAGGAGATCGCCCGCCTGTGGAAGGTGGCGATGTGGGGCAAGAAGGCCGGCTCCGGCCTCGACGACCCCTCGTTCCTCCAGCCCGACCGACCCATGTCCGCGATCGGCGGCTGACCCGCGAGGCACGGACCGGCGCACACCGGTCCGGGCGGGTCCGCGCCGGTCCGTACCGGCGGACCGGCCCGCCGCAGCGGATCAGCGCGGGCGCTCCGAGCCCTCGGGCTGCACCCACTCCTCCAGCTTCACGACGTCCTTGAGGAAACCGCGCACCCCCAGGAACTGCGAGAGGTGTTCGCGGTGCTCCTCGCACGCCAGCCACGTCTTGCGCCGCTCCGGCGTGTGCAGCGTCGGGTTGTTCCACGCGAGGACCCAGACGGCCGCGTCACGGCAGCCCTTGGCCGAGCAGGTGGGGATCTCGTCAGGAGTGGGGGAGTCGGAGGAAGTCACGACCTCACCCTAGTGCTGTGGCCGGAACGGTTTGCCGGGCGCGGTGTTGGTTCGTGCCGGAATGGCGACGCCGAGCAGCCACGGGGGGAGCTGCCCGGCGTCGGTCCGTCGCTCCGACGGGGGATGCGGAGCGCGTGAGCAGTATGTCACGCAGGACCGGGTGGAGTGCACCGGAACTTCATGATTGATCTGAGGTTTTCTTGAGGTTTCCCGCGTCCAGCTCCGGACGGACCGGAGCCGGAAGGAAGTGCGAGGGCAGCGACGGTGTCGACTCGCGGCCCGCGTTGGCGATGACCACGGCCACATAGGGCAGCAGGGCACCCGCGACGAGCGTCACGACCGCCACGGGGCGGGAGACGTTCCACAAGAGCACGGTCGCGATGACCGACAGGGTCCTGACCGTCATCGAGATCACGTAGCGTCGCTGGCGGCCCCGCACGTCCTCGGCGAGACCCATCCGGGCGCCGGTGATCCGGAAGACCTCGGCCCCGTTCCGCTTCTGTCGGTTCACCCGTTCCACGTCCTACCACCTGATCGCCGGCCGGGCGTTCCCCGGCCCGGACCCTTCCACGGTACGCCGCCCCCGCCGCCGTGCGGAAAGGGGGGACCCCCACGGCGCCGCCCGAAATGCGGGTCACGCCGGCCGGGCCGAAACTGGGGCGAACGTGCGCACACCGCGCCGGGAGGAGGCTGGACATGAGCTGGTTGTGGGCGATCATCGTCGGTTTCGTGCTGGGCCTGCTGGCCAAGGCCATCCTGCCGGGCAAACAGCACCAGCCCCTGTGGCTGACCACGCTGATGGGCATCATCGGCAGCGTCCTCGGCAACGCGGTCGCCGCCTGGATCGGGGTCGCCGACACCCGCGGCATCGACTGGACCCGCCACCTGCTCCAGCTCGCGGGCGCGGTCCTCTTCGTCTTCCTCGGCGAGATGGCCTACAAGGCGATGCGCGGAGGCAGCCGCCGGACGACCTGAGCGGCACCCGCGGCACATGCGGGAGGGGCCGGCCGGACCGTGCGGTCCGAACCGACCCCTCCGCCGTGTGCCGTACGGGGCCCACGCGCCGGGGGCGCGTCAGGCGCCGGCGACCTCGACCGCCGCCAGGTTCTTCTTGCCCCGGCGCAGGACCAGCCAGCGGCCGTGCAGCAGGTCCTCCTTCGCGGGCACCGCGTCCTCGGCGGTGACCTTCGTGTTGTTCACGTAGGCGCCGCCCTCCTTCACGGTCCGGCGAGCCGCCGACTTGCTCGCGACCAGGCCCGTCTCCGCGAAGAGGTCCACCACCGGGGCCAGATCCGACACCTTGGCGTGCGGCAGCTCGGACAGGGCCGCGGCCAGCGTGGCCTCGTCCAGCTCCGCCAGGTCGCCCTGGCCGAACAGCGCCCGCGACGCCGCGATCACGGCGGCGCACTGGTCGGCGCCGTGCACCAGCGTGGTCAGTTCCTCCGCCAGCGCCCGCTGGGCGGCCCGCGCCTGCGGCCGCTCGGCGGTCTGCGCCTCCAGCTCCTCCAGCTCCTCACGCGACCTGAAGGACAGGATCCGCATGTAGGTGGAGATGTCCCGGTCGTCCACGTTCAGCCAGAACTGGTAGAACGCGTACGGCGTGGTCATCTCCGGGTCCAGCCAGACGGCTCCGCCCTCGGTCTTGCCGAACTTGGTGCCGTCCGCCTTGACCATCAGCGGGGTCGCCATCGCGTGGACGTGCGCGTCCGGCTCGACCCGGTGGATCAGGTCGAGGCCGGCCGTCAGGTTGCCCCACTGGTCCGACCCGCCCTGCTGGAGGGTGCAGCCGTGGCGCCGGTACAGCTCCAGGAAGTCCATGCCCTGGAGCAGCTGGTAGCTGAACTCCGTGTAGCTGATGCCCTGGTCCGACTCCAGCCGCTTGGCGACCGAGTCCTTCGTCAGCATCTTGTTGACGCGGAAGTGCTTGCCGATGTCCCGCAGGAACTCGATGGCGGACATGCCCGCCGTCCAGTCCAGGTTGTTGACCATGACCGCGGCGTTCTCGCCCTCGAAGGACAGGAACGGCTCGATCTGCGAGCGCAGCCGGTTCACCCACTCCGCGATGACCTCGGGGTCGTTCAGGGTGCGCTCGGCCGTCGGACGGGGGTCACCGATCTGACCGGTGGCCCCGCCGACCAGCGCGAGCGGCCGGTTGCCCGCCAGCTGCAGCCGCCGCATCGTGAGCACCTGCACCAGGTGGCCGACGTGCAGCGAGGCGGCGGTCGGGTCATAGCCGCAATAGAACGTGACCGGACCGTCCGCGAAGGCCTTGCGCAGCGCTTCTTCGTCGGTGGACTGGGCGAAGAGCCCGCGCCACTTCAGTTCGTCGACGATGTCCGTCACGGTCTCTCGACTCCTTACGTTTTGTGGAAATGCCGTGCTCAGTCTAGGTGGGTCAGACGCCCTTGCTCACCGAACTCATGTTGAAGTCCGGGATGCGGACAGCCGGCATCGCGGCCCGCGTGAACCAGTCGCTCCACTCGCGCGGCAGGGTCTTCTCCGTGCGGCCCGCCTCGGAGGCCCGCGACAGCAGGTCAACGGGGGACTCGTTGAAGCGGAAGTTGTTCACCTCGCCCACGACCTGCCCGTTCTCCACCAGGTAGACCCCGTCCCGGGTCAGGCCCGTCAGCAGCAGTGTCGCCGGGTCCACCTCGCGGATGTACCACAGACAGGTCAGCAGCAGGCCCCGCTCGGTGTCCGCGACCATCTCGTCGAGGGACTTCTCCCCGCCGCCGTCCAGGATCAGGTTCCCGAAGCCGGGGGAGACGGGCAGGCCGGTCAGGCCGGCCGTGTGCCGGGTCGTCGACAGCCGGGCCAGCTCGCCGTCGCGGATCCACTCGGTCGCCGGGACCGGCAGGCCGTTGTCGAAGGCCGAGACGTCGTCGCCGGAGCTGTGCGCGATGACGAACGGCGCGAACTCCAGGCCCGGCGCGTTCGGGTCGCTGCGCAGCGTCAGCGGCAGGTCGGTCAGCCTCTCGCCGAGCCGGGTGCCGCCGCCGGGCTTGGAGAAGACCGTACGGCCCTCCACCGCGTCCCGGGCCGACGCCGACCACATCTGGTAGATCAGCAGGTCCGCCACTGCCGTCGGCGGCAGCAGCGTCTCGTACCGCCCGGCGGGCAGGTCGATCTTCCGCTCGGCCCAGCCGAGCCGCACGGCCAGCTCGGCGTCCAGCACGGTCGGGTCCACGTCCTTGAAGTCCCGGGTGGCCCGGCCGGCCCAGGCCGAGCGCTGCCGGTCCGGGGACTTCGCGTTGAGCTCCAGGGTGCCGTTCGGCTGGTCGTGGCGCAGCCGCAGGCCCGTCGAGGTGCCGACGTACGTGGAGACCAGCTCGTGGTTGGCGAAGCCGTACAGCTCCCGGCCGCCCGCCCGGGCCCGGGCGAAGGCCTCGCCGAGGGCCGGCGCGAAGTCCGCGAACACGGCGGAGGTGGTC
The DNA here is from genome assembly GCF_001941845.1 of Streptomyces sp. TN58. Taxonomy (NCBI): domain Bacteria; kingdom Bacillati; phylum Actinomycetota; class Actinomycetes; order Kitasatosporales; family Streptomycetaceae; genus Streptomyces; species Streptomyces sp. TN58. Next base: position 1,733,893 of record NZ_CP018870.1, on the reverse strand, counting down.
TCGGCCGGGGCGTCGGTGAAGTCCGGCGACACCGGCGTCCCGGTGACCAGCGGCTGGGCGTCCTCGGCGGGCCCGGCGCCCCGCGCGGCCGCCTCGGCGGCCCGTACCAGCGGCTCCAGGTCCTCGGCGGTGACGGCGGAGCGCGACACGACCCCCGAGGCCGTGCCCTCCTTGCCGTCGACCGTGGCGATGACGGTCAGGGTCCGGCCGCGGGTGACGCCGTTCGTCGTCAGGGCGTTGCCCGCCCAGCGCAGATTGGCGCTCGACTCCTCGTCGGCGATGACGACGCAGCCGTCGGCGGTGGACAGCTCCAGGGCCCGCTCGACGATCTCGTGCGGCTTGGTCGATCGGCTCATCGGCCGGCCTCCTGCGTGGTGTTCAGACTGTGCTGTCCCGGGTGGCGACCCCCGGGCCCCCGGCAGATCTCGTGGCTGACGCGCGTGGTCATCGGCCGGCCTCCTGCGTGGTGTTCAGACTGTGCTGTCCCGGGTGGCGACCCCCGGACCCCCGGCAGATCTCGTGGCTGACGCACGTGGTCATCGGCCGGCCTCCTGCGTGGTGTTCAGGATGTTCACGTCGCGGAACAGCGCGGACGGGCAGCCGTGCGAGACCGCCGCGACCTGGCCCGGCTGGGCCTTGCCGCAGTTGAAGGCACCGCCCAGGACATAGGTCTGCGGGCCGCCGACCTTCTCCATCGAGCCCCAGAACTCGGTGGTGGTGGCCTGGTAGGCGACGTCACGCAGCTGACCGGCCAGCCGGCCGTTCTCGATCCGGAAGAACCGCTGCCCGGTGAACTGGAAGTTGTAGCGCTGCATGTCGATCGACCAGGAGCGGTCGCCGACCACGAAGATCCCGCGCTCCACCCCGCCGATCAGGTCCTCGGTCGACAGGCCTCCGGGATCGGGCTGGAGCGACACGTTCGCCATCCGCTGCACGGGCACGTGCCCGGGGGAGTCGGCGAAGGCGCAGCCGTTGGAGCGCCCCAGGCCGGTCAGCTTCGCGATCCGCCGGTCCAGCTGGTAGCCGACCAGCGTGCCGTCCTTGACCAGGTCCCAGCTCTGCGCCTCGACGCCCTCGTCGTCGAAGCCGACGGTGGCCAGCCCGTGCTCGGCGGTCCGGTCACCCGTCACGTTCATGATCGGAGAGCCGTACCGGAGCTTGCCGAGCTGGTCGAAGGTGGCGAAGGAGGTCCCCGCGTACGCCGCCTCGTAGCCCAGCGCCCGGTCGAGCTCGGTGGCGTGGCCGATGGACTCGTGGATGGTGAGCCACAGGTTGGACGGGTCCACCACCAGGTCGTAGCGCCCGGCCTGCACGCTCGGCGCCCGCATCTTCTCGGCGAGCAGGCCCGGGATCTCCTCCAGCTCGGCGTTCCAGTCCCAGCCGGTGCCGGTCAGGTACTCCCAGCCGCGCCCGGCGGGCGGTGCGATGGTGCGCATCGAGTCGAACTCGCCGGTGGTGCCGTTGACCGCGACCGCCGTGAGCTGGGGATGGATCCGGACCCGCTGCTGGGTTGTCGTGGTGCCCGCGGTGTCGGCGTAGAACTTGTTCTCGTGCACGGCGAGCAGCGAGGCGTCCACATGCGCGACGCCGTCGGCCGCCAGCAGCCGGGAGCTCCAGTCGGCGAGCAGCGCCGCCTTCTCGGCGTCCGGCACCTCGAAGGGGTTCACCTCGTAGGCGGAGATCCACGTCCTGTCCGCGTGCACCGGCTCGTCGGCGAGCTCCACGCGCTCGTCCGAACCGGCGGCCTTGATCACCTGGGCCGACAGCTTCGCCATGGCCACGGCCTGCGAGGCCACCCTTGCGGCGCCGTCCATGGTCAGGTCGACGCCGGAGGCGAAGCCCCAGCTGCCCCCGTGTACGACCCGGACCGCGTAGCCGAGGTCGGTGGTGTCGGACCCGCCGGAGGGCTTGGCGTCGCGCAGCCGCCACGAGGCGCTGCGGATCCGCTCCAGCCGGAAGTCGGCATGGTCGGCGCCCAGCGCGCGGGCCCGGGCGAGCGCCGCGTCGGCGAGCGCCCGCAGGGGCAGCGCGGTGAAGGCCGCGTCGATGGAATGGGGCACGGAAGTCCTCCCGGGGTCGGGGACGGTCGCCCCGATCATGTCGCGCTCGGGGCCCTTGTGCCTACATCTTTCTGTAGGGACTCGACAGAGCCCGCCGCGAGGCCCTGTCGGGGCTCGATTCTCCGTACGAGCGGCGCGACCTATAGGTTTTCGGTATTCAGACCGCTAGCGAAAGGGTGATCCGTTGAGCCGCTCGGTTCTCGTCACCGGAGGAAACCGGGGCATCGGCCTCGCCATCGCCCGAGCCTTCGCGGAGGCCGGCGACAAGGTCGCGATCACGTACCGGTCGGGTGAGCCGCCGCAGGCCCTCACCGAGCTCGGTGTCCTGGCGGTGCGGTGCGACATCACCGACTCCGAGCAGGTGGAGCAGGCCTACAAGCAGGTCGAGGAGGCGCACGGCGCGGTCGAGGTGCTCGTGGCCAACGCCGGCATCACCAAGGACACCCTGCTGATGCGCATGTCCGAGGAGGACTTCTCCTCGGTCCTCGACACCAACCTCACCGGCACCTTCCGGGTGGTCAAGCGCGCGAACCGGGGCATGCTCCGGGCCAAGAAGGGCCGCGTCGTCCTGATCTCCTCGGTCGTCGGGCTCATGGGGTCGGCGGGGCAGGCCAACTACGCCGCCTCCAAGGCCGCGCTGGTCGGCTTCGCCCGCTCGCTCGCACGCGAGCTGGGCTCCCGCAACATCACCTTCAACGTCGTCGCGCCCGGCTTCGTGGACACCGACATGACGAAGGTCCTCACCGACGAGCAGCGCGCGGGCATCGTGGCGCAGGTGCCGCTGGCCCGCTACGCGCAGCCCGAGGAGATCGCGGCAGCCGTCCGCTTCCTGGCGTCCGACGACGCCGCGTACATCACCGGAGCCGTCATTCCCGTTGACGGCGGATTGGGCATGGGTCACTGATCACCATGAGCGGAATCCTCGAAGGCAAGCGCATCCTCGTCACCGGTGTGCTGATGGAGTCCTCCATCGCCTTCCACGTCGCCAAGCTGGCCCAGGAGCAGGGCGCCGAGGTCATCCTGACCGCGTTCCCGCGTCCGACGCTGACCGAGCGCATCGCGAAGAAGCTGCCCAAGCCGGCCAAGGTCATCGAGCTCGACGTCACCAACGACGAGCACCTGGCCCGCCTGGAGCAGGTCGTCCGCGACGAGCTCGGCGGCCTCGACGGCGTCGTCCACTCGATCGGCTTCGCCCCGCAGGACGCCCTCGGCGGCAACTTCCTGAACACGCCGTTCGAGTCGGTCGCCACCGCCATGCACGTCTCGGCCTTCTCGCTGAAGTCGCTGACCATGGCCTGCAAGCCGCTGTTCCCGGCGGAGGGCGCGGCCGTCGTCGGCCTCACCTTCGACGCCCAGTTCGCTTGGCCGCAGTACGACTGGATGGGCCCGGCCAAGGCCGCCCTGGAGGCCACCAGCCGTTACCTCGCCCGCGACCTGGGCAAGGAGAACATCCGCTGCAACCTGGTCTCGGCCGGCCCGATCGGCTCGATGGCCGCGAAGTCCATCCCGGGCTTCGGCGAGCTGGCGGACACCTGGAACCACCGCTCCATGCTGGAGTGGGACATGAGCGACCCGGAGCCGGCGGGCCGCGGCGTCGTCGCGCTGCTGTCGGACTGGTTCCCCAAGACCACCGGCGAGATCGTCCACGTGGACGGCGGCCTGCACGCGATGGGCGCCTGACCCCCGGTCAGGACCCCGTTCCCGTACGGCGGCGGCCGCGCTTCCCCCCTCGGGGAGGCGCGGCCGCCGCCGTTTCGCTGCCTGCGCCGTCGGTGCGGGCTTCGGTCACATGTTCACCGGCTGACCGGATCTTCCCGAGTCGAAAACCGGGACAGATGCCTGCAAACTGGCCAGGTCGGGATCTTCCCGGCTCCGGCGGGGAGGAGGCAGGAGTGCGCACCAGGCCGAGCCGAGCGGTATCCATACTGGTCACATCGGTGATCGCCACCGGACTCCTGATCCCGGCCGTCGCCGCGCAGCCTTCCGGGGAGGGGGCCGCCTCCGGCCCCGAGGTGACGGGCCCGGCCGTCGTGGACTACTCCGACATCCCCGCCGAGCCGCCCGTGCAGCCCCCGCCGGCCGCGGCCCGTGAGCTCTTCGGCGCCGACTGCGCCACCTCGATCGAGGGCTCCCTGGTGACCGCGCACTGCCACAACGCCTACCCCGAGACCGACCTGGTGAGCCTGCACGTGGAGTGCGACCGCTGGTGGGACCTCGACGGCGACGGCGCGGCCGTGGCCGTGGGCCCGGCCGGCCGGGCCGAGCTCACCGGGCGCTGCTGGAAGGAAGTCCGCGCCGCCTGGGTCAGCCACCGACGGGCGTGACCGGGGCTCGCTGAACGCCCTTGCCGCTGTCACCGCTGCTGCCGCCCGTGCCGTCCTTGCCGAGGCAGACGAAGGGGTAGCCCGCGGCTTCCGAGGCCGCCGCGTCCCCGTCCCCGCGCCGGATCGCCTCGATCAGTTGACCGTGGTCGAGGTGGGCGGCCGGCTCCAGCACGGTGCCCACGTCGGCCCTCAGCCAGTCGGCCACCAGCTCCCCGAGGTCCGCGTACAGCTCGATCAGCACGTCGTTGTGCGAGGCCGTCACCACCGCCATGTGCAGGCTCACGTCCGCCGCGACGAAGACCTCCGCGTCCCCGCCCGCCCAGGCCTCCTCGCGGCGCGCCAGCAGCGCGTCCAGCTGGAGCAGGTCCCGCTCCGTACGCCGCTCGGCAGCCAGTCGGGCCGCCGAGGACTCCAGCGTCGAGCGCACCTCGGCGATGTGCCTCGGCTCGGCCCCGGCGAAGCGCCGGTGCATGACGCCGGCCAGCTCGCTGGTGGCGACGACGTACGTGCCCGAGCCCTGCCGGATGTCGAGAAGGCCGTTGTGGGCCAGTGCCCGCACCGCCTCCCGCACGGTGTTGCGCGCGACGCCCATCAGCTCCACCAGCTCCGGCTCGGTAGGGATGCGCGAGCCGACCGGCCACTCGCCGGAGGTGATCTGGTTGCGCAACTGGGCGATCACCTGATCGACGAGCGCGGAGCGCCGGGGCGAGGTCAGCGGCATGGGTTCCTCACGCGGATGGGGGCGGAGCGGGCTGCGAGCGACTGGACAACCAATCATCCCATGATTCTATGATGGTTCAATGTCCGACGAAGAAACCACGACGCTCGCCCGGCCCGCCGCAGACCGTGCCACGGTCGCCACCCCGCACACCACGGCGCAGCCGACCTGGCTCGGCCCGGTCCTCATCGTCGGAATCGTGCTGGCCGCACTCAACCTGCGCCCCGCCATCACCAGCCTCGGCGCCCTCTTCGAGGAGACCCGCACCGGCCTGGGCATGAGCGGCACCGTCGCCGGACTGATCACCTCCGTCCCGGCCCTGTGCTTCGCCGTCTTCGGCGTCACCGCACCGCGGCTCTCCCGCCGCTTCGGCCCGGTCGCCGTCGTCTGCGCCGGCATGGCCGCCGTCGCCGCCGGACTGCTGATCCGCCCCTTCGCCGACGGCGCAGCCGGCTTCCTCGCGGCCAGCGCCCTGTCCCTGGCCGGCATCGCCCTCACCAACGTCCTGCTCCCGGTGATCGTCAAGCGCTACTTCCCGGACCGGGTCGGCACCATGACCGGCCTCTACTCCATGGCCCTGGCCGCCGGCACCTCGCTCGCCGCGGCCGCGACGGTACCGCTGACCGGCGCCCTCGGGGGCAGCTGGCGCACCGGCCTGCTGATGTGGGCCTCCCTCGCCATCGCCGCCGTGCTGCTGTGGCTGCCCATCGCCCGCGCCGCCCGGGCGGCGGACCGGGCCGCGGACACCGCCGCCGGCCCGGGCGTGAGGGCCGCCGTACGGGCCGACGCCGGCCCGCGGATCACCCGTAGCCGGACGGCCTGGGCCCTGGCCTGCTACTTCGGCCTCCAGGCCACGGGCGCGTACATCACCATGGGCTGGCTCCCGCAGATCTTCCGCGACGCCGGCGTCTCCGCGTCCACCGCCGGCGTGCTCCTCGCCGTCACCATGGTCATGGGCGTCCCGCTCGCCTTCGTCATACCGGGCCTGGCCGGCCGGATGCGGAACCAGGGAGCCATCGCCGTCACCCTCGGCGTCTTCGGCCTCACCGGCTACCTCGGCCTCTACTTCGCCCCCGCCGCCGGAGCCTGGGCCTGGGCGCTCCTGCTCGGCGTCTCCAACTGCGCGTTCCCGCTCGTCATCACCATGATCGGGCTGCGTGCCAAGTCCCCGGCCGGCGTGGTCAAGCTGTCCGCCTTCGCCCAGAGCACCGGCTACCTCATCTCCATCCCCGGCCCGCTCGTCATCGGCACCCTCTACCAGCACAGCGGCGGCTGGGACCTGCCGCTCGCACTGATGGCGGGCCTGCTCGTGCCGCAGATCGCCCTCGGCGTCCTGGCAGGGCGGGACCGCACGATCGAGGACGAATGCGGCGTGCGAAACTGACTCCCATGTCGCCCGTACTCGAACCGAACCCGCAGGACGGCCGCAAGAAGCTCGGCCTCGTCCTCGGTGCCTTCCTCGGCATCACCGTGATCATCTCCGTCATCGCGACGATCGCCTCCCCGTAGGCGTGGTAGGGCTTTCCCCGCCACCCCGGAGGGGGTGTCTCGCCGATCACGCCGGGCTCGCGTCGGCTGGTGCCGCACCTCGCCGCGTTGTCCTCGGTCGCCGACGCTCCGCGTCGCCTCCCTCGTCCGCCTTGCGATGCACGACACCAGCCGGCGCTTCCTGATCCGGCCTGATCGGCGAGACGCCCCCTAGGGGGCCAGCCTCAGGGTGAAGTGGGGTGTGCCCCCGATGGGAACCGCCGTCCCGGATCCGTAGATTCGAAGGCAGCGAGTCCAGTCCGGTCCACACACCCACGGAGGCGGCCATGTCGGCCCCCACGCGCACACGGTCCCTCCCGCCCGCCCGCCGGGCGGGCGCCGCCACTGCCGCGAGCACCCGGCTGCACTGGTGGGCGCCGGCCCTGCCCGCACTCGCCTTCAGCCTGCTCCTGCTGCTTCTCGCCGGATCCGGCGAGGCCCACGCCGCCACCGGCGAGGTCTCCGGTCTCGTGCAGGTCGCACAGCAGCTCCTGCGCGCCGTCGGCTGACCTTCCGAGCGCCCCCACCACCCGGTACGAGCCCGCTCAACCCCCTGCGCCCCATGGTCCGTTTCGTGCGAAGCTGGGAGCCATGAGCGCAGAGACAACCCGCAGGATCGCCCTCCTCCGGCACGCCAAGGCCGACTGGCCCGAGGTGTCCGACCACGACCGTCCGCTGGCGGAACGCGGCCGCCAGGACGCGCCGGCCGCCGGTCTGAAGCTCGCCGACACCGGCATCGCCTTCGACCTGGCCCTCTGCTCCACCGCCGCCCGTACCCGCGAGACCTGGAAGCTCGCCGTCCAGGAGATGCCGCAGCGGCCGAAGACCCACTACGAGGAGCGGATCTACGACGCCTCGCCGGGTGAGCTCATCGCCCTGCTGAACGAGGTCTCCGACGAGGTCTCGGACCTCCTCGTCATCGGCCACAACCCCGGCATGCACGCCCTCGCCGACGCCCTGTCCGGACGCGCGGAGGGCGACGCCCTGGCACGGATGACCCGTACGGGATTCCCCACCGCCGCGCTCGCGGTCCTCTCCTTCACCGGCTCGTGGAAGTCCCTGGAGCACGGGGTGGGCACCCTGCTGGACTACTGGACCCCCAAGGGCCACTGACCGGCGCCGCACGAGAGAGGGCCCCGGCCGCCGGGGCCCTCTCTCGTCTCCGGCCGACCAGGGTCGGACGGTCGGACAGCTCCTAGGCCAGGTCGGCGGCCTCGACCTCCTCGCGGGTGATGCCCAGCAGGTACAGCACCGCGTCCAGGAAGGGCACGTTCACCGCCGTGTGCGCCGCCTCGCGGACCACCGGCTTGGCATTGAAGGCCACACCCAGCCCGGCCGCGTTCAGCATGTCCAGGTCGTTGGCGCCGTCGCCGATGGCCACCGTCTGGGCCAGCGGCACCCCGGCCTCGGCGGCGAAGCGGCGCAGCAGCCGGGCCTTGCCCGCCCGGTCCACGATCTCGCCCGTGACCTTGCCCGTCAGCTTGCCGTCGACGATCTCCAGGGTGTTGGCGGAGGCGAAGTCCAGGCCCAGCCGCTCCCGCAGGTCGTCCGTCACCTGCGTGAAGCCGCCCGAGACCACACCCACCTGGTAGCCGAGCCGCTTCAGCGTACGGATCAGGGTCCGCGCGCCCGGGGTCAGCTGCACCTCGGTGCGGACCTTGTCCACGACGGACGCGTCCAGGCCCGCCAGCAGCGCCACCCGGGCGTGCAGCGACTGCTCGAAGTCGAGCTCACCGCGCATGGCCCGCTCGGTGACCTCGGCGACCTCGGCCTCGCACCCGGCGTGGGCCGCGAAGAGCTCGATGACCTCGTCCTGGATGAGGGTCGAGTCCACGTCCATGACGACCAGGCGCTGCGCCCGGCGGTGCAGCCCGGCCGACACCACGGCGATGTCCACGCCGATGTTCGCGGCGGCCGTCGCCAGCGCGGTGCGCAGCGGCTCGGTCTCCACGCCGGAGACGGCGAACTCCACCGCGGTCACCGGGTACTTGGCGAGCCGGAAGATACGGTCGATGTTGCCGCCGGCCCCGGTGATCTCCGCGGCGATGGCGGCCGTGGACTCGGCGGTCAGCGGGTGGCCGAGCACGGTGACGTGGGACCGGCCGCTGCCGCGCGGCCGGTTGTCGCCGGTACCGGAGAGGATCTCGGCCTGCAGCTTGAGCGATTCGGCCCAGCTGTGGACGGTGGCCCGCAGGTCGCCCTCGGTGCCGCCGACGGGCTTGGTGACGAGGGCGCACAGGACGATGCGGCCACGGGTGACGACCTGCTCGATGTCGACGACGTCGACGGAGTAGGCGGCGAGGGTGTCGAACAGCCCGGCGGTGATCCCGGGACGGTCCTTGCCGAAGATCTTGACGAGGAGGGTGGGGACGTCGGAGGTCTGCGATGCGCTCATGGTGCCCTCACCGTATCTTCCCCGCCCACGGGACAGGACCCCCGTCCCACTTCCTGAACGTGCCGCGTCCTGCCCGCGAAGGCGCCGCGTCCGGCCCGGCCGTCACCGCGGCGGAACCGGCGGCTCCGGCGCCTCGGGGGGCTCGGCTGGGTGCGGGGGCTGGGGCGGTCTCGGCGGTCTCGGCGGCGGTGGAGCGCCCGGCGGGGGCGGCGGGGTGAAAGGCGGCCGCCCCGGGGGCCGGGTGTGCCGCGGAGGGTGCGGCCGGATGCCGGTGACCGTCACATCCCAGGAGACGTCCGGATCCAGGTACGGCACCGCCCACTCGGGCGGCGGAGGTTGCCCGCCCCCGCTGTCGCGGCCGGCCCGGCCTCCCGGAACCGCCGCGACTGCCGCCCCCCGGCCCCGGCCCGCCAGCAGCGCACCCGCCCCGCCGGCCAGCGCACCCCACACCGAGCCCAGCAGCAGGGCGTACGGGACGTCCCCGCGCAGCTCCATCCCGGCACCGACCGTGTCCACCCCCGGTACCGCCAGAGAGGCGTCCGCCGACAGCCGCGTGAGCCGCACCAGCACCGCCAGCGCCACCCCGGTCACCGCCCCCAGCCGCAGCGCGCACCCCGCCACACCGCGCCCGGGAGTCCGTACGGCCGCCAGCACACCCGCGGCGAGCAGCAGCAGGAACGCCCCCGCCACCAGCAGCCAGACCCGCCCGTCGTACTCCGCGAGCCGGGCCACCGTCACCGGCTCCCGCGTCGACGCGGACAGCAGGTCGTCCAGCGGATCGGGAAGCAGCCCCGCCGCCTCACCCGAGGCCCCGCCGCGCACCGGCACGAACAGCCCCAGCAGCACCCCCAGCCAGCTCCCGTTCGGAGCCCCCAGCAGCGCGGCGCCCAGCACCCGCCGGGGATGGTCGTCGCCCAGCGCCGCCCACACCGCCGCCGCCCAGCCCGCCGCCACCGCGACCAGTCCCGCCGTCACCACCGCGAAGGCCGCGGGCCGCACCCGGGCGAGCACGGCCGGCCCGCGCCGCGAGACCAGTAGCGCCGACGCCAGCACCACGAGCGCCCACACGCCCGCGCCGACCCGCGTCGGCCCCGCCTCCACGGAGAAGCCCACCCGGGTCCGCGCCTCGACCAGGTCCCCGACACGGTCCGGGAGCAGCCCGCCGACGTCCCCGATCCCCGGCACCTCGACCTTCACCGGAGCCGGAGCCCTCGGCAGCGCCGCGCCGTCGAGGGTGACCACGTCGTGCCCGACCCACGCCAGCCCCCACGCCGCCGCGACGAGCAGCGCCGTGGACACCACGACCCTGGCAGCCGTCTCGCCCCCGCCCGACCCGACCCGCAGCGACCGCAGGAACACCCCCGCCAGCACCAGGGCCCCGGCCAGCGACACCCCCAAGGGCATGGCGTCCACGGAGGTTTCGGCCCCTGCCCCGGCAACTCCGAAGACCGAGACGTCACCCGAAGGTTCCACGGTTCCACCGATCGCGAGGACCACCACCGCGGCCGTCATCGCCCCGAGCGAGCCACCGGCGGCGTCCGCGCCCAGCAGGTGGAGCCCCAGGCCGGCCACCCCCGCCATCACGATCAGGGACCAGCCCACGGCCGCCACGGCGGACAGGAACACGTCTCCCCAGCGGATGCGGCGCACGCGGTGGACCCCCGATACCTGCCGAGCGGTACGCGACGGAACCCCCGGGCGAGAAGTCCCGTATCTCACTCTCCGGGTGGCTTTCGCCCCCGTCAACGGGCAGACGTAGACGCCGGGGCAAGGCCCGGATTCCACATACGGCCCCAGGCCTGAAATAGTTCCCCCGGATGTTCGCCATCCCTAGACTCCCTGACGTCATGGGGGATTCTCGGGGGACTTAAGTGGGGCTGGAGTGCCGGAACTCGTACTGGAATTGAATGGAAGGACCTGGACGCTCGATCCGTCCAGGTCGTACTCGCTGGGGCGCGACCCCCAGGGAGACGTGGTGATCGACGATGCGCGGGTGTCGTGGCGGCACGCCACCATCGCCTGGAACGGCCAGGGTTGGGGGCTTGAGGACCACGGCAGCACCAACGGCACCTACGTGCAGGGAGCGCGGGTCCAGCAGACCGCGCTGGTTCCCGGCACGCCCGTCCACCTGGGCAACGCCACCGACGGGCCGCGGCTGAACCTGAGCGCCGCCGCCGCGCCACAGCCGGCGCAGCCCGCCGCGGCGCAGCAGCAGGCACAGCAGACCCCGGCCCAGGCGTACGCCCAGCCCCAGGCCGCGGCCTACCAGGCGCCCCAACAGCACCAGCAGCCCCAGCAGGCCTGGAACCAGCAGCCGCACCAGCAGCACCAGCCGCAGGCCCACGTCCCGCAGCAGCAGGGCGGCGGCGCCGTGCCCCGCCAGCCGCAGGCCGCGGCGCCGGGCTACGGCGGCGACCGCAGCCCGACGACGTTCCACCAGCTCTCGCTGGGCCACGTCATGCGAATCGGCCGTGCGCTGGAGAACGAACTGGTGGTCTCCGACCTCCAGGTCTCCCGCCACCACGCCGAGTTCCGCTCGATGCCCGGCGGCCGCTTCGAGATCCGCGACCTCGGCAGCCACAACGGCACCTACGTCAACGGCCAGCCGCTGGCGAAGTCCGGCACCCAGCTCCTCGGCCCGAACGACATCGTCGGCGTCGGCCACTCGACGTTCCGCATCGTCGGGGACCGCCTTGAGGAGTTCGTCGACACCGGCGAGGTCTCCTTCTCGGCCCGCCACCTCACCGTCACGGTCGACGGCGGCAAGCAGATCCTCAAGGACGTCACCTTCGGCGTCCCGGAGAAGTCGCTGATCGGCGTCATCGGCCCGTCCGGCTCCGGCAAGTCGACGCTGCTCAAGGCGCTGACCGGCTACCGGCCCGCCGACCAGGGCGACGTCCTGTACGACAACCGCAACCTGTACAAGCAGTTCGCGGAGCTCCGCCAGCGCATCGGCCTGGTCCCGCAGGACGACATCCTGCACAAGGAGCTGAAGGTCAGCACCGCGCTCAAGTACGCGGCCAAGCTCCGCTTCCCCGGCGACACCGCCGAGTCCGAGCGCGCCGCCCGCATCGACGAGGTGCTGCGCGAGCTCAAGCTCGACATCCACAAGGACAAGAAGATCACCGCGCTCTCCGGCGGTCAGCGCAAGCGCGTGTCCGTGGCCCTGGAGCTGCTCACCAAGCCCTCGCTGATCTTCCTGGACGAGCCGACCTCCGGCCTCGACCCGGGCATGGACCGCGACGTCATGCAGCTGCTGCGCGGCCTCGCCGACGACGGCCGCACGGTCCTCGTCGTCACCCACTCCGTCGCCGAGCTGTCGCTCTGTGACAAGCTGCTGGTCATGGCCCCGGGCGGGTCGGTCGCCTACTTCGGTCCGCCGGACGAGGCGCTGAACTTCTTCGGCTACAGCACGTGGGCGGACGTCTTCTCGGCCTTCGAGAACTACCGCGACTACGACTGGGCGGGCCGCTGGAAGGGCTCCCAGCACTACCAGCTCTACGCCGCCGAGCTCGACGCGGTCGCCCCGCAGCCGGTGGTCATGCCGCCGGCGCAGCAGATGCGCCCGACCAAGCCGCAGGGCTGGGGCTCGCAGCTGTGGACGCTGATCCGCCGCTACGTCTCGGTGATCGCGTCGGACAAGGGCTTCATGGGCCTGATGCTGATCCTGCCGGCGGTCCTGGGCGTGGTCTCCACGGTCATCCCGGCGACCTTCGGCCTCGCGCCGCCGACCCCGCCGTCGCGCTTCAACGGCGACGCGGGCACGATCATGCTGATCCTCGCGGTCGGCATGTGCTTCTCCGGCGCCGCCAACTCGGTCCGAGAGCTGATCAAGGAACGCGTCATCTACGAGCGTGAGCGCGCGACCGGCCTGTCCCGGACCGCGTACCTCATGTCGAAGGTGATCGTCCTCGGTGTCATCACGGCCATCCAGGGCGTGATCATCTGCGCGATCGGCTTCACCCCGCGCGAGCTGCCCGCCGACGGCCTGCTGATGCCGCCGGCCGTCGAGCTGTGCGTGTCGGTCATCGCGCTCGGCTTCACCTCGATGATGTTCGGCCTGGTGATCTCCTCGCTGGTGAAGACCGCCGAGAAGACCATGCCGCTGCTCGTCATGTTCGCGATCGTCCAGGTCGTCTTCACCGGCATCCTCTTCCAGGTCTACGACTCCCCGGGCCTGGAGCAGTTCGCCTGGCTGATGCCGTCCCGCTGGGCCGTCGCCGCCGCCGGCACCACCCTGGACCTCGGCAAGCTCATGCCGCCGTGGGACGCCCAGAACCCGACCAACACCGACCCGCTCTGGGACGCCACGGTCGGCCAGTGGAGCCTGAACATCATCATCCTGCTGGCCATCGGCGTCGCGTGCGGCTTCCTCGTACAGCGCCTGCTGCGCCGCCACGAGCCCGAGGTCATGCGCGCGGGCAAGTAACGGCCGCCGCGCGAGAGCGCGTAGGCCGCAGGCCACGCGGGCCGCGCAGGACACCAACGCCGAAGGGCGGCACCCGGATCCGGGTGCCGCCCTTCGGCGTCGGGTGCGTGAGGGGGCGAGGACCGCCGAAGGCCTAGGTCCTGTCTGGAGTTCGGATCAGGAGTTCAGTAGATCGCCTGCGCGCGGAGGCTCGGTCTTGATAGACCGTCAGTCATGGCGCGAGGCGATCTCACCGACGAGCAGTGGGCCCTGATCGAGCCCCATCTGCCGATTGCCGCGGTTGGGCCCATCCCTGACCTGCGGAAGCACTTCAACGCGGTGATGTGGCGGTTCCGGACCGGTAGCCCCTGGCGTGACCTTCCGGGCGAGTTCGGGCCCTGGCAGAGCGCGTACGACCGCTTCCAGATCTGGGCGACGCAGGGCGTCTTCCAGCACCTCATGCAGGCAGTGATCGCCGAGGCCGCCACCCGCGGCCAGGCCGACTTGGGCCTGGTCAGCGTGGACTCGGCGACCGCCCGGGCCCACCATCACGCCGCCGGAATGGCCTTGGACCCCGAGCAGTTGGCGGCCTTGGAGATGGTCGTCGAGGTCGAAAAGGGGGCGAGGCGACTGGGCAAAGGCCGCAGGACGGACAGGTCGAGGATGAGGCGCGCATCGAGCGGCGACGGGCCCGTCGGCGACACAGGGCCCGCTTGAAAGCCGCCGAGCTGGGGCGTTCCCGAGGCGGGCTGACCAGCAAGATCCATGTGGCAGCCGACCGGCGCTGCCGCCCGCTTGCGTTCGTCCTCACGCCCGGGCAGGCCGGCGACAGCCCGCAGTTCGCCCCGGTCCTGGAGCGGGTCAAGGTACGCGGCCCGATCGGGCGTCCGCGGACCCGGCCGGACGCGGTGGCCGCGGACAAGGCGTACTCGTCCCGGCGCAACCGCCGCTACCTGCGACGACGCGGTATCCGAGCGGTGATCCCGGAGAAGGTCGACCAGGCCGCGAACCGCAAGAAGCGTGGCAGCGTCGGCGGTCGGCCGGTCTCGCACGACACGGCGCTCTACAAGGAGCGCAACACCGTGGAACGGTGCATCAACCGACTGCGGAACTGGCGCGGTATCGCTACCCGGTACGACAAGACCCCGAAGAGCTACGAGGCCGGACTGCACCTGTGCGGTGCGATGCTCTGGCTCCGCAGCATCGCACCACACTCATGATCCGGACTCCAGACAGGACCTAGTAGGCGCTGTTGACGTTGTCCATCGAGCCGTACCGGTCGGCCGCGTAGTTGCAGGCGGCGACGATGTTGGCGACCGGGTCGTACTGGTCGAACTTGGTGCCCTTGACGTGGTATGCCTTGAAGGTCGGGAGGATGACCTGGAGCAGACCCTTGCTGGGGATGCCGTTCTGGGCGTTGATGTCCCAGTTGTTGATCGCCATCGGGTTGCCGCTGGACTCACGCATGATGTTGCGGTGAATACCGGCGTAGGTGCCCGGAATGCCCTCCTTCTTCATGATGAAGAGGGCTTCCTTGATCCAGCCGTCAAGGTTGTTCGCGAACACCGGCTTGCGGGCGGCGGAGCGGCTGGCCGCGGCCTTCTGCTCGCGGGCCTTCTTCGCGGCGGCCTCGGCCTTGGCCTTGGCGTCGGCGTCGGCCTTCGCCTTGGCGGCGACGGCGGCGGCCTTGGCGTTGGCAGCGGCGATGACGTGCTGGGTGGAGAGGTGGCCGTACAGCGCCTTCGTCTGCGTGCCGTTCACGGCCTGGGTCCAGGCGACGGGGGCGGCGGAGATGGTGGTCTCGGCCTCGGCGGCGTCGGCGGGGACGAGGGAGAAGGCGACGGCGGCGGCGCTCAGGGTGGCTACGCCGGCGATGGACAGCTTGTGTGCCTTCGTCAGACGACTGTGACCGGGAGTGCGGGAAGCAGACATGGCGGGGCAACCTCTTCGAATAGCGGGGGCCGCAGGAAGGCGCCGAGCGGATCCGGGATCCGCGGCGCCTGGCGACGGGAGCAATTCTTAGCGGCGGCAAAATCCTGTGGCAAAGGTGTGACGTACGATCCCGCTTAGTGGATCAGGGGCGCGCGCCGGAGCCCGCCGTGCGGCCCCGGCGCTACGCCTGCCCGCACCGACAGGACCTGCACCCTTCCACTAAAGAGCTTCGTAAGTGATGTGGGTCCTATGCCGGGGCTCACACCGCCCTTACGTCGTTCTCACCATGAGTTGCTTCAGCAATGCGATCCGTGACGGCTGTCATCCCTGAGGAGCAGGTGGACGTCCCCGAACTCATGCCAGAGGCAGTGCCGGGACAGGGTCTGCGCATACCCGAGGCGTACGGCGGCGCGCCCGGCCACCGCCTCCAGCATCAGCAGATGGGACGCCTCGGGCTCGTGCAGCCCGGTCAGCAGGCCGTCCACCACCCGCACCCCGCGCCCGGGCGTCACCACCAGATCGGTCCACCCGCCCGCCGCGCGCACCACCCCGCGCGCGTCCGCCGCCGACTCCAGCGCCCGCACCGCCGTGGTCCCCACCGCGATCACCCGCCCGCCCCCCGCCCGCGCCGCGTTCACCAGTGCCGCCGTCGCGGCCGGCACCGCGTACCGTTCCGGGTAGGGCGGCTCGTGCGCCTCCTGCGAGGCCACCCCCGTGTGCAGGACCAGCGGCGCGAACTGCACCCCGCGGCTCACCAGCCGTGCCACCAGCTCCGCCGTGAAGGGCCGGCCCGCGCTCGGCATCTCCGCCGACCCCGCCCCGTCGGCCGACGGCAGCGCGAACACCGTTTGGTACGCCGACAGCGGCTGGTCCCGCTCCGTGTAGGCGTACCGGATCGGCCGCCCGTGCTCCCGCAGCAGCTCCGGGACCCCGTACGGCGCGGGGGAGGGCCGCGCCCACCACAGCCGGTCCGCGCCCGCCGTCAGTGGCTCCTCCAGCACCAGGCCGCGTCCGCCCGGCAGCTCCACCACCGCCCCCGCCGGCCCGCCCGGGCGAGGCCGGGTCGTCCCCCGGTTTGCCGGCGCGCGCAGCTCCACCGCCCAGCGGCCGTCGTCCCCCCGGGTCGAGAAGTGGACCACCACGGCCTCGCCGCCCAGCCGGGCGTCCACGGCGGCCGCGAGAGTGGCCGAGGTGTTCACCACCAGCACGTCTCCGGCCCGCAGCAGGTGCGGAAGCTCGCGGAACGCGTGCAGCGACGGCTGCGCGGTGCCGCGGGACACCAGCAGCCGCACCGAGTCCCGCCCCAGCCCCGGACCCCGCTGCTCAGCCGGAACCCGGGCCAGCAGTTCGCGAGGTATGTCCCTTATATACAGTCCTGCTGTGTGTGGTCCCGGAGCCGACCCCGCAGCCGCCCCCTCGCTTCCCCCCGCCACCGGCGCCGAACGCCCGCCCGCCGCGCCGCCCGCCGCGCCGCCCGGCCCGCCGCCGGTCACAGCAGCCCCGCCCGGCGTCCGCCTCCCGATCCCGATCCCGCTCATCGCTCGGCCCCGCTGCCGGCCGGGGACCCGGCCAGCCCCTCCGCCGTGTAGCGCCCGCTCGGCAGACCCAGCGCCACGAGCCGCAACAGCAGCGGAGCCACCTCCTCCGGCGCCGGCAGCCCCGCCAGGTCCTCACCCGGCTCCGCCGCCGCCATCATCCGCGTCCGCATCGACCCCGGATCCGCCCACCACACCCGCAGCTCCGGCTCCTCCACCGCCAGCACCGCCGACATCAGGTCCACCGCCGCCTTGGTCGCCCCGTACGCACCCCACGTGGCGTACGGAACGACCCCGGCGTCCGAGCTGACGTTCAGCACCGCCCCCGCCGCCGAGGCCCGCAGCAGCGGCAGCCCCTCCTGTACCAGACCCAGCGGCCCCAGCACATTGACCTCGAACGCCTCGCGCAGCCCGGCCGCCGGCTGGACCGCCAGCGGCACCAGCGGCTCCGCACCGAGCACCCCCGCGTTGTTCACCAGCAGGTCCAGCCCGCCCAGCCCCCGCGCGGCCGCCACCAGCTCCGCCCGGTGCCCCGCCGAGGACACGTCCCCGGCCACCGCCGCGACCCGCACCCCCTCGGCCCGCACCCCCTCGGCCCGCACCCCCTCGGCCCGCTCCAGCACGGCGGCCGCCGCCTCCTCCAGTGCGGCCGCACCCCGCGCGCTCAGCACCAGGTCCCAGCCCCGCGCCGCCAGCTCCCCGGCCAGCGCCCGGCCGAGCCCCCTGGACGCCCCCGTCACGATCGCCACCGACATGACAGCACCCTCGCCTTCGTTCCGATCAGCAGATGCCCTCAACCTAGGAACGGCCCGGCCGCCCCCGCGTCGGCCGCCGGCCCCACCCCCACAGGTCCCTTCGACCTACGCCCCACGGCCCGCCCCGGGTCCTCCCACCGCCCGATCCGGCAGGTCACCGCCGCCGGTACGGTGAAGCCATGACCGCAAGCCCCCTGCCGGGCGGACCCCGCAGCGGCCTGGCCGCCGTGAGCACCGCGCTGCTCGCGATGAGCCGCCGACTGGAGGTCCGCGACGTGCTGCGCACGATCGTGGTGTCCGCCCGCGAGCTGCTGGACGCCGAGTACGCGGCCCTCGGCGTCCCGGACGACCACGGCGGCTTCGCCCAGTTCGTCGTCGACGGCATCAGCGCGGAGCAGTGGCGGCGGATCGGCCCGCTGCCCCGGCAGCACGGCATCCTCGCCGCGATGCTCCACGAGAACGGCCCCGAGCGACTGGCCGACGTACGCAAGGACCCCCGCTTCGAGGGCTGGCCCGCCGCCCACCCCGAGATGTCCGACTTCCTGGGCATGCCCGTCCGCGACGGCGAGGAGACCCTCGGGGCGATCTTCCTCGCGAACAAGCGCAGCGCCCCCGACGGCGCCGACCGCGTCTTCACCGACGAGGACCAGGACCTCCTCTCCCTCCTCGCCCAGCACGCCGCGATCGCCCTCACCAACGCCCGGCTCTACGAACGCAGCCGCGAGCTCACCATCGCCGAGGAGCGCTCCCGCCTCGCCCACGAACTGCACGACGCCGTCAGCCAGAAGCTGTTCTCCCTGCGCCTCACCGCCCAGGCTGCCGCGACCCTCGTCGACCGCGACCCGGCCCGGGCCAAGGACGAGCTCCATCAGGTCGCCGCCCTCGCGGCGGAGGCCGCCGACGAACTGCGCGCCGCCGTCACCGAGCTGCGCCCGGCCGCCCTGGACGAGGACGGCCTGGTGGCCACGCTGCGCACGCACGTCCACGTACTCGACCGTGCGCACACCGCGCACGTCACCTTCACCTGCGACGGCGTACGGGCCCTCCCCGCGGCACAGGAGGAAGCGGTGCTCCGCGTCGCCCAGGAGGCCCTGCACAACGCCCTGCGCCACTCGGACGGCGACCGCGTCGACGTCACCCTCGCCCGGACGCCCGCCGGCGGCGCGGTCCTCACGGTCGCCGACTCCGGCAAGGGCTTCGACCCCCGGGCCGTCCGCCGGGCGGGCCGCCACCTGGGCCTGGTCTCCATGCGGGACCGCGCGAGCGGCGCCGGAGGCCGCCTCGCCGTGCACTCGGAGCCCGGTCGGGGCACCACGATCGAGATGGAGGTCCCCGGTGGCTGACAGCACCGGCCGAAGCGGCGGCCGTATCCGTGTCCTGCTGGTGGACGACCACCAGGTGGTCCGGCGGGGCCTGCGCACCTTCCTGGAGGTCCAGGAGGACATCGAGGTCGTCGGGGAGGCCTCCGACGGCGAGGAGGGCATCGCCCGCGCCGAGGAGCTGCGGCCCGACGTGATCCTGATGGACGTGAAGATGCCGGGCACCGACGGCATCGAGGCCCTGCGCCGGCTCGGCGAGTCGGCGAACCCGGCGCGGGTCCTGATCGTCACCAGCTTCACGGAGCAGCGGACCGTGGTCCCGGCCCTGCGCGCCGGCGCGGCGGGATACGTCTACAAGGACATCGACCCCGACGCCCTGGCCGCGGCCATCCGCTCCGTCCGCGCGGGCCACGTCCTGCTCCAGCCGGAGGTGGCCCACGCCCTGCTCTCCCAGGACGACCAGAACTCCCCGGCGGGCCGGCCCGGCTCGCTGACGGACCGCGAGCGGGAGGTCCTCTGCCTCATCGCGGACGGCCGCTCCAACCGGGAGATCGCCCGCGCCCTGGTGCTGTCCGAGAAGACGGTCAAGACCCACGTCTCGAACATCCTGATGAAGCTGGACCTTTCCGACCGGACCCAGGCCGCGTTGTGGGCGGTCAGGCACGGAATCGCCGTCTGACGAGCCCGAATCGGACCGCCTCCGTCCGGGATGAGATTCATACAAACGGGTGTATGTAGCCCACATGGCGTATCCCGGCGGGCGGGGCGGCCGTTCTCCATGCGTGCCGCGACGGCTGGTCGCGGCCGACGCAACGGAGGAACGAGAACGTGAAGAACTTCAAGAAGGCCGCAGCCGTCACCATGATCGCGGGCGGCCTCCTCGCCGCCGGCGCGGGTGTCTCCTCGGCGCACGGCGGTGCGTCCGCGGAGGGCGAGGCCCTGAACTCGCCCGGCGTGGCCTCGGGGAACCTGCTCCAGGCACCGGTGCACGTCCCCGTGAACGTCGTGGGCAACACGGTCAGCGTGATCGGCCTGCTCAACGGCGCCTGGGGCAACACCGGCGTGAACGCCTGACCCCACCCCATCCGGCGGCTCCGCTTCCCACTCTCCCCGGAAGCGGAGCCGCATCGGTGTGTCCGGACGGCGGGTGCCGCCACGCACCCCCGGCACGAGCCTCACCCCGCACCGCCACCGGCCGCGCCGATCCACCAGGGAGCACGGGACAGCCCTTAGCTTTGCCCGCATGACGAGGAACAGTGACATCGCACGCCGGACCGCCGCCGTGCTCTGCGCGACCGCGGCCCTGACGGGACTGTCCGCCGCACCGCCCGAGCGGCCCGGCCCCGTCGTCCACGTCGCGAACCTGCACTCCGACACCGTCTCGGTCGTCGACATCCGCACCGGCGCCGTCGTGGACGACATCCCCGTGGGCGACGGCCCCGACAGCGTCGCCGTCAGCCCCGACGGCGCCC
Organism: Streptomyces sp. TN58; assembly: GCF_001941845.1. NCBI lineage: Bacteria > Bacillati > Actinomycetota > Actinomycetes > Kitasatosporales > Streptomycetaceae > Streptomyces > Streptomyces sp. TN58. The sequence goes on along the minus strand of NZ_CP018870.1, from coordinate 1,713,448 downwards.
GCCTCTACGTCACCGACTCCGGGGCGGACACCGTGTCCGTGATCGACACCCGCACCAGGACGGTCGTCGACACCATCACAGTCGGGCGGGAACCGAGCAGAGCGACCGTCTCGCCGGACAACGAGCGCGTCTACGTGGCCAACGTCGGCGCCGACACCGTGTCGGTGATCAGCACCCGCACCGGCACCGTCACGGACACCATCGCCGTGGGCGACGCGCCCCTGGGCCTGGCGGTCACCCCGGACGGACGCACCCTCTACGTCGCCAACGCCGGGTCCGACAGCGTCTCCGTGGTCCGCACCGACAGCGGCACCGTCACCGGCGCCGTCCCCGTCGGCGCCGGACCCACCGCGCTCGCCCTCGCCCCCGACTGCCGCCACCTCTACGTCTCCAACCTGACCTCGGACGACGTGTCGGTGGTCGACATCAGGGAAGGCGCCGAGACGGCCCGCGTCCCGGTCGGCGACCAGCCCGCCGGCATCGGAGTACGGCCGGACGGCCGCCGGGTCTACGTCGCCGACATCGGCTCGGACACCGTGTCGGTCATCGACACCCGCAGGCACACCGTCACGGACACCATCCCCGTGGGCGACGGCCCCAACGGCCTCGCCGTCGACCCGGACGGCTCCCGTGTGTACGTCAGCAACTTCGACTCCGACACCCTGACGGTGATCGACACCGAAACGGCCACCCCCACGGCCACCGTCCCGGTGGGAGACGGCCCCACAGGCGTCGCCACGCAGCCGGCCCCGCGCTGAACCGGCCCCGCCGGCGTTCGAGGCACCCCCGCCCACCCGGGCCCGCCGGGTCCGGGCGCACGAGCCGGCCCCGCCGGCGTTCGAGGCGCGGGTTGCGGGGCGGAGCCCCGCGAAGCCCGGGCGCACTCCGGGGCCCGACACCCCGCGGGAGGCGGCTGGGGCGTGTTGCGAAAGTCCCGTCCGGCTCGCGGCGCCTGGCACGGCACCTCGCGGCGTTGTCGGGATCGCCCGCGCGATGACCGCCCTGCGGGCGGACGACACCCCCTTGGGGCCTGTATCGAGTTGCCCCGCGGCGTCGCGACGCCCGGCACGCACCCTCGGCGCACGAGCCGAATGCCCTGGTAGCTCCGCTACGAGGACATTCGTCCCGCACGCCGAGGGCACGCACCGAACGCCGCTCCTTGCTCCACGGGGCAACTCGATACAGACCCTAGTGCTGCTCCACCGCCGAGTTGTACGCGGCGACCAGCGCCCGCCGCGCGACCCGCTCTACCGGCCGCAGCGCCTCCGCCCGCGCCGCCATCTCCGACGCGGCCACCGCACCCCCGTGCCCGCTCTCGTACGCCAGCGACACCATCAGGTCCACCCGCTGCGCCAGCGCCAGCACCCGTACCGCCCGCGCCGGATACCCCGGCGCCAGCGTGTCCCGCCCCGCCTCGGCCCGCGCCCGGTACGCCGACAGCGCCGCCTCCGCCACCGGCCCGGACCCCGCCACGTCCAGCCGGGTCAGCACGCCGGTCGCCTCGCGCAGCGCCTCCGCCAGCTCCCGCTCCGCCTCGCCCAGCGACGGCACATCGGCCGGCGGGGCCTCCCGTACCGGCAGCACGTGCCAGGTCACCGACACGTGCACGTCCCCGGCCGGACCGGCCTCGGCCACCTCCGGCACCAGCCCCAGCGCCGCGCCCACCGCGACGACCGCCTCCTCGGCCTCCAGCGCCCGCGCGTTGAACTCCGGCGGCCCGCTCAGCCCCAGTGGATGCCCCGGCGCCGGCAGCGCGACCCGCAGACCGCTCACCCCCAGCGCGCGCAGCCGGCCGAGCGCCAGCGTGAGCCCCACCGGCCCGGCCTCGCCCGGCAGCCCCGCCACCCGGTGCACGGCGTCCTCGCCCACGATCGACATCGCGGCCTCGTCGGGCGAGACCAGACCGGCCAGCAGCGCGTTCCCCCAGGCGGCCAGCCGCCCTGAACGTGGTTCGAAAAGCATCCCCCCACTTTACGGATCGCCACCCGCACCGGGCCCCGGCCCCGGACCCCGTCGCGAGTGGCGTAGGTTTTCCCCTGGGGCTGCGTCTACCGGCGCACAGTGAACCGTGACTGCAAGGGGTGACAACACGCTCATGAGCGATGTTCTGGAGCTGGTGGACGTATCCGTGGTCCGCGAGGGCCGGGCTCTGGTGGACCAGGTCTCCTGGTCGGTGAAGGAGGGCGAGCGCTGGGTGATCCTCGGCCCCAACGGCGCCGGCAAGACCACTCTGCTGAACCTCGCCTCCAGCTACCTCTTCCCCACCAAGGGCTCCGCCACCATCCTCGGCAGCACCCTCGGCAAGGTCGACGTGTTCGAGCTGCGCCCCCGCATCGGCATGGCCGGCATCGCGATGGCCGACAAGCTCCCGAAGCGGCAGACCGTCCTGCAGACCGTCCTCACCGCCGCCTACGGCATGACGGCGACCTGGCAGGAGGAGTACGAGGCGGTCGACGAGCAGCGAGCCCGCGCCTTCCTCGACCGCCTCGGCATGACCGAGTACCTCGACCGGAAGTTCGGCACCCTCTCCGAGGGCGAGCGCAAGCGCACCCTGATCGCCCGCGCACTCATGACCGACCCCGAGCTGCTGCTCCTCGACGAGCCCGCCGCGGGCCTCGACCTCGGCGGCCGCGAGGACCTCGTACGCCGCCTCGGCCGCCTCGCCCGCGACCCGCTCGCCCCCTCCATGGTCATGGTCACGCACCACGTCGAGGAGATCGCCCCCGGCTTCACCCACGTCCTGATGATCCGCCAGGGCAAGGTCGTCACCGCAGGCCCCATCGACCTCGAACTGACCTCCCGCAACCTCTCCCTCTGCTTCGGCCTCCCCCTGGTCGTCGAGCGCAACGGAACCGACCGCTGGACCGCCCAGGGCCTGCCCCTCGGCTGACCCGCAGCCCAGGCCGGGCCGGGCGTGAGCCCCGCGCCCGCGCCCCGCGCCGCAGCATCCCGCACGGTCACGCTCCGGGTACGGTCCCCCGCACCCTGTCCCGACCGCGCCCTGTCGACCTACCATGACCACGTGGACATCGACGCGTGGGTGTGGTGGCTCATCGGCGCGGTCGGACTGGGCATCCCCCTCGTCCTGACCGCCATGCCGGAGTTCGGCATGTTCGCCGTCGGGGCGGTGGCGGCAGCCGTCACGGCGGCCCTCGGCGGGGGAGTGGTGGCCCAAGTCCTCGTGTTCACGGTGGTGTCGGTCGCGCTGATCGCCGTGGTCCGGCCCATCGCCAACCGCCACCGCGACCAGCGCCCCCAACACCGCAGCGGAATCGACGCGTTGAAGGGCAGAAGCGCCGTCGTCCTCGAACGCGTCGACGGGACGGGCGGCAGGATCAAACTCGCCGGCGAGGTCTGGTCCGCCCGCGCCCTCGACGCCGACACCAGCTTCGAACCCGGCCGGTCCGTCGACGTGGTGGAGATCGACGGAGCCACCGCCATCGTGATGTGAAAGCGCCTGCTCGCGGCCCCCAGGTCTGCGAGACTCCGATCAACGGGGCAGCACAGACAGCCGGAAGGGCACGGGGAACCGCATGCAACCGATCATCATCGTCCTGATCATTCTGGTGGTTCTGGTCTTCATCGCACTGGTCAAGACGATCCAGGTGATCCCGCAGGCCAGCGCCGCCATCGTCGAGCGGTTCGGCCGCTACACCCGCACCCTGAACGCGGGCCTCAACATCGTCGTCCCGTTCATCGACTCCATCCGCAACCGGATCGACCTGCGCGAACAGGTCGTCCCCTTCCCGCCGCAGCCCGTCATCACCCAGGACAACCTGGTCGTCAACATCGACACCGTCATCTACTACCAGGTGACCGACGCACGCGCGGCCACCTACGAAGTGGCCAGCTACATCCAGGCCATCGAACAGCTCACCGTCACCACGCTGCGCAACATCATCGGCGGCATGGACCTGGAGCGCACCCTCACCTCCCGCGAGGAGATCAACGCCGCCCTGCGCGGAGTCCTCGACGAGGCCACCGGCAAGTGGGGCATCCGCGTCAACCGCGTCGAGCTCAAGGCCATCGAGCCGCCGACCTCCATCCAGGACTCGATGGAGAAGCAGATGCGCGCCGACCGCGACAAGCGCGCCGCGATCCTCCAGGCCGAGGGCGTCCGGCAGTCCGAGATCCTGCGCGCCGAGGGTGAGAAGCAGTCCTCCATCCTGCGCGCCGAGGGCGAGGCCAAGGCCGCCGCACTCAAGGCCGAGGGTGAAGCACAGGCCATCCGTACGGTGTTCGAGTCCATCCACGCCGGCGACGCCGACCAGAAGCTCCTCGCCTACCAGTACCTGCAGATGCTCCCGAAGATCGCCGAGGGCGACGCCAACAAGCTCTGGATCGTCCCCAGCGAAATCGGCGACGCCCTCAAGGGCCTCTCCGGCGCCATGGGCAACTTCGGCCCCCTCGGCGGCGGTTCGGGCTTCAACCCGCAGAACTCCGGCAAGGACGGCGGCGGCATCCCGGCCGCCCGGGACAAGGACAGCGCGGACCGCCGCGAGCAGCCCCCCATCGACTGACCCCCCACTCCTTGCTGCATGATCAGTGAGGCCCCTCGACCTTCATGGCGGGGAGGCGACTCACTCATGCAAAGGGGATGGCACCGTCCATGTCCATCTGGGAAGCACTCGCGGTCTTCGCCGCCGGCATCGGCGCAGGCACGATCAACACCATCGTCGGCTCCGGCACCCTCATCACCTTCCCGGTGCTGCTGGCCACCGGCCTGCCACCGGTCACCGCCAACGTCTCCAACACCCTCGGCCTGGTTCCCGGTTCCATCAGCGGCGCCATCGGCTACCGCAAGGAGCTCCAGGGGCAGCGCGCCCGTGTCCTGCGGCTCGGAGCGGTCTCCGCCGTCGGGGGGCTCGCGGGCGCGGCCCTGCTCCTGGCCCTGCCGTCCGACTCCTTCGACACGATCGTGCCCGTCCTGATCGGGCTCGCCCTCGTCCTCGTCATCCTGCAGCCCCGGCTCGCGGCCGCCCTGCGCCGACGCCAGGAAGCCGCCGGAGGCGACACCGGCCACCCCGACGGCGGCCCGGTCCTGCTCGGCGGCATGCTGTTCTCCAGCGCCTACGGCGGCTACTTCGGCGCGGCCCAGGGCGTGCTCTACCTCGGCCTGATGGGCCTGCTCCTCCGAGACGACCTGCAACGGATCAACGCCGTCAAGAACGTCATCGCCGCCCTGGTGAACGGCATCGCGGCCGTCTTCTTCCTCTTCGTCGCCGAGTTCGACTGGACGGCCGTCCTCCTCATCGCCGTCGGCTCGACGATCGGCGGCCAGATCGGCGCGAAGGTCGGCCGCCGACTCCCGCCGACCGTCCTGCGCGGGGTCATCGTGACGGTCGGAACCCTCGCGATCGTCCAGCTGCTGCTCCGCTGAGCGACGTAGCAGAACTACGCCGCTCAGCGCAGGCGCCCTAGGCGGAACGCTCCAGCCACTCCGGCAGCGCGTCCTGCCCGGCCACCCCCAGCGCGAGGAGCATCGCGTCCGCCGGAGACGGCACGAACGGCTTCCGGAGGAGCGGCATCCCCGCCTCCTCCGGAGTCCGGGCCGCCTTGCGGTGGTTGTCCTCGGCGCAGGACGCCACCGTGTTCAGCCAGGTGTCCCCACCGCCCTGGGCCCGGGGCAGTACGTGGTCCACCGTGGTCGCGCGCTTGCCGCAGTACGCGCACCGGTGCTGGTCCCGGACCAGCACCCCCCTCCGCGACCAGGGAGCGTGTCTTCGGAAGGGCACCCTGACATACCTGCACAGCCGGATCACCCGAGGCATCGGAAGCTCCATGGTGGCGGCGCGGACACGGAGATCGGGGTGCGACTGTTCGACGACGGCCTTGTCCTGGAGCACCAGGACCACAGCCCGGTTCAGCGTCACCGTCGACAGCGGCTCGAAGCTCGCATTCAGCACCAGCGTGTCCCGCATCTCGCCCACCTCCCGTGTGCAGGCCCGCGACCACCATGGCGGCAGGGCCCGCGACCACTCTGGCCGCGCGCGCCACGCGGGACAACGCAATAAAAATGCCCGGTCCCGGCCGACTTCAGACCTGGGACCGGGCAAACACCGGGTGGACGATCAGCGTGCGGCGGGCGCCTCGTACTCCGCCACGAGCTGCGCGCGCCCCAGCGCGTGGAACCGCAGATGGAATCCGACGACCGCCGGCGAGGAGTCCTCGTCCGGGCCGAGCTGCTCCCGGTCCACCGCATACACGGTGAAGACGTAGCGGTGCCGCTCCCCGCGCGGCGGGGCCGCGCCGCCGAAGTCCCGCGTCCCGTAGTCGTTCCGCGCGTGCACGGCCCCCTCGGGCAGGCCGGTGAAGTCCCCCGTACCCGCGCCCGCCGGCAGCTCCGTCACCGAGGCGGGCAGGTCGAAGAGCACCCAGTGCCAGAACCCGCTGCCCGTGGGGGCGTCCGGGTCGAAGCAGGTCACCGCGAAGCTCTTCGTCCCCTCGGGAAAACCCTCCCAGCGCAGATGCGGCGAGACGTTCTTCCCCGTCAGGACCTGCGCGGCGTGGAGGTCCTCCCCGTGGGAGACGTCCTCACTGGTCACCGTGAAGGACGCGACCTCGGGGTGGAAGTCGTGCGGAAGGGGCGCCCTGCTCTGCTCTGACACTGCTGAACCTCCGGAAGGGGGAGCGACATCGGACCGCGCCCGCCGTGTACGGACGCGGTCCCGAGCCTAGGGGGTGACCCACCGAACGGGCCGGATCGGCGGGACACCGCCGACGCCCCCTAGAACCAGTTGCGCTGCGAGCCCACCGAGGCGATCCACTGGTTCAGGTACGCCGCCCAGTCCGTGTCCTGGTACGACTGCAGACCCACCTGGAAGCAGCGGTAGGTGTCGCTGCCCTCGCTGAACAGGCCCGGCTTCTTGTCCATCTCCAGGACGACGTCCATCTCACGGCCGTCCGAGACGAACGTCAGCTCGACCTGGTGCAGACCCCGGTACTGCGACGGCGGCAGGAACTCGATCTCCTGGTAGAAGGGGAGCGTCTGCCGCGTCCCGCGGATGTGACCGCGCTCCATGTCCGCGCTGCGGAAGGTGAAGCCGAGCTGGCGGAAGGCGTCCAGGATCGCCTGCTGGGCCGGCACCGGGTGCACGTTGATCGCGTCGAGGTCGCCCGCGTCGACCGCACGCGCGATCTCCAGCTCGGTGCTGACCCCGATGTTCATGCCGTGCAGGTGCTGACCCGCGAAGTGGGTGATCGGCGTCTCCCAGGGGATCTCCAGGGCGAAGGGCACCACGTGCAGCGCGCCGGCCTGCACCTGGAAGGCACCGCCGAGGCGCTGCTTGGTGAAGACGACGTCCTGCTTGTACTCCTGGTCACCGCCCTCGACCTCGACCCGGGCCTGCAGCCCGACGGACAGCCCCTCGATCTGCTGCTCCACGGATCCGCCCTGGAGCCGGACCTCGCCCTGGACGATCCCGCCCGGTACGACGTTCGGCTCGGTGATGATCGTGTCCACCGAGGCACCACCGGCACCCAGGCTCGCGAACAGCTTCTTGAAGCCCATGCTCAAACTCCCCTTGAACGATCTGGCGACTACGCCGCGACTACCCCTTACAAACGCGGAACCTTAGGCCCCGGTTGCAGGTGAGCGCCTTCCACTACGCTCGACCGGATGAGCGCACGACTCGACCGTACGCCCCTGTCCCGGTCCTTCTTCGACCGCCCGGTCCTCACCGTGGCCCCGGACCTCCTCGGCCGCACCCTGGTCCGCAATACCGAGGAGGGCCCCCTGGAGCTGCGCATCACGGAGGTAGAGGCGTACGAAGGGGAGTCCGATCCGGGTTCCCACGCCTACCGCGGACGCACGGCGCGGAACGCGTCGATGTTCGGTCCACCCGGACACGCGTACGTCTACTTCATCTACGGCATGTGGTTCAGCCTCAACCTGGTGTGCGGCCCGCCGGGCCATGCGAGCGGGGTCCTGCTGCGGGCGGGGGAGATCACGACCGGCGCCGACCTGGCCGCCAAACGTCGAGTTTCAGCCAGAAGGCCGAGTGAACTCGCCAAAGGCCCGGCTCGCCTGGCCACCGCCCTGGACGTGGACCGCTCACTCGACGGGACCGACCTGTGTGGGGGCCCCGATTCCCCCTTGTCCGTCCTCACGGGCACCCCCACCTGGCCTGACCTGGTCAGCAGCGGGCCACGCACGGGAGTCGGCGGAGCCGGCGCGGACCACCCGTACCGCTTCTGGATCACCCACGACCCGACGGTGAGCCCCTACCGGGCCCACGCGCCGCGCCGCCGCTCAACTTGACGCACCCTTGCCGGACGTCTAACGTAGTTCGAGCCGCTTTTACGGGCACTGCCATCGGCAGACCCCGGAGCGGCCAACCCACTACCTACGACGCGCCCCCGGCGGGGGTCCATTCGGCGTTCCCGAATTCCCGGCCGGTGACTCGATTATGAGTCGCAGAGGGAAAGCGCTAACGTGGTGGAGCCGAA